>JAAYVG010000031.1 GCA_012517285.1 Elusimicrobiota bacterium
AAGATATATAAACTTATGAGGCGGGAGTGGCGGTTGACGCCTTACATAATCAAGAAAATGTAGTGCCCATGAAAAAAGGGTGTTTCTAAAATTCCCCTATGAGAAAAGTTTTTTTAACTAAAAAAATGCGGAAGTCGGGAGGATAAGGTTATGAGGAGCTATGGAATACTCAAATATTCAAAAAAACTTTCATATAATGAGTATCTTTCACTGATATCAAATCTGTTATGGGGGATTTATAGTAAAGTAATTGATATGGATTCTGATAATATTATAAAAAATTTATTCAGTCTTGAAAGCACATTGAAGAAAAACGAGAAAACTGATCTTATGAGAGCAATGAGTGTGAAGAAAATTATAGAGGGCGGATGAAATCACTTTATTTTTATTATTTTGTGTATCTGTGGTAGAAATCTAACATCACTGAGCTCCGATGAGGCAATACTGTAAAGTTTATCTATAAAATCCATATCAAATAAGACATTACCATTCAGTGTTACAGGCTGTATATAAAAAGGAATTTGTGATGAAACGGATGAAACGATCGTAACGGCCTTTTTGAAATCAGATATTTTTATTTCACTGCCAGCTACAACTTTTACATAAACATTTTTATTCTTTGATATCCTTAAAAATTTGGTGTGTTCTTCCCATAACTCTTTTCCACTGTACTGTGGAAATTTTATATCCATAGAAACAATATCAATTAAATCTATCAACTCCTTTAAATTATTGTAAAGAATACCATTAGTTTCAATGAGATAATTAAAATCTCTCCCGAGATCTTTTATAACTTTTTTTATAAAGTCAGTGTATAAAAGTGGTTCTCCGCCAGTAAAAGAAATGACATTTATATGATCTTTTATTGAAAGCTTTGTTATCTTTGTTACTGTTTCTGATACATCCTTTATATTTCCTTTTTCCCTTGATGCATTTTCATCACAGTATGAACAGCTCAAATTACAGCCACTGAACCTTAAAAATATCTGCTTCTGTCCAACAAAAAGTCCTTCTCCCTGATATGATGAGAACATGTCATATACAGGTGCTTTTAAATTTTTCATAGAGCTGGATCTATAACCCCTGCTTCTTTAAATCCCTTTGCTCTTAGCTTGCAGGAATCACATCTGCCGCATGGCTTTTTATCACCGTAGTAGCATGACCATGTGTATTTCAAAGGAGCATTAAACTTGTAGGCAAGTTTTACTATCTCAAATTTTGAAAGATTTATTATCGGAGTGAGTATTTTTATGTTTTTGTTTCTTGTGCCTAATTTTATCGCCTTACCAAGCTGTTCATAAAACTCAGGACGGCAATCAGGATATCCTGAGTAGTCTATTGCGTTTGGGCCGAGAACAATGAAATCAGCAGCAATTGAGTCAGCATACGATGCAAGTATGGATGTGAATACAAGGTTCCTTGCTGGCACGTATGTGGATGGTATCCTGCCTGATATAATATCCTTGTATTTAAGATCAGGTATCTTTTTATCAGGATTAACAAGTGAGCTTACTTCAAGCCATGGAAATTTTAGCTTTATTTCTACAAGCGGAACATTATAAAAATTTGAAACATTTTTAGCAGCTTTTATTTCCTTTATATGTCTTTGTCCATAGTCAAAGGTAACAGCGAAACACTTATAACCTTTGTTTATTGACCATGCTAAACAGGTTGTTGAGTCAAGCCCGCCTGAAAGACTTATGATTGCTTTCTTCATATCTCTCCTTTTAAATACTGTTAAACAAATCAACAGCAAAGTTATGAAGGGAGTTATCCCTTGCTCCAATGACACCGATTATATCACCACTTCTGATTTTATTTTTAAGAAAGTCTGGTATCAATGTCCTATCATAAAAATAATATGATTCTATACCTTTTTTTGAAACCTCAGTGACTATATCCTGTGACGATATATCCCTGCTGACAGTTCCGCCAGAATAAAATATCTCAGGCATTATGAGTATATCTGAGGGTTTTAAATTTTTACAAAAAACCTTCACAAGCTCATCCTTAAGCATCCTTGTCGGTCCAAAGCCATGTGGTTGATAGATCGCTATTATCCTTTTTGAAGGATCAGCGTTAAATGCTTTTAAAATGGCGGCTATTTTTTGCGGATTGTGAGCATAATCATCTATAACTGTGATGTCGTTTTTCTCTCCTATTATGTTAAATCTTCTAAAAGTTCCCTTAAATGATGAGAGAGCCTTTGATATATCTTTTATGTCAACACCGATGTGTTTGGCAACAGCTGTTGCTGCAATGGCATTTTCTATATTATGAATACCTCCCATAGGCAATGAAAAAATTCCACCAAAAGCCTCAAATTCTGAGCGAGAAAGCTCTAATTTCTTTATTTCAACTCCTGATGATTTATGACCGAAAAATACAGGGTTGCTGATCTGGTTGCTAATATCCATAAGATTGGAATCATCTTCATTTAAAAAAACATTTTTTGATTGCTTTGAAAAAAATAGGAAAATATCTTTCAATTCATCTATACTCTTGTGATCTCTTGATATGTTGAGTATGAGAGCTATCTCGGGTTTGTATTTTTTTATTGTTGCATCAGATTCATCAGCTTCTATCACAAGAATATCTCCGCCTCCCATATATGCGTTTCCTATCAGTTTTTCACTCATAAGTGAGTTTATGTATGCCCCGTTTATAACAGATGGTTCAAATCCATTCTCATTGAGTATATGCCATATCATTGCTGTTGTGGTGCTCTTGCCACTTGTCCCAGCAACTGCTATTGTTCTATGAGTATTAACATAGCGTGATAGAAGCTCTGATCTGTGGATAATATTAAGTCCGAGTTCTCTTGCCCTTATAATATCAGGGTTGTTATCCTCAACTGCTGTAGAAACAACAAAAAAATCTATATCTGAAGTTATGCCGGTTGAATCCTGAGGAAATATTTTTATGCCAATATTCTCAAATTTTGTTTTGATATCGATATTTTTCCCCTGATCAAAAGATCTATCAGAACCGCTTACAGAATTGCCTTCCATAGCAGCCATCTGAGCCAGTGCACTCATTCCAGAACCCGCTATCGCACAGAAATAATACTTTGACATATGTATATTTTATAAAATTTGTTCAATATTGTATTAAAAATAAAAAATGTATAAAATATACTTTGACAAAGCAAGCATTGATGAAAAGATTGAATGATTTGTTGGGTTATTTGTAGCATTGAAGTCTCTGTATTCACTGATGGTCTCAAAGATTAGCCTGCTAAATAGATTTCTGTATCTTACAGGAGGTTTTATGAAACTTGTAGAATATGAGGGCAAGGACCTTTTTAAAAAATATAATATACCTATTCCTAATCGCTGTGGTGTTTTAAGGATTGGTGATGATATCTCAAAAATAAGGATAGATAAATATCCTGTTGTAATAAAGGCGCAGGTATTAGCTGGCGGAAGGGGAAAGGCTGGTGGTGTTAAAATAGCAAAGAATGAGGATGAGGCAAGGTCAATAATAAAAAACATGTTAGGTATGACCCTTGTTACCCATCAGACTCAGGGTAAGGGAATAAAGGTTGAAGAGGTTTTGATAGATGAGGCAAGTGATATATCGAGGGAGATATACATATCCGTTACTATGGATAGAAAGGCATCAGTTCCAGTTGTAGTTGCATCAAAAGAGGGTGGGATGTCCATAGAGGAGCTTGCTAAGGAAAAACCCGAGCTGATAGTTAAGATGCCAGTTGATGTTGAGGCAGGGCTTATGCCATGGCAGGCAAAGGATGTAGGATACAGGCTTGAAATACCAAAAAATCTTTTAAATGATTTTATAAATCTTATAACAAATCTTGTGAAGCTTTTCATAGAGTATGATGCAAGCCTTGTTGAGATAAACCCTTTAATAATAACAGCTGAGAATAAAATTATAGCCCTTGACTCCAAGGTTATAATAGATGATAATTCACTCTTTAGGCACCCAGATATAGCTGCTCTTCCTGATAGAGAATCATCGGAGCTTGAGAAAGAAGCTAAAAGGATAGGGATAAACTATATAAGCCTTGATGGTAATATTGGTTGTATGGTGAATGGTGCAGGCCTTGCTATGGCAACGCTTGATACTATAAAGTTAGCTGGTGGAGAGGCTGCAAACTTTCTTGATGTGGGTGGTGGTGCAAATGTTGAGCAGATAACAAATGCGTTTAAAATTATACTGAAGGATAATAAGGTTAAAGGGATTCTTGTTAACATATTTGGTGGTATAATGAAGTGTGACAATATAGCAAAGGGAATAGTTGAGGCTGCAAAAAATGTTGATGTCAATGTTCCAGTTGTTGTAAGGCTTGAAGGAACAAATGTTAAGGAAGGGAAGGAGATACTCAAAAACTCAGGTCTTAAGTTCACACAGGCTGAAAGTTTGTGGGATGGCTGTAAAAAGGCAGTCGAATTGGTTAAACAGTGATCAGTGGACAGTGAACAGTGATCAGCAAAACCAAATAGTGGTCAGTGAACAGTGATCAGCAAAGCTGGTTGTCTGGTTATTTGGTTATATAGTTATTTAATCATCGAGATGAATACAGATTCAACCAAGATGTAAACAGATAAGACAGCAGATGAAGACAGACAAATTAGTTATTTAGTCATTTAGTTATCTAGTTATTTAGGAAGAAGAATCATCAAGATGAAAACAGAACTTGCCTGCCGAAGCCACTTCGGCGCAGGCAGGGTCAGAAGACAGAAAAGAGAAAAAGCAATAGTGGACAGTAAGCAGTGAATAAGGAGTTTCCTTTTGCTGAATACTGTTAACTACCCACTGATAACTAATACAGTGGTCAGTTAAATAAGGTATTTTTCCTTATTACTGTTCACTAACCACTTAACACTATTTATTTGGAGGTTATATATGTCGATAATTTTAAACAAAAACTCTAAGGTTCTTGTCTGTGGTATAACAGGTTCTCAGGGAAGTTTTCATACCCAGCAGTGCATAGATTATGGAACAAATATAGTTGCTGGAGTAACCCCTAACAAAGGAGGAACATCTCATTTAGGGGTGCCTGTGTTTAATACCGTTTCAGATGCTGTAAAAAAAACATCACCAGACACTGCTATGATATTTGTTCCGCCACCATTTGCTGCTGATTCTATAATTGAGTGTGCATACAATGATATAAAGGTTATAATATGTATAACTGAGGGGATTCCTGTTATGGATATGACAAGGGTAAAAAAACAGCTTACCTATTTAAAGGGGAAGGGAAAGGATATAATACTTGTTGGGCCTAACTGTCCAGGGGTGATAACACCTGATGAGTCAAAGTGCGGAATAATGCCGGGATATATCCACAAAAAAGGCAGCGTAGGGATAGTCTCAAGATCAGGAACTCTTACATATGAAGCAGTATGGCAGATAACACAGGAAGGGCTTGGAGAAAGCACTGTTGTGGGTATGGGTGGTGATCCTGTGCATGGTATAAATTTTATTGATACAATAAAACTTTTTAATGCTGATAAGGAGACAAAAGCAATACTGATGATAGGAGAAATAGGTGGAAGTGATGAGGAAGAAGCAGCTGATTATATAAAGAAGAATGTGAAAAAACCAGTGTTTTCTTTCATAGCTGGAAAGACTGCTCCTAAGGGAAGGAGAATGGGCCATGCTGGTGCAATCGTTGAGGGTTCAAGCGGAACCCATGAGTCAAAGGTTAAAGCGTTGAGTGATGCAGGAATAACTGTTATAGAAAATTTATCTGAAATAGGAAAAATAGTTTCATCAAAACTTAAAACAGATTCATTGAAAAGATGATAAAAAGATATACAATATCAAACAATAAAATAGTTGAATCGGATGAAAATCCAAGAATAATACTTCTTATATCTCCATCATCCGATGAGAGAATAGATATATCAAAGAGGTTTGATATTGATCTGAATAATATAAATTCAGCACTTGATCCTGAGGAGCTCTCAAGAGTAGAATTTTCAGATAAGAGGCTTGATTTTATATTTAAAAGACCCAAAAATTACTCTTCAAAGGATCACTATCTCTTTAAGGTTCAGTCATTTGGTCTTTTTCTCTACAACGAGGTTTTAATAATAGTAACATCTGAGGATTTAGACCTATTCTCTGGTAAGTATTTTGATTATGTGATAGGCATAAGAGAGATTTTTCTTAAACTTGTCTATAATTCCATAGCTCATTTCATAGGACACTTAAAGATAATCAATATGATAGCTGATGAGATAGAGACAAAGATCTCTACATCTATGGATAATAAGTATTTGATCCATATGTTCACACTTGAAAAGTCTCTTGTCTATTATGAAAGTGCAATAGCATCAAATTCTCTTGTTCTTGAAAAATTAAAGGCTCAGGCATCAAGGTTTGGTTTCACTGAAAGGAGCATAGAGTATCTTGATGATATAATCATAGAGAACAATCAGGCAAAGAATCAGGCTGATATATATCTTCAGGTTTTCTCTGGTCTTATGGATGCAAGGGCATCTGTGATAAACAACAATATGAATATATGGATAAAAACTCTCACAATGATAACAATAGCCATATCCATACCAAATTTTTTTGCATCTATGGGTGGTATGTCTGAGATAGAAAGGATTTTGGGCATAGACAACCCGAGGCTGGCTCAGTCTTTATTTTTAATTTTTTCAATAATCATTGCCTATATGGTTTTTGTCGTGTTTAAAAAATTAGAACGAAAAGGAATTTTCTATAAGTGAAAAAATTTTATCTCATAAGTCTTGGATGTCCAAAAAATCTTGTGGACAGCGAAACAATAGCATCTAAACTAACTAAATCTGGTTATGAGCTTACCCTTGAAGAGAAGGAAGCTTCAATTGTTGTCATAAATACCTGTGCCTTTTTAAGTTCCGCCATAGAGGAATCTGAAGCCGTGATTGAAAGGTATATTGAACTCAAAAAGAAAAAAAATATAGAGATTGTAGTATGTGGGTGTCTGGTTGAGCGACTGAAGGATAAGCTTTTAAAAAAATATACTGATATAGATTTTTTATTTGGTATAGATTCCATAGATGAAATATCAAAGATATCAGAGAAAAGTAAAAAGATTTTTTTAAAACCTCATCCTGAGATGCTTAATTCTAATGATAGAATACTTTTAACATCACCCCATGTCGCATATTTGAAAATTGCTGATGGATGTAACAACTTCTGCTCATACTGTACAATTCCTAAGATAAGGGGAAGATTTAGATCCAAGCCAGTTGAATATGTTGTTGAGGAGGCAAAAAATCTTTCAGATGTTGGGGTCAAAGAGCTCTGTCTTATAGCTCAGGATACAACCAGCTATGGAGTTGATATATACGGAAAACCTTTTTTAATTGAACTCCTAAAAGAAATTGAGAAAATAAAGAATATAAAATGGATAAGGCTTATGTATCTCTATCCTAGACGTATAGATAAAAAACTTTTAATTCAAATAAAAAACAGTAAAAAAATACTCAGATATCTTGAGATGCCTGTCCAACATATATCCGATAAAATACTCAAAAAGATGAATAGAAAATATAACAAAGAAATCATTGAAGAAAAATTACAGCTTATTAAAAACATACTCCCTGATGTCGCGTTAAGGACAACCGTTATAACTGGTTTTCCAGGTGAGACTGATGATGATTTTAATGAGCTTTTAAATTTTATTAATAAATATAAGTTTAACTCACTTTCTGCTTTTAAATACTCAAGGGAGAAGGACACAGCAGCTTATTCTATGAAGCAAATTGATGAAAAAACAAAAGAGATTAGATATAAAAAAATAATAAAGGCACAGAGCATGGTGGTTGATGACCTAAATTTAAATATGATAGGCAAAAGGTTTAAGGTTATTTTTGATGCTAAAAACACAGCGAGGAGCTATTTTGATGCCCCTGATATAGATGGATATTTCAGCATTATAAATAATCATAATTATGAACCTGGTGATTTTGCAAATGTTAAGGTTCTCAAAGCAAAAGGCTATGAGAGAAAAGCTATAGTAGTTAGTAAAAGTGTATGAAAAAAGTCCTTTTTTGTCTTATATCAATTTTTTTATACTCATGTGCTACCACCTCCAACTATGAAAAGATACTCAGTTCGTGGGTTGGTGGTGATATAAATGATCTTATAATGAGTTGGGGAGTTCCAAGCTATGAGTACAAGATGCCAAGCGAAAATAAGATGTATATATGGCTTTGGATGGGTAAAACTCTTGTAAGTCCTAAATCATATGAGGCCACAATAAAAAAACTTGCAGCTGAGGGTGGGGACATGGGAGTAAAATGGTGTAAAACTTCTTTTTCTGCTGACAAAAACAACAGGATACTGCACTTTAGATTTGAAGGCAGTTATTGTAAGGCTCATAAACCATAGGAGAAATATGAATACATTGAATATCGATATTGCAAAAAATCAGTATGATGTAAAAAATTTTAAAGGTATAGCTATTGTTATAGATTTTTTTAGATTTTCATCCACGGTGGTTGCACTCCTACAAAGGGGTAAAAGAATAAAGGTATTCTCTGACGAAAAAATCGCTCTTGATTTTTATAAAGCTAATAATAATTATGATTTTTTTAGTGAAAGAAAGATTGATATAAAAAAATACGATAATTCTCCGTATCTTGCTATGACTGAAGATATAAAGAATGATGTTATTGTTCTTACTAACTCCGGTTCAAAGGCTGTAAATGCCTGTATCAACGCATCCGTTATAATAATAGCTACACTTTCTAACATTGAGTCTGTTAAAAGATATCTTTCATCAAAGACTGATGATGTCCTCATAGTTCCAGCATACATATTTTACGATATTACCAACTCTGAAGACCAAATAGTTGCGAAGCATATCGCTGATTATCTCCTTTCAGACTCTAAAATAGATGTGAATGCTTTAAAAAATGAGATAGAAAAAACTGGAAGAATAGATTTTTTGAGGAGAGAAAGAGATACAGCTGATAAAGATCTTGAAATAATTTTTTCATTGAATAAATTTAAAGTTGTTCCTATTGCTAACATAAGAGGAAGTTACGCAGATGTCAGAGATGCAGTTAAAAAGGAGACTCTATGAAGGTTGCTTTTTTTATAGCATTCAATGGATTTAGGGATGAGGAGTATTTGGAACCCAAAAGAATACTTGAAAAAAACGGAATAACTGTTGATACCGTTTCAACATCAAAGGGCAAGGCAACAGGTAAGATTAAAATAACTGCTGATGTAACTATGACAGTTGATGAAATAAATACAGATGGATATGATTTTATTGGGCTTGTCGGTGGTCCAGGAGCACTAAAAGAACTTGATAATAAAAAAATTTATGAAATCTTCTCTAAATTTTATGACTCAGGAAAGCCTGTTGGTGCAATATGCATATCTCCTGTTATACTTGCTCACGCAGGGATGTTAAAAGGCAGGAAGGCTACTGTTTGGGTTGATGGCATTGATGAACTCGTAAAAAATGGGGCGTTTTACACTGGAAATATGGTTGAGCTTGACTCAAACATAATAACTGCAAACGGTCCACTTGCAGCAAAAGAATATGCTAAGGCGATATTAAAAATTTTAAAAAAATAATCTTCCGACTTCCGCATTTTTTTAGTTAAAAAAAATTTCTCGTAGGGGAATTTAAAAAATACCCTTTTTTCATGGGCACTACATCAGCCTTACGGACTTTTTGGAAACTCTCTCCTTGGGGAAAAAAATTACACATACATCTTTTTATTGAAAAAATGCGAAAGTCGGGAACTGTAGAATAAAAAGTCAAAAGCAGTAGCAGCCCAATTTTTTTGTTATTGTTATTTTTGTTTAAGTCTTCTCAAATTCCATACGATCGTGTCAGAATGAAGGAAAACTTAATTATCAATGTTTAAAAGATTTAATCATTGTTTAAATAAATAAACATATATGCATTTAAACATTTACCCGAATTTTTCATTTGTAATCAATCTGTGTTGTTAAATTGAATAATAAAATCATTAAACGATCTGATTGTAAAAAAAAGTAGCAGGTATTTTATTTTGTTATTGTTATTTTTGCTTAAGTCTTCTCAAATTCCATACGATCGTGTCAGAATGAAGGGAAACTATTTTTAATTTTATATAATCTTTCTATGTATAAAGTCTATGAATTAGGGAAATTTACCGAAAAGATTCTTTTCACATCACTTGCATATCACAAAGTAATGAGTCATCCCAGATGATTACATCCTGATGATTCTTCTTACTAAATAACCAAACAACGAGATAACCAAATAACTAATTAGTCCTTCTTAATTTATGATTTCTATTAATCTGTTTAGTTTTTTAAAGTTTGTGTTATCAACCATAAAATTATAACCATCCAAGTATATAATTGCACCATTATTAATTTTTTTAATATTTAGGACTTGAGTTTTTGATATGGATGATACGGTTATTTTCATATCGTATGATTTAATTTGTTCTGTGCCATTTATGCTATAAAAGCTTATTGAGTTTAATATATCAAATATCTTTTTGCCGTTTGTATCTATCCATCTATCCTGAGTCTTTGAAAAAAGATATTCCTTTCCTTTATAATTTATTTTTATATTTGTTGTTTCGGTTTCTTTTGTATCAATGATTTTTTTTGATATAAAACCATATGTATCCCTTTCCACGTCATAAATAAATAATCCATTGGCTTCATATACAGCATCTGAGTTGTTGAGTTTTATAAAACTGCCAGAGTAATCCTCAGTCTGTTTTCCTATTATAATCTTTAGTTCATCTGTTGATTTTATGATTAACTCAGTTGATGAGTCCACTATCCCAAACCTTTCATAGAGTTCAGGATTTTTTGTAAGAGGTCCGAAAAGTGTTACTGAAGAAATCCTTATCAAAAATTTTTTTATTTCGTCGTTGTTTGCCTGTATGCGGTAGGGGGATATCATCCACCAGAGACCATCTTGTTTTTCAAACTCAACAGTAGTTGTATTTTTGGATTTTATTTTTATATACTGGGCATCTTTTGTATCAATCATCTCAGACATAGTATTATAGTTTTTGGCAGATGGTGATAAATCTTTAAATATTAGATAGGCTGTAATTAAAAGTATAATAGCCAAAAATATTTTTATATAACTTTTCATTCACTTCTCTTATCACACAAAGTTTTTTATTTTTTCAATCTTTATTTTCTTTCTCTGCCAGAAATAAAGACCAAATGATATTACAATTATGACAGGCATAAATATGTTGAGATATTTTATTATTATTTTTGAGTTATCTGGTATATCTTTAAGAGGTATAAAACCAGCATTTTTGTTTCTTATTGAAAGAAGATCATTGTCATCGTTTAGATAATTTATTATATTTATAAAAAACTGTGAATTTTCAGGGTTTAAATCATTGTGTACAATAAATTTAGATGATGTTATAAGATAAAGCATAGATTTTTTATTAGAGGTTTTCAGAAAGTCTGCGCCAGAACCAGAACCCTGACTTTTCTTTTTATCGTAGTTCGGGGAGTTGTTGAAAGCTGATGTAAAGTTTCCATAAAAGATTCCAGCAATATCAAATTGTCCACTTATATCATCCTTTTCCAATACATATTTTTCAAATGGATTTATGCTTATATATGTGTTTTCCTTCTTTGCAATGCTCTGTTTTGATGTCTTAACTGTTGGTGTAAAAGATATCTGTGTTGTGCCAGTTGAAAAATACAACGGTGATGCAAATGGTATGGTCAAAGAGTAAATATCTCCTGTGCTTGGGTTCTCTCTGTTTATGTTTGTCGTAAGTATAAAGTATGGGTATTTAACAATATTTGTTACAACGAACATCCCCTGCCTTGCTGATACTTGGATTACAGCAGAATTTTTATCAGCTATAAGCGTGTTTTTTATATGAATATTATTTGCTTCAAGTGTTTTTTCTATTCCAACTGGATTGTCCCTTGTAAAAAAATTTTCAAGGGATGTATATTTTTTATCATAGGCTAAAAAAATCTTTGAACCCTTTACAAGCAGCTGATCAAAATAAAATAATTCCTTTTCATCAAGTGCTTCGTTTGGACCCAAAAAACATACTGTAAGTGTTTCTGTCGTTCTGTAAATATCTTCAAGCGTTGTAGCCTTTAATTCGTAATTCATTGAAAGCTGTTGGGATAATTCATCTGGCAGTGTGAGATTTGTTATTGCCTTTGAGTTAGATATAAAATAAACTGACTTTTTATTTTCATTTATTAAATTGCTGATGGTTGAGCTAAGCTGATACTCAAGATTTGAGACATCTGAGACAAACGGAATTATTCTTTTCTTCTCTCTGTATCTTATGACAAAACCAATAAAACCCTCCTTCTGTTCAAACTTTTCCTTTGAGATCATGTCAAATCTGACTGGCATTATTCCTTCCTTTAAGGCCATTTCCCTTGATTTTTCTGATGAATCAAGCTCGGTGTAAGAATATTTAATCATCCTGTCAGAATAGGAAGAATAATCTTTTATCATAGATTTTAAATAATCACAGTTAGCTTCTGCCTGAGCTGGAAGCTCTTTTGAAGCATATATATCTATGAGTAATGGATCTTTTATCTTTTTTAAAATATTTTTTGTTCCAGCTGAGAGTGAGTATATTCTATCCTTTGTTATATCAAGTCTTATGTTTGTATATGAAAATATTAAATTTATAATCAAAATTATTATTAAAAGATAAATGGCTGATATCCAGCGTTTTATAAAGCTCATCTAATCCTCATATTTTTTAATCTGCAAATTCCAAGATAAATAAAAAATATTATCAAAGAAAAAAAGTAAATTATGTCCTTAATATCTATAACTCCTCTTGCCATATTGGAGATATGAAGATCAATACCGATATATGATATCAAGCCCTGAATATGAAGTGGCATAAATGGTGCGACCTTTCCAACCAAATAAAAAACAAAAGATATCCCAAAACCAATTATAAAAGCTGTTATCTGGCTTGATGATATCGTTGATGCAAAAACGCCGATTGAAAGAAATGAGAGTGAACAGAGCACAATGCTTGCAAGACTGCCTACTATATGACCAGTATCTGGTGATGATAAAAAATAAAGGGTTGTCACATAAGGAAACATAAAGATTATGGATGATATTATTATTATTGAGGCTGATATATATTTTGATATTATTATCTCTTCTTCCGTAAATGGAAGAGTTAAGAGAACCTCAATTGTCTGAGTTTTCTTTTCCTCAGCGATAAGCCGCATGGACAGAGCAGGAGCAAAAAATGTAAGTATCAGCGGAATTATCTCTGTGAGTGAGTTAAGATTGGCCTCATTTGTCAGGAACAATGGTTGAGCAAAAAAATATCCAGTTATCAAAAGAAATATTGATATCAATATATATGCTGGAGCAGTATTTAGATAATGCTCCAGCTCTTTATTAATCAGTATGACTGTGTTTTTAAAGTCAATTATTTTCAATTTCAACTCCGTTATTTTTTTCAGTTAATTCCTTAAATATCTCATCAAGTGTTACTCTTTTCTTATAAAATTCTCTTAATGGCAGATTATGAGTTTTTATCAATTCCATTATATCCTTTCTCATATCACTCTTAATATAAAATTTTATCCTGTAAATGGTTTCATCATTACTGATTATTTTATTCACAGACTCAAATCCTTCAATAACTGAAAAATCAATTTCTACATTTCCCTCAAACACAGCCACATACTCATTGACTGAATTTTTTTCTATTATATCCTTTTTTGATCCTGATAAAACGACCTCTCCACGGTTTATTATCACCATATCATCGCAGAGCATCTCCACTTCACTAAGGATATGGGTTGATATGATAATGGTTTTATCTTTTTTCATATCATTTATAAGCCTTCTTGTCTCATCTGATTGGTTTGGATCAAGTCCTGTTGTTGGCTCGTCAAGTAGAAGCAATCGTGGATTATGGATTATTGCCTTCGCAAGCGAAACCCTCTGTTTATAGCCCTTTGATAGTGTGCCAATTCTTTCACCTATTATGCTGCCGATAGAACAACTGTCTATGGCTTTTTTTACCTCTTTTTTCCCAAGTCTATATGCCGATGCAATCCAAAACAAATAATCATAGACCTCAAGATCATCATAGACAGGATTGTTCTCTGGAACATATCCTACCATCCGTTTAAACTCTGGCGTTTGAAGAAATTTTTCACCATAAAATTCTATATCGCCTGAATCCTGATAAAAATATCCGCTTAAAATTCTCAGTGTTGTGGTCTTACCTGCTCCATTTGGGCCTAAGAGTGCAGTTATGGAATTGTTTTTTGCCTCAAACGATATTCCTTTCAATGCTTCGAAATCACCATATTTTTTTTTAAGATTAACAACTTTTATCATAGAAATCCAGAATAAAAAATAAGATACTTGGACATAAAAGAATATACCAAAAAATCAGTTGACTGTCAATAGTTTTAAAATGTAAAATAGGTTTATGGAGGAATTATGAAAAGAATATATTTAGTTATAGCAATTTCATTGTTTGTAGTGGCTTGTAAATCAAGTCCTGATAAATCAACGGTATCAAAGAACGGTGAGATAGAAAGGGAATGGGTTGAAGAGGGTGTAACAAAAAATTATATATTTGCAAGAGGTATGGGTGCAGCCGATCAAAATCTTGACAATAAAACTCAGAGAATGGCTACATCAAGGAATGCTGCCATAGTAAACGGTCAGTATAATATGCTTTCAATCATAAAGGGGATACAGTTAGAAGGCGGAGTAACGGTTGAAAAGGCTATGGAGACAGATTCGCTTTTATCAACAAAGGTTGATGCTTTGATAAAGGGAGCTCAGGTTGTAAGAACTGAGTGGACTAATGATGATGGTTGTGTTGTTGTTCTAAGACTCCCTAAAACAGCACTCAAGGATATGGGTTTGAAGGTTCTGGAGTAAAATAGATCTTGTTATTACGCCCGGATTCCGGGCGTAATAACAGTCAGAAAATGGTTTATGAAAAAAAATTATTTTTATCTATTATCAGTGATGGTTCTTTTTGCATCCTGCTCTCACAATCTAAAGAAATCAGAGCTTAACAGCAACTATGATGTTGAGGTCGTAGAATCAGTTGGTATGGCTCCTATTGTGGATAGCAACATCTCCGCTGCCAAAAAATCATCACTTGATGATGCTCTTAAGAATGCACTTCATCTGGTTGTTGGAGTATATGTGAGCGGTGATACTCTCGTTTCAAAATCAGTTTTAATAGACGATGAGATAACATCCAAGTCTGAGGGATATATAGAAAAATATGAGGTTTTAAAAGAATACACTGAAGATAACTTTTACAAAACAAAAATAAAGGCCTATGTAAGAAAAGAGGACATAACTAACAAAATAAAAACAATTGAAAATCCTGTTGAAAAGATAGGAAGTCCTTCAGTGTATATAAGTATAAATGATAATGGAAAAGCACCGGGTTTTGCAAACAATGAGCTTGTTTCAAATTTTAAAAAGGATACATTCAGAGTGATGAAGGATAGCGATTCTGCCGATATAATAGTTGATGGCAGAACAGATATTAAATTTAATACATCAGAAGGGCTGGGTGGATTTATATCATACTCCTGCTCAATAAGTGGCAGGATCTATACCAAAGAAAATGAAATGATAGGTGCTTTTTCTGGCTCAAATGGTGGCATAGGATTGAATGATAATGATGCACAAAACAATGCAGGCATAAATTGTGCAAGGAAGGTATATTCCGAGATAAAAAATTCTATAATAGATTTTTATAATGAAAAAAGGGTTGTAAAGTTTGATATTACTAATCTCGATTCGGTGAATGATCTCAATGAATTAATAAAATATTTCAGAAACATTCCTTTGATAAGAACGGCTGTTGTTAAAAACTATTCAAACAGCTCTGCGTCCATAGAAATACTTCTTCACAAGGGGAAGGCATCTGATATATCTGATATCATATCAAAAAATAAAAAAATAAACATATTAAAGATAGGTGATTACTCCATAACAGCAGCTTATCATAATCAATAAATAGGGGCACTGAAAAGGTTATCTATATAGTTATCTGGCAGTCCTTCATTTGTGAAACATCCACCGTTAGGCTTTTTCAATGAACTCTAAATATCCATCAGTATTGCGGACTATTAAATCTAAGACTATATCCACAGTAATTACTAAAGAACCAAACTTGTGAATGGATAAAATATTAGGATTAGTATTTCAATAAAATCAATATAATATTATATTCAGTTTATTCTTTCCTGAGTTTTTGGATCAAAAAGATGGATGTTTGGATAATTCAGCGAAAAGATTATCTTGCTGTTTGGGGTTGAATTAAATGAATGACTTGTCGCACATATTGTTTTGTCTGATGAAAGTCTTATATGAACATTTTCACGAGGACCTAAAAGTTCGACGACATCAACATTTGCCTCTACCTTGTTTTCTACATCAATTTTAGAATCATCAAGTATTATATCGTCAGGTCTTATGCCTAATATTACTTCTTTATTGATATACTTATCAGATAGAGGAAAAGCGAAGTTTGGTATAAAAAAGAATTTGTCATGTGATTTTAAATAAAGCTTTTGGTTTTCAAAAAGTATAATCCCTTTTAGAAAATTCATAGTTGGTGTGCCTATAAATGATGCAACAAATAAATTATTTGGTTTTTTATAAACCTCTATAGGGGTTCCTATCTGCTGAATCTTTCCTTTGTTCATTATTATAACCTTGCTTGCCAATGTCATTGCTTCAATCTGGTCATGTGTTACATAGATCATTGTTGTTTGAAGCTTCTGATAGAGTTTTAATATCTCTATCCTCATTTCTTCTCTGAGCTTAGCATCAAGATTTGAAAGCGGTTCATCAAACAAAAAAACCTTTGGATGTCTTACTATTGCCCTTCCTATTGCTACTCTCTGCCTCTGACCTCCTGAAAGTTGTTTTGGCATTCTTGATATAAGATTCGAAAGCTGAAGTATGTTCGCTGCCTCATTAACTCTTTTATCTATCTCATCCTGATTGACTTTTTTCATCTTTAAGGCAAAGCTCATATTCTCTTTAACAGTCATATGAGGGTAGAGGGCATAATCCTGAAAAACCATAGCTACCTCTCTTTTTGATGGGGGAAGTTCGTTCACCTTTGTGTTATCTATAAGTATTTCCCCTGAGGTTATGTTCTCAAGTCCTGCAATCATTCTTAGTAGTGTTGTTTTACCACATCCGCTTGGGCCAACTATAACTGCAAATTCTTTGTCCTGTATCTTGAAGTTTATGTTATCAAGTATCGTGGTTTCATCATAAGACTTTTTTAGATTTATAAATTTAACATCAGCCATTATTCCTCCACTGAATCATCCTTTAACACTTCCGAGCGTTAACCCTGAAACTAGCCATTTGGAAGAGTATAAAAATATCAAAAGAACAGGTATTGTTATTATAATAGAACCTGCTGTGAACATTCCCCATTGGGTTATGAACTGACCCTGAAGTTCAAAAAGACCGAGTGTCCATGTGTAGTTCTGTGGATTGTAAAGGACAACCCTTGCAACAAGATACTCGTTCCACGCAGTTGTAAAGTTAAAAAGGAAGGTTATGCTCAAAGCGGGGGTGGAAAGAGGAAGTATTATCCTGTAAAATGCCTGAAGTTCATTTGCACCGTCTACCATAGCAGCTTCTTCCAATGAATGAGGTATTGTGTCATAATAACCCTTTAAAATCCATATGCTAAACGGAAGCGATGAAACTGAATATGCTATGACCATTCCTAAATATGTGTTTATAAGATTGAGCTTCATTATCATAAGATAGAGTGGGAGTATAAGCATCCCGGCAGGAATCATCTGGCTTAAAAGAAGTAACTGAAGCCCCCATTTCTTACCAACAAATCTGTATCTAGAAAATGCATAGGCTGCAGTGGACGCTAAGCTTACACCTATAAATGATGTTGCAAATGTTATCAAGAGTGAATTAAAAATCCATCTCAAGAAATATGTTTCCTTGAAAAGTTTTATGTATGAGATAAAGCTCGCACCATCAGGAATTATTGATAGATCTGTTGAAATTATTCTGTCACCCGGTCTTATTGAGACTGAAAATATTCTTATCAGAGGATATGTGGCTATAATAACAGCTATTATTATAAAGAGATGGAGAAAAAAAGGTTTTAATTTTTTATTCATTTAGTTCTCCTAATTATCAACCTTTATCATCTTTGAGTATGATGTGGTTATCAAAAAGAGTATTACAAATATTATCATTGCAAAGGCTGCGGAATAGCTGTACCTATTATAAACAAAGGCAGCTTTATATAATGCTGAAACAAGTATATCAGCTCTTTCAGTTCCACCTGCCTGACCAGTTACAAGGTAGATTATGTTTATGTTGTTGAATGTCCATATGGTTCCGAGTGTTATAGCAGGAAGGACCACAGGTTTTAAAAGTGGTAGTGTTATATATTTCAGTTTTTGTAAGTATGATGCGCCATCTATTGTGGCTGCATCATAGTATGATTGAGATATGGATTGAAGTCCACCAAGTATGACAACCATCATAAACGGTATTCCAAGCCATATATTTATAAGCGTACAGGTTAAAAGTGGGTGGTCGCTCAACCAGTTGACTGGACCTATTCCTAACTGCGTTAAGAACGGAAAAGCTGCAATAAGTTTTTTTATCATTATGTTAACAAAACCATACTCTGAGTGAAACTCACCCCTGAGTGATAGCACGGCAACAACCTGAGGCATTGCCCATGGGATTATTAAAAACATTCTGTAAACTCCCCTCAAGTTTTTTATTTCTATGAGCATAAGAGCTAATAAAAGTCCGCCTAAAACATGGAAGAAGACATTTGAGAATGTCCATAGAAGTGTTCTTCCAAAAAGTTGCCAGAATGTAGTTTCACTTAGTGGGGGGAGCTTGAAAACGTTTATATACTGTTTTAAACCAACAAAAGGAAGCTTGCCAGTTTCTTTCCACTGCATTATAGTTGTAAGCTTTAAATCTGTAAATGACAGGTATATCTCAAAAAGAAATGGATATAGAAGTAGCATCATAAGCCCTATAACGGCGGGAGCTATAAGCATATATGGAAGATAGTTCTTGCCTTTAACATATCTTACACAGAGATATGAAAAAAACATCTCCCATATAGCAAAGTATATAAGTATCTTTGTGGAATAGATATTTAAAAAGCTTATTACAACTCCAAAGAAAACGAGCGAAAGAACAGGAATGATTATGTAATATTTTTTATCATATAGTTTAAAGTGAAGATAGAAATAGAGTTCTATCAATCCAACTGATATCAATACAGCTATCACAAAAAAAATCACATTAGCCGTTGTAAATAAGTATTCCATTCATACTCCATTCTAACAGAAGACAGAAGGCAGAGGACAGAATTTAAATAAACTCCATATTCATTTCCCTTATGATTTTCCATTATCATCTGTCCATCTCTTTTATCTTTCTTTCAACCTCTTTCTGCATTTTAAAAGTTGCTTCATCTATGCTCATCTTATTTGTCATAACAAGTCCCTGATAATTTCTTACTGTATCCCACACAGCCCTCATCTCATAAGCCATGGGCATAGGCTTTCCTTTAAGTATCTGCTCCATAGAGACCTTTGCTATAGGATCAGATAAAACTTCTTTAGACATTGATGCTTCCTTTAAAGCAGGTAGCCTCTTCAATTCCTTGAACTGTTTTATCTGATTCTCTTTGTTTGTATAAAATTTTACAAATTCTTTGACTATTTCAAACTTTTCAGTATTTGATGAAATCGGTGATGATAATAAAAAATATCTTCCACTTATCATGGGTGTCGGATATCTATGAGCTTCTGATATCTCAGGTATCAAACCTATACCAAAGTTTTCTTTAAACTGTTCAGAGTAGCTTGATATAGCCCAATCACCATTTATTATAAAAGGAACCTTTCCCTCTTTAAACAACGAGTCCATACAGTTGTAGTCGCACTCTGGAGGAATATACTTATATTTAAACTTTAAATCATGATAAAACTGTAGTGTCCTTTTCATCTCTGGTGTGTTGAGAGTTGGCTTATTATTATCAAGTGGCCAGCCACCAAAGCCACCAAGCCATGGCATAAGCCAGAATGGTTCTCCTCCATCAAAAGCAAGACAGTAATCTAAATTATATTTTTTAAGATTATTATCACAAAATTTAAAAAGTTCGTCAGTAGTTTTTGGGGCTTCCTTTATAAATTTTTTATTGAACATTAGCATAAGATGATTACCATTTGATATAGGAATTCCCCATACCTTATTATCAAGTGTTATAGCCTCAACAACAGGTTTGTTGTAAAGGTTGAAATCAAATACTTTATCAAGCGGAAGAATAAACCCTGATATAGCATATATCCCTGCAGTGTCTGACGGAGAGATTATTATATCTGGTGGAACACCTGCAAGCGATGCAGCCTGAAACTGCTGCCTTAAGTCCTCTGTCTGGTAGTGCGCTCTTGTAAAGTTTAATTCAATGCCATGTTTTTTAAAATAATCTTTTTTAAAATTGGTTATTATCTCATCTATAAATGGTGCCACGTAGGCGTCTTCCATCTCCCACATAACTATTGATCTCGTATCATTTGCTGGTTTGTTGTTAAGGCAGGAAGTCATAAAAATTGAAAGGAACACAACTGTTAAAAAAGATATTTTATTTTTCATCTTTGACTCAGTTAAAAGCATACAAGTTCCTTTGTCTTATTTCTTCGATATTCTTGCAACACCTGCTATCATAGAAAAAAGAATGGATAGCTTTAATGCTGAAAACCATCTTATGTTTTTTACTATTAACCCGCTATCCACAGCTCCCGGAAATATCTCAGGTATTGTCCATATCCAGAGTAATTTTATTATAAATATGCCTGCAACAAAAAACACCAAAAGTATTATTAAGTCTCTCATAATTTTATTATATAAAATTTAATTAATATAGAAACATATAACAATACTTTAAATATAAAAAATAATTTTTTTTAAATATAAAATGGTATAATCTTAGATATGATGAAAAAAAACTATAAAATCTTGTCTTTTATTTCTTTGCTGTTAAGCTTATTTATGTTTAGAACATATACATATGCTTCATCAGATGCTGATGTGGGAAGTAGTGGGAATGCGTATGATGAGATAACTTCTGATATAATAAAATCAACAGATTATCTTTCAGGTAACAGGATAGCCGTTTTGCCTTTCTCATATGCCACAAGCACTGATTCTGTAAAGGATGGCTCGGTTATAGCTGAAAGGATTACAATGAAGCTCATCAACACAAATGTTTTTCAGGTTATAGAAAGAAATCAGTTAGATAAGGTTATGAATGAGCTTAAGATTGAAAACTCAGGTATTGTGGATGCTGAAACTGCAAAGGAGTTAGGCAAGGTATTGGGTGTTGATGCTATTATAACAGGAAGTCTTGTTAAAAGAACTGATGGTCAGATAGAAATAAATGGTAGAATTATTGATACTCAGACAGCTAAATCAGTCAGAGCTTTTAGTTCTGTGATTAAAAAAGATTGGCTTGGTGGTGATTCGACGACTGACTCAATCAGGGATAGAAGGTTTATTAGAGAAAGGGCTTATGAAATTATAGGAGGATCAAAATGAAAAAATTTAAAGCAGTTATAATGTGTATTATTTTTGCTGCCTTGCCTTTGTTAGCTGAAGAAGATGTGAAAGATCCATATCAAAATCTTGCAAATGACATAGGAAAATACGCTCAGGGTGTAAATAAAATAGCTGTAATACCATTTTCTTATGCTGATAACACTCAATCAACCAAGGATGGTTCGGTTATTGCCGAAAGATTGAGTATGAAACTTATAAATATGAATAAGTTTGAGGTAATAGAAAGGACACAGCTTGATAAGGTTTTGTCAGAATTAAAACTTCAAAACTCTGGAGTTATAGATGCTCAAAGTGCTAAAGAATTAGGTAAGGTTCTTGGTGTTGACGCAATAATAACTGGGACATTGATACCAACATCTGATGGAAGAATAGAGGTTAATGCTAGGATTGTTAAAACTGATACTGCTCAGGCAATAGGTGCTACTCAGTCATATGTGGTAAAGGACTGGATAGGTGGGGAACTGGTGAAAACACCCGTTTATACATCTCCTACACATCAACAAACCTACATCCCCACAAACTCCTCAAGCAGACAGGATTATGGCAATGCTTACAGTTTTTTTGATCTCATAGCTGGTTTTGGAACTGAGAAAATTGATGTAGAGTGGGATAATGGTGTTAAACAGTCTGATCTAGATGCAAGCGGAAGTGGACCGATAGGCCTTAGGATTGGTGGCTTTGGCAATGGTGTTGTTGGTGGCGATTTTGAAATAGCCTTTTCAAAGTTTAACACAGACAGACAGGTAGATCCTTCAAATTCTTTACCCATACTTCCAAAAAATTATATAGAAGCTACATCATTTGAACTTGGTGGTGATGTGCTTTTTAGGACAGATACAAAGATTGATCTTTATTTAGGGCTTGGATTGGGGCTTACAATAAATACGATAAAATCAACAACAATACGGGATAATAAAAATGCTCTGCTTGATGAGACCGATGTCGGATTGCTTTATAGAATACCTGTTGGCCTGAGATTTAATACATCAGGTATGACATTTTTTGCAGAGTACAGATATGAGGTCAATAGTACATGGTTTGACAGAGGGAACGCTAATGAGTCAAACAATTTGACCCTTAATGGCTCAAGATTTGTTTTTGGAATTGGCGGTAGGTTTTAATCTAATAAGGGGTCGCTTATTTTTTCACCTCATAACGAAAATCATTGCTTTATTGCTCAAATAGACTTTTTCAGCGACCCCTAATAAATTCATAAAAGTTTAATTGTTTACTCTATTAATCCTTTCATTCTTTGGCTTAAATTATAATTATTGGCACTCTTGACAAAACATTGCTAATATATTATAATATAATTAGCAGTTTAGGCATAAGTTTGCTAATTATAAAATATAAAAACAGGGTACAGAAGATGGAGATCAGAAGTCAGAAGACAGAAATCAGAAGGCAGAATTTAAGTAAATTTTCTATTTGTCTGTCATCTGTTCTCTGTCTTCTGTCCTCTGACTTCTGTTTCCGTGGAGGTTTTTCTGACCTCTGACTTCTGATTTCTGACTTCTGTCTCCGTGGAGGTTTTTATGGATTTCAATAAAATGACAATTAAAACTCAGGAAGCAATTGAAAGTGCAAGAAATATTGCAATTGAAAATCAAAACCAATATATAGAACCGTATCATATACTTTTAGGATTGCTTAATATTGAGGATTCAATTGCTGTTGAAATACTCAAGAGGATAGGGGTAGATCCTTCTGCATTCATATCCGATTTGAAAAAAGAGATAGATAAGTTTCCAAAGCTTTCTGGAAATTTTGAAATATATCTTTCAAGAGAGAGTGAAAAAATTATAAACAGTGCTTTTAAGGAGATGGCCAATTTGAAGGATGAATATATGAGTGCTGAGCATATACTGATGGCACTGTGCAACACTGATAATGCTAATATCAAAAATTTTTTAAAAAAACATTTGCTCACAAAAGAAGCAGTTTTAAATGCTGTTTCAACAATAAGAGGTAATCACAGAATAACTGAACAAGAACCAGAGGCGAAGTATCAGACTCTTGAAAAATATACAAGGGATCTAACATCTCTTGCTATGAGGGGAAAGCTTGATCCTGTTATCGGAAGGGATGATGAAATAAGGCGTGTTATGCAGGTTCTTTCAAGAAGGACCAAAAACAATCCTGTGTTGATTGGTGAACCAGGTGTGGGAAAAACTGCAATAGTTGAGGGTATAGCATTGAGGATAAGCAATAAGGATGTCCCTGAAGGACTTAAGGATAGAAGAATAATTGCTCTTGATATGGGTTCGCTTATAGCAGGTGCAAAGTTTAGAGGTGAGTTTGAGGAAAGACTTAAAGCAGTAATAAAAGAGGTTGAAAACTCTGATGGAAAGATAATACTTTTTATAGATGAGATTCACACGCTTGTTGGTGCGGGTCAGGCTGAGGGTGCTATGGATGCAAGCAATATGTTAAAGCCAGCTCTTGCGAGGGGAAGTTTGAGGTGCATAGGGGCTACAACTCTAAATGAATATCAAAAGTATATTGAAAAGGATGCTGCACTTGAAAGAAGATTTCAAAAGGTTTTTATACCAGAACCAACCCTTGAAGATACTATTGCGATATTAAGAGGTCTTAAAGAAAAGTATGAGGTTCATCACGGAGTCAGAATAAAGGATTCTGCTATAATATCAGCGGCAACACTTTCCAGCAGATATATAACTGATAGGTTCCTTCCTGATAAGGCAATAGACCTCATAGATGAAGCATGCGCAAATCTCAGGATGCAAATAGATTCAAAGCCGATAGAGATAGATGAGATTGAAAGAAAAATTTTACAGCTTAAAATGGAGGAGTTAGCTGTTTCAAAGGATGAGGGAGATGCTGCAAAGAAACAGCTTGAAAGCATAAGAAATGAAATAAGAAAATTAGAGGATGATATAAAAATAAAAAAAGCAAAGTGGGAGAATGAGAAAGCAATTGTCATTAAGATAAAGGAAGCAAAGTCAGAGATAGATAAACTCAGATTTGAGGAAGAAAAATACAAAAGGGATGGGGACCTTACAAAGGCAAGTGAGATAAGATATGGAAGAATACCTGATCTTGATAAAAAGATAAAGGAATACTCAGAAAAACTTAAGGAGATACAGAAGGACGGTAGCCTTATAAAGGAAGAGGTTGATGAAGAGGATATAGCAATGATTGTTTCAAAATGGACTGGGATTCCTGTCAGCAAGATGCTTGAAAGCGAAAAACAAAAGCTTTTAAGACTGGAGAATGAACTTTCAAAAAGAGTTGTCGGTCAGGATAAGGCTGTTGATGCTGTATCAAATGCTATAAGAAGATCAAAATCAGGGATATCAGATCCGAAAAGACCTATCGGAAGTTTTCTTTTCATAGGACCTACTGGTGTTGGTAAGACCGAGCTTGCAAAAACGTTGGCAGAGTTTTTGTTCAACGATGAAAAGGCTCTTTTAAGGTTTGATATGTCTGAGTATATGGAAAAACATTCAGTTGCAAGGCTTATAGGGGCACCTCCTGGGTATGTTGGTTATGAGGAGGGAGGTCAGCTTACAGAAAAGGTAAGAAGAAGACCATACTCTGTTCTCCTCTTTGATGAGATAGAAAAAGCTCATCCTGAT
Source organism: Elusimicrobiota bacterium (assembly GCA_012517285.1). Lineage (GTDB taxonomy): Bacteria > Elusimicrobiota > Elusimicrobia > Elusimicrobiales > UBA9959 > JAAYVG01. The sequence goes on from JAAYVG010000031.1 coordinate 25,204, forward strand.
GTGTTCAATATATTTTTACAGATACTTGATGATGGAAGGCTCACGGATGGAAAGGGAAGGATTGTTGACTTTAAAAATACAGTCATAATAATGACATCAAATGTTGCAACGGATAAGATAATGAAGATGAAAAATCCATCTGAAATATCAAATGAAGAGCTTATGGATCTGCTGTTGAAATATTTTAAACCGGAGTTTATAAACAGACTTGATGAAATAATAGTGTTCAAAAATCTTAGTAAGGATGATATGTATAAGATCATAGATATACAGCTTGAAAATCTTATAAAAGTTTTAAAGGACAAAGATATAGATGTTGATATAGATGAAAAGGCTAAAGAGTTCATGTTCAAAGAAGGATATAATCCTGATTTTGGAGCAAGGCCTTTAAAGCGAGCGATACAGAAATATGTTATGGACAGAATTGCTATTGAGATACTGAAAAATCCTGAGATCAAAAAGTTTAAAATAACTTCGGATGGCAGAGATATAATTATAAAAAAAGATGAATAACATTCTCTAATTCTCAAGAATTAGAGAATATAAAGGATAACAAAACGATTTAAATTAAGCGAAGTATGCGATACTTTA
>JAAYVG010000003.1 GCA_012517285.1 Elusimicrobiota bacterium
AATCCCCACGCAATGCCTTTCGGCATCGCTTGGAAAAGCACGCCCTCAAGGGGATTCGAACCCCTGATCTCCGCCTTGAAAGGGCGATGTCCTAGGCCACTAGACGATGAGGGCTTAACAAAAGATTTAATTTGCTTTCAAAGCTCAGAAAGCTGCCTTATAATAGTATATAATATCAATTATTTTGTATAATGTCAAATAGAGGAATTTATGGAAAACAATCAAAATTCAACGGGAAAAACTGACAATTCAGCTGCTGACACAAAGCATAATGAAGAAGAGTTAGAAAGCCTTAAAAAGAAGAATAGATTTTTAAAAATAATAGTTATTTCTTTCAGCATAGTGATCATTCTTTTTTTCATTTTTGTAGCAGTAGCATATTATAACTATAAAAAAATAACAAATGCTTTCAAGGCTGCTACAGAAAACTATCAAACTGAGGAAGAAATCAATCCTATGGGAATGATTCAGTATGATACAGTAACAATAAATAATATTCAGTATCAACAATCATCTACATCATCGCTTTCTATGATAGGATTTACTAAGGACATAGTTGAAAACTCAAAAAGTGAAACCACACAATCAGCTGTAGAGGATATGGCAGAACAGTACCAGAATGATAAAAATATAAAAAAGTTTATTGAAAAGATGAAGAATGATCCTGATTTTAAAGATATTCTTCAATCAAGTGAAAAGGAAAGACCAATAAAATTTATGAAAAAGATGCAGGATCCCAAGTTTATGCAGAAGATGGCAAATGAGTTTATTTCAAATCCCGAGCTAATGCAATCTATTATTAATATGTCAACTGATCCGAGGATGCAATCTGTTATGAAAAATGCACCTGAAGAGATGAAAAAGCTAAAGGCTTCAACATCAACAATAAAAACAAAATAGCTTTTGTGGGTAATGATTGAATTGCCAAATCAGTAGCAGATTAAGTTTGGATCAATAATCCCTTTCCTCATCATATCCTCTCCACGGCTTGAAGAAATTATCTATTTCTCTGTCTATGTTATTCTTCCTATATGGATCATTCATCTTCATCGTTATATAAAGAAAAAATTCATTTACATCCTTTCTGTTTCTTGCAACAAACTTAGCTCTAAAATCATGAAACTCCTTATTTATGCTGAAAGCTTTTTCAAAAAAATTAACACCAACATCCTTTGATATATCCACATAATATCTAAGGGTAAACTCCCCGTACCAGCCCATCGTCTTTGAAGGATAATATCCAAGAGTATTTGATATTATAAATTTATCCTTATCACTTGAATAGTTTGCAAAACCAATGTTCAAATAATTTTTTTCATACTCTGAGTTCAACTGTGTAATAAAGCTTTTATTACCATCGTTTATATCATAGACATCATTAAAGTATATTTCATAATTTAAATACTTTTTGTAAAACTCTACAGTAACAGGACCAAATCTATCAGCAAACTTAGAATCATTCTTGTTTAAGTTATAATAGTTAGAAAATCTAAAATACTTATCTATCTGAGAAAATAACATTATATTTAGATTGAGTCTGCTCTCCTCTATTCCATCATCAACCGAATTTCTGTCAACAGAAAATTTATTAACCTTGCTCCTGAAAACCCCACTGTATCCAATATCATAAGAATTCGATAGCGTTGAAAGTCTTAAATTAGAATTGTATGTATATCTTGAAATAAAACTGTCACTCATATGGCTTGATGTAGAGAACTCCATAACCCCACTGTATCCTGCCGAGTTAAAAAATGACAAATTTTTAAATATATTAAAATCATTGGAAATTGTATAGTTTCCATTAAGCTTTTTTTGAAAATAGGTATTATTGAGTCTTGTATTTTCTGCTGATAGATAGAGAGTATGATTGAGTGGAAGTTTTCCCACAGGTTTTGTCAACAACTGATACTCAATCTTTGGTGATTGGTTATAGCTCTCAGTAAATTTTTCACTGTTGTTTACACTTTTATAAATGACCTGTTCATCAGCTCTTAAGTAAGAATATGGCAATTTATATGTTAATGATAGATCCCACTGTTTATCATCTGAAACAGCAAATGGATTTGATCTGAAATAGTGATTATTAAACTGAGGATCCGACAACATCCTCACATAGCTCTGCAGGTATATTTCACTATTACCGTCTTTATACAAACTATCCCATATCCCACCATTAAATCCCCACCTTAAATCATTTGAATCCTTTTCCTTTATGCGATAATAAGAAAAATCAAAGATCACACTATCACTCTTATACTTATAAACCTCACTGCCAAGACCAAAACCCTTTTTAGAAAAATAATCCACAAAAAGTTTGAACTTTGTATAATCAGAAAATTTATAGGTAAAATTTGATTTTACATAAAAACCTTTTTTACCATCATATCCTGGATAAAACTGACTCATCAATGGAGAACCCTTGCCGAGTGGCTTATACATAACAGGAAAATAAAGAATAGGGATCTTACCAAGATAAAAAAGATTGTTATAGGATAAAAAATATTTACCCGGTGAAAATGTTATCCTTTGTGATGAGATATGATAGTGTGGAGGTTCCTCATTGCAGCTTGTAAGAAATGCTCTTTTATATATATACTTTTCACTTTTGACGTCAACCTCTTTTCCACTGACTATAAACCTATCAAAATAAGATGTACCATTGTAAAAGATTCCAGTCTTATCATTAAAGTTATAACTGCCTGTTTGTGCCTTTAAAAGCATTGAAGATGTTTCTATTGTAAAGCTTGAATCCATAACTATATTGGATGAATTAAGATCTATTGATGCCTTATCAGTTTTTACCTTCATTTTGACACTGTTATCATCATCAAGCCCGTTTATAACAACATTGGTTGTAAGTTCTATAAACGAGCTAAAGTTATCATACATTGCATAGCCACTTGTAAACTCTATATTATTAAAATCAAGAGATTGAGAGTAAATCCGAGATGAAAAATCAAGGGTTATAAATGAAAAGAAAAGAAATATTATTCTCATTATTTCTCAAAAACGAATGCAGCTGCTCCCGCTACACCAATATTGTGATGCTTTGAAACAATTATTTTAATATTTCGCCCAGGAGTTTTTATTCCATATTCATCAATTCTTTTTTTAACTGATGGCATAAAAAACTTACTTGCTCTAGATATTCCACCACAAAAACATACACACTCTGGGTTTAATAGCATTAATATATTGCCAACACCTGTGCCAAGATTATAGCCATAATCACTCCACAGTCTTAAAGCTATGTCATTTTTTTTCTGAGCTGCCTTTGAAATAAGTTCAGGAGTTATCTCATCGCCATCAAAGGAATATTTTTTTATAAAATCTTCAACATCCCTTATTCTTTTTTTTGCATCATAAATAAGAGGAGCGGTTCCGCAGTAAGCCTCAAGACATCCATAATTACCACAACCACATTTCCTTCCACCACTGTTTATTATCATATGTCCTAACTCACCGGCTGTGGAGGTAGAACCACGATAAAGTTTTCCGCCGATTATTATCCCCCCACCAACTCCAGTTCCGAGAGTAAACACAACCATATCATTAAATTTTTTTTGAGTATCAAACACATAACATCCCCATGCTGCCATATTGGCATCATTTTCTATAAAGCATTTTATATTGCTGATTTTTTCCAGATCATGTTTTATATTTTTATTTCTCCATTGATTTAAGTTAGGGGCATATCTAAGAACTCCATTGACAGAATCAACATCACCAGCTATAGCAAGACATAGACCAGAGATAGTAAATCTCGAAAATTCTTTTTTCAATGAAACAATCAGACCTGATATCTCTTTTATAAAACAATCATATCCATTTCTGTTGGGAGTTTCAATCATAAACTCCTTTAGAACCTTGTATTTTTCCTCCATTACACAAACTTTTGTGTTTGTCCCCCCTACATCAAATCCTATTGATATCATAAACTCTCCTTAACAATTTTAAGCGCATCAGAAACAAGATAAAATGAGCCACAGACACATACATTGTCAGATACTGAACAAGCATTCATTAAAGCCATATCCAGTTCTGATTCCACAGTTATATCGATATCAGATGTAAATTTTGACAACTCATCAGCTATAAAGTTTGCAGAAAGCTTCTTAGGATTTTGAATCTCAGTTATTATTACTTTTTTAAAAATCCCAGAATCTTTTAGCTCTTTTAAAACAGTCCTGTGATCCTTTGTTAGAAGTATGGAAAATACGAGAACAGGATCTTTTATACCAAAAAATTTAAGATTATCAATAAAAACTGAAAACGCCTCAGGATTGTGAGCACCATCGAAAACAAATATCTTTTCTCTGCCATTAATTTTTTTTCGCAGCACTTCAAACCTGCAGTTTATACTTATACTGCTCATAGCATTTTCAAGAACATCGTCATTTATTCTCATACCAATCTCTGAAAGTCCTGTCAAAACCATTGAAAGGTTTAACGTCTGTTTTACACCAAGCAGATTCATATCGAAGCCAAAGCCATTTTTTTGATTTACAACCCTCATGATTTTTTTATCAATATTAAAACTTTCTATCCTAAAGAAATCATTAACTATTACAAGCCTTGCATTCTCCTCTTTACATTTTTTATCAATAATATTTGTTAAATCATACTGAAGATCAGGAATTACACAAACTGAATTTTTCTTTATTATTCCAGCCTTTTGAAATGCCACATCTCTTTTGGTAGGGCCAAGAATTTCTGTATGATCAAGCCCTATTGATGTTATGAAGCAGAGTTCAGTATCCTCCACGACATTGGTCACATCATGCATACCACCTATTCCAACCTCTATTATTGAATAATCAACACTGTTTTCAAAATACTTAAAAGCTATCAGTGTCATCATCTCGAAAAAACTAAGTTTATCAGAAAATTTGGAAACAAGATGAAAAAGCTCAATAAATTTTCCCCTGCTTATATCATTTCCATTAATTTTTATTCTTTCAGTTAGCTGATTTATATGTGGTGATGTATAGAGAGCTGTTTTATATCCCATGCTTCTAAGTATTGCATCTGTTATATAAGCAACAGATCCCTTACCGTTTGTTCCTGTGATATGAATTATCTTTCCCATCCTTTTATGAGGATCCCCCATCTTTCTAAGTATATCTCTTATATATTCAATACCATTTTTCTTTGTCTGAGAGTGTTTTGTGTAAAGCAAATGCTCTATCTCATCATATTCGCCATTAATATTATTTTTTATTATTTCACTCATCGACTATCCTTTTTATTTTAACACCAGCAGCAAGCAACTTTAACTCTATTTTTTCATAGCCTCTGTCTATATGATAAACCCTTCTCACCTTTGTTATTCCTTGAGCTCTTGCCCCTGCTAAAATCAATCCTGCACCGGCTCTCAAGTCACTTGCCATAACAGTTGCTCCCTTAAGATTTTTAACACCATTTATTATAACTGTATTGTGTTTTATCTCAATATCAGCTCCCATTCTTATAAGCTCAGCTACGTGCATAAACCTGTTCTCAAATATATTTTCAACAACCATTGACTTTCCATCAGCAACACTCATATAGCTTGTCCACTGGGCCTGAAGGTCGGTCGGATAACCAGGATATGGCTCAGTTTTTATATCAGATGGCAAAATCTTTTTCCCTGAACTGATAACTATTCTGTTATCATATACTTCAAGAATAGCACCGGTTTTTTCAAGCTTTTTTAAAAGTGTTTCAATATGACGCGACTCAACATTTAATAGCTCAAGCCTTCCACCACAAAGAGCAGTTAGTATCAAGAATGTTCCTGCCTCAATTCTATCAGGTATGACATTGTGTTCAAAGCCTTTAAGCTTTTCTGAGCCCTCCACTACGATCTCGTTGCTACCTGCGCCACTAACCCTTGCCCCCATTTTATTTAAAACACAGGCCAGATCAGATATCTCAGGCTCTTTTGCAGCATTCTTTATAACACTCTTTCCCTCAACAAGGCTTGCAAGCATCATAATATTTTCTGTTGCCCCAACGCTTGGGAATTTAAGTGATATAACAGCCGGTTTCAATTTTTTTGCACTCAGTATCACATATCCAGCATCCAATTTTACATCAGCACCAAACTTTTTAAATCCATCCAAATGAATATCTATTGGTCTAACCCCTATTGCACATCCACCAGGCATTGAAAACTTAACATGCTTAAACCTTGCAAGCATCGGCCCTGCAATAAGAACTGATGCCCTCATCTTTCTCACAAGGTCATAAGGAGCTTCTGTAATAATCTTATTTTTTTCATCAACAGAAAATGAATTAAATCCAAAAAAGCAGGTTTTACCACAGTATGAAAGAAGCTCATATGTGGTTTTTATATCCATAAGCTCAGGAACATTGTTTATGACACATCTTTCATCTGTCAGTACTGTTGAAAAGAGTATTGGAAGTGATGAGTTCTTTGAACCACTTATTTTTACACTCCCGCAAATTTTTGAGCCACCCTCTATTATAAAACTATCCATTATAAACCGCCTTTATAAATCTGTCCTTTTTATTAAAATCCTTTAAAATCTCAAAAGATTTAAGGTTAGAGGACAAAAGAATTTTTATAAGTTTTTCAGTATAATATTCACCAATTTCAATAAAAATTATACCATTCTTTTTTAAAACTTTATTCAAATTTTTGAAGATATATTTTATCATCAAAAGCCCATCATCACCGGATATAAGAGCTGATTTTGGTTCAAGCCTAACATCATCAGGAAGGCTTTCATACATATATGAAGGGATGTATGGTGGATTTGAAAGAAGTATATCAAACTTTCTGCGAAAGAAATCAATTCTGCTGGAATTTGCAGGAAAATAATTATTAAGATTGAACCTCTTTTTGTTTTCAATCATAATACTGTATGAATTTTTAAGCTTCTCAATCGCATAAACACTTGCACTCTTATTCCTATATGCAAGATAAAGCCCTATAGCACCACTACCGGCACAGAAATCAAGTATAGAAATTTTCTCTTCAGTCATCTGCTTTAAAACCATTTCAGCAAGCTCCTCTGTCTCAGGACGCGGCACAAAAACACCGTTTTTAATAAGCAGTTCCATACCACAGAAGTTATGACTTTTTAAAACCCAGCTGAGTGGCAATTTCTTTTTTCTGAGTGCTGCAAGCCTGTATATTTTTTTTACCTGAGCTGAATTAATCTCCATTGAATTGTTTAAAACAAGCTCATTTCTGCCTATACCTATAACATCTGAAATGATAAGACTTGCATTTATCCCTTCATCATCCACACTGTCCTTTAATAACGAAGAAACATTTCTATAAATTTTATCAATCGTCATTTTGAGCCATATGAAGCCTTATATCCTCTATCATCTGCTTCATATCTCCTTCCATTATCTCATTGATGTTGAACCATGAAATATTAACCCTGTGATCTGTAACCCTGTTTTGTGGAAAATTGTATGTTCTTATCTTCTCAGATCTATCACCACTACCGACCTGCTTCTTTCTCTGATCGGTTATCTCATTAAAAGATGCAACATCGCTAACCTCTTTAAGCTTGGCATACAGAAGATTCATTGCCCTTTCACGATTCTGTGCCTGAGATCTCTCCTGCTGGCACTGAACCACAATACCGCTCGGTATATGAGTTATCCTTACAGCCGTCTCTACCTTATTAACATTCTGACCGCCATGACCACCTGAGCGATAGGTATCAAACTTAAGATCAGCCGGATTTATTTTAACATCCTTTTCCTCAGCCTCAGCAAGCACTGCAACAGTAACGGCGGATGTGTGAATCCTTCCACTTGCCTCAGTCTTTGGAACTCTCTGAACCCTATGAACACCAGCCTCATACTTAAACCACCAGTAAGGTTTATTTCCTTTTATATAAACAACCGCAGTTTTTATTCCCTTCAAATCACTTGATGATACATCCTCAATCTCAGCCCTCATACCTAAGTTTTGAGCAAATTTCGTATATGCTCTTAAAAGCTCTGATGCAAAAAGCGTAGCCTCCTCACCACCAACCCCGGCCCTTATTTCAAGGTAAATATTTTTTTCATCATTCTCATCCTGAGGCACAAGACTGAGTCTTATTGAATTTTCAATCTCAATCTGCCTCTTTTTGAGCTCATCAATCTCTAATGTAGCTATATCAGCAAGCTCTTTATCACCTGATCTCAATATCTCTGTTGTGCTTTCTATGCTTGAGATTATCCCCTTATATGTTTCATAAAGATCAACAACTTTTTTTAGCTCATAATATCTCTTTGAAAGTTTGGAATAGTCTTCACCACCAATATTTGATGAGAGTTTTAGCTCCAAGCTTTTAAACTCTTCAACAAGTTCTTTAAGTTTTTTTTCTAAATCTATCATAAATAAAAAAGGCTGCACATCCGAAAATGAGCAGCCTCTAAAAAAATACAGCTATTTTGTTGCTTTTTTATCAGAGTTTTCCTGAGCTTTTGCCTCAGTTTTAGCAGGAGTTTTTTCAGCTGTCTTTGCTGTTTTAGCTTTTTTATCATCTTCCTTCTTAACAGCTTTTTTTATGACAGTCTTTCTGTGGGCAGGCACAACAGCTGGAATCTTTGCCTTAGCCTTCTTTTCAGTATTAACAGGAGTAGCAGAATATTTTTTCTTAAACTTTTCAACCCTTCCCTCAGTATCAAGAATCTTATTCTTCCCTGTAAAAAACGGATGGCAGGCTGAACATATATCAACCTTTAGACCTGGTTTTGTTGATCTTGTAGTAAATGTATTGCCACAGGCACATACGACCTCACAGATTTCATATTTTGGATGTATTCCTTCTTTCATAAACACCTCTTTCCTTAAATTTTTCTATATTATATATTTTAGCATATTTCTTAGGGACACTAAAAAAGTTATTTAGTTATCTAGTTATTTAATCATCAAGATGTAAACAGATTCATCGAGATGAAAACGGATTCATCGAGATGAAAACGGATAAATTGGTTATTTAGTTATCTCGTTGTTTAGTTATTTACTAAAACATCAAGATTAAGTCAGAGGTCACAAGACAGAAAGCACGAAACAAGATTTAAGAAGTCAGAAGAATAAAAAGAAATCACTCTTTATCTGCCTTCTGTCCCTGCCTGCGCCGAAGCGGCTTCGGCAGGCAGGCTCTGCTTTCTGACATCTGTCCTCTGTCTTCTGACTTCTGACCACTGATCACTAATTATAAGCGTGGTCGGTTGATAGGGTTTGGGCTTAACCCGTAGTTACAATTTAATTGGCCAGATGCACTTCATTCTTTTAATTACATGATATAAAGAGGTTATGGTTAATACAGCACCAGATTGCAAATGTAAAGCAAAAAGATATTTTTTTAAACTACTAAAAAAATTAAAATAAAGAGAGAAACCACTGATGGAACATAAAACAAAAGATAGAAGAAGGATCCAGTTCCATATACTGTTTATCAGAAAAATAGATATCTTTTTACTTATGAACTCACCTAAAAATATTAAAAAAATATTTGTTAATAATATCCAGAGAATACCGTATTTTAAGATCTTTGGCTTTGAGACACTCACAGCCATATTATCATTTATATGATTGTTATTATTTGTAATACTGGGTGTGCTTTTAATACTGTGATATTTTTCCCATATATCACATATTTTATTATTGTTTGCATCTATAAAATTTCCACACTCACCATAACATTTGTTAGATATAAGCTCCCTATTATTAGGGCAATCTGACGCAGTGATATTAAAATTAAAAAGAATAATAAATAATAAAATAGATATAGCACATAGCATCGCTTTATTTAAAAACATCATAATGATCAAAATCTCATAACCTAAATATTTAATATACTTTATAAAATTATTTAATGTCTAACAATTAATTACTATCACCAATGATATTACCATCAGCTAAACAAAAAAGTTCTATTAGTAAACGCTATACTATCACTTTCATATCATACCACAATTATAAAAAATGTAAATCTTTAATTCCTCTAATTTATTTCTTCAGGGGTGTCCGTATCCTTTAAAATCATTTTATCGTTAACGGTTATATCCTTAACTTTTGCTTTTTTGTGATGTGTCACAAAATGTAATCCTTTATCATAAGGAGCTTTTAATATAAGATCAAAATATTCCGGTGGGATTATTATTGGATGACCACGTTTGTAAAAATAGTTGTTAGAAGTTGAATCAGAAATTTTGGCCTTTGGAATTATAATATATTTCTTATTTTTTTTATAAAAATTTACGATTTTTTTATATGTTTCTTTTCTGATGTATGGCTGGTCAATTAGGTTTACCATAATTGGTTCTTTTATATTATTCTTTAAAAGGTATTTCACAGCCACCTTAACAGAGTTTATCTGCCCTAATTTATAATCAGGATTTAAAATAACATTTATATCTTCTGAAAGCATTTCTCTTATTTTTTTTATGTTGTGTTTGCCTGCGATAACTATTATATTGTCTGAAACAGGTTTAAGTTTTGATATGATCGTTTCAATAAATGTTTTGTTAGCATATTTTAGAAATGCTTTATCACTACCCATTCGTTTTGACTTGCCTGCTGAAAGGATAAGTGAGATCATAGCTTTTCTGATATTTTTTTAACAACTCTGTTTGCATCATTTCTTATATCCCTTTCATCAAAGGTTGTTAGATGTCCTTCCTTTACAACTATTTCCCCGTTTACTATGGTGTATTTTGTCTTTTGAGAAATTCCACAGAATAGAAGCGATGCAAGTGGGTCATAATCAGAGCCAGCATATTCTACGCCACTTATATCAAAGATTGCAATATCAGCAGCCTTGCCCGGCGATATCTCACCTATATCATTTCTTCCTAAAACTTTAGCTCCTCCCTTTGTCGCTAAGTAAAGAGCATCTCTTGCAGGCATTGATGTAACAGAGTCCTTTACCCTTGATACAAGCATGGCCATCCTTGCCTCCATAATTGCATTTGACATATCATTTGACGCTGAACCGTCAACCCCTATGGATACAGGAACATTCTTGTTTAAAAACATCCTTATAGGAGCTATACCTGAACCAAGTCTGAGGTTTGATGATGGACAGTGTGAAACTCCTGTTTTTGTCTTTGCCATTTTAACAGCATCGTCCTCACTCAGATAAACACAGTGTGCAAACCAAGAGTTTCCGTTTTCTATCCAGCCTGCACTTTCCATATAATCAAAAGGTCTCATCTTATAAGCATTGAGACAGTATTCCTCCTCATCCATCGTTTCAGCCAGATGAGTGTGCATTCTCACCCCCCATTTTTTTGCCATAACTGCTGTTGTCTTTAAAAGTTCAGTGGTAACTGAAAATGGTGAGCATGGAGCAAGTGCTATGTTTACCATTGAAAAATTTTCGCTGCTATGATACTTTTTTACAACCCTTTCACAGTCTTCCATTATTGTTTCCTCATCCTGTATAACATCATCAGGCGGAAGTCCACCATCCTTTTTCCCCTTGCTCATAGATCCCCTTGTTGCCACAAACCTCATCCCTATCTCCTTTGCTGACTCAACCTCAACATCTACAAGATATGGCGATGACTTTTGAGGAAATAGATAAAGATGATCCGAGCTTGTTGTGCACCCTGTTAGTAAAAGTTCTCCAAGCCCTACCTTTGTTGATGCACTGACCCAATCCTCGTCCATATTTCTCCATATTTCATAAAGATAGCAGAGCCAATCAAAAAGTTTTGCATCCTGAACCGCAGGAATGTTTCTTGTAAGTGTCTGATATAAGTGATGATGTGTGTTAACAAGACCGGGGATGACGACACAATTTTTTGCATCTATGACATAATCAGCCTTGTCATTAATATTTTTTTCAACTTTCTTTATCTCTGGTCCTTCTATATATATATCACAATCCTTAATCTCTTTTCTATTTTCATCAGCAGTAAAGACATATCCATTTTTTATCATTATTGATTTCATAAATACTCCTTTAAAACAGATATCAGAAAACAGAGATCAGAAGTCAGATAAAGAACTGTCCAGTATTTCGCATTTTGGTTTTGCTGATCACTAACCACTAACCACTGATCACTGTTTTGCTGTTCACTTATCACTGACCACTATTTGCTCCCTTCTTATCGGGATTGCCTTTCCTATCCTACGCTATCCTCCGAACCGTGACACGGTTCGGGATCGTGTTTCCTACGGCAAGCACTGTCCACTAACCACTGACCACTATTTTTGCTGATCACTGATCACTATTTCGTTTTCTTTTCTTCATATAGAGTGCTGCGGATGGACATTTTTTTACACATATTGAACATCCAACACACTTTTTTTCATCAAACACAGGGATTTTATCACCATCCAGTTTTACAGATAAATAGCCACAATTTGTACAGTTACCACAGTGAATGCAAAGCTCTTTTTTTACAGTTGGTATTTTTTTTACAGCTGTTAGTTTATCAAATGGTGTTATTATCTCAGGCAGCATAATACCAGTAAACTCACTCACTGATTTAAATCCCTTTTCAGCCAACATATTTGAAAGCCCCCACTCCAAATGATTTATTATGTCATATCCATATTTCATAAGTAGTGTACAAAACTGAACATTTTTTGCTCCCATAGCAAGAAAGTTTGCAGCCATCCTCCAGTCCATAGCACCACCATTTGCTGATATCGGAACTCCTAACTTAACTGCCTTTGCAACAGTGAGATAGCTTATAGGAGCAACTCCACTACCACTCAAACCAACGACGACTCCTTCGTCCCAAAGTTTTTTTTCTGATTTTCTAAGTCCAAGTGCAGGAAAGGAGTTTGCGAGTGTTATGCCAGCCTTTTTGTGAGGATATTTATCAAGAACCTTTTTGATAGCATATACAACCTGATATATTGATGTAACAGCCCCTGTAAGCTTGAATAGTTTTGGTATCTTCGGTTCTGATACCTCCATAACCCAGTCAACTATCTTTGCTGAAAGCTCAGGGTCTTGTGAAACTATATCACCCTTTGTGCCATCTCCACCCTGAGGGCAGGACAGGCTGTACTCAACAATCATAGCACCTGCGTTATCAAGTTTCTTTGTATTTGACTGCCATACTGACTTATCATTATCATCATCACCTGTGACAGGTCCACCCGTTGAAGCACCTGTGAGTCTGTCTGGATAAAGTTTGACAAGTTTTTCTACCTCACCACAAACTCTGTCAAGCGGATGGGCTGACACATTATCACAGTTACCGTATGTAAACTTATCAAACAAAAACATATACTCTGATGGTATGTGGATAGGAAGGTTATCAAACGCAGTTTTCATTATCACCCCTGGCCAGCCGTTTTCGTATGCAGTTTTGACCTGTTCAAAACCATCGGAGTGTGGAGATGCTGATATCATAAATGGTGATTTCATCTGGTAACCAAAAAAATCAGTTTTTAAGTTCACAGGAAGCATATTCCTTCCTTTGAGAACTGTTCTGTTTTTCCTATCATTTTCTATTATTATTTTTTTGTTGTTCAGATATGAATCAACCATAACTGCAGTGTTCTTACCACTTGCAACACTTTCAACGACTGTTGAAGCCCCGTTCTTTAAATCGCCGCAGTAAAAAAGACCTTTGATATTCTTTTTTTCTATTGTCCCAACATTTTTTATGGCAAGTATAACAAAGTCAATATCATTCCTTAGCTGTTCAGAATTCTCTATTTCATTCCCATCTATATCAAGCTTAACAAATGATACTCCTACTATTTTTTTGTTTTTAACAAGAATCCTTTTTATTTTCATTCTTCCATTTATGTTAACACTTCTTCCTATGGTGTCAGACAATTCTTTTTGAGGAAGCTGAATATCACCTATATTTTTCCTTGTAAAAATCTCAACGGAAGCTGCTCCCAATCTTAATGCTACTGTGGCACAGTCTGATGCGACAGCACCACCACCTGAGATTGCAACATTTTTTCCTTTGAGATTATATTTTTTAAAGTTCTTTAAAAATTCAAGTCCGCGAACTCCATAATCCTCATTTTCTATTCCTAATTTTATCTGAGAATAAACCCCAGCAGCAACTATAACAGAGTCATACTTAGAAAGCAATTTTTCCGGCTCTTTTATTTCCTTTGATGTATATATCTTTATATCTCCTAAATTCTTGATGAAATTTATATCGCTATCAACAATCTTTTTATCAAGTCTTTCATCAGGTATGAGTCTGAGAGCTCCGCCTGTAAGTTTTTCTTTTTCAAATATATCAACAGAATATCCCAACTGAGCAAGTGCTGAGGCCGCGCCAAGCCCTGCAGGACCAGAACCTATCACAGCAACCCTTCTACCATTTGGTTTTTGTTTGTTAAACTCTGGCATAAGTTTCATCTCTTTAGCTTTTTCTATTATTGTGGCTTGAACAGCTGGAATGTTTATGGGATTATCAAGGAGTCTTTTTGAACATGCTTTCATACATAACCAGTCAGGACATACCGCACCACATACTCCACCAAGCGGATTTGAACCCAATATTATTTTTGCTGATGTTTTAAAATCACAGTCATAATTTGATCTGAAGGCCATTATGAAATCCCTCGGTGAGCAGTTGACGGGACACGCTTGCTCACAAGGCTTTTCCCTGCAGTAAAGGCATTTATCAGTTTCATTATAAAGCTCACCATCTGTTAATAAAAATTCTGAGTGCATAAGACTCCTCCATATATTTATATCCACAATATAATTTTATAATTTAATTTTATCATAAACAATTATAACCAAGACAAATTATGTATAATTTTATTGAAGGGGTGCTGTCATAGACGGCTGAGATGAGAGTCTCTCTCAAACCCTTTGAACCTGATACGGATAATACCGTCGGAGGGAAGCAGAGTTATGATTAAGACTAATATTAAAGATATTCATATCAAAAATAAAAAGAAAATTGTTTTCCTCCGAAGCGATGGAGGAAAATATGGAATTAACAGAAAGGAATTTAAAACAAATATCAAAAACTGAATGTTTTGACACATCTTTTATTAAAAAAGAAATAGACTCAGGAAGAGCAACAATATTAAAAAACAAAAAAAGGAAAATAAATCCAGTCATAGTTGGTGAAAAATTTAAGTGTAAGTACAATCTTAATCTGGGAATAAGTCCTGTAAAATCAGGGATTTCAGAAGAGTTAAAAAAACTTGATATAGCTATTTCTAACGGTGCAGATACTGTTATGGATCTTTCTGTTGGAAAGAGCTGCGAAGAGACAAGGCAAAGACTTCTGAAAAGTTCTTCTATTCCATTTGGAACAGTTCCAGTATATACTATGATAAATGATGAAGAGGATATAAAAAAGCTGAGCAAAAACTTAATACTTGATACCATAGAAAAGCAGTGTGAAGAGGGTGTTGATTTTATGACCATTCACAGTGGACTTTTAAGAAAAAGCATCCCATATATAAAAAAAAGATTGACTGGGGTTGTCTCACGCGGTGGTTCGTTGATACTTAGATATATGATTGAGAATAACAGAGAAAATCCATTTTATGAGTACTTTGATGACATAATCAATGTTTTAAAAAAATATGATGTTGTAATAAGCATAGGAGATGGACTAAGACCCGGCTCAATTTATGATGCAACAGATAAAGCACAGATATCAGAACTTAAAACAATAGGTGAACTGAATTCATACTCAAGAAAACATGGGGTTCATACAATGATAGAGGGTCCAGGACACATTCCAATCAATCAGATAAAGAGAAATGTTGATCTCGCAAAAAAATATACATCAAATGCCCCTCTTTATTTTTTGGGTCCACTTATTACAGATATAGCTATGGGATATGATCATATAAATGGAGCAATAGGTGGAGCTGTCGCAGGATATTTGGGAGTGTCTTTGATATGTGCAGTAGGACCAAGTGAGCACATAGGATTGCCAACCATAGATGATATAAGGCTTGAGTGTGTAACATTTAATCTTGTTAAACACTCAGTCAATATAGCAAAGGGGTTTAAGGATGAGATAGATAGGGACAATAAGCTATCATCTTTTAGAAAAAAATTTAAATGGAATGAACAGATAAAACTTTCAATAGACCCTGAGTATGCATCAAAAAGATTCTGTGAACTCAACAACTCTAAGGGTGATTACTGCTCTATGTGTGGCAATAGTTTCTGTGCAATAAAAAATACTGGAAAGGCACTTGAAAAGGTATGAAGATACCGGTTGTCCTTTCAATAGCAGGGCTTGATCCATCAGGTGGTGCTGGGATAATTGCTGATATAAAAACATTTTCATATTTTAAGGTTTATGGTATGGGAGTTATAACAGCTATAACAGCTCAAAACACATTTGAAATAAAAAGAGTCAAAGCTGTAGAAAAAAAACTTTTTGATGAAGAACTGTTTACTGTCTTAAATGATATAAAACCAACTTCACTAAAGGTTTCAATGCTACCATGTGATTATATGGTTGGTTCTATAAAAAATGCCTATGAAAAGTATAAATTAAAAAATATTGTCATAGACCCTGTGATGATTTCAAAGCATGGTAATGAACTCACATCAAAAAAAGTTATAAAAACCATGATATCAGAGCTTTTTCCTATTACGGATGTTTTGACTCCAAACATAACTGAGGCAGAGTTTATTACAGGATTACAAATAAAAAATTATGAGGATGCCACAAACGCCGCAAGAAGCATAAGCTATATGGGTGTTAAATATGTGTTAATAAAGGGCGGACACGCTAATTCAGATAAATCAAATGACATCCTTTATCACAGTGGAAAGACAAAGATATTCAGACACAAAAGAATAAATACGAAAAACACACATGGAACAGGATGTACATTGAGTGCTGCAATCTCTGCAAACCTTTCAAAGGGATATACTGCTGAAAAAGCCGTGGATATAGCTATCAGATATACGAATAGGGCTATAAAAAACTCACTGAACATAGGAAGTGGAAACGGACCATTAAATCATTTTTTGTAAAAAAGAAAAGGGAGTGTGAAAAGCTATCACCTATTCCCTCTCCTCCAAAACTTTTCACACTCCCTTCTTAACACTCACCGCTAACACTTGCACTCACCTTAAACCTCTCCTCATACCCGCTCTCACTCTGTCACTCATCTCCTTCCTGCCTTAGATCGCTACATCTATTTTAGCAGATGCAATTATATTTGTCAAGGCTTGACATGTCAATATTCATTATTCTTTTGACACCATACTTATATACATCTTCTCGCCATTTCTTTCTATATCAAATAATATTCCTTCAGAAAGTTTAACATCTTTTAGCAGATCCTTTGCCTTATTAAGTGAATCAACAGTAATATTATTAATAGATTTTATTATATCACCCTCCCTTAAATAAACTCTAAACGGTGAATTAGGATCTATTTTTAATACATAGACACTGTTATTGTTCTGCTTTACTGTAATTCCCTTCCATGTATAGCTGTCACTGGATGTCGCAGTATTAACATTTTTATCTAAAAGCTTTGTCGCATAATCATCCGGTTTCTTTTCAAGTTTTAATCTAACCTCATTTTTCTTACCCTGCCTTATATACACAAGCCTTATCTCATCACCAGGATTTTTAAGATATATCTTAGATATGAGGTCATCATTAGTTTCTATATCATCACCATCCATAGAAACTATGATATCCCCCCTTTTAAGCCCAGCTCTTTCTGCTGGTGAATTGTTCTCAACTTTGTTTATTATTCCACCATTGGCTACATCAGCATAAAGCTTGCTTCTTATGATCTTATCAGTCGGTAATAGATAAACACCAAGCCATGCCCTTGCAGGTTTTTTATTATATATCACTTCATCAATAACCCTCTTAATCTGCCATGATGGTATTGCAAAACCAAGCCCGGCGAAGGCCCCATTTGGTGAATATATAGCGCTGTTCATGCCTATTACATTGCCATTTATGTTGAGGAGAGGACCACCTGAGTTCCCCTTATTTATAGCAGCATTGGTCTGTATCAATGAGTTGTATATTCTACCCTCAATCTTAAGATTTACCTTTGTTGATGATACTATGCCAGTTGTAAAGGTCTGTTTAAAACCAAAAGGATATCCAACAGCAATAACGAAGTCACCTACGCTGGTATCAGTATCAGCAAGAACTAAATAAGGAAACTTATCATTGCTTTTTATCTTTATAACAGCTATATCAAGGTTTTCATCACCACCTGCAATATCAGCATCAAACTCTTTTTTTTCGCCATTTTTATCCGTCATCTCCACTTTAATCTTACTTGCACCTTCTATGACATGATAATTTGTTAAGACATATCCTCTTTCATCAACTATAAAACCAGAACCTATTCCTCCTGTTTCATACTTATATATTTTTTCAGAAGGAACTATATAACCAAAAAAAAATTCTGGCTCTATAACAGCTGCTGTTTCCTCCCTAACAATAGAAACGTTTACTACACTCTCCTGTGAACTACGAGCTATCCTGTTAAGCTCCTGCTGAATATCAATCAAAACGTTTCCATAAGCAAATGATGGCATTATGAACAGAATTGATAATAATATCTTTTTCATAGTTTCCTCCCTTAAAACATCAATAAAAACCAAGAAACCATACAACAACACCTTTAACAAAAAACCACTTAAATATACATCTAAAAATATTTTATATAATTTTATATGTGATGATGAAACTCATTTACAGATATGTTTGATTTTTACTTTACATATGAATAGAATTTCTTTTAAAAAAACTACTTATATCATAGATGGGATGAATTTTTATTACTCTGTCTTCAATGATTTCTTTGGAAATCGTGAAAAAATGGAAAGGGATTTTTACGAATGGTTAAATTATGTTTCTGATTTGTTTAGTGAGTCAGAATTTCTTGTAATACTTGATGGAAGCTTTAGGTCAAAGATCGCGACAAATGCTAATATAAGAATAATCTTTGCTGATCCTGATGATGCTGACAATAGAATTATTGAACAAGCAAAGTTTTATGATTACGATCATCAGAGATGTCGTGTGATATCAGATGATAGAGAGCTATGCAGTTATATAAAAGAGATAGGAATTAAGACCATAGGCTGTAAAAAGTTTTATAATCTTATCACAAAGGACAGATAACAAAATCTGTTATTAATTTTGGGTCATTCGTAAATAATGTGAGATTTACCAATGAGAGTAACAGATTAGTTGTTTGGTTATTTAATCATCAAGATGTAAACAGATTCATCAGGATGTAAACGGATAAGTTAGTTATTTGGTCATTTAGTTATCTGGTGGTTTGGGAAGAAGGGGCAAGGCAGTTGTTTAGGAAGGAGAACCAAAAGTAACCTCGTAGGTTACTTTTGATTAAGTCAGAAGTAAATATTATATAAAATATAATTATGAAGAAAGTTGTTGTTGCTATGAGCGGAGGGATAGATTCAAGTGTAACTGCTCTTTTGTTAAAAAACAATGGATTTGATGTTACAGGAATAACACTAAAAATGTTTGATAACAATGGTATCAAATGTTGTGGAGGAGATGAGTCAACTCGGAAGTTTAAAGAAATATGTGAACATATAGGGATAAGATACTATGTTAAGAATGCTGTTAAAATATTTAAAAGAAATGTTATAGAAATATTTGTTAATGAGTATCTGAGTGGGAACACTCCTAACCCCTGTGTTTATTGCAACAGATCAATAAAGTTTGATTATCTGCTAAAAATAGCTAAGGCATTAGGAGCTGATTATATTGCAACAGGCCATTATGCAAGGATAGAGAAAAGAGATGGAGAACTGTCACTTCTAAGAGGCACTGACAACAGCAAGGACCAGAGTTATTTTTTATATCCGATAAAAAAAGAATATTTAAAGCATATAATATTTCCTGTTGGTAATATGCTTAAGAGTGATGTAAAAAAAATAGCAAAGGATAATGGACTTCCACTTGACATAAGCAAGGAAAGCAAGGATATTTGTTTTATACCAGAAGGAAATTATAAAATCTGGCTGAAAAAAAATGGTTACGCAACTGACAAACCCGGATATATAAGAGATACAAATGGCAATATCATTGGTAGACATAATGGCGCATATAATTTTACTCTCGGCCAGAGAAAAAAATTAGGTGTATCATCGGATGAAAGGCTTTATGTCAAAAATATTGATATAAAGACCAATACTATTACAGTATCAAGACTTGATGAATCTCTTTCAAAAGAAATGATTTTAAAGGATATAAACTGGCTTTCAGACAAGAAAAAGAAAAGTGGTAAATTTTATGCACAGATAAGATACAGACACAAGCCAGCAGAAGGAACTCTTGAAGAACTTGATTCTGAACATCTAAAATTTACTTTTAATGATAACCAGTTTGCTATAACTCCAGGACAGTCCTGTGTGTTTTATGATGATGATAGGGTTATAGGTGGTGGAACAGTGATGCAGTGATCAGAACTCAGATAAAGAGTGATTTTTTTTATTCTTCTGATTTCTGTTTTGATAGGAGGATAGATGAACATAGCAGTATTCTTTGGTGGGAAATCGGTTGAACACGAGGTTTCAATACAATCAGCAAAAAACATAATAACCACACTGAAGGAAATGAAAAATATAAATATTTTTCCAATATTTGTTGATAAAAATGGAGGATGGCATTTGAGCAATGATAATCTTGATAATATTAAGATAATTTCTGGTATAAGATATGATTTTACCTCAAATGAATTCATTTATAAAAATAAAAAAATCAAAATAGATGTAGCATTTTCTATGATTCACGGCAACACTGGTGAGGATGGAAAGCTTCAGGGATTTTTTGAAACCGCGGACATAGCATACACAGGATGTGATCTTCTATCATCAGCGATAACTATGAACAAAAAACTCTCAAAAACGATAGCAGAAAGAGAAGGTATAAGTGTTCTTGATGATATAACTGTTTCTATAAATGATTTTAAAAGGGATAGGGACAGTATAATATCAGCTGCAAAAAGAATGAAGATGCCACTCTTTGTAAAGCCAAACTCTCTTGGCTCATCAGTTGGTGTTAGAAAGGTAAAAAGCATATCTGAATTAACTCCATCTATAGAGAATGCCTTTATGTATGAGGATAAAATTATGATAGAAAAAGGGGTTGATTCTGCAAGAGAAATAGTATGTGGTCTGCTTGGAAACAACGAAAGCCCAGATGCATCCCCCTGTGGAGAGATACGTGTTAAGGGCAAGCATGAGTTTTATGATTACAATGCAAAATATACTGATGAAAATGGTATGGAGCTCCTTATACCTGCGGAGATAAATTTAAAAACAGCAGAAAAAATCCAGTTATCAGCAAAAAAAATATTTAAAGCCCTTGGATGCTATGGTTTTGCGAGGGCTGATTTCCTTATGGATCCCAAAGATAATAAAATATATTTTTGTGAAATAAACACAATACCAGGCTTTACCTCTCACAGCCTTTTCCCAAAGCTTTTTGAAAAAAAAGGCATAGCTATCAAAGAGCAGGTTAAAAAAATATTAAACCTTGCAATTGAAAGAAAAAGTTATCAATCTAATTTTAAGAAGAGCATATGAAAAAAATAAAATTTATTTACCCACCTAAAGGACCATTAATATTTAAAAGAATGATTGGCGATATCCCTGATGGAATTAAAAGAGGAGAGATTGTTGAGGTTAACAACAAAACTGGTGAGTTCTTCGGATATGCGATATACAATCCCAAGAGTTCAATCATACTAAGAATTATAACAAGGGAACACTCTGAGAATTTTTCTATTGAAGATTATTTAAAGAAAAAACTTATATCTGCATCAAAGCTAAGAAAAAAATTAGAACTCCCATCTGATGAGACCAATGCTTACAGGCTTGTTCATGACTGGGGAGACTCAATGAATGGAATAACAATTGATATATTTGATAATTGGGCTGTTGTTGAACTTTATTCCTACGGATATTACCTTATAAAGGATGAGATTGAAAAAATACTCAAGGATATATTCAATGGAATAAATGTTTATTTTTCAGCAAGTGATTACACAGAGACTATGGAAGGATTTAAGCTAAATGAGAAGGAGCTAAATGAAAAGGTAAAGATAAAAGAAAATGGCGTTGTATTTGAGATAAAGATAGGCAGTGGTTATAAAAGTGGATTTTTTTGTGATCAGCGAGAAAATAGACAGTATCTCACAAACTTTGTTAAGGACAAAAGCGTTCTTGATCTTTTCTCCTACACCGGTGGATTTGGTATATATGCAAAAAAATACGGGGCATCAGAGGTCACATCAGTGGACCTTGATGAGTATGCGATATCACAGCTGAAAAGAAATGCAAACCTCAATGGAGTAAGGGTAAATGCCGTTAACTCTGATGCATTTATATATATGAGACAGCTTATAGAAAACAAAAAAGAGTATGATATTGTGATACTTGATCCAAACAAGTTAATAACCTCAAGGGAAGCTATGGAAGAAGGAGTGATAAAGTATATTGATCTGAACAAATTAGCTTTAAGGCTTGTAAAGGATGGTGGACTTTTTGTAAGCTGCTCATGCAGTGGTTTGCTTTCTATGGATGATTTTGTAAATGCTTTAAGAAAGGCAGCCTCCATATCAAAAAAGGTTGTGAAGGTGTTTAAGAAAACAGGAGCTTCATCAGATCATCCCTTTATGATAAATTACCCTGAGGGTGAATACCTCAAAGTGATATGGAGTTTTGTAGAACACGGATGATGGAATAAAAAATAAATTTAATCTTTATCAGATACTCAAAAAAATTATTTTATTGATTTAGCGATTCTCTTGATAAATGACGGATTGTTCTTAGAAAACAGAGCACTTCCCATAACAAATGAATTTGCTCCAGAATTTAAAGCATATATCAATGTGTTCTCATTTATCCCGCCATCAACCTGAAGATATTTATTAAGCTTATTAATAGTAAGATAATCCCTTATCTCCTTTATTTTATCAAGCATGTCGTACATAAATGACTGTCCGCCAAACCCAGGCTCAACAGTCATAACAAGTATCAGATCCACAAGAGGAATATATTTGAGGATTTTTTTTGCAGGGGTTCGTGGCTTTATAGCTATACCAGCTTTTATCCCTGCATCCTTTACCATCTTGATAGCTTTAAGAAAATCATTTGATTCAAAATGTGATGTTATAACACCTGCTCCCGAATCAATGAACGGCTTAACAAATTTAACAGGCTCCTCCACCATAAGATGGACATCAAGCGGCAACTCTGTAACATTTTTAAGACATTTTGCTACATGCGGTCCAAAGCTTAAATTATCCACAAAATGCCCATCCATCACATCCAGCTGAATCCATCCAGAATATTTTTCAACCTTTTTAATCTCTTTTTTTAAGCAAGAAAAATCTGCTGAAAGAACTGATGGAACAATAAAATTATCCTTATAATCAGGAAACTTCATCCTACCTCCTCGAAAAGATGTATAAGTTTTTTATTCATTTAGCCATCTCATTTGTTTAAGATCAGAATATAAACTTATAATTAGCTGATCATTTATTTATCTAAACTTTTAATATTAAAAGCATTTACTGAATTAGTGTAAAAAATGGCTTATAAATATTTATCTTCTTACATTCTTTATAAAGATTTTCACTAAATTATAATAGCTCTTTTAAAAGTATACTAAAATTTATAAAGTTATCCAAAGAACCAAATTAGTTATTCAATCATTTAGTTATCTGGTTAGTTAGAATGATATGATAAAGTGTTAAGCTTTTCCCGAGAATAGTGTAAAATATTTTTGGAAAGAGACTATTGAGGAGGAAAGCATGGCACAAAAAATATCAAGTTATAATAGTACAGACTATGAGATATATGCTGGTATAGATGTAGATACAAAAAGTTTCGCAGTTACTTTTAAGGATAGGGAGAATAACAGCTGGAGCAAGAAAATGCCATCAGAGCCAAAACATCTTTACAATTACATAAGGAATAATTATCCAGATAAGAAGGTAATCTGTGTTTATGAAGCTGGACCTACAGGTTACCATTTATATGATTACATGAGAAAGAAGAACCAGCCTTGTTTAATAGTTTCTCCGCTTTCAATACCGAAAGCGCCAAATCAAAAAGTAAAGACTAATCGGATAGATTCTGTTAAACTTGCCCAAGAACTCAAATCTGGTAACATTAAAGCTATAAGAGTTCCTGAAGGTCCTTATAGAGATCTTAGATATCTTGTAGAGAGCCGTGAAAATTATGCAAAGATGCAAAGGATAGCAAAACAAAGGATCAAATCTCTGCTTTTACATACAAATCTTAATACACAACTTATAGACGCAGATAAGCATTGGTCTAATCGTTATATAAAACAGATTAGCGATTTGGAGTGTTCATATGGTGTTAGGACAAGACTTAATATGCTACTTGTAGATTTAGAATATGCAAGGGTACAGACTTTAAACATTCTAAACAATCTTAAGAAATTTTTCAAAGAGCATAAAACATTAAATAACTATCGCCGATATTTAGAGAGTATTCCTGGGATAGGATTTAAGACGGCATCGAGTATATTAGGTAGAATTGGCGATCCTCGAAATCTTAATAATCCACGAGAGATTGGCTCATTTTTTGGGCTTGTGCCGAAAGAAGATTCCACAGGTGATAGTATTAATAGAGGTTCAATAACACATATGGGTAACGGTATATTAAGAAGCCTTCTTATAGAATCATCATGGATAGCCATACGCAAAGACAAAGAGCTTGAACAATTTTATCATCGTATAAGAAGCCGAAACAATCCTAAGGTAGGCAGTAGGATAGCGATAACAGCTGTTGCCAGAAAACTTACTCATAGGATTTATTGTGTTTTAAAGGAAGAAAGGAATTATAATGTTCATTGACAAATAAATTTTTGGATTGGAGACGATTTCCTTTTGAGACGACTCGTAGTGAACAAAGAAAAAGGTTTCGTTAATTAGGAAGAGACTCAAAGGAACATACGGAAAAATCAAAAAGTGAGTTCCTTAAAGAGGAAGCCACGCATAACAGAAAGTTTTCGTTTCCAAAGATTTTGTTGTCAAAGAACAAGAGGAGATTATTTAAATAAAAGTTGTGGATACTGCTGTTCGTGATGGAAACTGACACTTCGTTTGGATAATTTCTTACGGAGTTACCACGCAGTCTCCACAACTTTATGATGATTATTTTTTATGAATAATTAAATAAAGCTTGACACTTTACATAACAGGGTTCACTGAAAAAGTCTAACGAAAGATAATTTTTCTAATGAACAATTGTCTTGATTAGAGTAGATTATTGTTTTAAAACTGCACGATTTTTAAGGTAATGTTGCAAAAACCTTGCACTTTTTTATCTTTCTTTTGGCAATAAAGACAACGCTTTTCTACTACGGCTTCGTCAGAACTCGCTTACAGACTACTTTGTAGTATGCTCGCTCGTCCTTCCTCGCCTCATAACGAAAATCATTGCTTTATTGCTCAAATAGA
>JAAYVG010000032.1 GCA_012517285.1 Elusimicrobiota bacterium
AGAAAAATTATTGTTTCTCTTGATGAAAGGGAAAGAAAAATAAATGATGTTGAAATAATGCCAGTTTATGATTTTTTAGATAATCTCTGGTCCAATAAAATTTGGTAATCGATAATCATAACCGATCCATTTTTATCAGATGATTATCCGTTTACATCCTGATGATTACATCTCGATGATTAAAAAATATTGGTTTATTAATTTTATATAATAGGTTTAGAGTGAGAAATAAAGTTTTTTCGATTTGTAAAATGATTTTTGTTACTGTTTTAAATCTGGAGCGAATATGCATAAACTATTGAATTCTAAACACTACGGAGTTCTTCTCCCACTTTTTTCTATGAGCAGCAAAAATGACTGGGGCTGCGGTGATTTCAATTCAATTGTTGAGTGGGCAAGCTTTGTAAAGGATATTGGGCTTGATATAATTCAAATACTTCCGTTGAATGAGATGGAGCCACAGTCAAACTGTCCCTATACTGCAATAACTGCCTTTGCAATAGATCCAATTTATATATCTATTGCTGATATTGATAATCTTTCACCAGAGGTTAATAAGAAGATTAATTCAAGGGAGTTTAAGGAAAGAATAAAGGAGATAAAGAAAAAAGAATTTATAGATTATGCTGGTATAAAAAGGATAAAGTTTGAGGTTTTATGGGAGCAGTATAAGTATTTTTATGATAAGTTTTTGACATCTGATACAATTGAAAAAAAGAGTTTTGATGATTATAAAAATAGAAACGATTACTGGCTCAAAGACTATTCAGTTTTTAGAAGATTGAAGGATGTTTATAATTGGAAAAGCTGGACAGAGTGGGATGAGGAATTTAAAAATCCTCGCAGCCAAAAAATAGAGGAGTTTATAAGAACAAATTCTTTTGAGATAGATTTTTTTAATTATCTTCAGTGGGAGATTGAGAAGCAGTCAATAAGTGCAAAGGAAAAGTTGAATTCACTCGGCATACTGCTTTTGGGCGATCTTCCTTTTATGGTCAATCAGGAGAGTGCTGATGTTTGGTCAAGGCAGTTTGATTTCAGTCTCGATTTAGAGTCAGGTGCTCCACCTGATGCTTTTAGCGATGAGGGGCAGAGGTGGGGGATACCTGCTCCAAACTGGCAGGTTCAGATGCAGAACAATTTTGAGTGGTGGAGGCTCAAGCTAAGAAAGTTTGAGGAGCTTTATGACATATTTAGGATAGATCATATGGTTGGTTTTTTCAGAACTTGGGTTATACCGAAGGACAAAACAAAAAAGCCTGATTTCGATATACTCGATCCTTATCAGCAGGAGGAAAGGGGAAGGCTATTTTTGAAAACGGTTACTTCGTCAACAAAGATGCTTGCAATAGCTGAGGACCTGGGGGTTATACCTGATTATGTCAGGAAGGTTTTAAAAGAAGTTGAAGTATGTGGATATAAAATTATGAGATGGGAGAAGGGCAAGGATGGAAGGTATATTGATCCATCGAATTATGAGAGGCTTTCGCTTGCAACAACTTCAACCCATGACACAGAGCCTATGAAGACGTGGTGGAGAATAATTGACAGGATTGAAAAAAAATCATTTTTAGAGATGATATACAATCGTCCTATTGAAAGGCTTCCAAAGAGATATTATGATATAAAGGATGATGTAAGCGATAAGCTTTTTAGAGCTAATTCTGCACTGGTAATATTAAATATCAGCGATATAATAGGAAGTGATGACAGGATAAACACACCGGGCACAACAGGCAATCATAACTGGAGCTTCAAGATAAAGTCAGACTCTAAAAAATTTTATGAGAAGTATATGAGCGATTTTGATTTCCTCAAAAAAAGGATAAAGGAGATAAGTGATGAAAAGAGCGATATCAGTAATTAGTATAACACTTTTTTTTGCCTCATGTTCTGTTAACCATATAGCTGTAAAAAAAACAGCTGAGATAATAGATAACGGGACCCCTGAAATATTTTCTGATTCAAATCTCAAGTATATAAAGGCATCGCTTCCAGCAAATCTCAAGCTTATGGAGATACTCTATCAGACAGATAAGGATCCAAAGCTTGTGAAAAATATGGCGATGGGGTTCTGTGGATATGCGTTTGCTTTTTTAGATGATGATAAGGACAACAGAAATGATTTTTATATAAGAGGGATAAGATACAGCGACGATTATATAAATAGTAAAAAATTGATGGAGAAAAAGGATGTAAAGGGAACGGATTTCGATATACTTTTTTGGAACACGTTTTGTAAGAGCTCGTATTTAGATATGAACAGGGATGATCTGGCTGCACTTAATTATTTAGGAGAGGTTGAAACGCAGTCAGAAAAGCTTTTTGAGATAAACCCTAACTATTTTTATAAATCACTCTACACAATACTTGGCTCAATATATGCTAGTAAACCAAAGATGATAGGTGGTGATATTGATAAGGCAAAAAAATATTTTGATGAGGCCGTCAGTGGCACAGGATCAAAACTTCTTATCAACAGATATATATATGCAAGGATATATCCACAGTTAGCAGATGATGAGGCATTATTTGATAAAATAGTAGATGAGATATTAAACTATAAAAATGATGATGAGAGCATTGCCTTTTTTAATGAGGTTGCAAAGGAGAAGACAGCAAAATTAAAGGAGATGAAAAATGAAATATTTTAGAATATTGATGGCGGCTTTTATAATTTCACTTTTTTCTTATAAGGGATTGAATGCTCAGGCTGCAAAACCAAGTATTATAAAGTTTGCAACACTTGCTCCTGAGGGAACAAGCTGGGTTAAGGTTTTAAGGGAGTTTGCAAAGGATGTTGAAACTCAGACAAAGGGTGGAGTGAAGTTCAAGATTTATACAGGTGGTGTTCAGGGCGATGAGAAGGATATAATAAGAAAGATTAAAACAGCACAGCTTCACGCAAGCGGTTTTACCGGAGTTGGAATAGGCGAGATAGCAAAGGAGATGAGGGTTCTTGATGCACCATTTCTTTTTAAAAATACTGATGAGATAGATTATGTATATTCAAAGTTTAATGATGAGTTTTCAAAGATTTTTGAGGACAATGGATTTATACTTTTAGGCTGGAGCGAGATAGGAGAGGTTTATGTGCTTTCAAAGAAAAGGATAAGCTCGCCTGCTGATTTTAAGGATATAAAGCTCTGGGTATGGGAGGGAGATCCGATAGCATTAAAAACATTTGAGACATTTGGCACAAAGCCCATACCACTTTCAATATCCGATGTTATGACATCCATACAGACTGGTATGATAGATACTGTTTATGCTACCCCTGCAACAATAATACCGCTTGGCTGGCACTCAAAGATGAGTTATATACTTGATATGCCAATAACTTACGGAAGCGGGGCGGTTCTGATATCAAGGTCTATGTTTGATAAGCTTTCTGATGATAACAAGAAGATTGTTATGGATCTCAGTAAAAAACATTTTTCAAATCTTAATAAAATAGGTAGAGAGGATAATAAAAAGGGGCTTAAACTTTTAAAATCAAAGCTTAAGGTTGTAAAACCTGATGATGTTCAAGCATTTGAAGCACTTGCTAAAAAAGCGAGAGAGGATTTAAAGCAAGTCTATGGAAACAAGCTTATAGATGAGATAGAAAAGGCGATTGGCGAATACAGAGATGCTAAAGCAAAGAATAAAAAAATTTGATAATCTAATTCTCATTTTTGAGAAGTATATAGTCATAGCATCTGTTCTTGCGATGCTTTTTCTTTCCTTTGCACAGGTTGTTTTAAGAATTTTTTTTAATTCCGGGATATCCTCGCTTGATACTTTTTTAAGATACCTTGTTATGATATCAGCGCTTTTTGGTTCATCAATGGCAAGCTATTATGTCCAACATTTTAGGATAGAGATATTCCAGAGATTAAGCAAAAAAGAGCAGATAAATAAATTTTTAAATATATTTTCAGTTGTTGTTAGCATCGTTGCTGTTGGCATCATTTTTATTTATTCATTAAAATTCATACCTGTTGAGTTTGATTTAAAAGAGGTTTTTGAAAGCATAAAATCATTAAACTTCACCTCTGAATATATGATATTTTTTCTTCCACTGATTTTTTTTGATATGTTCTGTCATACATTTTTCTCACTTTTTAATGGCGAGGGAGATAAATGATAGCAGCATTTGCAGTCGCACTCATTCTGCTTCTTTTATCAACGCCTGTTTTTGCAGTGATAATAATTCTTACAGCATGGCTTTACATCGGTGAGGGGATATCACTGACATCAATAATAATAGAGTTCCTGCGGCTTGGAAGCATGCCTTCGCTTATGGCAATACCGCTTTTTTCGCTTGCAGGTTTTATAATTGCATACTCAAAAGCACCGGATAGGTTGTTAAACCTTTTTTCTGCGCTTTTTGGCTGGATGAGGGGTGGAATTGTTTTGGGTGCAATTATATGTGCCTCAATATTTACAGCATTTAGCGGTGCATCAGGGGTTACAATAATAGCTGTTGGCGGATTGCTTATGCCAATGCTTGTAAAATATGGTTATAAGGAAAAATTTTCATTGGGGATAGTTTCAACAACTGGAAGTTTAGGACTTTTATTCCCGCCATCACTGCCAATAATTCTCTACTCACTTGTTGCAAAGATTGATCTAAATATACTTTTCAAAAAATCGCTTGTTTATGGAGTGGTTATAATAATATTTCTTTATGTCTATTCATACATCGTTTCTACAAAGGAAGGGATTAAGACTGAGAAGTTTGATATGAAAAAGCTTAAAAGCTCAATAGCTGATGCAGGCTGGGAGATACCGCTGCCTTTTATAGTTGTTGGTGGAATATACTCAGGGATTATAACCGCATCTGAGGCATCAAGCATAACATGCTTTTATGCATTTATTGTGGAGTGCTTCATAAAAAAAGAGATAAAAATAAAAGATTTAGGTGAAATAATAACAAAGACAATGCTTTTAGTTGGTGCGATATTCATTGTTCTTGCAACCGCCCTTGCCTTTACGAACTACATCGTTGACATAGAACTTCCTCAGAGACTTTTTGATCTCCTCTCAAAGTATGTATCGAGCAAGTATGTGTTTTTGATGATATTAAACATTGTCATACTTATGATAAATATGATCGAGATATTCTCTGCAATAATAATAGTCATACCAATAATAGTTCCGATAGCTGTCAGCTACGGAGTGGATCCGATACATTTAGCAATAATATTTCTTGTAAACCTTGAGTTGGGTTATATGACTCCACCTTTTGGGATAAATCTGTTTCTCTCATCAATGAGATTTGAAAAACCGATAAAAGATGTTTATAAAGCTGTTATGCCTGTATGGATAATACTTTTTATAACACTTTTGCTTGTTACATATTTCCCAATAGTGTAATAGAATAGCGATTTAGCAATTTGAATATGTGGGGCTCTTAGTTGATTTTGTTAACTGTTGTGCAATAAAAGGGTTGACTTTTTATATATTTATGCTATAACATAGTTATAGCCTCTTGAATGCTAAAAATGGTATTTTAAGAGTGGAAGTTTTTGTGTTTGGGATTTATAGAGTGTGAGGGTGCTTTATGAATGAAGAAGAAGAGAAAAAGGATGAGAAAAAAGCAGCGGTTCCAAAGGATTCTCTAACTAAAAAGGTTTTTAAATATAATATATTATTGCTTTTGTTGTTTTTCGTTGTGGCAGGGGTTTCTTCATATTTTTTGCTCAGCAGGGAAGCAACAAAGCTTGCAGGTGGTAGAATAAATAATCTTGAATCAAGTTTTAGCAAGGCTGGACGTTTCTCACTGATAAAAAGAATAAAGTATTTATTGACAAATGATGAGTCAGTCCTTGATGAAAAAAAAGTTAACAGGGCAGCTGTTGATATTGCGGAAGATTTTTATGGTGATGAAGCAACAGATACATCAATTGGCTCATCATCAAAATCTGGTGGCTCAAATTCAAAATCTAAAAATGGTGGAGGTAAGCCTTTCTCACCAAATGATAGGTTAGGGGCATCATTGGCATCGGTTAATATGTCTGGCAGTGGTGGATCAAGCACATCTATCTCAAAATCGGGTTCATCAGCCAATTCCAAGTATGGTGTTTCTAAATTTAATGATAACAACAAGACTGAGGTAGAGATTAACGAGGAAAATAGAGCTAAGTATAACAAGCTTATGTCCAAAAAAACTGCTTCAGCAAGTGAATCCTTAAAAAACTCTTATGTGGCTTCATTAAGCGGGGCTAAGGATGTTTCTAATGATACAGCAAGGGCATGGACGTCAAAGGCATTTGAGTCCGTTGGTGGTATGAATAAAAATATAAAGTATAATGATAATGCAAACACAGCTCTTGATAAAATAGATCCAAACTCAATACCTGCTTATTTGAAGGATCAGGAGATAGATCCAAAATATAACTCGCTCAAGCCTTCAAGCGTTCCTGAGCCTGGTGCAACAAAGGATGATCAGGCAACAAAGGATGAAAAGCAGAACACTGAGAAGATGGCTCAGGATATGGCAAGCGGGGCGATTCAGTCAGCAGCCGGTGGAGAAACCGGTAGTGGTACAGACAGAAATAAACCCAATCAAAGTGATCAGTATGTAGAGAATCTGGGTCTGAGCCAGCTCTACAGCAACAAGGATGATTACGGCGACTATACCGTATACAAGGACAATAATGGCTTTATATTCCTTAAGGTTGCAAATGATAAATCAGGTCCTAATGGCACAGGATTGCCTGATGGAGCTTTTCAAGTATTTGACCCAAAGACAAATCAGATTTCTTTCTGCAGTATCCCCGGTCAAGGTATATTAAACCCCGGACAGGGTTCCTGTGCCCCTGCTGATACAACGTGGCAGTGGGATGAAGGTTATGAAGGCTTTGCAAATTTTGTTCCAGCAGCGCAAAATTAAAAAGGTAAAAAATGATTGATAAAAAAGCATATATATATGTGATAGGTCTTATCTTTGTGTCTATTTTTTTGTTTTCCTGCTCCATAAAAAAAGATGATATCAATAAAAAGGTTATTGAAGTATTTCTTAATCACAGCTACTATAATTTAAGTGAAGATGATCTTAACCATTTGACAGCAAATGGTATTGAAAACCTGAAAACAGTTGATAAAAATTTTAATATAGTAAATATCGGTGGTAGCAGAGCAAAGAGAGTCAATCGTGTGGAAAGGGGAAAGCTCTTTTATCCTTTTTTGATAAAAAAGGATAGTTCTGGATACAGAATTATAAAAGTTTTTGATAATTCTTCTGCTTGGAAAAAAGGACTTAGGACTGGTGTGTTGAAAAGTATCAATGGCAGCGATATAAATTTAAAAAACCAGTATGATATTGAATACCTTCTTGAAGCAAGCGACAGCATATCTATAAATGTTCTTGGAACTGAGGGTGATATAAATTTAAGGGTTAAGAAGGAGATCCTCTTTTTCCCTTTTGTATGGGGTTTTGTTTTAAACGAAAAAACAGGATATGTTAGAATACTTGGGTTTTTAGAAAATTCTCATATACAGTTAAAAAACATTTTGAACAATTTTGTTCAGAATGGTGTTGGTAGTGTTGTGATTGATATGAGAGGTCTCATGGCTGGGAATTACGAAGAGGCAGCTAAGGTCGCTGGTTGTTTTGTAAAAAATGGCAGCATTGCTTATTATATTAAATCATCAAAGGATGTCTATAACAAAACATTTATTTCTGATGATGGGTCTTTTAATGAGCTGAGGATTATAATCCTTGTTGATAAAAGGACTGCTTTTCTTGGTGAGGCGGTAGCACTGAGCTTGAAAGAAAACAATGGAGCTGTGATCATTGGTGAAAAAACTGCTGGACAGATGGAAGTGGTCAGGATGATTGCTCTCGATTGTAAAAAAATGTGCAATCTGACTGTTGCCAAGCTTTATCCGCCATCTGGCAGATATGTTGAAGGTATAACTCCTGATTATTACGTAAAGGTGGATGTTAACAGGGAGACATTTGGAATTAATTATATAGTTGATACGGATCCTTTTTTTAAAGAGATATTTAACCTTGTTGGAAATTGATTTTATTAGAATTAATAATTTTAAAACTTTATAAAATTAATTTGCTTGATTAAATGGGTTATAATTAATAAAATTTAAATATGACTTACAATATATGGAAAGATATATTTTTCTATTTTTATGTTTTTTTATTCTCTGCATCAGCAGTTGTCTTGATAAATTCTATAACAAAATTTGCTGCTGTTGTAAGGTCTAACAATAAAGATCAAAAGAGTGAATATGATGAGTTTAATGATGAGGCTCTTGATGAGGAAAAGGCAGAAGAACCGTCAGTAATAAGTGATTCAGATGATGTAATGAATGTTTTTACACAAGAAAAGCTAAGCACTGTTGAGGAGACTGCGGAGAAAGTTCAGGTCATAAATGAAGAGTCTCAGGAAAATTTAGATTCTGAGGATGAGACTGCGGCTGATAAAGAAGATTTAGATTTTAAAAAAACACTTCTTGATTTGAACAATACGCTTGAGGAGATTGAAAAGAAGATCTCCTATATGGAATCAAATAGCATCAATGTCCTTAACAATGTGGAAAAAAAGGTTTCAGATTTTGATGATAGGATAAATAAGCTGTCACATAACAACGAACTGTCAGAGAAAATTTTAAATTTTGAAAAAACGCTTAAAGATTTAGAATCCTCTTTGAATAAGAAAAATGGGGAGAATATAAAAAATACACCCAAATACATATACAAATATATAAGTGATATTGTTGATGATTACGATAACATTGATAAAGAGATGATAAGGAAGCGACTAAACCTTATTCTAAATGAACTCAAAGATCTAAACACTGAAGATGATGAATGAAATGTCTATAAATGTCTAAAAAAATCTTTTTCTTATTTTTTTTATTTTTTTCTGTATGTGATATATACGGAGAAATAATTCCCCCAGGTGCTTTTTCATCATCTGCTCGTGGAAGCACGGCTCTTAATATACTTGAAAGTCCTGTTTCTCCTGAGTTTTTTTCGTTTGGGGGCGCAGGAAGTACAGTTTATTCTCATGACAGTATTTTTTATAATCCGGCAGGAGCAGGGACTGGCAGCAACAGCAGTTCAGTCTTTTTTGATTTTCAAACATTGAACTCTGATGCAAGAAGATCTGATATAAGCTATCTGAAGAGAAATGATGATATTGTCAATGGTTTTTATATATCATATATTGATTATGGTGATTTTACAGAGGTTGATAGTAATGGTACTATAAAGGGTTCTTTTTCACCATATGATTACATACTAAATTATTCATTTTCAAAGGGGATAAAAAATAGATTTGGGGTAAATCTTAAGTATGTTTATTCAAATATGGTTTTTGAATCAGCAAAGACCTTGGCAGCTGATGTAGGTTTTATACTCAAAGGAAATAAGACTTATTATTCCTTTCTCGTGAGAAATTTTGGGGTTCCTGTAAAGATATATGGACGAAGCTATCCTTTGCCACTTGAAATTATAGCAGGTGTAAGATATGTTTATTCAAACAACCTCTCAGGTATTTTTGATTTAAAAATGCCTGTTAACAATACCCCTTATCCTGCTGCTGGTGTAGAATATAAAAAAGTTTTTGGTGACATATTGGTTCGATTTAGAGGTGGTATAAATCTGAACAACAGAAAGTATCTTGGCTGGGGTTCGGTGTTCTCAGGTGGTTTTGGTATAGATTTTGGAAGCTTTAATCTTGACTACGGATTTATTCCGTATTCCAATGTTGATATGTCTCACAAGATTGCCCTCAGCATGAGATTTGGTGAATTGAAAAAAAATCAAAGCAAAATAAATAATAATTTTGTGGATTTTATGGCCGAAGAAACTGAGTCAAAAAGTAGAACAGTTGTTTTCGATTTTCAATCTGATGGGAGTGATAATGCCGCTGGCAGTGTGATCTCAGATCTTATTGAACAGCGTTTGCTTGATAAAAAACATGTTCTAATAACAAGGCTTGATCCGCTCTATCTTTCCAATTTAAAAAGGGCTCCTAAGAATTTGAGTGATGTTAAAGAGCTTGCCAGAAATATTGATGCGGATTATGCTGTATGGGGGCAGATGAAAAAAGATCAGGGAAAAACTAATTTTAACCTTTTTATACTGGATGTAAAAAACAATGATGTTCATCAGTTTGAGATGCTTGCCGATATAAGCAACATTAATGATGTGGCTTTCAGACTATCTGAAGAAGTATCAAAAAAAATAAAATAGTTTTTATATGCTTGATAATTAAAAATGATATAATTTATATTAATAATTAGTGATGAGTGAGTTGTGCCATAGATTATAAAACAGCACTCGCCACTGATAGAATTTTTGGGAGGAGTTATGAAAAAATCGGATTATTTAAAGGATGAGATAAAGCATATTGATATAAAAAAATATAATGGAGTTGTTGCTATGGTTGATGCTATGGGTGATATGGCATTTTCTGCAAGGGAGCTTTCAAGGGCTGCAAAAATATATGATATGATGATAAAGGATAAAAGTTGTTCAGTTATACTAACACTTGCTGGTTCAATATTTTCAGCAGGGCTAAAAAAGGTTGTGTATGATATGATTATGAACAATATGGTGGATGCCATAGTATCAACAGGGGCATTGATAGTTGATCAGGATTTTTTTGAGGCACTTGGTTTTAAGCATTACAAGGGATGGTGGAACAATATCAATGATAATGAGCTAAGAGATCTTCATATAGATAGGATATATGATACTTTTATTGATGAGGATGAACTGAGGATATGTGATGAAACCGTGCACAAGATTGCAGATTCATTGGAGAAAAGACCATATTCTTCAAGGGAGTTCATAGAAGAGATGGGAAGGTATCTTGTCAAGAATGCAAAAAACAAAGAGTCAGTGGTTCTTGCAGCATATAAAAAAAGAGTTCCTATATTTGTCCCTGCCTTTTCTGATTGCTCTGCAGGTTTTGGACTTATAGAGCATCAGTGGAAAAATCCAGAGGAACATCTTTCACTGGATTCTGCAAAGGATTTTTTAGAGCTTACGAAGCTTAAGATAAAAGCAAAAGAGACTGGGATATTTATGGTGAGTGGTGGAGTGCCAAAGAACTTTACTCAAGATGTGGTTGTTGCAACTGATGTTCTTGGATACGATCTACCGATGCACAAGTATGCTGTGCAGATAACTGTTGCTGATGTAAGGGATGGTGCTTTAAGCAGTTCCACACTAAAAGAGGCATCAAGCTGGGGAAAGGTTGATACAAGCTTTGAGCAGATGGTTTACAGCGAGGCAACGCTTGCACTTCCACTGATTGCTGGATATGTATATCATAAGGGAAGCTGGAGAAATAGAAAGGAAAAAAAGTATTCTGACTGGCTTAACACAGATGCAAAAGATTTAAACGGTCTTGTTAAATCAACAAGATAATTATATTATAGGGAAATGCAAACTTATTAGATAGGTCATTTTTCAGTTATTTTTTATGGGAGGTAGTATGAAAAAAATGAAGTTGTTTATATTAGGGTTGGGTATGATTGGACTGTTTATTACGCCATCATTTGCTTTATTTGATGGTGGTATTAATTATATTACAGGGAAAAATGATTATAGCGGTACTGATGTTTATTTGTTATTTGGTAAGGATAATTGGTGGATAAAGCCAACATATTCTTCATGGAAAGCAGATAATATTGATAGAGTTAATATGTTTGGTGCAAGGGCTGGCTTTGAAAAAAGGCTTTATACGCTTGGAGTTGGTGCAAGTGTAACACCTGAGTCAAATGATTATAAGAGTTTTTCAATTGGTGGAGATATAACATTCTCGCTCAATCCCACATCAGACTCAAGAACAAGACTGGCTGGTCCTAATGCTGGTTTTGTTAAAAGAAGTGGTGAAGGGGTAACTCAGGTTGATTTGGGGGCAAGTGTTAATCTAACTGCTCATAATTACACTAAAACTGATAATGATTTGAAAGAGATAGATTTCTCTGTTTTTGCTGGTGCAAAGATATTTATAACAAATCTCTCAGCAAATTATACCTTTTATACTTATGATGATTCCTCGCTTGCAAAAACGAAGGGATCAGCCAGTTTAAGACCCTATGGTATGTCAAGCTATATGCCTGCTTTCCCTGAGTCCAATTTAAACCTAAAACTTGATATTCCCGGCACTCCTATTGTAACTCCTTTCATCTCATACAATCATATAAATTTTAAGACTGATGACACACTCAATGTTTATAATCTTGGTGCTTATATAGATCTGAATATGGTTGGTGCAAATGTTAATTATGAGACATATAAAGAAGGTGGTGAGCGATATAACTTTTTATCCGTTTCAGGAGCATTAAGGTTTTAATAAATTGAACCCTTCATATGGAAAGCATTGCATTAAAATACAGGCCTAAGGTCTTTGATGATCTGGTTGGTCAGGATACTATATCAAAGACATTGAGCAATTCAATAAAATCAGGTAAGATATATCACTCATATCTTTTTTATGGACCAAGGGGTTGTGGAAAGACATCAACAGCAAGGATTCTTGCAAAGGCATTAAATTGTCATTCACCTGTAAAGCAGGATCCGTGCAATAAGTGTATTTCATGCAAGGAGATATCCGCAGGCAATTCAATAGATGTTGTTGAGATAGATGCTGCGAGTTATACTCAGGTCCAGAACATCAGGGATGTTATCATTGATAATGTTAACTTATCACCATCAAGGGATAAATACAGGATATATATACTTGATGAAGTCCATATGCTTTCCAACAATGCTTTTAATGCGTTGCTTAAAACCATAGAGGAACCACCTGATCATGCAGTTTTTATACTTGCAACAACAGAAATAAACAAGGTTCCTCTCACAATAATTTCAAGGTGTCAAACATTCAGATTTAAACCGATACCTGATAGAATAATGCTTAAAAGGCTTGAAGAGATATGTGATAAAGAAAATATTAAATATGAGGGTAGAGCTCTTGAGCTTATAGTAAATTTTTCAGGTGGTGCTATGAGAGACTCACTTAGCATACTTGAAAAGATAGCCTCATTTTCTCAGAACAGAATAACACCTGCTAATGTGAGTGAGATATTGGGATACCCACCTAGTGAGATCATAGATAACCTTTCATCTGCACTGCTTTCTAAAAATATCTCTGAGATCCACAGTATATTTAATAAAATAAATGATGAGGGGATAGATCCTGTTCTTGTTTTAAAGGAGTTGCGAAATTATTTTTCAAGGTGTTTTCTTGCTAAGAATGGGCTTGAAGAATTAAAAAATATTCCTGATCTCAATCCGTTTATATTTGTTAAACTATCAAGGAAGATAAACAGAATAATAGAAGAAATAAAGTATTCTGATAACTTGTCGCTTATGGCTGAGACATTCCTTTATACGGTAATAGATACAACAGTAGATCTTGATGCAATAATAAAAAGGATTGATTCAATTAATTCAAAGGATGTTAATGAAGAGAATAATTTTCAAGGACAGTTAAAAAAAACTTCTGATAAGGCTGAACCGAACACAAGGGATGATAGTTTTAAGGGTTTATGGAATAAGCTTCTGACCTCTATACTTAAGGATAGTTTCCCACTTTACAATGTTCTCCTCTCATCAGATATAAGCCTTGATAATGATAAAATTATTATAAATGCTAACAATGAGTTTGAGAGCAGTATAGTATTAAAAAATTTGCCACTCATAGAAAAAAATCTTTCTAATAACTCATCAAAAAAATACGCTATAGAGATCGGCATTAAAAAAAAAATAAAAAATGAGGTTTTGAAAAATACTGATGTCGTAGAGAAAAATGATGATCTATCCAGTTTTAAGCTCAGGGATCTTAGAGATTTTGATGAGACATTTCCTGAGTATAATAAAATAAAAAAGATATTTGGTTCTGATATTGTTAAGTTTACAAGAGAAAAATGAACACTGTGGAAAAACTTATAGAGGTTTTCAGGAGATTTCCATCCGTTGGCCCAAAGCAAGCCGAAAGATTTGCTATGTATGTGATGAGGTCAAATCCGATTGAGATAAATGAACTCATAGAAGCTATAGTTGATACCAAAGCAAATGTAAAGCAGTGCAAAAAGTGTTTCAATTATACAGCTGATGATATCTGTGATATATGCAGTGATGATAAAAGGGATAGAGGTTTGCTTTGTGTGATTGAAAATCCATTTGATCTTATTGCAATAGAAAAGACAAAAACTTACAATGGACTTTATTACATACTTGGCTCATATCTTTTACCGCACCCTCATAAAAATGAGTTTGATGAGAGAGTGGAATTTTTAAAGAAGAGAATAATTGATGAGGGAATAAAAGAGGTCATAATAGCATTGAACACTACAACTGAAGGACAGGCTACATCAATTTATATAAAAGAAAGTATTTCAAACTTTGTTTCAAAGATATCAAGGATTGCATTTGGTGTTCCACTTGGTGCTGATATAGATTATATTGATGAGTTCACTCTGGCATATGCTTTAAGGGGAAGGACTTCATTAGATAAATAGGAGGTTTTATGAAAAGAAATAATTTAAAATCTAAGATTTTAAAGGTGTGTAACCTTGTAAATTATAGTGATAATTCTGTAGTAAGCTATACTCTTATCGATAATAATAATGGAACAATAACATTGTTTGCTTTTGATAAGGGGCAGAGTTTAAGCGAGCATAAAGCTCCCTTTGATGCAGTTGCAGAGGTTATTGATGGTGAGGGAATAATATCTATATCTGGTAAAGAATACAAGATTGCCTCTGGTGAACTTATAATAATGCCGGCTGGAAAACCTCATTCTGTTAAAGCCAGAAAGAGATTTAAGATGATACTTACAATGATTCGTTCTTAATTAAATATTATCATTAGCCAATTTTTAATTGAATCCTGAATAATACTTATTTATTTTTAAATTCTCTGGATGAATTATGTTAAGCCGTTACAGAAGGCCTCTCTTTATATCCTTTGTGTTTTATGTATTGCTTATATACTTTTTAACGCCATTTATTTTGAATGATAAAAAGCCTGATGGTAGTATATTTTGTGGAAAGGTTTTATCATATCCTGCTGAGACAAAGAGGGATTCATTCTTCTATTTCAAATCTGATAATCAGAAATTTATTGTGAGGACAAAAAAAGGATCTGAACTTGATATATATGATAGTGTATGTTTCAAAGCAACATACAGGGAGCCAAAGAACTTTAATCCTGTCGGAAGCTTTGACTGGAAGAATTATTTAAAGTATAAAAATATTTTTTATGAGCTTGATATCAGCGATATAATACTTGTTAAGCCTGCAACCTTTCCATTTTCATATGCTTCTAATGTTCGTGCAAGGATAAAAAATCTTTTTAAAGAACATTTTAAGGGTGATGATCTTTCAGTTGTGAGTGGAATTTTTCTCGGTGAGAAGCAGGAGCTATCAAAGGATTTAAGAAAAGCAATTATAGATTCTGGTGCTATGCATCTTCTTGTTGCCTCAGGATCTAACATATCATATATCGTCGGGATGATAATATTTTTTCTTTTAGCCATTAAGATAAATTCAAAGAGAGCAAAATTTATTGCTGTCATCATTTCATCAGTCTATGCCATACTTGTTGGACTTGATCCCCCGATAACAAGAGCATATATAATGCTTGTTATTGGATTTTTGGCTTACTCACTGAAACGAAATACAGATATGTTTCAGATACTTGTGTTGTGTGGTTTTTTAATAATAATCTTCAATCCATTTCTTATATATGACAAGGGTTTTGAGATGTCGTTTCTATCAGTGTATGGAATTATTACAGGATGTTCAAATTATTTTAAACATATAAATATATCAAATTTTTTTAATCTAAAAAGGTTTAAGAAATATCATAAACTGATAGATTTTTTAAACTCAGTGTTGTTTACAATAGCAGTAACATTCTTTGCACAGATATCAATACTTCCACTGCTTATAACAATGTTTTATAAAATTTCAATGGTCTCGGTGATCTCAAACCTTGTTCTTATACCATTGTCTTTTATTATTATGGTTGCTGTAAGCATATGGTTTATTATAAATCCATTTGAATTTATAAATAAATTAGTTTATCTGGTTATATCTATTCTGGTAAAGCTTTTTATAAAGCTTTCATATTTTTTCGCTTCTTTTAAATATTCGGTTATTTATTTTTCATTTCCTAACGAGATGATTCTTCTGTTCACAGCTATAACAATTCTTTTAATACTTCATCTTCCTGTTATCAATATCAAAAGTGTATATACAAAATTTTTTGTTATGTTTATATTTACAGGAGCAGTGCTTTCAGCTGGTTGGAATAATAAAATAGATGAGAAGGATATCATTTTTACAAAGTGGAACAGAAATAGTTATATAACATTTAGAGATAACAGTGTTTATCTTATAGATCCTTTTGTAGAAAGCGATAAGATAATAAATGCTATCTTTTATACCGGACATAGTAATATTGATTATATTATGATAACAGGGGTTTGGGGCTTTAATAAAGAGACAGTTGAAGAGCTTGAAGATGTCTTTGATATAGGACAGATATACAGACCACTTTGGATCTGTGAGAATAAATCAAAAAATACCTGCGTATTTCCCGGCGAGAACTATGGGATTTTTTCTGTAAGATTTTCCAACAGATATGGATACTTTAACAGATACTCACGAATAGAATACTGTTTTAAAGACAAATGCTATCCTCAGATTATCAAACAGAAAAAACATTAACAGTGATGTCTAAGTTAAACTGATAAATTATCAATAAAATTATACTATGATTTGATTACCAAGACATCAGTTCTCTAACTTAAAAAAGAAAACACCACCCTTATAAAATGGGACTTCTGAAACCTTTGCTGGTAATCTCTTATCCCTTATCTCAACCTCGACTTCATCACCAATATTGAGGTTTGGTGGCATATATCCCTCAGCTATGGATTTATTCAATGATGGAGAGTATGTGGCACTTGTCAGGACGCCTATTTCTTTTCCATCCTTAAAAACTTTATATCCAGGTCTTAAAATCCCCTTTTCCATAACTATGCCTGTAAGTTTTCTTTTTATCCCTTCTGCCTTTTCTTTTTCATAAAGCTCTTTACCTATAAAATTTCCCTTTTTTAGCTTGACAACCCAACCATAGTTTGCCTCATAGCTTGAGTGTTCATCATCTATATCTGATCCATAAAGCAGATATCCTGACTCAAGCCTTAGACTGTCCCTTGCTCCAAGCCCGCATGGCTTTATATCATATTCTTTACCGAGATTCATCAGCTCTTCCCAGATTCTTACAATTATATCGTTCGGTGCTGTTATCTCAAATCCATCCTCTCCGGTGTATCCTGTTCTTGATATATAGGAATGCTTCCCATAAATATCTGTTTCAACTATCCCAAACCTTGGATAGCGTAGTATCTCTGGAGCAAACTTTTTCATCACTTCAACAGATTTTGGCCCTTGTATTGCTATCATAGAAAAGTCGCTTGATTTATTTGATATCTTAACATTAAAACCTTTAGAGTTTGACAAAAGCCAGTTGTAATCTTTTTCTGTTGTGGTTGCATTTACAATAACAAGAAATCTTTCCTCATCAAGGCAGAAGTTTATCACATCATCAACTATTCCACCCCTTCCGTTTGGGAGATGGGAATAGACCCCTTCACCCTTTTTAAGTTTTGCAACATTGTTTGCATTTACATAGTCTAAAAATTTTCTTGCATCAGGGCCATCAACAAAAACCTGTCCCATATGGCTTACGTCAAAAAGCCCAACTCCGTTTCTTACAGTTAAATGTTCTTTTATTATACCTTCAAATTGAACAGGGAGCTCCCAACCATGAAAATCAACCATCTTTCCACCATATTTTCTCTCCACATCATTCAAATGTGTTCTCTTAACAGTTGTATTATTGAGTGCCATATATCCTCCTAAGTTTATTATATAAAAATAATATTTAAAATAGATATAAAAAATTGTAAAATTAAAATTAAAGAAGGTTTTTATGAAAAAAATCGGTATAATAGGTTTTGGTGCTGTATGTGAAAATGCTCATGTCCCGGCAATGAAGAAACTGAGCAGTTTGATAAAGCCTGTCTGTGTTTTTGATCTTGATCAGGCTCGATGTGAAAGAGCAAGAGAGCTTCTTGGCGTTAATGCATATACAGGCATTGATGAGATGTTTGAAAAAGAGTCTTTGGATATGGTTGTGATAACAACTCCTCCATCAACGCACAAGGATATAATAATAAAATCCCTTAAAAATGGAATGGATGTGCTGTCTGAAAAACCGCTGTGTGTAAGCTTGAAGGAGTTTGATGAGATCTCTGATGCAGTGTATTCAACAGGAAGGATTGTATATACCGTTCATAACTGGCTTTATTCCGAGCATATGTTAAAGATTTTTTCACTTCTAAATGATATAGGTGATATAAAACATATATCATGGAAAACACTCAGAAAAAAACCATCTGTCAGCGCATCATCAAACTGGCGGGTTGACCCTAAGATAAGTGGTGGTGGAATAATCTTTGATCATGGATGGCATGTAATATATCTTATGAGTGAGATGTTGAAGAAAAAGTTTAAGTATGTTAACTCAGGTTTTTTATTCAATGAAAAGGCTGTTGATGAGATAGCTGATATCCAGATAATATCTGAGAACTATGCAACGGTTGACATTCATCTCAGCTGGCACTCGCCTATAAGAAAGAATACTATGCTTATTTAC
The DNA here is from genome assembly GCA_012517285.1 of Elusimicrobiota bacterium. GTDB lineage: Bacteria > Elusimicrobiota > Elusimicrobia > Elusimicrobiales > UBA9959 > JAAYVG01. The sequence continues at coordinate 18,701 of JAAYVG010000032.1, forward strand.
GGAATAAAAGGGGTGCTGCTTTTTGATGATGACAGAATAACCATTTCTTATGATTCGGAAAAGCAGTTTGAGTACATGTTCAATGAAAAACTTTCTGGTTCATCATCACATCCTGAGTGGACGGAGTATGTGTACAGTGATTTTTTAAATGCTATAATAGATAGAAGTAAGTTTGAAAAGAACTTTGAACAGTCGAGAGAGTGTCTTAAAATTATAACGTTAGCTTATAAAAACTATGAACAAAGAAAAAATAAGGTTTTATCTGATTGAGCTACTGAGGCTTGCAATAATTTTATTCTCAATATATATACTTGTTATGTTTTTATCATCATTGCCATATCTTTACAACATAAGTATATTTATTGATACCATATATATGCCTGATTTCTTGAAGTTTATAGGCCTTATGGTTTCGTGTATAATACTCTTTGAGTTTGCATCAAGGACAAGAAATATGCTGAATGATGTAAGGCTTATACCTGAACTCGGAAACCTTCACTCATACATAGTTTATATTATCATTATCATCGTTGCATATTTTTCAGGGCTTCAAATATTCCAGAAAAGTATTCTTGAGGACTGGTGGTGGAGTTATAACCTCGTGTTCATAGGTTTTTCAATATTTTATGCAGTAAAGATTTTTATTCTGATTTATAGAAACAGTCATAAAATAAGTGAAAACATATTTGAATTCACCAAAAGAATTACTCAATAACAAAATAATTTTAGTATGAAATTGATATCCTATTTATCTTTTGCTCTCTTGTTGGTCTCGGGTATGCTCTATGCTGATGATTTTACTAAAACTTATTCTATAGAGCCGTACTCTGTTATAAGTGATACAAAAATGATATCAGAGGGATCCGCACTTCTTAAAAGTAAAAAGTATGATGCGATATGGACACTCAACGACTCTGGCAACAATCCTAACATATTTGCTTTTGATTTCAATGGAATGGTTATAAAGCCAGATTGGGTAAAAAAATACAGTGGTATAAGAATTGTTGATGCTGTCAACATTGATTGGGAGGCTATCACAGAGGATGATGATGGCAATCTTATAATAGCTGATATTGGAAACAACTACAATTATAGAACAGATCTTGCAGTATATAAAGTGGCAGAACCCAATCCATATTATTCAAATGAACAGGGAATAATCGCAAAGTATTTGATAAAATATCCTGATCAGACCGCTTTCCCTCCTGATTCGTCTCACCTTAACTATGATGCCGAGTCTGTTTTTTATTATCGTTCCAAACTCCATATAATATCAAAAAACAGAAGTACTCCTGTTGCAAATATTTATGTTTTTGATTCGCTTCTTCCTTGGACCGTTAATGTCCCACGTATTCTTACAAGCTTTGATTTTAAGTCAATGGTCACTGATGCTGCTCTGAGCCCTGATGGAAAATATCTTGCAGTTATTACATACAATCATATATGGCTTTTTGAAACAAAAGATAAAGAAAATCCATTTAACAATAATTATTATTTCAAAGAAATATCATTAGGTCAGTGTGAGGGAATAACATTTCTTGATAAAGAAAATTTGGTGATAAGCAATGAAAAGGGTTTTCTATTTAAGATAAACATATCTGAAATAAAAAAATCTCTTGTATTGCCTTAGTCATAACCAAAATAACCGAAGTGAGTGCTTTGATTATAGGCCTATTGGCCTATTAGGTTCTATAACCTGAGGGCTTGACTTGTCAAATGGCTTATGATACAATAGTAAAAGTGATTTAGGTATAACTGAGGAGGTTATATGAAAATGCTTAAGATTTTTGTGGCTTCTTTGATGTTCTTTTCTCTTAATTCGTTTGCTGATGAATTATCGGATATATCGGTTAAGAAATTAAGCAACAGTAACATATCCATTCCAACACCTTCAAAGGTAAAGGATACAAGTTTATCAAATCCTACAAATGCTTCCAAGGTTGTAAGTCAGTCTCCGAGGGCTGATAAAGCTAAGGAGCTTACGGTTATGGTGTTTATTAATGCTAAAAACAATCTGGAAGGCGCAGGACTTTATAATGTCAATGATATGGAAAGGGTTGGTTCTACTGATAAGGTTAATATTATAGCAGAGTTTGGTAGGATGAATGGTCAGGATGGCGATGTTCATGATGATGGAGACTGGATTGGACTTAGAAGATATTATATAACAAAGGATACAGATACAAAAGTGGTTAAATCATCTGTTGTATTCAAAAAGGAAGGAACTGGAGCATATGATATGGGTGATTTTAAGAGTGCAATAGATTTTGTAAAGTGGACAAAACAGAACTATCCTGCAAAAAGGTATATGCTTGTGCTCTGGGATCATGGAACAGGATGGCTTGATCCAAAAAGAGAGCAGGCTGCTGAGTCATCTACAACAAAGGGTATTTCCTTTGATGATGAAACTGGCAACTATATAGCAACTGATGAGATTGGTAAGATTGTTAAAGAGGTTGGTGGTGTTGATATACTTGCTTATGATGCATGCCTAATGCAGATGGCAGAGGTCCTAGATGAGGTTAAGGATTATACCAAGATTGTTATAGGCTCTGAGGAGACAGTTCCTGGAATAGGATATCCTTACTCTCTTTTCCTCGATGCCATAACAAAAAATCCTACTATGTCAAATGAGGATATAGGAAGGGTTGTTGTATCATCATTCAAGCAGCTTTATACCTATGTAAAACAGCCTGCAACATTATCTGCTGTAAGATCGGACAAGGTCAAAAAGTTTAATTCTCTTATGTCTGATTTCGCAACAGCTGCGATGGCAGCTGATGAGATTGATGCACTTAAAAAGGCAAAGAATGATGTTATGAGGTTTGATATACTGGGTGAACAGACTGATCCTCAAAAGAAGTTGTCTTTTTTTGGTGATGTTTATAATTTTGCTGATATTGTTTCGACCAGCATATCAAAGAATGATGAAAAATCGCTTAACCTCAGGATGAAGGCAGAGGCTTTAAAATCATTCATAAAGAAGGATCTTGTTATAGCAACTGGTAGCTATGGTAAGGACAGAGCTGGTAGATCTATGGATCTTTCTTATGGAGTGAGTGTTTACCTGCCTCCTGTTGATTCAAGATTAACACTTGATAAGATAGATGGTATTTTACAAGAGCCTTACTCAAAGTTTAAGTTTAATGCTGATACAAAGTGGTTTGATTTTGTTAAGTATTTAAACGATAAAACAAAGTAAAAAATAGTCATACATTGATTGGTTGTGAAAGGCGGGAGTTTCTCCCGCCTTTCTTATTTTCTAATAAAAAGCTAAAATTTATTTATGATAATAAAATTTTGTGGAGCAGCAGGTGGAGAGGTCACAGGCTCAAAGCATCTCATAAAAACTGATAAAGGGAACATACTATTTGATTGTGGACTTTTTCAGGGAAGGAGAGCAGAGTCTGTTCAAAAAAATTTAAACTTTCTTTTTACTCCTGATGAGGTGGATGCTGTTGTGATATCACATGCACATATAGATCATATCGGGGTTCTTCCAGTTCTGGTCAAAAATGGTTATAAAAAAGATATTTATCTTACAGATGTGACCGATGAACTTTCAAGGATAATGCTCCTTGATTCTGCAAGGCTTCAGGTTGAGGATGCAAAGTTTTTTAACAAGATACATCAGAAGGATGGGCTTGTGATAGAACCGCTCTATGATGAGGATGATGCAACAAAGGCTTTCGGATTTTTTAAAAAGGTTAAAAGATATGAAAGTTTTTATCCTGTTGAAAGCGTTGAGGTAAAATTTTTTAATGCTGGACATGTTTTAGGTTCATCTACAGTTTCTATTAAAATTGATGGAACAAAAATTTTGTACACCGGTGACATAGGAAGAAGGAATCAGCTTATATTGAAAAGACCTGAGTTTGATAAGGATGTGGATTATCTTATAATTGAAACCACATACGGTGACAGAGAACATACTGATGTGAGTGGTGTTAAAGAGGTTTTTGCTGATATAATAAATAAGGCAGTTAAAAACAAAGGAAAGATAATAATACCAAGCTTTTCACTTGAAAGAACTCAGGAGATAATTTATCTTCTTGATTCATTGAGGCATGAAAAGGATGTTTTTCCAATACCTGTTTATGTCGATAGCCCTATGAGTGTTAGGGTAACCAATATTTTTAACAAGCATATAGAAGAGGTTGATTTTAATAATGATTTTACGACATATTCTCGCGATGACAAGGATCCATTCGGTTATGAATATATAAAATATATATCAAACAAGGAAGAATCGCAGGCTCTTAATGATATGTCAGGGCCGATGATAATAATATCTGCATCAGGAATGTGTGAGGGTGGGAGAATTCTGCATCATCTTAGAAATTCTATAGATGATGATAGAAACATTGTTTTGCTTGTCGGTTATATGGCAGAGAATACACTCGGAAGAAGACTCAAGGATGGTGCTAAAAAGGTTAAGATATTCGGGCTTGAGCATGAGGTATATTCTGAGGTAAGATCCATGGATTTTTTTTCAGCTCATGCAGGACAGAGCGATCTCATTGAATATGTGAAGGAGATAAATCCTAAAAAAGGAATATTGCTTGTTCATGGTGAGAACAAGAGCAGAGCGGGATTTAAAAAAGTTTTAATGGATAATGGATTTAAAAATATTTTTATGCCTGATTATGGCGAGGAAGTTGAAATATGAAAGAATTAGAGGTTGATTTTGAAAAGATTGTTGGTGAGGGAAAAGCTCTCGGACGCAAGGATGGCAAGGTTATATTTGCATATGGGGTTCTCCCAGGAGAGAGAGCCATAGTAAGAAGCATTATAGAAAAGAAAAATTATATTGAGGCTGAGGTCGTTGAGATCAAGACTAAAAGTGAGTGGAGGGTTGAGCCTCGTGAGAATCATTTTCTTTCATGCTCGCCTTGGCAGATAATTAATTATGATAAGCAGTGTGAGTTTAAAAAAAAGCTTATAGAGGAGAGCCTCTTCCAAACATCAAAAGAAAACATACGGGTTGACAGATTTTATCCTTCGGATGAGAGCTTTGGATATAGAACAAAGATAGAATACAGTTTTTCTGAAGAGAATGGTAAGATTTTTCTAGCGTTTCACAAGAGGGGAGATTATTCAAGAAAGGTTGTGCTTGATAAAGGATGTGCTCTTATAGGTGATGATGTAAACAAAATAGCATTGGACATACTTGAGCTTATAAATAAAAGTGGTATAAAATCAAATTTGTTGAAGACTCTTATAATAAGAAGGGCAAGAAATACATCAGATATAGTTGCCTCACTCTTTGTTAAGGATGAAGGCATAAGATTTGATTTTTCTGATAAGAGGTTAAAGGGCTTCAATCTGGTATATTCAAATCCTCTTTCATCAGTATCAAATGTTGATAAAATAATTTCTAAAACTGGCAGTGATTTTCTGGTTGAAAAAATTTTTAATAAGAGTTTTTCATATGGTTTTGATTGTTTTTTTCAGAATAATATAACTCTCTTTGATAGTGCAATATCAGAAATAAAAAAGTTTGTTTCAGGAGCAAAAAAAGTTCTAGATCTCTATTGTGGGGTCGGAGTTATAGGACTTTCACTTTCTGATTCTGTGGGTGCTGTTGAACTTGTGGAATCAAACAAATCAAGCTATGATTATGCAGTTAAGAATATAGAGAGCAACTCAATCAAAAATGCCAATGCTTATTGTTCAATTGATTCAAAGCTGGCTGAGAGCTTTTACGATTCAGATGCGTTGATACTTGATCCTCCAAGAGCAGGACTTCATAAAAATGTTATTAAAAATATTATGAAAACACTGCCAGCAAAAATTGCTTATCTCTCTTGCAATCCTATGACTCAGGGTCGTGACCTCACTTTTCTGCTTGAAAAATATGTCATAGAAAATGTTGCAGGCTTTGATTTTTATCCAAATACACCCCATATTGAAAATCTTATAACACTTAAAAAGAAGTAATTTTTTGTTCTTTTTTATGATTTGAGTTTTAGTAACAGTGGCATATGGATCCTAAATGATTTAAACAATACTGCCATTTATAATTTTTTGTTGGAGGTTTAAATGATAGTTGAAAAAACTGCAAGATATTTAGAAAACATAAAGAAATCTGATGATAAAATAAAAGCCTTTATAGAGGTGTGGGAATATGATGCTATGGAAAGGGCTAAAAGGTTAGAGATTGAGGTTAAAAATGGAAGGACACCAGGAAGGTTGTATGGATATGTCGTTGCCATAAAGGATAATATGCTTTATAAAGGGAAAAGCATAACAGCAGCTTCTAAGATCCTTGAAAACCATATCTCTGCATACACTGCAACAGCTATAGAAAGGCTTTTAAAGGATGATGCAGTAATAATAGGAAGGACCAACATGGATGAGTTTGCTATGGGTTCATCAACTGAGAACTCATCATATTTTTCGACAAAAAATCCAGTGAATACCAATTATGTTCCCGGTGGCTCATCTGGTGGCTCGGCTGCTGCTGTTGCTGCGGATTTTTCAGATGTAGCATTGGGTTCTGATACAGGTGGTTCAATAAGACAGCCTGCATCGTTCTGTGGAGTTTATGGATTGAAGCCAACATATGGGACAGTTTCAAGATACGGACTTATGGCATTTTCTTCAAGCCTTGACCAGATAGGACCATTTGCTAAAAGCATTGATGATATAAAGGCAGTTTATGATGTAATAAAAGGCTATGATCCAAAGGATTCTACCACATATAAAACAATTCCTGATGTCCAGGAGAAAAAATATAGTGAGCTTAAAATAGGAATCGTTGACTTTGATACAAATGCTATGGATAAAGGGGTGCAGAGCAATTTTGAGAAAGCTATTGAAACAATATCAAAGATTTCAAAGACTAAAAGAATAAAACTACCGCATCTGAAGTATGCTATAAGCACATATTACATAATATCATCAAGCGAGGCATCATCAAACCTCTCAAGATTTGATGGCATCAGATATGGAAGATATGTTGAGGGTGCTGATATAAATGAGTCCTACGGAAAGACAAGGGGTGAAGGATTTGGATCTGAGGTTAAAAGAAGGATAATACTCGGGACATATTCACTGAGTGCTGGATATTATGATGCATATTATCTTAAAGCTCAGAAGGCAAGAAGAATAATAAAAAATGATTTTGTTGAAGCGTTTAAGGATGTGGATGTGATAATGCTTCCGACAACCCCAACACCAGCTTTTAAGATAGGTGAAAAAATCAACGATCCCCTTTCAATGTATCTCAATGATATTTTTACAGTTCCTGTAAATCTTGCAGGAATATGCGCTATGAATGTGCCATATGGAAAATCATATGATGGACTGCCATATGGCATTCAGTTTATATCAAACAACTTCTGTGAAAGCTATCTCTTTGAGGCGGCTAAATGCCTATTATAAAAGAATTTTCAAGTGGAGGGATAGTCATAAGGGATGATGAGATACTTTTAATACTTATGAAGACGATCACAGGAGAAAAGGTATGGACATTTCCAAAGGGACATATAGAAAATGGAGAAACGCAAAGGGAAGCAGCCCTGAGAGAAGTATTTGAGGAAACAGGTGTTATATGTGAAATTATAGATGAAAAAGAATTTTATATCTCACATTATTTTTTTTATAGAAATAAGAAAAAGATAGAGAAAAAGGTTTTCTGGTATCTTATGAAACCTGTTAAAGATACAGGTGAGATACAGACGCCGCAAGAGATAGAGGATGTGAAATGGGTAAGCATTAAGGAGTCATTAGGACTTTTAAAATATGATAGTGATAAAGAGATGGTGGCTAAGTTGAAGGAGTGGAAGAGCAGATGATTGTAAGGGATGTTTTTAATATATTATACATTTAAATATTGATAAAATCTGTTCTTGGAGGCATTATGGAATTTGAACCAGTAATAGGACTTGAGATACATACACAGCTTAAAACTAAAACAAAGATGTTTTGCAGATGTGAGATAGTGGATTCAAATTCACCTGCAAACTCGTCCATATGTCCAATATGTTCTGCTCAGCCAGGTGTTCTACCATTGTTAAATAAAAAAGCTGTTGAGATGGCGGTTAAGATAGGACTTGCTATTAATGCCAAGATAAACAGGTTTTCTGTGTTTGCGAGGAAAAATTATTTTTATCCTGATCTTCCAAAGGGATATCAGATATCACAGTATGAAAGGCCTGTCTGTGAGGATGGTTACATAATGCTAACTGATAAAAAGATAAGGATAAAAAGGGCTCATATTGAGGAGGATGCGGGGAAATCACTTCATTCCATAGGATCAGAACAGCTTGATTTCACACTTATAGATCTGAACAGATGTGGTGTTCCGCTTGTTGAGATAGTAACAGAGCCTGATATATCATCGCCTGATGAGGCATATGAGTTTTTAACAGAGCTGAAAAAATTATTAAGATGGCTTGAGATTTCTAACTGTGATATGGAGAAGGGTGAGCTGAGATGTGATGTAAACATATCGTTGAGGGAGAATGGCAGCAAAAAACTTGGCAGGAAGGTTGAGATAAAAAACCTTAACTCATTTAAGGCCGTAAAGGATTCACTCAAATATGAGATAAAAAGGCAGTCTGAGATGATAAAGGATAACAAAAAAATAGAACAGGATACAAGAACATGGAATGCTCAAAAGGGTGAAACTATTTCAATGAGAAGCAAGGAGATGGCAAATGATTATAGATACTTTCCAGAGCCTGATCTGGTGCCATTAAACCTTGAACAAAGGCTTATTGATGAGATAAAACAATCGATAGGAAAGCTTCCTTCGCAGATAAGGGATGAGTATATTAAAAAATATTCTTTAAAAGCGGATGATATAGAGGTTATAACATCAAACAAGTATATTAACTCTTATTTTGAGAAGATAACAAATTTTACTGATGATAAAAATGTTATAAAAAATGCAATAAATATTATAAACGGCCAGTTATTAGCATATATAAATGAGAACAAAATAAATGATGAGGATTTCTTGACCAAATCTCCGGATCCTGAGCATATATATCAGATAGCAGATATGATATCAAAAAATGAGATATCAAGTGCAGGAGCAAAAAAACTATTCGAACAATCACTGTCAATGAAAAAGAGTCCAAAAATACTTGTTGATGAGCTTGGGCTCAAGCAGATAAGCAATACTGATGAGATAGAGGGTTGGGTTAAGGAGGCTGTTGAAATAAACAAAAAGGCATTTGACGATTTTAAGAGTGGTAATGAAAAAGCTACCGGCCCAATCGTAGGATATGTTATGAAAAAATCTAAGGGTAAGGCAAATCCAGTGATAGTTATTGATATACTCAAAAAGCTTTAAATGATTTACTGAAAAAGTCTACCAGTGAAGATTTATGACAATAAAAATTGCTATTCAAACCACTTAAAGTTCACATTATAACTAAAGGTTAAGGTTAAGATTGAAGTTAAAAAAAACGACAAATCCCTATCTAAATAGTGATCAGTGCCTGCCCGCCCATTGCAATGTGTTAAGGACTTGTAAACCAGTATTAATTTAACACATATAATCCGCCATAGTTCCTGTAGGTAGGCGGGGTCAGAAGATAGAGCCAGCATGGCGAAGCCGCTTCGGCGTAGGCAGGGACAGATGTCAGATTTTAAAGAAACTCCCCGCCTGCTCTAAGTAGGGGGCACTGAAAAAGCCTAACGGTGGAGATTTTATAAATGAGAAACTGTATAAAAAGTTTAAAAATTTCTATCAAAACTGCAAGGTTTTTGATCCTAATGTTAAAAAAGCGTGCATTTTTTACCACCTTTTGGCTTTAAATTGCCAATTTTTGGCTACGACTTCGTCGCTCGTCGTTTACAGACCTTATTCAGGTATGCTCACTCCTCGCTCCTCGTCTCGCCCGCCTGCCTGCCGAAGCTGTTTCAGCGTAGGCAGGCTTAAAAAATTGGCTAATTTATTGCTCAAATAGACTTTTTCAGTGCCCCCTAAGTAAAGGTAACTAATCGTATCTGTTAAATCGTTACCTACAACAGACATAATATCTTACTCAAGGCTGGCAGGCTTATTTATCTGATTTCTGTTTACATCTTGATTATATCAGTTTTCATCTCGATGATTAGACTTTTTCAGTGAACCCTATTTATCTAAAAACTTACATAAAATAAAGATTTGTATCAATAGGATGATGAAACTATTTTGCCCACCAGCGCATCTAATTATATTAAAGAGAACGGAGGAAGTAATGATAAGAAGAATATTAGCTGCTATTTTAGTTTTTTCAGTGCTACACCTTCAGACTTATGCAGCTGGCTTGACACTATTAGAAGCTGTGGACAAAGGCTTGAAGGAAGACAACACTCTTAAAGAGCTTTCAGCAGGTGTTATGATTGCAGAAGCTGGACTTTTGCAGGCTAAGATGTCTCGTTTTGGTTTGTTAAAGATTAATGCTATGTATACTGATGGAAACGATCCAGTATATGCTTTTTCGACATCCATGAAACAAGGAACCTTTTCTATGGCTTCGATGTCAACTATAAATAACCCCGAGACTGTTCACAACTATATGGCAGGAATAGAGGCTGGAATACCGATATTTACTGGCTCAGCGATTTCCAATGGGATAAAGACTGCCAAGCTTAGTGAAGAAGCTGCAAGAAACAGCTATCAAAGGGCAAAGGCAGGTTCTATATTCAAGATAAGCTCCCAATGGCTCACCGTTCTGCTGATGACAAAGCTCGTTGAAATAGCTGAGGTATCCGTCTCTTCCGCAGAAACGGAATTAAAGATGGCACAAATGCTGAAAGACAAAGGTATGGTGCTAGGCTCAGATTATTACGGCGCTGAAGCTATACTTTCTTTAATGAAAGGTTATAGGCTTAACTGGCAAAAAAGTCTTGACTTAGAAAAGCAAAAACTGGCTATCATGTTGGGACTTTCATCTTCAGAATTACCGGAAATTGTCGGGACACTTTCTGAAATTTCTTATCCAGAAAAAGACATCGCAGCTGTGTCTGCATCCATAGGAACGGATAGACTGGACATAAAAGCTATGAAGAATATGGTTGAAATCTACAAAATAAAGCAAGACACCCAAAAAAACTCTATCTTGCCAGTTATTGAGACATTTGGTATCTGGGAGACCAATTCTAAAAGCCTTTCCGATTTTAATTCTAGTCGTATAGTTGGTTTGAGGATGACCATATCTCTTGGTGATCCAGCTTATTTTGCAAAAAAAGAAGCTGCAGAAGCAGAGACATATATGAGCGAAATCAGGTTGCAAGAAGCCAAAAAACAGGCTATTATAGAAGCAACTGAAGCAGGGAATAATTATATGACTGCTATGGAGAATATAGAGATAGCTAAAGAAACGCTTAAAAAGGCAAGACAATCTCTGGAGATTTTTCTTCCTCTTTACCGCCAGGGAAGACAAAGCGTGTTGGAAGTTTTGCGTGCCAAGGCTTCGGTGCTTCAGGCAGAAGCCTCATATTACGAAAGTATCTACAAACTTCATCTTTTTCACGCTAAGCTTTTGTTGGCAGAGGAAAAACTTAATGAACAAGCTGTAGAGGAGATGTCGTTAAAACTTTCCTATGTCAGCGATGGGAGATAAAAAATATGCATAACAAGAACGAAAATACTTACGGATTAGCAGGGCGTATAGCCTCATCATTTGTGAATTCACGGCTCACGCCTATACTCATAATAACCTTTATACTTCTTGGGGTATTCTCTACTTTAAAAATTCCTAGGGAGGAAGAACCGCAAATAAACGTGCCGATGTTTGACATAATGGTTCCTTTTTATGGTGCTTCACCTAAAGAAATAGAAAAGCACTTGATGGAAGTTGGTGAAAGAAAGCTTTGGGAAATACCTGGAGTAGAATACATTTACTCTACTGCTCAACCTAATTTTGCTATGTTTACGGTGCAATTCAAGGTGGGGACATCTCCGGAAGAGGCTGCCAACCTTATCTATACAAAAACCTTTGACAACAAAGATTTTATGCCACGTGGTGCAGGAGAACCTCTTATAAAGTTTAGGTCCATAGATGATGTCCCAATCTTGGCCTTAACATTCTGGGGAGAGGGTAAGGATGATTACTATCTGCGACGGGTTGCTGCGCGGGTACAGACCGAAATAAATGCTGTGCAAAACGTCTCTGAGACTAAAATAATAGGCGGACATAAAAGGCAGTTTATAGTGCACTTTGAACCAGAACTATTGGCTATTCATAGGCTTACTCCTCAATCTTTAGCTGGGATAATAAAGATGTCTAATGCTCGACTTCCTTCTGGTCATTACAATAAGGGGGAATTAAAGTTTCTTGCAGAAACTGATGCCTTTATTCGCAGTGCCGACGATCTTAAAAACATAATTGTTGGTGTTTACAACGGGCATCCAGTAAAGCTTTCTGATGTAGCTAAAGTTAATGATGGATCGGACGAAGAAGAACTTTCAGTTAATATGTTTCATGGAGCAGCTTCTTCTGTGAAAGATTCTGGCCCCAAGCCGGCTGTAACACTATCTGTTGCCAAACGTCGCGGAGCCAATGCTACTGAAGTCTCGCGTGCTGTTCTTTCTAAAATAAATAAGATGAAAGGTCGGGATATTCCTGATGGAGTCAATGTGACTGTCACCCGCAACTACGGAGAGACTGCGAAGGCGAAATCTGACGAGCTCATATATCACATGCTTCTGGCCACACTTTCTGTTACTCTGCTTATATTTTTAACCCTTGGGATCAGGGAGGCGGCTGTAGTCCTTGTGGCTATACCGGTGACACTGGCACTTACTATGATAATTTATTATCTATACGGATATACACTCAATCGCATAACACTCTTTGCCCTAATTTTTTCCATAGGCATACTGGTAGATGACGCGATAGTGGTTGTGGAAAACATAAACAGGCATTGCTTGATTAACTATAAAAATTCTTTTTTTAGGAACATTCTCAACGCGGTCAACGAAGTTGGAAATCCAACAATACTGGCTACTTGGACTGTTATAGCTTCCATACTGCCGATGGCTTTTGTTAGCGGTATGATGGGACCATACATGCGACCCATACCTATAGGTGCTTCGGTAGCCATGCTCTTTTCTCTTTTTGTTGCTTTTGCCTTTACTCCTTATCTTTATTTTGTTATCGTAAAACGCTGGCCTAAGAAACATTGCGAGAATGTTAATGAAAGTAGAATTGACAGATTATATCGCAAGATAATGAAGAAGCTCATTTATAATACCGCAGCAGGTAAAAAGTTCATTATCTTTACTGCAGTACTGTTAATTGCTGTTATCGCAATGCTGTCTTTTAGGTTAGTAATATTCAAAACCTTGCCCTTCGATAATAAGAATGAGTTCCAAGTTGTAATAAACATGCCTGAAAGTTCATCGCTGAAAAGAACTCAGGAGGCATTGAAAAAAATGGCGGAATACCTTATTTCAGTGCCAGAAGTTCGTGATTTGCAGACCTATGCAGGGACCAGCGCTCCTTATAATTTCAACGGGTTAGTACGCCATTACTTTCTTCGCAGTGAATCTTACCAAGGTGACATACAGGTCAATCTGTCTGATAAGTCCAAAAGAAAGCGGCAGAGCCATGAGATAGCTGCTTCGGTGCGGGGGCCGCTAAAAGAAATAGCCGACTCTTACAAAGCGCGTTTGCAGATAGCAGAAGTTCCGCCCGGTCCACCAGTGATGGCGACGTTAATGATCGAAGTCTATGATCCTAACCCTGAGAATCAGCGACAGTTGGCTGAAGAAATAAAAAATCTTTTGAAAAAGACTAAGGGGATAGTAGATGTGGACTCCTACATCCCCGATCCTCAGCCCATAATACGGTTTCTTGTCGATAGACAGAAAGCCACTTTGAACGGAATAGCAGCCTCCGATATAGTTCAGACAGCAGCTATTTCACTTTCCGGTTACAACATAGACTCGGCTCACGTCGAGGATGAAAACGAACCTGTGGATATACGACTGAGACTTTCCCCTGAAAAACGTAGTAATTTTTCAACTCTAAAAGAGATAAAATTTTTCTCTCCAAACGGAACAGCCATTCCTATGGCTAGTCTTGTCCGACAGGAGATCGGCATAGAAAATCAGCCAGTGTATCATAAGAATCTCCAGAGAGTGATATATGTTACAGCCGACATAGCGGGGGGAAGCGAAAGCCCTGTATATGCTGTCATGGACCTCAAAAAGGAAATAGAATCGCTTTCTAAAACACGCGGCTTGGAAATAAAGCAATATTTTATTCACCAGCCCTACAGTTCATCTGAAACAGCAATAAAATGGGATGGGGAATGGCACATAACTTATGAGGTTTTTAGAGACCTAGGGCTTGCGTTTATTATGGTATTGATACTGATATATATACTTTTAGTAGCATGGTTTGAGGATTTTCTTACACCTTTCATAATAATGGCGGCTATACCTATGGCGTTGATAGGAATAATACCAGCCCACTGGGGTATGGGAGCATTTTTTACAGCCACATCTATGATCGGCTTTATCGCTTCGGCAGGCATAGTGGTTAGGAATTCTATAATACTTGTAGATTTCATAAATATGAAGGTACGTGAGGGCATGGAACTAAAGGAAGCTGTCATAGAAGCAGGAGTAGTACGTTTCAGGCCTATGCTTTTAACAGCTCTTGCAGTGATAGTTGGTGCTGGTGTTATACTGTTTGACCCAATATTCCAAGGGCTGGCTATATCTCTTATTTCTGGACAAATAGCGGCTACGCTTCTGTCTAGGATGGCGGTGCCGGTACTTTATTATCTGGCCTTTAAAGGAAAAGAACACAAGCTCCGACTGACTGCGGTTGAAAAGGGAGAATAATCATGAAACTAAACGATGCTTTAAGACTGCTGGCTGGATTTATGGTACTGCTGGGAATATTACTTACACTGATTGTCGATGACAAGTTTATCTGGCTGCTTGTTTTTGTAGGAGTCAATCTATTGCAATCGGCTTTTACAAAATGGTGCCCAGCCATGTGGATTTTCAAAAAAATTGGACTAAAAGATTAAAAATTTAACCTAAATTTTAAGAACTAGCTATATTATTTTATAGTTTATATAAAAATAATAGGCATTTTCGGTTTGAATGTTAATCTGATTTTTTGGATTAAAAACTATTCCAGCTGTTGTGGTGTAGTCATCACCATCTCATCCAGAGAAGTCGTTAGCATTATCATAAAAAAGTTGCCATTCATATATTCTAAAAAACAAATTTTATAATTTTTCAACGTAGAGAATGAAATGAAAATTTAGCGGAGATCATTGAGCTGTTTCTTTAGCATATTCCTAGCCCTGTGTAACCTAGTCTTGAAGGCTCCAAGGGAAAGACCCATCTTCTTGGCTGCCTCAAAATCTGAAAGCCCTTCTATATCACTCAATACAATCGCCATGCTGTAATTAACTGGCAGCTTTTCCAAAGCACCAATTACGACGCGGGAAAGTTCCTTTTTTATAGCGTTTTCTTCGGTGCAAAAACGTGAAGGATGTCCTTTTTTGGTTTCGTCGGGCATATCCGAACGGTTTTCTGTCTTTGCTTTCCTAAATCTCTGCCAACATTTATTGGCGGCTATGCGGTAAAGCCAAGTGCCGAAGGCGGAGTTGGTTTTAAAAGAACCGATGTTTTCAAAAGCCGAAATAAGCGTTTCTTGTGCCACGTCCTGTGTTTCAGAAGGCATACGAGAACAAACGCTAAAAGCTATTCTGTAAAGACGGTTCTTATAGTTCATGACTAAGGTTTCAAAAGCCTTGGTATCCCCGTTTTGTGCAAGTTTTATAAGTTCTTTTTCTTTCATAGTTAACAAGTTTATATGTGGTTATTTCCTAACGACCGCAAAATCATCCCTCATAAAATCTCTGGTATGTTGTAATAAAACCTGACTACTAATTTAATAACTTTCAAAGAAAGCTTTATCTTAAAATTTTACATCTTTTTATGCCATACTGGCAAAAAATATAAGATTTCATGACATATTAAAATTTAATGAACTGCTTTATAAATCACCTTTGTTTCACCTTTAGTAAGTGAGGATATTTAAAATGCTTGTTTTACATCTGTTCGTCTTTTCTCAAAATCTCATCTCTTAGCGTAAACAGGCTTTTTCAAAAAACCTAAATATCACGTTTTCTTATATAAAATTTTTCCATTATAAGAACCGATATATAACTAAATACAAATATTAAAATAATACCAGAATAGACAACCCTTTTTGCCCAGTCTCTAAGATTGTTATTGACTATTTTCTCATAATCCATTATGCCGTATATCCACCACTTAGTTGTTTCAACATTATATATTGATACGAGGGATTTCTTGCCATTTATGTTTATAATCCCTTTGTAGCTAAATATATTTTTTGATATAAGAGTTGATATCAGTTCTGATATTTCTTTATGTGGTTTTACATTGTAGTTAAAGATATAATCATAGTTTGAATCAAATATTATATTTTCATCACCATCAAATAAATAAAGATTTACATATAACTTCTTTGACATCTTTAAAAGCAGTCCATTTAGATATCCTAAATCAGTTATGCTTACAACCAGTCTGTCAGATATATACTCAGCTGTTAAAAGCTCAGGAGGAGCATCCTTGGGGTATATCACCTGACCAATAGGTAACTGTAAGCGTTTTGCATTTTCTAATAAGGCTGTATCAATGTTTTTGGGAGCGGTATTTTTATCCGTAGAAAATTCAAGATTTTTACCGTTGTATAATGATATGTTTTTTACTATTATGCTGCTATCTTTTATTTCTTTTAATTTTTTTATGAGTTTTTCTTTATCGTATCTTTTGTTCCTGATATCTCTTAGTACATCATAGTTTTGAACAAGCATATCCGATAGCTGATATGAGAGTGAACTCATTGACATATCAAGCCTTAAAAGTGTGTTGTTTATGTTTATTTCATCAACAGTATTGATAAAATGGTTGGAAAGTATCAGAAAAGGCATTATAAAAAGCACAAATATCAGAAGAGTGTATAATAATCTTTTTTTCATAGAACCCCCTGCCAAAAATTAATAAACAAAATTTAAAAATGTTCATTTCCTACCAAACTATAATGCCATTATAGTGTATTATATAACTTTTTTTACCTTTATAAAATCATATTCCCTATTTGGAAAGTTGTTTATTATATCCCTCGTATTATCAAATTTTTCAGGGATGTCATCATAGTAATTGTTTTCCATCTCAGTTATTGAAAAAATAGGTTTTATATTTTCAGTATCAAGCTCATTCAGTTCATTTATCCAGTTTATTATACTGTCAAGTTGTTTTGAAAAAAGATTTTTTTCATCCTCTTTAAGTTCAATCTTAGCCAGTTTTATAACCTCATCTATATTCATAAAAACCTCCAAACCAGTTAACTAAACAACTAACTTATCCGTTTTAATCTTGATTGAATCTGTTTACATCTCGATGATTATCTGTATAAATCTTGATTACATCTGTTTTCATCCTGATGATATCCGTTTACATCCTGATGATATCCGTTTACATCCTGATGATATCCGTTTACATCTTGATGAATCTGTTTTCATCTCGATGATTAAATAACTAAATTATCTCTATCGGAGCAAATTTAAGCATAAAAGTGTGAACCGAGCCGCTATTAAATTTTATCTTAATCTTTGCAAACTCACCACTGCCAATTATCTCAAGTATAACTCCCTGACCAAAAACTGGGTGTATGACCCTTCTCCCAGATTTTGGCTCTGGTTTTGAAAGCGAATATCCTTCTATTACTTTTATATCATCATACTTTCTGTTCTTTGGATAAGTTACCACATTTGATTCTATTATAAACCTTGACATCATATTGGGATACATTTTACCAAAGATTCTTCTTGTCTGTGCCCAGCTCAAAAAGAGCTTTTTCTTTGCTCTTGTCATACCGACATACATAAGTCTTCTTTCTTCTTCCATATCATCTTCGCTTGAATCTGCTGCATTTATTGGAAAAAGTCCCTCTTCAAGCCCTGTAATAAATACCGTTTCAAACTCAAGTCCTTTGGCCAGATGAAGTGTCATAAGGGTTACAGTGTTTAGATCCTCTGAAAAGTCATCTAGATCACTCTGGAGGGATATCTCCTCCAAATATCTGTTTATTGTGGCAGGCATACCTGCTGATTCCGATTCGTCCTCAAACTGCTTTATAGCATTAACAAGTTCCTGAAGGTTTGAAAGTCTCATAAGAGCGTTTTCCTTGTCCTTTTCTGCATCTGCTTCTATCATATCCCAGTATCCTGATTTTATAAGAAGTTTCTCAAGCAGTGAGTGTGGAGGTTCGGATGCGGTTAAAGCCCTGAACTCTTTTATAATCTCTATAAAATTTTTAACTGATGTCTTTGTGCCATCTGATAATGGCAGATCATCGAGCAAGAGTGTATCAAAAAGCGGAAGTCCTCTCGCCTTAGAAAGCTCCTGAATCTTATCAATTGTTTTATCGCCAAGCCCTCTCGCTGGTGTATTTATAATCCTTAAAAGGCTCACAGTATCAAGTGGATTTACAATAATTCTGAGGTATGCTATAGCATCCTTGATCTCTTTTCTTTCATAAAACCTTACACTGCCTATGAGTTTATATGGTATCCTATATTTTCTAAATGCCTCTTCAAAGTTTCTGCTCTGTGAGTTGGTTCTGTAAAAAACAGCTATGTTGGAGTATTTCTCGCCAGCTGCAATTTGTTTTATCTTTGAAGCTATCTGGTTTGCTTCCTCAATTTCATTTGCAACCTCTATTAGCTCAATTTTTTCTCCGTTTATATTATCTGTCCAAAGATTTTTTTCCTTTCTTTGCTTGTTGTGCTTTATAACCCTATTAGCAGCGTCAAGTATAACTGAGGTGGATCGATAGTTCTGTTCAAGTGCTATTATTTTTGCACCCTTAAAGTCTGCTTCAAACTGAAGAATATTTCTTATGTCAGCTCCTCTCCATCCATAAATCGAATTATGCACCAGAACCCCACCAGCTGAAAAATTTCTCAGATTAGGCACAGAGATATCATAAACATCTCCATTATAATCAAAAATTTTCACTGATTTTATTCTATCTTCTTTTATCTGTCCGTTTTCCATAACAGGAACAGTCATGCCTTCGCGCAGATGTGAAGTGGGCATAAAATAAAAAGGTTTATTGCTTGATATCTTTGCCCTTGAAACTATATCAAGCAGATCCATATCCGCTATTTTGTTTGCCAGTTTAAGCCCTTCTTCATAAGATTTTATGGAAGTTTCTATCCTCCATGTTCCATTGTTCCCGTTTCTCACATTGAAATTTTTAAAGGCTTTAGTTTTGAGAGTGTCATCAGAAGTAACCAGCTGTATCCTGTGATAGTGTTCACCAGAGCTTGTTTTTCGGCTATCACCAAAAACCGTGAACCAGACAAGTTTCCTGCTAAAATTTCCTCTTGTCACAGCGTAAGGCCTGTGATGCGGAAAATCAGGATTAAGCAAAAGATCTTCCATGAGTTTTTCCCCAGCCGTTACTGTGTTTATTTCTTTATAGAGTTGGTCTATAAGTTCTTGTGTAACAGCCATTCTCCTACCGCAAACATGAAACACCATAGTAGGTATCCCGTAAGTTACTGAAAAATACTGCTCATAATATTCGGCTTCACCGCGTGAGCGACAGGCTTTAAGTATCCAGATAGCGTCAGCTATTTCCTGATTGGTCCTGACCATTACACCGTTTATGAGAGCTTTGTCTTTTGAAGAACGTACTCCAGAAGTAATTCCTATCCTATAACCCTTATCTTTGCGATACATCAGATAGACATAATACATATCTTTAACTGGATCCAACCTTGCGAAACATATATGATTAGGCGTGGCTGAAAAAACCTTCCCACTTTCAGTTTTTATTTCTATCATTTTACCCGAATACTTTTTGACAAATATTTTATTTACAATAGTTGGAACGCATTCATCCCAACCAGAACCGGAAATGACTTTATCACCGTTTTTTAAATCTTTGATTTTCCTTGTCCCTCCTGGAATATCTACTGAAGTATTCGGGTGTAGGCACTGATCAGGATCTCCAACCACACATATGTTTTGATTTTTTTGAGAAAGAGTTTTTATCAGCATATACTGTGCTCTGTTTGTGTCCTGATACTCATCAACGAGTATATAATCAAAATAGTTTTGGTAGTATTCACAAAGCTCTTTATTGTTTTTAAGTATATTAACAGGCATTGATATAAGATCACCGAAATCAACTGCATTAGATTCTGCTAATTTTTTCTGATACTCAAAATAGATCTGTGCAGCCTTTATCCTTTCAGCGTTGCCGCCTATTCTTGCATTTAAAAGATAAGACTCACAATCCATCAGATCATCCTTTGCTCTTGATATGATCGAAAGATAAACTGATGCCTTATTCTTTTCCTTATCAAAACCCAACTCTTTCATAATAAGCGAGATAACCTTTTTTTGATCATCCTCATCATATATGACGAAATCCTTGTTGAGTCCTGCAGCCTTAGCATTCATCCTCAAAAACTTTACCCCAAACGAATGAAATGTAGAGCACCATAATCCATAGGCATCAGGCACAAGGTCAGTAACCCTTCTCTTCATTTCACCGGCGGCCTTATTGGTAAATGTTATTGCCAAAATCCTTGATGCAGGAATTCCGCTATGCACAAGCACTGCTAACTTTGATATAAGGGTTTTTGTCTTTCCAGTACCAGCACCTGCAATGATAAGAAGTGGTGAGTTAAAATAAATAGCAGCCTCTAACTGCCTTTCATTGAGGTTTAATCTTTTGATAAAGTCGTGATCAAAATTTATGTTTGGTTCCACATAATCATTTTACAAAAAAACTACCATATAATTGAAATAGGTCCTAAGACTCTTGCAAATATGTATGAAATACATTATAAAATAAAAGAAGATATGAGATTTATATTAACAATTGCCTTAATGTTGAGCACTATAAGTTTAAAATCAGATGATTCTGTCGAAAAGATAGCTGGTTATGATTTTGAAAAGAGTTTTTCATCCTTTACCGATGATATTACGGTTCCTAGTGTTTATGGGTTTAAGTTGGAAGTGTCAACTACTGCTGATGAAAATAAATATTTTAATGGTTATTTAATTAAAGCTGTTAAAGAGATAGAAAGCAAATATCTACTTAAGGGCTATAATATCCATGCTGCCTTAACCCATGATATAAACTTTAATAATCAGGGATTTATAAAGGCATTGAAACCGCCATATACTATGTGCGTTGCAGCCCAGCTTGAGCTGATATTGACAGCTTATGATATATACTCAAAAGAAACTGGTGATTATTCCGTTTATTCTTATCTCCCAAAGTCAAGCTATGAAAATTTAGGTGCAGGGGATCTCAGAGGTCATATATGGGTTAATCATGATTTTAATTCCTATGGGACAGCTGATGCCCTTATAAACTTTGGTATGGGTGAGAGAGTTGTGTTTGAGAAATTGAAGCCGGGAGCATTTATAAACATCAATAGGAAAAATGGTACTGGTCATGCTGTTATGTTTCTTGGTTATATAGATAAGAGTGGAAATCTTTTTTATGATTACAATTCAAATGTTATAGGTTTTAGGTATTTTTCATCACAGGGCACAAATGATGATGGTGGTTTTGATTATAGAAACGCTATATTTTCACAGTATGGATGTCCCGAGATGAATTTTAAGAGGGATTGTGACGTAATATATTCAACAGATCAGAGATATTTAAACACCGGTATGATGCTGCTTCCAAAGTTTTGGAAGCTTCCAAAACCTTCATGGAGTTTGAACCTTCCTCCAACAGTACTTGATGAAAAGTATTTCAATGGTGAAGTCACAGACAAATAATTTTTGGGCAGAGAAAAAGTTACCTATATAGTTGTTTGGTTATTTAGTCATTATTTGGTTGTTTAGGAATAACAAAAAGCCTGAAACAGGATTTAAGAAGTCAGAAAACAGAATTTAAGGAAATTTCCTATTTGTCTGTCCTCTGTCTTCTGTTCTCTGACTTCTGTATTCTGATTTCTGAAATTTTATTGTCATAAATCTTTACTGTTAGGTTTTTTTCGGTGCCCATTAGTTTATCAGAAGGGTAGGGACTGAATTTTGGGGTTATAAAGTAATATATTTTGTAATAATTGAAAATAAGATGAGTGCAGCATTAAAGACTATAAAAACTTTTAAAAAATCCAGCGCCACATAGCTTTGGGGGGTTAGGGACTATGTTTTGGGGTTTGGGATTAGGGGGGTGCATATGTAACGCTGGATTAAATCCATTAAATCTTATTACCCGAATGTTTCAGTTAAAGCCAAACTATACTGTTAAAATAAAATTAACTTAGTTGACATGTTCATCAGCAACTGAACATTCCAATATATTTAGAGAACTTCTTATAATAATATCTTATATAAAACTGTTCAAATAATATTCAATTCTTTTTCAAAGATTTTTTGTCTATTTGTTTATGGCGGTAATAGCTGATTTCCTGAACTGTTTTGTTACAGAGCTTATCTTGTTAACTGATTTCTTTATCATCTTTATTTCTTTCAACATATCCTTATTTTTTAAAATTTCTTCTTCTATCAATGAGCTATATCCTGAGATGATTGAAAGTATATTGTTTACATCATGGGCAAATTTGCCGGTGAGTTCAGAGATGTTTTCTCCTGCTTTCATCAATGCCATTTTTCTCTCAAGCTTTCTTAGCCTTGTTATATCTCTTGCTATACCAAGAATATATTTTGTATTTCCATCACTTCCCTTTATTGGAACCTTTATTGTATTAAATATATGTCTGTTCCCATTTATATCAACTTCAGAGGTGTGTGTAATTGTTTTTCCTGACTTTATTTCACTGTCTGTTTTGATTATTTCGTTTATGACTTCGCCGGTAAAAAAATCTCTGTCATTCTTCCCTATTATTTTATCAGTTGTAATTTTTAATGTTTCAAGAAATGTTTTGTTTACATTGATATAGTTGCCACTCAGATCTTTTATGAATATCATATCCTTTGCTGAGTCAAATATCTTTTTTAAAATCTCGTTTGACTCTTCAAGACGTCTTCTTATATTTCTCTCCTCAGTAACATCCCTTATAACACCAACTATCTTTGCAGGCTTGCCATTCTCAAATATAACCTCAGATTTTTGATCAGCCTCGTAAAAACTTCCATCCTTTTTTAATATTCTATGGCTAAGGGTTTTTAAAGTTTTACCAGTTTCCATAGCATTTTTGAAGGCTTTCTCTACAAATTCTCTATCATCAGGATGTGTAAAGTTAAATGTAAGCTTTCCTTCAATATCCTCTTTCTTATAACCATAGTCTTTAACACGTGAATTGATATACTCTATTATTCCATTTCTGTTGATAACATATATTGTATCCCTTGAATTTTCAATCACCTGGCTTATCATATTGGTGTAGTTTTCTCTTTCTTTTACCCTGATGAGATGATATACTATGACTGCATATATGTTTGCAAGATTTTCAATGTTTTCAATATCTTCACCTGTGTATTCTTCTTTCTTATTTGCCACGGCTAACATCCCAACAACATTGTTCCTGATTATTGCAGGTGATGCTAAAAATCTTTCTATTTTTATATGTCCATCAGGAAGCCCGTGACTTCTTGGATCTGTTGTTACAGCGTTTGATATAACCGTCTTTTTGTTCTTTATTCCCCAGCCAAAGAGATTGTTAAAGTTTTCAAACACATTTACCCTGTTTATTATTTTGCAATCCTTTGATACTTTTTTGCTGAATGTTGGCACCACGAGCTTGCCGGTTTTCAAATCCATATATCCGACAAATCCATATCTGCTTCTGGTTTCCTTTTTTATAATCTTTAATATATTGTTTGAAATCTTTTCAAAATCAGGATTCTTGTTCAAAAGATAGCTTCTTAAAATCTTATCATATGTTTTCATTTTTATTCCTCAAATTTATAACCGTATCCCGGAACATTTTCTATTTTTTTTGATATATTTTTCCCTAATTTTTTTCTAAGGCTTGATATGTGAGTCTCAACCGTGTGAGGGTTGTCATATCCCTTTGATCCGTACCCCCAGATCTGATCAAGTATCTGCTGCGGCGAAAAGACTCTGTTTTTATTTTTGGCAAGAAGCAGCAAAAGCTCATATTCTTTTTTTGTAAGCTGAACTTCTTTTTTACCAATGATAACTTCTTTTGAAACCTCGCTTATAATTAAATCACCTATTTTTATATCATTCTCTCCACATATATGTCTGTTTTTTAGTATTGCCTTTATTTTTGATAGCATAAGTGGAAATGAAAATGGCTTTATTATATAATCGTCGCTTCCCTTCTCATATCCTTCAATCATGTCTATCTCTGTTATCTTCTTTCCTGACATCAGTATGAATGGTATCTGAGAGTATTTTTTTGATTCTCTTACTGTTTTAAGAAAATCATATCCGTCAATGCCAGGCATCTCCACATCACTTATTATAAGACTTATTTTTTTTTGTGAAAGCATTTTAAGTGCTGATTTTACATTTAAAGCAGTATAAACTAAAAAATTATTGTTTTTCAGGTATCGTGATAGAAGATCTAAAAAATCTTTATCATCATCAACAATCAAAACATTACATTCCATAACATAGCCCCTTTATAACTTAATTCTAATAAATATAAAATTAAAAAGCAAATTTTTAAAAGTAAATATTAATATCAATGTAAAAAGCATATAGATGATAGTTTTTAAGTGTTTTAATTATCTCAGTTTATACAATAGAAATTTGACAAAGCAAAAAGATTTTTCTTATCATTTAATTATCCCCAGAGATTGGGCAGTTTTTTAAAATCAATAAAAAAGGAGAAAGGATGAATCCTATGACATTAGAAAAAATTTTTTTGACGCCTAACCAAGAAAAGGTTATAAAGGATAAATATCTTAGAGGTGATAAATCTGTTGAGGAACTTTTTAACAGAGTTTCTTTTAATATTGCTCTTGCAGAGATAATATTTTCAAAGAAGGCTTGTGAATATGGGATATTTGATGATGTTAATCACGAGATAGTAAAATACAATTACAACGGGACTGAGTCAGCTCTGCTTTTGCTGCACAAAAATCTTTTTGAGTCTTCAAAGAGGGAAGAAAACTTTCAGAAATTTATCAAAAATATAATAAAAGTTTATGAAACAAACCCTCAGGCAAAAACTCTTGTGGATAACTGGACTGATGAGTTTTACAGTATGATATCAAGGTTTGAGTTTTTGCCAAACTCTCCAACACTTATGAATGCCGGAAGAGATCTCCAGCAGCTCTCCGCATGCTATGTCATTCCTGTTGATGACTCTATGGAGGGGATATCAAAGGCACTCTCTGCTCAGAGCATGATACAGAAATCGGGTGGTGGAACAGGATTTTCTTTTGGCAGGCTCAGACCGAAGGGGGATCTTGTTAAAAAAACGAATGGTGTTGCATCAGGTGCTTTGTCGTTTATGCAGCTCTTTGATAAGATGACCGATGTCGTAAAACAGGGCGGTACAAGAAGGGGTGCTAATATGGGAATCCTTCCTTACTGGCATCCTGAAATAGAGGATTTTATAACCCTTAAATCAAAGCCTGGGGTTATGGAAAATTTTAATCTTTCAGTAGCAATAGATGATAAATTTATGAAAGCAGTTGAAGAAAATCAGGATATTGACCTTTTAAATCCACGAACAAAGGAGCCTGTTTCAAAGATAAATGCAAAGAAACTTTTTAATAAAATAGTTGATTCTGCATGGGCAACAGGAGATCCTGGAATAATATTTATAGACAGGGTCAATAGTACAAACTCTAACCCAACCCCGCATATAGGAGAGATAGAAGCAACAAATCCCTGTGGGGAACAGCCACTTTTAGGTTGGGAGGCATGCAATCTCGGTTCAATAAATCTTTCAAGGTTTGTTACCGGAGAGATCACAAAGGGAAGGATGGACTGGGAGAGGCTCGGTAAGGCTGTCAGCGTTGCTGTGAGGTTCCTTGACAATGTGATAGAGATAAACAATTATCCATTGCCTGAGATTGAAAATATGGCAAAATCAAACAGAAAAATAGGGCTTGGAGTTATGGGCTGGGCTGAGACATGTGTAAGACTCGGCGTAAGATATGACTCTGATGAGGGAATAAAGAAAGCCCGTGAAGTTATGAAGTTTGTGCAGGAAAAAGCATTTGAATCATCTGAAAAATTAGCTGAGGAGAGAGGATGCTTTTTTAACTGGAAGGGTTCAATATATGATAGTGGTTCAAAGTATTTCAGGGGTAAGTCAGGGTTTATAAGAAATGCTTCAAGAACAACAATAGCTCCAACAGGAACCATATCAATAGCTGCAGGGCTTCAGGGAAGTGGTATAGAACCATTTTTTGCTGTTGTTTACACTAGGTATACTGCTAAGGCTCTTGAAGCCATGAAGAATGGGAAGGTTCCTGATTCAAAGGATTCATTCTATGAGGTAAATCCACTCTTTAAGGAGATAGCAGAGGAAAATAATTATTTTGGTCTTACAAAGGAGTCTCTGTGGAAAAAGATTGATGAAAACCATAAAGCTGTTAGGGGAATAGCTGAGATACCTAAAAAGATACAGGATCTATTTCCTACTGCTCACGATATAAGCTATGAGTATCATATAAAAACTCAGGCAGCTTTTCAGGAATACATAGACAATGCTGTGTCAAAAACAATAAATCTTTCTAACTCCGCAAAACCTGAGGATATAAAAAATTCTTATCTTCTTTCTTATAAATTAGGCTGCAAGGGAATAACGGTTTACAGGGATGGCTGTAAGGAATTTCAGGTTTTAAATATAAGCTCAAAGGAAAAGACAAAGAAAAAGAAACAGACATACGGTGCACTCTCTGAATACTATGAGATACAGACTGGTTATGGCCCGCTTCATATACATATAAATTTTACTGAGGAAAATGGGCCGTTTCAGATCTTTACCAACCTGCCACCCCTTGGCACAGAGCTTAGTGGACTTACTGCACTTGTTGGGATACTTCTTTCAAAGTATCTTGAAAATGGAGGGGATCCTGTAAGAATACTAAAACATCTCAACTCAATAAAGGGTGATAAGCCTTTTGGGTTTGGTGAAAACAGGGTTAACTCAATCCCCCATGCTATAGCTATTGCTTTAAGGGATCACCTTAAAAAAAGAAAAATGATTCCTGAAAGTGGAACTGATACAAACAAGCTTCAGCTCTGGGATGCAACAAAGACTCAGTACTGTCCAAAGTGTTATTCATCAAACATAAGTTTTGAAAGTGGATGTTCAGGCCCGACCTGTCATGATTGTGGATATTCTGAATGTTCCTGATAAATATTGAAAAAAAAATTATATAATATATAAATAGTGTTTTTTTATGTTTAATGATGGTAAGGAGATTTTATGCCTAAGATGAAAAACCATGCTGGTGCTAAAAAAAGAATAAAGATTACCAAGAATGGTAAGATAAAATGGAAGAGGGTTGGTTTGAAACACCTTTTAACACCGATGTCTGCCAAGAAAGGGAGAGCCTTGAAAAAAGCCAAGGTTATAGGTCCAGAGACAACAACTGCAAAACTTATTAAAACATATTTACCATACAAGTAAATTATCTGATAAATGGTTCAGAATATTCTTTAAGAAGGGAAAAGCTGAACTGATAAGAAGGAGTTAATATGAGAATAAAATATTCTGTAGCAAGAAATAAAAGAAAAAAGAAAATATTAAAGCTTGCAAAGGGTTATTACGGAGATAAATCAAGAAGACTTAGAATGGCTACCCAGCAGGTAAAAAAATCTTTGACAACAGCATATGTATCAAGGAAGAATAAGAAAAGAGATATGAGATCACTGTGGGTTATCAGGCTCAATGCAGCTGTGAGAGAGCATGGTATGAGCTATAGCAAATTTATGTGTGGTCTTAAAAAAGCTGATATAGAGCTTAACAGGAAAATGCTTTCTGAGATGGCCATAAAGGACCCTGCATCGTTTAAAACACTTGTAGATATAGCCAAAAAAAATATTTCTACTGCAAATTAAAAAAATGGACAGCAATGAGTGGATTAAAAAGCTTGGCGATATAGCTGAGGCTTTTAAGTCTTTTTCAGAGAGTAATGTTGATATCACTTTTTTGGAAGAAAGGTTTGTTGGAAAAAGGGGCGAACTCACACTTCTTTTAAGAGAGTTGGGCTCATTTAAGCCAGAGGAAAAAAAGCTTCTTGGTGCTAAGGGGAATGAGCTTAAAAATAAAATTGTTTCTTTCTGTGAGTCTAAAAAAAATCTTTTTTCTGGATTTAAAGAATATCACTATGATATTGATATAACCCTTCCATCAAAAAAATACAATCAATCCAATCTTCATCCGATAACAATAACCTTGAACAGAATAATAGATATATTTCAAAAGTTAGGGTTTTCAATAGAGTGGGGGCCGCTTGTTGAAGAGGATTATTATAACTTTGAAGCACTTAATTTTTCGCCTGATCACCCAGCAAGGGATATGCAGGATACGTTTTATTTAGATTTGAAGGATGATAAAAATAAAAACTATCTTTTGAGGACACACACATCACCTGTTCAGATAAGATCAATGCTCAAATACAAACCACCGTTAAGAATAATTTCACCGGGTAAGGTTTTTAGGTCTGAGGCAATAGATTCAACACACTCATTTGTTTTTAATCAGATAGAGGGTTTTTATGTTGATAAAAACGTTTCTATGGCTGATCTCAAGTGGACGCTTGAAAGCTTTATGAAAGATTTTTTTGGTAGTTCTGCAAAGATAAGGTTTTCTCCATCATACTTTCCATTTGTTGAACCGGGTGCTCAGGCAGAGGTCAGCTGTGTCTTCTGCGGTGGAACTGATAAAAGCTGCAGGGTATGTCATGGCTCTGGTTGGATTGAGATGTTAGGAGCAGGTGTTATGCATCCAAATGTCTTAAAAAACTGTGGATATGACCCGAATGAGTTTTCTGGTTTTGCTTTTGGTGCAGGTATTGAAAGATTTGCAATGCTTTTGTTAGGTATAGATGATCTAAGGGTTCTTTATGAAAATGATCTAAGGGTTCTGCGTCAGATTTTTTAAACAGTGATCAGTATTCAGTGATAAGTGAGCAGAAATAAGAAAAATCCTTAATTAACTAATAACTGTCCACTGATCACTGTCCACTATTTGATTGGAGGCATTAATGCGAGTTTTGTATTCATGGCTTTGTGACTATCTTGATGAAAAGTTAGATTTTAAAACTGTAACCTCAAACCTTTCAAGAATTGGGTTTTCAATAGATGATGTTAAAATTATTGGTGCAGATGTTGATGATGTATATGTGGCTGAGGTGTTGAGTGTTAAGAAACACCCCAATGCCGATAGACTATCACTCTGTGAGGTAAGCGATGGCAAGAAGATTTATAATGTTGTATGCGGTGCACCTAATGTGAGAGCAGAACAGAAGGTCCCATTTGCAGTTGTTGGGGCAAGGCTCGGTAATGAAGTACTGAAAAAGGCAAAGATAAGGGGAGTGGAATCAGAGGGGATGATATGCTCTGAGTCTGAGTTAGGGCTTGCTGATAAATCTGATGGAATAATGGTGCTTGATGATAAACTTGAGCTTGGCAAAAGTATCAAGGAATTATTCCCTCCTGATTATTCATTTGAGCTTGAGATAACACCTAACTTAGGATACTGTCTTTCACACTACTCACTTGCTCGTGAGCTTTCAATATTTTACGGATATAAGCTAAAAGAGTTCAAGCCTTCAAAACTTTCAACACCAACAGGAAGATTTGATATAGAGATAAAAACAGATGATTGCCTAAGGTATCAGGGAATAGTCATTAAAAACATTAAAAATAAAACAACACCAACTTATATATATGACAGATTAAAAAAGATTGGACTCAATCCAAAAAACAATATGCTCATAGATGTTTCCAACTATCTTATGTTTGAGTTAGGTCAGCCAACACATTTTTTTGATCTCAGAAATATATCTGAGAAGATAGTTGTAAGAAAAGCTTTTAAGGATGAAAAAATAAAGACACTTGATGGAAAAGATAATGCCCTTGATGAGAATATAATGGTTATTGCTGATAGTAAAAAACCACTTGCGGTTGCTGGTGTAATGGGTGGGTATTTCAGCTCAATAAATGATGATACAAGTGATATACTTGTTGAGATAGCACATTTTGTTCCAGCCGCTGTTAGAAGATCATCAAAAATTTTGGGTATAAAAACTGATTCATCATACAGATATGAAAGGGGGGTTGATGTTAAGCTTTCAGAGCTTGCTGCTTCAAGAATATGTGAGATAATAAAAACAACAAACCAAGACTCTGAGATCTATTCCATAACAGATGTAAAAAATTATGAGGAAAAAGAAGATATCATAGATATAGATCACTCAAGAATAAACAGAATTCTTGGTACAGCGATCTCAGATGAAAAAATGGATGAGGTGTTAAGAAGGCTCGATGGATTATATGATGGGCATAGCTTTCATATCCCATCATACAGAGCTGATATAAAGAGTATATGGGATATAAGTGAGGAGGTCGCAAGATATATTGGTTATGATGTTATAGAGTCAAAGACATCAATGCCGGTTTTAAAATCAAAGGATGATCCTTTCTATGAACTCAAAAAGAATATATCATCAAAATTTTCTGTTTTTGGATTCAATGAGTGTGTTAACTATGATCTTGTTTGTGAGGATGAGATAAAAAAATTAGGCTATGATATCAACGGTGTTTTAAAACTTTCAAATCCTCTCTCAAAAGAGTTTGAATACTTGAGGCCATCCATTCTTCTTTCGCTTTTAAAGAATTTGAGATATAATTCAAATCGTGGAATAAAGAGCACTAAGATATATGAGTATGGTTCAGTATTTGGTATAGCGGAAAAGAAGCCAGTTGAAAAAAGAGTTTTATCTGCAATTCTATCCGGTAGTATTGATGAAACCATATGGTGGAAAAAACAGACTGAAGAGATTGATTTTTTCTACACCAAAAGCGTTGTTGAATATTTGCTTTCTAATTTTAGCGGGATAAGATATACTCAGGGATGCAAAGAAAAATTTATGGTTTCTGATATGTCAGCTGATATATGGCTTGGAGATAAAAAAATTGGGTTTTATGGGCTTTTAAACCCTGATATATCTGATATGTTTGATCTCAAGTCAGAGAAAATTTTTTATTTTGAGGTTTTGCTTGAAGAATTTGTCAAAAAATACAGCCTTGATTTTGCGTCACTTGTAAAAAAACCAAAAAAGGTTTCAGACCTGCAGTATGGCATAAGGGATTTGTCAATACTGGTTGACAAAAAATACAGATATGAAGATATATATCGTGTTGTATCAAAGGCAGAGGATCTGATTGAAGTTACACTTATTGATTTCTATGACGGCAAAAACATTCCTGAGGATAAGAAAAGCTTTACATTCAGATTTGTTTTTTCATCCGAGAGTAAAACTTTTACTGATGAGGAGCTAAATATTAAAATAGAGGAGATTCTGAAGAAGCTTGAAAATAGTTTTGGTGCAAGGCTAAGATGAAGTTCAAGAAAGAGCTTTACCTCTGGCATAATAAGTAGGGGCAGTGAAAAAGTTATTCATGTAGTTATCTAATCATCGAGATGAAAACGGATGTCAGAAGACAGATGACAGAAGTCAGATAACAGAAGACAGAAAAGCAAATTAGTTATTTAATCATCAAGATGTAAACAGATTCATCAGGATTTAAGCAGATGGAGAAAGATTAAAACGGATAAAAATCAGATGAAGACAAATATCATCAAGATGAAGACAGATAAAGTCAGGATGAAAACAGATATCAGATAAATAAGGAATTCCTTTAAAATCTGACATCTGTCTTCTGACTTCTGTCCTCTGTTCGCTATTTCGATGGGGATTTGTCGTTTTCTTCTTAACCTCAATCTTAACCTTAACCTGCAGTTTTTCAGTGGTTCCTAATTAAGGCTAATTTTTAATCTTGTGTTTTAAATTTTGTTATAATATCCTTATGTAGTTTCATGTTAATGTAAGTGATTTAAGATTGAGCTTTAATCACTGCTCAACGACTATTATTTAAAGGGAGGAAGTTATGCCAGTAAATCTTAAGAACAGGAATTTTTTAAAGGAGTTGGATTTTACAAAGGAAGAATTATTGTTTTTAATCCAGTTAGCAAAGGATTTAAAAACTGCAAAATACGCCCGAACCGAGCAGCAGAGGATGAAGGGAAAAAACATTGCCCTTATATTTGAAAAGACTTCAACAAGGACAAGATGTGCTTTTGAGGTTGCAGCTCATGACCAAGGTGCTTCCGTGACATATCTTGAACCATCAGGCAGTCAGTTGGGACACAAGGAAACTGCAAAGGATACTGCAAGAGTTTTAGGAAGGATGTATGACGGGATAGAATATCGCGGATTTGGACAAGAGATAGTTGAAGAACTTGCAAAATATGCTGGTGTTCCTGTTTGGAACGGACTCACAAATGAGTGGCATCCGACACAGATGCTTGCTGATGTTATGACAATGATTGAGCATTCAAGAAAACCGATTGAAGAAATCTCTTATGCTTATGTTGGTGACGCAAGATTTAATATGGGAAGGTCACTTTTAACAATAGGTTCAATATTGGGTATGGATGTAAGAATTGGGGCTCCAAAAGATTTACAGCCTCCAGCTGATCTTATAAACACCTGTAAAAAAATAGCAGAGGATTCTGGAGCAAGGATAACAATTACAGATGACCCTGCTAAAGCGGTTAATGGTGTCGATTACATTCACACCGATGTCTGGGTTTCTATGGGCGAGCCAAAGGAAGTCTGGGCTGAGAGAATAAAACTTTTGATGCCATATCAGGTTAACAAGGATCTTATTAAAAAAAGTGGTAACAGTAATGTAAAATTTATGCACTGTTTGCCTTCATTTCACAATGCAGGAACAAAGGTTGGAAGGGATGTCTCTGAAAACTTTGGACTTAAGGATGGGATAGAAGTTACGGAGGATGTGTTTGAGTCAAAGGCATCAATAGTATTTGATCAGGCTGAAAACAGAATGCACACAATAAAAGCTGTTATGGTTGCAACCATAGGCGACTGAAACAGTGGTCAGTGCCTGCCCGCCGAAGCCGCTTCGGCATAGGCAGGGTCAGTGGTTAGCAAAACCAAAACAGTGGACAGAAGACAGATGGCCAATTAGTCATTTAGTTATCTAGTGATTTAGGAATAAGAACCCGAAGTAACCGCGTAGGTTACTTCGGGTTAATGGGGTTTGGGTTAGATGGGGATTTGTCATTTTCTTTTTAACCTCAATCTTAACCTTATAGTTACAATGGGAACTTTAAGTGGTTTAAATAGGAATTTTTTATTGTCCTGAATCTTTACTGTTAGGCTTTTTTAGTAAACCATGTTTTAAAATTGTTAAATTGTAGTGTATAAAATTGTTGGCAAGTCAGGTATATAACCATTTGGTGGTGTAGAGGATGAGTTTGGGTGTCTAAATGCGGAAGTCGGGAGATTATTTTATGATATTTTTTAGTTCATACCATGGGAGTATTTTAAGATTATTGGTTGCAAATTTATCCTTTCCAAGATATAACAGGTAGAAATCAGCATCTTTTATACCTATACGCTTTGAATAATTTAATAACTTGTTGTTAAGGGTTTTAGTTGATTTTATTTCAATCACTTTTTTATAACTTCCAAAATCTAATATTAAATCTGCTTCATTCCCGTTGGAGTCTCTATAAAAAAACATTTGCATATTTATATTTTCATTAAATTTTTTCTTTAATACCTCAATAATGATAAGATTTTCAAAAATAGATCCTGCTATGGGGGAGGATATAAGAGTATTTGCATCTTTAAATCCAAGAAGATAAGAAAGTAATCCGGTATCGGTGAAATAAAGTTTTGGTGTTTTTATAAATCTTTTGGAAATATTCCCTGAAAATGGTCTGAGCAGGTATATTATTCTTGCACTCTCAAGCAGTGAAAACCATTGCCTTGCAGTTATATAAGTTATTCCGCAGTCAGAAGCAACCTGATTAAGGTTTAACAGCGAACCGACCCTTGTTGCAAGCACTCTGATAAAGTTATAAAAGACACTCATATCCTCTATAGAACGCATATGCCTTAAATCTTTTTCAAGATATGTTGAGGTATAACTTGAGTAAAATAAATTAATATTAATCCTTTTATTTATTTCTATGCGAGGATAAAAACCTTTTATAATTCTATCGAATACTTTTTTAGGAGTATCAGGGGAATTGTTAAGTTCTTCAAATGATAATGGGAGCAATTCAAAAAGAGCAGCCCTTCCGGCAAGACTTTCCGAAACCCCTTTCATAAGTGGAAATATCTGCGAACCTGTGAGAATAAATAAACCATTTTTGCCTGGATTTTTGTCTATAATAATTTTTATATAAGGAATAATTTCACAAACATACTGTACCTCATCAAATACAACTGGAAGTTTTAAGTTCTCTATAAAGATTTCTGGATCTTTTTTAGCAATAGTTAAGGTATTAGGATTATCAAATGTAATAGAAGAATATTCCTTAAACAGATGATTTAGCAGGGTTGATTTGCCTGTTTGACGCGGTCCTGTCAAAACAACAGCAGGGAAATTGGATACAGCACTTTTTATTAATTTTTCAATACTCCTATGGATATATTTCATAATTAGATTTTAATATATATTTTATGTAAAATCAATAGTCAACTATATGTTTTACATAATTATAAAAAATTAATCTAAAATGAGATTAGTTTTTTTTCTATAATTTTACGGTCTTTCGTAATTATTGTGGATATAGCCTTGGATTTAATAGTCCACAATCATTGCGACTTTCGCATTTTTTAACCTAACCAAAAGTAACCGCTTCGGTTACTTTTACCAACCGACCACGGTTACAGTTTTTTTGTTCTTCCTAAACAACCAAACAACGAGATGACTAAACAACTAATCAGTCCGTCTTCATCCTGATGATAAAAAATGCGAAAGTCGGGAATAAAAGCGTTATAACCTGTCCAACTTACGAAGTTGGCCAGAGGTTCTTCTGTCAACTATTTAACTAATAAAATTCATTCATGTTTTTTTAATATTTTAATCTTGTTATATTGTAATCTTATTATTCTCTAATTCTGCAGAATTAGAGAATAATAAAAACGATATGGTTATATGATAACATCTGATTTTTATCCGTTTTAGTCTTGATTGAATCTGTTTTCATCTGATGTCTTATCCGTTTACATCTCGATGAATCTGTTTACATCTCGATGATTAAATAACTAATTTGCTTTTCTGTCTTCTGACATCCGTTTTCATCTCGATGATTCTTCTTCCTAAACAACCAAACAAATAGATAACCAAATAACTATATAAGTAGGGGTCACTGAATAAGTCTAACGGTAGAGATTTTGTAAATGAAAAACTATATAAAAAGTTTAAAAATTTATATCAAAAACTGCACGGTTTTTGATATATAATGTTAAAAAAGTGTGCAGTTTTTATCACCTTTTGGCT
>JAAYVG010000033.1 GCA_012517285.1 Elusimicrobiota bacterium
AAAAGTAACCGCGTAGGTTACTTTTGGTTAGCAACAAAATAATATTAAAATATAATCATAAATTTATCCAAACCCGAAGTAACCTACGCGGTTACTTCGGGTTTGGAACGGTTAGTCTATAAAATTGTGGGCAAAGTCAGGAAATAAATACGCTGTCAATGCGATAATAGTCTATGACAAATTACACATTATTCAAAAGCTTAAATCGATACAAGGATATTTATTATTTCAGGTTAAAGATCCATCAGCATTGTGGACTATTAAATCCAAGACTATATCCACAATAATTACGAAAGAACCAAATTTTCGTTCAACTTCGTAAGTTGGACAGGTTACAAACACCATTCTACGAAAAAGGGAATAATTGGGATTTTAAATCAACCGACGCGGTTTAGTTCTGGTTATTTGATTTGATTCAAACCTTCGGATACATAATTTCCAGAATATATCCCTTCTATCTGTTTTACTATTTTTCTAAGGCATACAGGTATATTATTACTTTCCGAATAAAACCTTACTGATTTAGTTTTATTAATTGTTTTAAGTGTTAATAGATAATTTTCACCCATTCGTGTTATCTTTTTAGGGTCTTTATATCTATTCTTTAATCCATAAAAATTACATTTCTGAAAAGATTTTATTAATTTGTTTAACTCTTCATCGGCAATCTTTCCTTTCTTTATCTCTCCCTCAATTATATCACCTCTTTTTAAATATGACTCATAACTGCCATCACTACTTATCTTAATATAATATCCCAAAGCCTCCCAGTTCCAGCTGACCATTTCAATATACTCAATATCAATAATTTTTGTATTATCATCCGCCCTAATAAAATCTTTTGGAACAAATAACATTATTACTGCAATAATAAAGAATCTTTTATCATTTAACCTCCAATCCAACGATCCCGAACCGTGTCACGGTTCGGGATCGTTGGATTAATACCCAAAATAACAGAAGCGGTTACTTGTTTGTTTTATAGGATATCATCAAGTATTATTACAGGGAGTTCCTTTATTTTTTGTAAACGTTTATCATTTGTTATAAAAACATCTGATCCTGTTATAACAGCTGTTGCAATTTCTATTGCATCAGGAGTTTTTATCCCATTTTTTGCCCGTATATAAGCTGATTTTTCTGCAATTTTTTCATCCAGAGGTATCAGATGAAGTATTTTGCTGTTAAGCATATATTCTTTACATTTCTTGATCATATCAACATCATTGTTCTCAATGGGTTTAACAAGGATTTCAATAAGTGATAAAAAGGAAGTATTTATACAACCATCATTTTTACTTATTTCAGTAAATATGTTATTTATAATTTTGCTGAATTTTTTATCACCCTGAATAAAATAAATCAATATACATGAATCTATACATATAGAATGATATTTGCTTAAATCTATTTCCATTCGCTTCTGAGTTTTTTGATATATTTAGAGGCATCCTCATTCCATACATTCCTACCCAATCCTTCCAGTTCAAATATGGGATCCCTTTTATTCAACTCCCAAATAAAAACAGAATTGGAAGAATAATCAAAGCTTAACAATTCTTTAACATCTGAAACAATTTTTTCGCTTTCCACATATTCATAAGGTGCACCAAGTTCTGATAAGGTTATCATTTCACCTCCACAAATAATTCTCTGGTTTTATCTGTGATGATAGTTTCAAATGTTTGAATAATGTTCTCATGAGCTTGATCAATATATTTAGAAATATTTTTATAAGACAGATCATTCTTATTGAGTATATCATATATATCAAGCATAAAAGAATAAGTAATATCTCCTTCTCTCGGTGCATCACCAAATGTTATAATTTCTAAATGTTCTCTATTTTTGGGAATTAATTCTAATCTTGTTACAAACTTGGCTGGAATATTCCATTCTTGTGGATAATGCGGATATAAATTAAAATAATCATCCATTTTGAAATTGTCTACAGGAACTGTAATCTTATTTATGTATCTCAGATTTATACCTTTTATTCCAGCTGGCTTTGTCAGTGATTTATAAAGACCAGCGACATCAATTATAATTGGTTTCAAATTCTCAAATGATGAATAAGGCTTTAACTGATTTATAACTATTAAATCCTTTTCAATCTGAACAAGTCCTGAATTATCGTTATTAATAAATTGAATTCTTGGATTAGTATTTTTAAACTCTGAGCTTGCCAAATCTTTTGAAAGTTTAAAATTTATTTCAGTTCTATTTATTTCTTTACGCTTTGGATATTTATTTTTTATCTTTTCAAAAAAAAGTCCTGGAATTATTGAGTCCCAGTTGGAATTATAAAAATTAATCTCACACAACGCTTCAACAACTGGTGGATTTTTATATCTCCTTTTATGATTATCCATATAACAATTATACTAAAATCTTAACAAATAACATCTGAAAATAAAGATCTTCGGTTATCCACAGATTTTTAAAAGGTATCTGATACCTTTTTGATCTCTGGCTGAATTAAGATATCAGGAGTCATAAGATGAATGTTATGTTTTAGGGGGCAGTGAAAAACTGTAGGTTAAGATTAAGATTGAGGTTAAGAATAAAACGACAAATCTTCATCAAAATAGTGATCAGAAATAAGAAGTCAGAGGACAGAATACAGAAGTCAGAAAGCAGAGCCTGCCTACCCGCCCACTGCAATGTGTTAAGAAGTTGTAAACCAGCATTAATTTAACACATATAATCCGTCATAATTTCTACCTGCCTGCCGAAGCCGCTTCGGCGCAGGCAGGTTGTATTGGATAATTCTTGTATTATCCATTTTTATCTTGATTACATCTGTATTCAT
Source organism: Elusimicrobiota bacterium (assembly GCA_012517285.1). GTDB lineage: Bacteria > Elusimicrobiota > Elusimicrobia > Elusimicrobiales > UBA9959 > JAAYVG01. The sequence goes on from JAAYVG010000033.1 coordinate 2,813, forward strand.
CTTGATGATTAAATAACTAACTCGCTCCCTTCTTATCGGGATTGCCCTTCCTACTGGGGAAGGTTAGATCTTCCCGGGGATGCAGAGGAGTTTCAGTTCCCTTCTAATCGGGATTGCCCTTCCTACATATTTAGGAAAATGGAAAGGTTGGAAAAAATGGACAGTTTCAGTTCCCTTCTAATCGGGATTGCCTTTCCTACACCTTGCGTCATCAATGCCCTTCCAGCTCATAAACGTTTCAGTTCCCTTCTAATCGGGATTGCCTTTCCTACAGCGAGAATAAAGGCGAAATAATTAGATTAATCGAGGTTTCAGTTCCCTTCTAATCGGGATTGCCTTTCCTACTTTAAACCGTAAATTGTTAGTGATGATGTTAAATATTTTCAGTTCCCTTCTAATCGGGATTGCCTTTCCTACAAACTAAAAAAGAGGTGATTAATATGATAAAAAAGTGTTTCAGTTCCCTTCTTATCGGGATTGCCTTTCCTACGCAAATGATTATATAAGATATGTAAATGGGTATTCAAGTTTCAGTTCCCTTCTAATCGGGATTGCCTTTCCTACGGGAATAAGGACAATTTTCCACTTTGTAAATCCTCTGTTTCAGTTCCCTTCTAATCGGGATTGCCTTTCCTACGGAATATATGGTGGAGTGCTGCAAGGAAGAGCTCATGTTTCAGTTCCCTTCTAATCGGGATTGCCTTTCCTACAGTAGTCATCAAAGGCACTGACTACTTTTTCCACGTTTCAGTTCCCTTCTAATCGGGATTGCCTTTCCTACTGCTTATTTTATAAGTATATTTTAATCACTTTTTTTTGATTTGTCAAGGTTTTTTTCTCAACCCCAAATTCCGCAAAACCTCCGCATAGGTTTGAGAAATCAGATGACATCACCACAAAAGTTTATATATTCACAACCAGAACACTTCTCTCTTTCATTAGTAGGATCTGGTAGCTTTTCAGATTTTATCATATTTAAAATCTCGCTTTTAATCCTCATATAATTGGATATCAGATCCTCATCAAAATCTACCTTTAATATTTTGTTTGATGTGATAAAGTATATAAATCCCAAATCACATCTCTTTTCATAGATTGATGATAATGCTCTTGAATAGGCATAAAGCTGTAACTTATAACCATCAATAATAATGGACTCAGTCATTTTAAAATCTACAGGGTACATTGATTCTTCATCCTCTAAAAGCATATCTATTATACCTGATATGCCCTCAGATTTTGAATAGACCTTAAAGTTAAACTTTTTATCACAGTTTCCAATTCCATATTTGATGAGTGTTCTTTTCTTTTCTAATTCTTCAATCCTTTTATGGAGTTGATAACCAGCATTCATCTTTACTGTTGGTTCTGTTTCAATAAGATTTACATATTTGTAAAAGATTTCTCTTGGGCAGTAAAGATAGTTTTTAAAATCAACAGGATTTAATATCATTCATCCTCTGTAAAAGGAACACCCGGTGGGTTAGACCAAAGATCATCTGTGTTACTATCGACAATCTCTGGTGGTTCTTTCTCAGGCTTAAATTCACCTATAAGAAGGGCACTTTCTATACATCTTTCACATACAGGTTGAATCATAAGAGATGCCTTCTCCTCACCTATTTCATCGCATAGTTTCAGATAAAGTTCTTCTCTCTGATTTTTGGTTAATACTCCCATAAATCCACTATATTGTACTCTGTTAAGTCCGAAATCCTTACAGGTTTCACCAACCCTGTTTCTTATTCTATCATTTGATATATCAAAAAAGACAAATACAATGTTTTCCATAGTCACCATTTGAATGAGAATGATTTATATTCATCACCATCCCTGAAAAAGCTTGCAGCCCGCCTTGATTGAAGCTGGATTATAGATTTCATCCGATAGTTTTTACCATTGTATGGCTCATAAGATTCAAGCCTTTCAAGGACTTTTTCTGAAAACTCCTTCCTTGTTGAAAGACTTAGAAGTCCATTGTCAATTTTTATCTCTGTTCCAAGATTTACAAATGACATAACTGACCTTTCCACAACACATGATCTAAACTCCTCCACCATATCAAGAACCATTGATGGCCTTCCAGACTCATCAACATGTAAAAAACCAGCAAATGGTTCAAGCCCAGCATTTAAAACTGCTCCCCATATAATTGAATAAAGCATACCATAACCATAGTTTAATAATGAGTTAACAGGTGTTATGCTTCCCCTATGTTCTCTCGATCTGAACATTTCATCATCACTTATGATATTTTTGAAAGCTTCCCAGTATATCTTGCCAGCATATCCCTCAACTGATAAAAGTTTTGGTCTTACTTCATCACAGTTATTCCCATCAATTGATTGAACCTTTGATATATTATTACTTATCTCATCAGATATGGAATTAAGGCTATCAAATAATGATGGATTTTTATTCTTATAATTTTTAATAAAGTATTTTATCATCTTTGATTGGTTCATCATTTTTCCGCTTACTATGTTTTTTGAAAATATAACACCTCTTTTATCGGAATATGATGCAATCTGTTCCCTTCTTGTTTTTATTGTAGCATTGAGGTATGGCGATGATAGGCATGCATACGGCTTTCCATTGAAGGACATAAAGCTTATTATGATTCCCTTTTTAGAGCACTCCTCTATGACATCCGATGATAATGATACTCCACGTGATTGTATATTGATGTGTGAAAGTCTGAAAAAAGGAATTTCATACGATATTCTGTCATTATCCTTTATTACAATCCTTTCACTTTTTTTTGAAAGCTTTACATTATAACCCGCTACAAGAAGTTCATATCCTGAATCGGATTTAACAAGAAATGTTTGTGGAGAAATTCTCCATTTTACCTGTTCATTGTTTGGTATATTATTAAAATTTATTAATACTTCGCCCTTCCCCTCTTCAAAAAGGTTTTCCTGAACAGGAAAATCAGATATATTATTTGGATTTTTTATTTCCATTTAACCTGCAAAAATACATTATCTGTCCAGTAATATTTATCTACTTATCCACATTAAAGTGGACAATCTCCCCTTCTTTTATCTCAAATATGTTTAAAACTTCTTTGACCCATGCAGGAAACACATTTATGACAATCTTTTGTTTTTTTTCACCATAGTATATGGTATAAATAAGTCTTTGATTCTTTGCTTCATTGAGTTCAAGTGATATTAAATCATTAAGTGGGAATCTATTTTCTTCAACCCTGCCAAACCTTATGGTTCTGACATAGCTTCTCGAAGCTATATTAAGAATTAGTTTTGCAAACCTTTTGCTGACAAACATCTCAAAAATATTATCTTTATAATTTCTAAAGTTATCTTTAAGAATTATGCACCCACTGCTCCTATTAATTTCTATTTTTTTAAGATAATTTTTATCAGCCAGCATATATCCAAGCTCAGAAAAATCCAGTTCATTTCTTTTGTTTTTAAGACTGAAATATATAAGCGAACCCATATTGTTTAAAAAATAACTGTCATTGTTTTTATAGAAAAGTGATTTAAGAGAAAACGGTAATTCTTCAAATTCCCTCTTTGATGTTTCAGGCTCACCCATAAGTATTGCTTCTATGGCAGAAAGATAAAGTGCATACTTTTCATAGTCAAACTTTATAGGAATACTTTTTAGTATAAGTGATGAATCGCTTATGTCCATACCCTCATGCTTATAATATACATCTATATGATAAAGATTTGAAAGAAGATATGATATTGCAACCTCAAACTTAAAGCCACCACTAAAAATCATAGAAGCATTGTTGTTTCTATACATAAGCCTTGAGAGGCAGGATATTAGATCTGACATCTCAATTGAATTATTTATATCATCAGGTTTGAGTGAAAACTTTATCTTGTGTAAAACAACTATTGCCCCATTATCCTCAAGATATTTTGAGATAATCTCAGCAGATCTTGATGATTCATATGTATCAGTTGCAACAAGATTAAAAAGTTTGCCATTAAAGTTGTTATCAATGCTAAGAATTGTGTTAAGCTCAGCAGATCTTTTCTTAGCATCATTCTCATCTTTTATATTTTCAGTGATTTCAGTGTGTTTATTGTTATAATTATAAAGCGATGCCCCAACAGTAACTATGTAAGAGTCATCCCTTGATGGAATAACTGATTTCACTTCATTATAATCTTTATAAAAAATGACCTCTTCACCTGCACTTCTAAATGCAATTACGGAATCAGCAAGTCCTGAGTTTTCAATATCATTTATAGATTTTAGATCACCATGAACAGGCAGAAGATATTTAGGCTTTATTCGTTTACATAGTTGCTTTATACCTTCTCTATCAGAATGAGCAGAAAAATCAATAACCCTTATTTCGCATTTGTTATCTTTAAACCATTTATTTCCTCCATCCACTGTTTCGTATGCATAAGAGCTTGTAAAAACTATTGTCGAGTTTTCATCATTTTTTATATTCTCAGCAAAAACACCAGCAGGACTTTCTTTTGTAAAAAATCCACTTGATGCTATATAAACAGATTTTGGAGGCGTCATATGTCCATTTTTTAAAACATTATAATGTGGTATATATATCTTTTCATTTTCATAGACATTGGTAATAGTTCTTGTAAGCCCCTCTGATATATAAAACTCCACATCATCTGGAATAAGCCCTTTTTTCCTACACTCATCAAGTGCCCTTAAAACCTCCTGAGTTCTACCGAGCGAAAAGGCAGGCAACAAAACCCTTCCACCGCCTTTTATCGTTTTTGAAACTAT
>JAAYVG010000034.1 GCA_012517285.1 Elusimicrobiota bacterium
AATTCAGTCCTTACATTATCAATATCACCTTTCAATTCAGTTCTTAGATTATCAATATCACCTTTTAATTCAGTCCTTACATGATTAAGATCTGCCTTTGTAGCAGGTAAAGATTCATTATTAGTCATACAAATCCTCCTTAATACTTTCTATATAATTTTTCAAAAAAATCTATCTTTCAGTTTCTTTTTTTCTAACCTATGATTTAATCTTTATCAACTACCCCTCTATGTCTCTTTATCCTTATTAAATTGGCAGGTTCAAGTGTTAATTTTTCACCGTTTAAAAGCTTTGCTATACCATCCATAGGCTTGTATTCTTCATCATTGCAGTATTCGCAGTTGCATTCATTTGATTTATAGTCAGGTTGGGTATATGTGGTTATAACTCCCTCATAGTTTCTGAGCACAACCCTTTTATCACTCATTGATATAAGGTACTGTGGCATAACAGGTATCTTTCCACCGCCTCCAGGAGCATCAACCACAAATGTAGGAACTGCCATACCTGTTGTATGACCTCTTAAGTTCTCAATGATCTCTATTCCCTTTGAAACAGATGTTCTAAAATGGCTTATCCCCATAGAAAGATCGCACTGATATATATAATAAGGCTTGACCCTTATCATCAAAAGCTCCTGAACAAGTCTTTTCATAGTCTGAGGGCAATCGTTTATATCCCTTAAAAGCACACTCTGATTTCCAAGAGGTATTCCTGCATTGGCTAATTTTTCACAAGCTTTTTTTGCCTCTTCTGTTATCTCCTTTGGATGATTAAAATGGGTGTTTATATATATGGGATGATATTTTTTTAACATATTCACAAGAGAATCAGTTATTCTCATTGGCATAACAACAGGGGTTCTTGTCCCTATTCTTATTATTTCAACATGGTCAATCTTTCTAAGTTCACTTATTATTTTTTCTAAGTAATCATCGTTTAAAACAAACGGGTCCCCGCCTGATATGAGCACATCCCTTACTTCCTTAGCATTACTGATATAATCTATGGATTTTTCAATGTTTTCCCAGCTCATATGGACATCATCAAAGCCAACAAGCCTTCTTCTCGTGCAGTGTCTGCAGTTCATAGAGCATATATTTGTAACAAGAAATAAAACTCTATCAGGATATCTGTGAGTGAGTCCAGGAACAGGTGAGTCTATATCCTCATGAAGAGGATCGGAGAGATCCTCAGGTGCTTCAACGAGTTCTTTCGCTGAAGGTATAGCTAATTTTCTCACAGGACAACTTTTATCCTTTTTATCCATAAGAGCAGCATAGTATGGCGTTATAGACATCCTAAATTTTTTCAAAACCTTGTTGAGGGATTCTTCCTCTTCCCGGTCTATAACACATACCTTTTTAAGTGTTTCAACATCCTTTATCACGTTTGATAGCTGCCACTTATAATCACACCACTCATCTTCACTCACATCCTTCCATAGTGGTATGTTTTTCCATTCAACACTTTTAAATTCTTTTTTCATATCTTCTCCTATGAAATTTTGTCTTTCGTCAAAATTTCAGTGTTCAGTAAAGGGAAGACAGAAGGCAGATGTCAGAAGACAGAAGGCAAAAGACAGGTGACATAGGGGAGTTCCTTTAAAATCTGACTTCTGTCCTCTGTTTTCTGTTTTTCTGATTTCTGACATCTGTTTTCTGACTTCTGTTTCACACATAATGCTTTTCGTAGTCTTCTCTTATTATTTTACTTTTTCTTAATATGTCAATCACAATCTCAGCATGCCCCTTCATATAGCCATTGCCTATGACCATATCAACATCCCTTCCAACTCCCTCAGCACCCAAAGCTGCTTTCGTAAAGCTCGTCGCCATAGAAAAAAAGTATACTATACCTCTTTCCCTTGCCATCAGTATTGATGCCATCTCAGTGTTAGGGATATTAACACAGTTTATTACGACATCAGCCATTCTTCCATCTGTAACCTTTCTTACCGTCTCATAACATGATACGGCATCGGTTGCATCAAGCATTAAGGAATGATCACAAAACCCCATCCTTTTCATCTTATCAACACCGGCCTTTGAGTATTCTATTCCTATAACCTTGCCAGTAACCCCTGCTCTTTCCTTTGCAGCATAGCTTACAAGTACACCAGACTTTCCACCCGCACCTATTATAACAACAGTATCCCCCGGCTTAACAAGCCTCTGAGTCTGCGCAGGAGCCCCTGCAACATCAAGAACTGCAAGTGCTAACTGCTCTGGAATATCCTTTGGAAGCTTTGCATATATCCCGCTTTCAAAAAGTATTGCTTTTGCAGAAACATTTACCTGCTCTGTTCCTTTTTTAATACCAATAATCTTATCTATCCTTAATGGTGTGAGTGAGAGGGAAACAAGGCTTGCAATTTTATCACCCTCTTTCAAATCTATTTTTCCTCTTAGTTTATCACCGATATTAAGAACCTTTCCTATAAACATTCCACCAGAGCCTGTGACAGGGTTCTGCATCTTTCCCTTTTCATTTACAATTCTGAGTATCTCTTCTCTTATTGCTTTCTCATCGTTTAAACACTTGTTTTTTATCTGAGTAAAGCTTGCTGAGTCTATGTTCAATGTTTTTACATCAACAAGTATCTCATTATCCCAGATGTAACTCATATTATTATCAATCTTAAGAGCTGGTTGTGGTAGAACATTTTTAGGTTCTATAACCCTGTGTGTCCCAAATGGATTGCCAGATTTTCTGATTTCTATGTCCATAAAATCCTCCCAACTATTAATCCAAAAAGATTCAGTTACATCTGGTTCAATAGTAATATGTCAATCCACACTGATTCAATTAAAACATATTGATAAATAAATCAAAAACAAAAAAACACCACCAACACTTTAATTTATTTATTTGACATAAAACAAAAGATATAACACTAAAAATACTATAACAGAATATTATTTTTATTAATTAATGAGGTCACGATTACAAGCTGCATTATTGCATGTTATTGTCTTAGTGACTCCATTATATGTTAAGACATAGGCTCCATAACCTGATGGCGAAGCAGTCCTTGTAGCATTGATTGCATAACCTGTTGTGCTGTTCCCTACTATTTGAACATTGAATGACTTCAATGTGCAGGCTCCAGCCCCTGTGCAGTTGATCCCTGAGGCGTTTGCAACTGTTATATCAAGGTCATCCCAGTTGTTTGTATATGTAAGCTTTCTTGAATAATATCTTTCTTCTGTTGCCTTAACATTTGCAAATATATTGTTTGCCTCAGCAACCCTTGAACGCTCAACAGCCTTGAAGTACTGCGGAACACCCATAGCTGCAAGTATTCCTATGATCAAGACCACGACGAGAAGTTCTATAAGTGTGAACCCTTCTCTCTTTAGTTTCATATATTCCTCCCTCCATCAACAAACAATAAACAAGACCTTAATAAAATCCATTGTTTATTGTTATAAAAATAAACATCATTTTATAATAAAATTATATCAAAATTTTACTGATATAAAAAATTTTATATCATGTTGTTATTTTATTTTAAAAAAATCCCTTACATCATCTGGGCTTGCAACCTCTTTTTGGGCTATCTTTACAAGCGTTGCTGCACGTTCTACAAACTCTGCATTGGATTTTGCAACTACACCCTTAGAATAATAAATATTATCCTCATAGCCAACCCTTATATTGCCATCAAATGATAATGCTCCAAATATTGCAGGAAGATGGGCTCGTCCTATTCCCATAAGAGTCCACTCACTTTGATCAGGCAACAACCCTATCATATCAGATAGTATTTTATGATTATATGGAAGAGCGACAGGGACATTTAAAACAAAACCATAGTGATATGGTGGCTTAACCAATCCCTCTTTGATCAATATATGTGATGATATTATATGAGATATATCAAAGCACTCAAATGTTGGCTTGACATTGTATTTGTTCATCTCAGATGCAAACATCTTCATCACAGGCAATGTGTTTATTATATAATCATTGCCAAAATTAACTGTTCCACAATCTAAGGACGCCATATCAGGCTTTAATGATACAGGTAGTATCCTTTCCTCAGGTGTCATACCAACAGCCCCACCTGTTGTTATCTCAATAACAACATCACATTTTTTTCTTATAAGATCTATGGCTTCTTTAAAAACATTCAGATTAGATGTTGGAGTCCCATCATTATTCCTAACGTGAAGATGAATTATTGAAGCACCTGCTAAATAACACTCATATGCTGAATCCGCTATTTCTTTTGGGGTTACTGGAAGGTTTGGACACTGGTTTTTCGTTGTCTCAGCACCAGTAACAGCACAGGTTATTATTACTTTATCCATATATCCTCCGATTCAGTGGTCAGTGCCTGTTCGCTACCAGCATTAATTTAACACATGAATCATTAGAAATTATAAGAATTTTCTAATATTTCCTTCAATGATAAGCCTTGCTCCCGTATTTTTTACAACCTCATCAACGGTCGTATCATCGGCTATTTCTTCAAGGACCAATCCCTTTTTAGTAACCCTTATAAAGGCTAATTCTGTTATAATTATATCAACCTCTTCCTTTGCTGTAAGGGGGAGTTTGCATCTTTCAAGTATCTTTGGAGAGCCATTTTTATTGGTGTGTTCCATAGCTATTATAACCGTCTTTGCCCCAGCAACAAGATCCATAGCACCACCCATACCAGGAACCATCTTGCCTGGTATCATATAGTTTGCCAAATTCCCCTGTTCATCAACCTCTAAGGCACCTAAAACAGTATAATCCAGATGCCCACCTCTTATTATTGCAAATGACATAGCAGAATCAAAAAAACACCCCCCCTTAACTATCGTTACTGGTTTTCCACCAGCGTTTACAATATTAGGATCTTCCTTTCCTTTTTCGGGTTCAGGACCAAGCCCTATAAAACCATTTTCAGAATGAAATAAAATAGATCTGTCCTCAGGGATGTAGTTGGCGACAAGTGTGGGAAGGCCTATGCCTAAATTAACAACCGAACCATCAATAAACTCTTTTGCCACTCTCTTTGCTATTCTTATTCTCTTTAATTCTTTGTCATCCATCTTTACCTCAGACAAAACAAGTGTCAAAAATGAAGTTCAGAACAGCTCCCTAACTAACAGCTGTCATCTCTGATCACTTATAACTAAGACTTTAGAATCTCACCTCTTGTTACTGCTTTACTATTTCAGATACAAAAATCCCAGGGATATTTACCATATCAGGGTCAAGCTCTCCAATATCAACTATCTTTTCTGCCTCAACTATGACACAATCTGCAGCCATAGCCATAACAATGTTGAAATTCTTTGCAGACTTTGCTACAAAACAGTTCCCATTTTTGTCCACCACTGTAGCTTTTATTAAAGCAAAATCTGCTCCCAATGGAAGTTCTAATAGATAATCCTTTTCATTTATTCGCTTTATTTCCTTTCCATTCTGGACATCCGTTCCAACACCTGTCGGAGTTAGTATCCCACCAAGTCCTGCTCCCTTTGCCCTTATTCTTTCAGCTAACGTTCCCTGAGGGACAAGCTCAACCTGCATATCACCAGAGTTCATCTTTTCACCTGCAACAGGATTTAAGCCTATATGTGATGCTATGAGTTTTGAAACCTGATTGTTGACTATAAGCTTTCCTATTCCCTTATCAGGAAAACCAGCATCGTTTGAAATCAGTGTTAGATTCTTAACATTTTTTTTCAGAAGTTCTTCTACAAGCAAAAATGGATGGCCCGAAACCATAAAGCCACCGATCATTATAGTAGAGCCATCCTTTATTTTTTTTACTGATTCGTCTTGAGTTATTATTTTTTTCACACTATACTCTTTAATAAACAGTATCAAATATAGCAAACTATTTCAATCAATAAGGTCACGTGTACAAGCTGTATTGTTGCAGGTTATCGTCTTAGTAGCTCCATTGTATGTTAACACATATGCTCCATAGCCTGACGGAGATGCGAGTCTGAGAGCATTTATCACATAGCCAGTGGGGCTGTTTGCAGCGATAGAAATGTTATATGATTTAAGAACACAGGAAGACCCTGTGCAGTTGGTCCCTGCATTATTTACAATAGATATGTCCAAGTCATCAAAGTTGTTGGTGTAGGTTATTTTTCTTGAGTAGAACCTTTCCTGGGCACTTTGAATCTCTGCAAATATGCTGTTTGCCTCAGCAACCCTTGAACGCTCAACAGCTTTGAAGTACTGCGGAACACCCATAGCTGCAAGTATTCCTATGATCAAGACCACGACGAGAAGCTCTATAAGTGTGAACCCTCTTCTATTTTTCATATGTATCCTCCTAAAAATAGTTGTCAGCATTAACTTTTATGATTTTGCTGCCCAACCATCTTGACATCCTTTATTATCTCATAAAAAAGACAATATATCTGAATAATTCAGATATCGTATTAGTATATATCAACGATATCTAAATGTCAAGATCGTAAGACATCTTTAAAACAGTCCTATTTGTCCATAAATTTTTCGGGGCACCCAGGCTTGAACTGGGAACCTCTCGCTCCCAAAGCGAGCGCTCTAAGCCATTTGAGCTATGCCCCGTAAAAAAACTCATTAAAAAGAACAAAAATATATCTCTATATTATTTTACATTATTTTTTTATGTTTTATGCTTATTATCCGTTTTTACATCTTGATGACTCTTCTTCCTAAAAGATTAATTGTTATCGCTGATAAACTTGAGCCAGAGCTTTCTTGATCTCGGTCCATCAAATTCACAGAGATATAATGTCTGCCACCTGCCTAACTCTAACTTGAAGTCTCTTACGAAAACAAATATTGAGTTTCCTGTAAGTATGGACTTAATATGTGAATGAGAATTTCCCTCGGTATGTAAGTATTTGTCATCTGGTGCTATGAGTTTGTTGAGTTTATTGATAACATCCTTCCTAACATTCTCATCTGCTCCCTCATTTATTGCAATTCCACAGGTTGTATGCGGACAGTATAGAAAACATATGCCGTTCTTCGCATCGTTTTCCTTCAATTCTTTTTCTACAAGAGAGGTTATGTCTAACATCTCCTGTTCATTTTTTGTTTCTATATCTATTTCTGATGTCATAAATCCATGTATTGGTCACTAACTAATTTCTTCGTCTCCATCCCGATGAATCCGTTTTCATATTGATGATTATTCTTCCTAAATAACCAAACAACGAGATGACTAAAGAACTAAACAACTTCTTCACCGCCCACTATGTGTAAGGAATATTTATACTTGATGGTTCAGCCTCAGGCTTCCATCTAAACTCTGTTTTTTGAAACTCCATAACTATTGATATAACCTCTCTGATTATGCATATAGCAGGGACGGCAAATACTATCCCCCAGAATCCAGCTATCTCTCCTCCAGCTATGAGCCCCAATATCAGTACAGCTGGGTTTAAGCTTGTATTTCTTTTCATTATATAGGGTTGGAGTATCCATCCATCAAATGACCTTAAAATAGCAAAAAATATAAGAACCTTTATAACAGCTGAAACATCATTGTACTGAATAAAGGCTATTATAGATGATATCAATGCCCCGAGTATTGCTCCTAAGTATGGGACAACTGAAAATATTCCAACTATTATCGCTATTATAGAAAAATAATCTATCCTGAGTATAAAAAGCCCAAAGAATGATATTATAAAAAGAACAAATGCCTCGCTTATAACACCTCCCAAATAATTTCCGAGGGTATTATCAACCCTTGAAACTATATGCAGTATAATCTCAACATATCTTGATGGAATATGATCAAGCACGAGATCAAGCATTTTCCTACCCTTAATAAGTATGAAAAAAGCTACAAATGGAATAAAAAGAATAAACATAAGCGATGGAAGAAATGATACAATGTAACCCGGGATAAGAATCATAAAATTAGTTATCTTTTCGTTGATATTAAACTGAACAAGAAATGGGAACATGTCCATGATTTTTTTTACAAGCATTGAAAAAATAGATTCAAACCTTTGATAATACCCTGGCCAATCATTTATAAATGACTCTATATCTATGCTTGCAAGGTTTATAACAACAAACAAAAGTGCTAAAAAGAAAATACCTGAAATAAGATAAAGCATACTCACAGCATATGTCCTTTTTATTCCTCTTACCTCAAAAAATTTTACAATAGGATTTAACAGATATGAAAATGCAACACTTAACACAAGTATAAAAAATGTTTTTTTTGCAAAATAAAAAATTATTGCAAATAATAAAACAACCAGTATTGGAAATATCATCTCTTTTATTGTTATATTTTTTTTCATTTTTTAATCTTTTACAATTGTATTCCTGAGTCTTGCCGATAAAATCTTTGCGAGGTTATAATTTATTATTGCAGCTATCTTAGGTTTTGTATGAATCATATTTTCTATATTTGTTTTGTAGATCATAAAAACATAACTTTCTTCCATAGCTATTGCTGTGAGTGTTCTTGGAAGTTCTTCTAACAACGCCATCTCACCGACAAAATCTCCTGAGTGAATCTGAGAAAACAGAACATTTTCATTCCCGTTTTTTTTGTAAAGACCAATTGTTCCTGAATAAACTATAAACAGTGCCCTGCCTATATCTCCTTCTAAAAATAACACCTCGTCCTTAATATATTTTTTTTCATATATATTTTCAAGTATATAGAGAAGATCCTTTCTCTTTATGTTTTTAAACAGAGCAATGGACGTCAGAAACTTAATTTTTAAAAGTACTTCCTCATCATATGCTTTGTTAAAAAATTTTTCAAATATCATAGCTGTTTAAAAAATATAGCAATTCTGTTTATGGCTTCAGATATGAATTCTCTTATTGTGTTTGATACACCATTAACCATCTTAAAAGCAGGTTCAGCCTCTATAAGTTTGTCGTCCATATCCTTTGCAAGCTTCTCTATGTTAGTAGCAGCTGATTTTATCTGTTTCAATGTATCTATAAACTCAATTGCAACTATTATAAATATTACTGTTACAAGTATTATACAGATAGATATAACTATGTCCATAATGGTGCCTCCCTTATTAAAAATATATCAAGCATACACTGCCTTCCCTCTATAAAATTATATCATATAATTATTAAAATAAGTATTTTTTTGTTTTAAAATATAATTAAGTTTTATATTACCATATAAAATTTGGTTTAAGTCCAACTGAGTTCCACATCTTCGTATCCTCCATACAGAGATATATTCTTTCAGTAGGAAATTTATAAATTTTTAAGAGATCAATAATTTTTAAATATATATCCTTTCTTAAATTCTTTGGATATCTAAGTTTGTTATCAAAATCAAGAACCATTTCCTCATCAAGTATTATATTGTTCATAAATCTTTGTTCTATTATTTTTTTTGTCCGAGGTTTAAAGCGAAATGTCCCGATGCTTATCCATTTTAGCTCATCTGTTTTAATGATTGAAAAAAGAAAAGAAATCATATTGGAATAACTGCTTTCCCAGCCTTCAACAGATATAATAGGATCTAAGTGAATAGCTGTGGAATATCCATAGTCTAAAAGACTTCTTAACGACTTTACCCTTTCCTTCAAAGACGATGTATAGTGTTCTGTCTTGTCTATTACAGACTGTGGATTGAGTGAGTATGATATAACAATATTTTTTGACGGTTTTACCTTAAAAAAATTATTGATATTTGTTGTTTTCGTCTTAAACTCAAAGTAAATATTTTCAACATCCTTTATAGCATTTATTATATCCATTGAGTATTCAGTGAGATCATCATAAACGAGTGAATCTGTAAACTCCCCTGTTCCTATTCTTATCCTATTCTTTTTATTTTTGTTCAGCTTAAATAGCTCGGATATAAAATCATTTATATTTGTTTCTAATGCTATGCCGTCAAAGTTCTGATATCCTTGTAAAAAACAGTACTCACAGTCAAGCGGACAGCCAAAACCTAAGTTCATCACATAATACCCACAGCTCAGACATCCCTTTGTACATGGACATCTTTTTATAAAATCAAATCTTTCATTGAAAAGATATATCCTTTGGCTTCTTGAGTTATATTCTTTTATATCAAAGGATCTTTTTAAATTCTTAAAATTATCAATATATCTGACCTTTGTGGATGGAAATTTTTTTAATATGTTTGATAATATCCTGCTATTTTCTGAGCCTCTTTCAACTATTACTTCATCTATATCAATTATTTTATCCCTTTTGATAAATGAATTTTCAGCCGACAGCTCAAGCTTTGGAATATAAAACTTATCAGAAGGGGTGTCAAAATAAGAATTCTGATATCTTATCTTTAAAAGTTCTTTTTTAAACTGCTCATAGTTCTTGTATTGAGGGATAAAAGAAAAATCAACAATTCTTTTCTTTTTTATTATTTCAAATATAAGTCTTTTAATTTCTCTCTTTTTATTAATCCCTAATAATGGATACCTGCTTTCTACAATTTTTGTTATATCATCAAATAAAATATCATATCTCATTTATAAACAGCCTCATCAAGCCTTACCATATTAAAATTTCTGTTTTTTGCTTCTTTTATTATTTCTTCTGTAAGCCTTAAAATTCTTTTTTTATGCTTGGGTGTATCATGCATTAAAAATACTGCTCCTGGCCTGATGTTATCAATATATAGTTTTATAAGCTTTTCATCATCTATTTTATTCCAGTCATATCCAAATGTCCAGTTAAAAACCTTATAGCCCTTTTTTTGGGCGAGTTCAACAGCCCATTTTTTATCATAACCGTAGGGAAATCTTATGTAGGTTGGTGTAAAGTCTAATATGTTTTTAATTTCATTTTCAGTTTTAGTTATTTCATCTAAGAGTATTTTTTCATGCTCTGGTAATTTTCTTTCTTTGAAAAGATCTATATGTGAGTATGTGTGATTTCCTATAAGATGACCATCATCATAAATCCTTTTGAGGTTTGATGGATATTTTTTTACATTATTACCTAAAACAAAAAATGTGGCCTTAACTCCATATTTTTTAAGTACATCACAGAGCTCAGGGGTTACTGCGGAAGGCCCATCATCAAATGTTAATGCTATCTGATTGGTTGTTGTGCTGATATGGAAA
The DNA here is from genome assembly GCA_012517285.1 of Elusimicrobiota bacterium. Lineage (GTDB taxonomy): Bacteria > Elusimicrobiota > Elusimicrobia > Elusimicrobiales > UBA9959 > JAAYVG01. The sequence goes on from JAAYVG010000034.1 coordinate 11,049, forward strand.
AAAAAATCACCCGAATAAGAGCTGGTTGCAAAGCAGATAAAAATGATCAGAAATTTCATAATATGCCTCTAAAACCAATTATATAAAATTACTTAAGGTTCACTGAAAAAGTCTATTTGATCTATAAAGTAAGCGAGTTCTGACAACCCTACTTACACTTCTATTTTTTCAAAACTTTTTACAGCCCTTTTAAAAAGCCAGTATGAGAATGAAAAACTTATGGCTATAAACAGGAGTGAGGCTGCATAGAAAGCTCTTTGTTCAAAGTGGTAGTTTGTATTATGAATCATATAAAAATAATTTCTTACAGGATATGAAAACAGTGAAGCACTCATCACGCAGTAAACTGCTGATACTGCCATATAAATAAATCCTCCATATGATGATTCAACTTGGTGTATGTTTTCAATATTAAAGTCAGGAAATATTGCTCCAAAGCTTATTGCAAAAATACACAGGACAAAGCTTATTATTGTTGAAGCAAAAACCGATAGCTCAAACATAAATGTATCAACCTCAAGATATAAATTTGAAACAATCACAAGGATCATTGTAAGAATAAAAATTGGGAAGAAATAAAATATCAGTTTTGAAAACAGAAAATTTTCGGCCTTTACAGGTATTGTCTTCACAATCCAGACAGCCCCCCCCTCAGAGCTTACCGATGTAAAAACAAATCTGAGAGCGACTGCTGATATAACAAAACCTACAACTATTATGTTCAAAAATGATACAAAATTTTTGACATCTGAATCATTCAGTGGGAGGCTTCTTATGCTGAACACATAAACCATACTGAGGGCAGCTATCAGTATGATCTGTGAATAATATCTGACATCTCTTTTTATTGTTATCCTGTCCTTGTACATAAATGCCATTATGTTTTTTAATGACTTTATTTTTTGAGATATTTTAAACTCAAAAGGAATCCTGTAAAGATATTTTTTATTTGATCCGCTTTGAGCACCGCTAAATGCCTTAAGGTAGGTTTTTTGGCTTGTTTTGATTATGAGCAGATAGAGAATAGTGGATATGGCGTATAGCAGCAAAAGATTTATAAAAAAACTATGCCAGTTGGAGTTGCCGTATGCAATCATTCCCTTGGTCAACCACCAGCTTGGAAGATATGGCGCTGTTGGAGCCTGAAGATAGGTGAGATAGTTTGCTATGACACCCATCATGTCAGGTCTTAACAGTTTTTCAGGTTTTGAAAATCTTAGTCCTACATATGCAAGTGCAAAGGAAAGGCTGGATAAAATCCATATAAAATCTCTAGTTTTTGAATTAGGGAAAAAATACATGAGAAGAAGACTGAAAAAGAGTCCTATTATGGCTGCAAGAAATGCATATGGGATGCTTAGCAAAAAGAATATACCAAGGAAGTCTATGCTATAATTGTTTATCCTCATAAGGGCAACAACATATGGAAGTATTATAAGCATAAGACTCCATGATGAATAAAAAACTGTGTTTAAAACCTTGTCTGAAAAAATTTCAGTTTCTTTTAATGGAAGTGAAAAAAGGAATTTGAGATCATATGAATAAAAGAGAGTGGTCATTGATATTATTAGTGATGATACAACTATCATAAAAAAGCTTATCACAAAAACCATTGCTGAAAGCTTTGATATCAAAAGACCTCCTATAAGCTCAACACCTTTAAGATATTTTAAAATCCTAAAGAATGAAAGATATAAGAGGAGGAGCAGAATAATGCCAGTTAATGTAAAAATAAAATTCTTTATCCTTTCCCATCTATTAAAATTTTTTACTTTATTAAAAAAGCTTTTGATTCTATATCTTAAAATAATTGGCATATAATAATTGGTTTTGATTTTTTATTTTTATCTGACAGATTATGAAAATACAGTGAGTATCAATATAATACTTCCTTCTCATTTGTTATATCAAGGAATACATCTTCAAGATCCTTTCCTTTAAACTTAGAGAGTATATCATCTATACTGCCTATAGCTGCAATACTACCATTTTTTAAAACAGCCACTCTGTCAGATATCTTTTCTGCCATCTCAAGTATATGAGTACACATAAATATGCTTGTACCATTCTGAGTGAGTTTTTTTATTAGCTCTTTAAATTTTTTAACGCTAAGCGGATCAAGGCCAACTGTTGGCTCATCAAATAACATTATTTTTGGTTTCCTCAAAACGACGCTTGCTATCAAAAGTTTCTGTCTCATACCATGTGAATAGGATGAAAGTATATTATCAGCATATGGCATCAGTGAAAAAAAATCAAGAAGTTCATTGATATCCTTTTCTGGCTTGGGTATCTGATATACTTCTGATATAAACTTTAAAAATTCCCTTGCAGTAAGGTATGGATAAACAAATGGTTCATCGGGTATGTATGAAATATATTTTTTAGATTCAAGCGGATTTTTTACTACATCAAGGGAGTCAAGAAATATTTCACCTGATGTGGGTTTCAAAATTCCTGAGATTATTTTTACTGTTGTGGTCTTGCCTGCACCATTTGGGCCAAGAAAAGCAAATATCTCCCCCTCCCTTACTTCAAGGGAGATATTATTTACAGCTGTAAAGCTGCCAAATTTTTTTGTTAAATTTTTAATGTAAAGCACGGTTTTATGAGTTTGTTTCCTGTTTTTCAAATTTTTTTCTAAAATCTTGGATCTCAACCTTTGATGTAAGCTGTCTTAAATAATAATTTGCAACTTCCAAAAATTTTTCCTGTTTAAGTCCTGCCATGAACTTTTCTCTATCCTTAGATATATCCTTTATCTGTTTGCTGAATATCCTCTCATAAAATTTTTCTTCATCAGGGGTTATTTTAATGGTTGAATATAAAAATTGTTTTAGATGCATCGCTGTCCTTTCCTTTTTTCTCCAATCCTCATAATCCTTTGGTGTCATTTTATACGTTGACCATATCTGTGAAACATATGCCCTTGGATCAAATCTTCCACCTGATGCAAAGTTAGGTGTGTTTTCTATCTCAAGTGCAACCTCATAGTTGGATACAGCCATATTAAATTTTTTGGCTTCCTGATAGAAAAGTTCATTAACTATCATCTCCTTAAAAACCTCCTGCCTTACCATTTTATCTATAACATCATTTGCTTCAGGTATCTGTTTATCCCTTGTTATGTTTTCCACTGTTGCTCTTACCTCCATCTCATATCTATCGTAGGGTATCTTACCCTTTCCAACCTTTGCTATGGTATTAGCAACTGAGATATTGCCTATATATGCTCCAAGTCCAAAAAACACACCGAGAACAAAAACAAGAACCGTGATTGTAAATATAATATTTTTATGCTTATTAAAAAAAGATGTCATAATCTCTCCTATATTTGATTCTTTACTCTGACCATTCCATTTATTCCTGCCCCTTCCTCAACCATAATCTTCTGTGTTGTTATATCACCGATGATGGAAGCTGTTGACATGATCTCAACAAAGTTTTTTGATAGTATATTGCCCTTTATTGCACCATAGACTATACATTTTTCTGATGATATATCACCAGTTATTTTTGCTGTTTTGCTAACAAAAACTTCTTTCGCCTCACTTATGCTGCCATTTACTATACCCTCAATCTTTATAGAACCCTTGGTGATAAGGTTGCCTGTAAATATACAATCAGGTGATATAATGCTTTCTGAGGCAGTTAGTTCGGATATTTTTTCTTTAAATGCCATATCTGTTACCTTTTAGCTATTGTGTTATGTAAAAATTTTGATGGATTTTTAGTGCTTCCATATTCCCATACCTCATAGTGTAGATGAGGACCAGTGGATGTTCCTGTGGAGCCGAGCTTTGCTATCACATCTCCCCTTTTTACAACCTCTCCATCCTTTACAAGAGATTGACTGAGATGACCATAAAGGGTGGAGTAACCAAATCCATGATCAACAATAACGCACAAGCCATAACCCATAGCCCAACCCGTATATCTGACAACTCCATCAGCAGTGACATGGATGTCACTACCCGGTTTGTTTGCTATATCAACCCCAGAATGAAAATCATATGAGAGTGTAAATGGGTGTATCCTATATCCATATGGAGATGTTATGTTCCCAATGACAGGCCAGTCCGAAGGTAAGGACTTCTGATGATTTAACTTTGTGGTTATATAATTCAGTAACTCATTATAATTGGTTAATAATTGCTGGGATTCATTCTTTATGTTATCATATGCATTTATGATCTCTTTTTCATCCAGCTTGGAATAATCAATGTTTTCAATGATATTTCTGAGTTTAAGGCTTTCAGAATACTGTGGTCCACCAATTCCATTAAGTGATGATTCTTTGTTGATATCACTATCAGTTATCTTTGCTATTTGTTTAGATGTCCTTTTAGCGAAGTTTAAATAATCAAGACTTTCTCTGGCTGTGACAAGAATTTTATCTATTTTATTTTTAAGTATTCTGTTCTCTATCTTCAACGCATAATAGTCTGCAGTCTTAAAATAATCAAACATTGAAAAGCTTATGAATACTATAAAAATTATTGATATAAGAAATGCACTTAAAAAACTTATATTTATTGTAAATGATGGAATATAGGATGTTGGACTAAAATTTATATATATCTTGTGTCGTAGCAAGCTTTTTATCAGTTTTTTTATGTAATGCATAAAATCAGTTTATTAAAATCTCATAAAACTTACAAAACTCCATAATATATAGTTTAATAATTATTAATAAATCAAGTCAATAAAAATCATAAAATCAGGGCTATACTGCCAATCTGTTTATTCGCTTCAGCATACCTTTGAATAAAATTTTATGGACAGGAACGAGAGCATACCAGTAGAGATAACCTAAAAGTCCTTCCGGTTCAAAATATGCTGTTAAAAGAAGTTTATTATCATCAGTTATTTCAAACTTAAGCCATCCCCTTCCATGCATTCTCATCTCTGATCTGAGTAAAAAAAGCGAGTTTTCCTTTATGTTTTCCACTCGCCAGAAATCTATTGTTTCACCCGGGTGAATATCATTTAAATTTCTCCTCCCATTTCTCATGCCAACTCCACCAAGGAATTTGTCTAAAAGGGCTCTTAGTTTCCATAAAAAATTCAAATAGAAGTAACCATTTTTCCCACCTATAGATTTTATAACAGAAAAAATTTTTTCAGGTGTTGAAGATATTTTTACTGAATAAGATATCATTATCATCCCCTGAGATTCGCTAAGAGTTTTATTTTTCTTTATATAGTGAGGTATGTATGATGTTGTCCATATGCTTTCTATATCATTGCCAACTATCCTTCTTAAAGCATATTTAACCTGTGTCTCATAGTCTATAGGTTTTATATCCGGAAATATTTTTTCTGCTAAATCTGATGTTTTTATTGTCTGATTCTTAAGGCTTTCTAAAAGTGCCTCTGATATATTATATGGTATTGGTGATAATGATGATATAATTCTTGCACAGAAATGAGGATTGTTTATCGGACAGCGGAGTATAGGTTTTTTTATACCTCTTATCTTTAGATATATTTTAAGCATATCTATATATTTGAGGATATCAGGTCCACCTATCTCTATTATCTTGCTGTCTGAATCACTGTTATCTATAGCTTCTATGAGATAGCTAAGTACATCTCTTATAGCTATTGGTTCACAGAGTGAGTCAAGCTGTTTTATGTAAGGGAGAAATGGAAGCCTTTGAGCAGTGTATCTGATCATTTCAAATGATACACTCCCTGAACCTATGATTATTCCTGCTCTGAACTCTGTTACATTTTTATTGTAATTCCTTAGTGTGTTACCAACAAGTATTCTTGATTCAATATGTCTTGAAATATTTTTTTTGTTTGATGATAACCCACCGAGATATATAATTTTTTTTATCCCATGCTTTTTAGCATATACTGAAAAATTTTCTGCACAGATCTTTTCAATGTTCTCAAATCTTTCAGAATCATTCATTGAATGTATGAGATAGTATGCTGCCTCTGCATTTTCAAAAACTTTGTCAATATTTTCTGTGCTTGTGAAATCCGCTTTTACAATTTCTATATTTTTTGAAAAAGGTCTGGATAAAAGATATTCAGGATCCCTTACAACACATCTTACATTAAATCCCCTCTCAATGAGACGTGGTATCATCCTTAAACCAATATAACCACTTGCTCCTGTTAGGGTAACAGTTCTCATAGATAAATTATTTCAAATCAAAAACTATTTCTTCACTTTTGGCTGAGTATTACTGGACTGAGGAACAGCAGATTTTGATTCATATTTTTTAAGCGCTTCTCTTGCAATTGATTCCCACTGAGTTTGAGGATAAAGAATAGTGATCTTTTGATATGTTTCTTTTGCCAAATCATTCTGCCCCTTTGTTTCGTATGATATTGCAAGTGACATATAGACCTCAGGTGTGAGGTAGTGATCAGGATATGCATTTACAAAAGTACTAAACATAGGAATTGCTTTATCATAATCCTTTAAAGCCTGATAGGTTTTTGCTACTGAATACGATGCAAATGGAACAAGTTCCTTGTTTGATATTTTCCTACTAGCATTTATGTATGCTTCAATCGCCTTAGGATAGTTGCCATTTGTAAAATATATATCACCTTTCAACAGCCTTGCAAAATCACCACTCGGATATTTTGAAAAATTTTTTTCTATTATATCAAGCTGTTCAAGAGCCTCATCCATTTTACCAGCAGCATAGTACTGTTGAGCAACAAAATAATACTTTTCAGCTGTTTCTTTGTTTTTTGAAAGATTTATAAAAATCACTATTGCTATTATTATTGCTGCTACTATTATAGCTATTATTGACCATACTGTCTGTTTGTTTTCTCTTATCCATCTGTAAACTGCATCATTTTTTTGAGAATTATCCTTATCCTTAACCCATGTTGATTCAGGCATCTTACCTCCATATAATTAGTGAACAGTGATCAGTGATCAGTGATCAGCAAAACCAGAAAGACTAATCAGTGAACAGTGATCAGTTTTGCCCACTAATCACTGCCCACTGTCCACTGACCACTATTATTATTCCGCCCCCGGCCGGACTTGAACCAGCAACCTTCTCCTTAGGACGGAGCAGCTCTATCCAGTTGAGCTACGGGGGCAAAATAGTGGTCAGTGGTTAGTGGACAGTGCCTGCCTGCCGAAGATATATCAGCAAAGTGGCGAATAGCCACAGTCGTTTTGCTGATATGTTTATCGTAGGCGGGGTCAGTTTCCGCATACTATCATGCTTTAGCAGTCATAAAGCATTTCTTTTACTGAACAAAAAAAACATCTGCCACCAGACTTCAATCAGTATTTTATTAGTGAGAAAAGATCATAATCTTTGAGCTTTTCTCTACCGTTCAATCCTGATAGTTCTATCATCATAAACACACTTGATACATTTCCACCAAGTCTTTTAACAAGATCACAAACCGCTTTCGCCGTTCCACCTGTTGCAAGCACATCATCAACTATTATAACATTTTCGCCGCTTTTTATTGCATCCTCATGAACCTCAAGCGTGTCCTTGCCATATTCTAAATCATATGTTACGGATATGGTTTTATAAGGAAGTTTTCCTTTTTTTCTTACAGGAACAAAGCCTGCACCAATCTCAAGAGCAAGTGGTGCTGCAAGTATAAAGCCTCTTGCCTCTATCCCTATAACCTTTGATATGTTTTTATTTCTGTAATAGTTTGCAAGATAGTCTATTGTCTGCTTAAACACTTTGTAATCTCCTAAAAAAGGCATTATGTCCTTAAATATTATTCCTTTCTTTGGAAAATCATAGACGTCTCTTATAAGTTTTTTTATTTCCTTTGTTAATTCTAATTCTTCTGTTTTAGTGTTCATTTTTTCTCCTTTTTAAGAGGATTTCCAAGAATATCAGTATCTTGCTTTGGGGTATTCCAGCCTGGTTTTAAGTTAGGAGTGGTCTTGAACTTCATCTCTATAAGTCCCATATTAGCAGCAACTCTTCTGAGCCTCAGTATTGCTCTTTCTTCAAGCTGTCTTACTCTTTCTCTTGAAAGTTTAAGCTTATCGCCTATTTCCTGAAGCGTCATGGGATTTGTTCCAGCAAGGCCATATCTCATCTCAAGTATCATCCTTTCTCTATCACCTATCTGTGACAGAGCATTCTTTAGCTCATCGTGCATTTTGAGTATGGAGATAAGATCTTCAGGCGATGATTGCTTGCTATCTTCTATCATTTGACCCAGTGTATCCTCGTCATGATCCTCATTATAGACCGGATTTTCAAGAGACGTTGATCCCTTTACTACCTCATAAGCATTTAAAACAGTCCTTATTTGGTTTGCATTCCAGTGCATCTCCTTTGCCATCTCTGTAAGCGTTGGATCCCTCCCCAACTTTCCATGCAGCGAATCCCATTGTCTGAGCCACTTTCTTAATGCTGTCCATGCATGTGGTGGAACTCTTATTGTTTTGGATTGTTCTTCAACATATCGTCTTATATACTGCTCTATCCAGTAGGATGCATAAGTTGAAAATCTATATCCCTTTTTGGGATCAAATTTGTCTATTGCGTGCAATAGACCGAGATTTCCTTCCTCTATCAAATCCATAAGATCGGAACCAGCATATAAGTATTTTTTAGCTATTGGTATAACAAGTTTTAAATTTACCTGAAGGATCCTGTCCTTTGCTCGCCTGTCTCCCCTTTTAACTCTTAACCAGAGCTGATGAAACTCTTCCCTTGAAATTTTTGTGTCTATCTGGCTTATAGCTTTTATATACTGTTTTGTTGAATCAGTTGAAAGAGCGGATATCGATTGACTTGTGTTCTTTTCTTCGCTGTTTTCTTGATTTGTTTGCTGTGATTCTATATCTGTAGAATTAACAGATGTGTCTTCATTTTCTTCATAGTTTAATTTGGAGCTGAGAACTTTATCCCCTGTGTTCTTTTTAATTTTTATATTTTTTTTCTTTTTCATTTTTATCCCCCGCGTTCATCTCCTGATTATAAAATTTTCAGGAAACTCCACATTTTCGGCTTTGATTATCTCTATATTCTCAACCACCGCTAAAATATAATTTTTTTTAATTTCATCAATAAATTTATTTATATCATCCCCAAGTCCTTTTACCCCGCACTCAACACTTCCATCATCCATATTTTGAACCCACCCGCATAGAGAATATTTCTGTGCTATTTCATATATAAACCATCTGTATCCTATCCCTTGAACTCTTCCATAAATCTTTATTATTATTTTATCCATATCAGATAAATATTACTAAAAATTGGTTTTTTAGGCAATAGGTATTGACAAAGCCAGTCCAGTATAGTGGACAGTGCTTGCCCGCCCACTGTAATGTGTTAAGGACTTGTAAGTCAGCATTAATTTAACACATATAATCCGCCATAGTTCCTAAAGGCAGGCGGGTCTTCCAAAGCCGTTTCAGTGTAAGGAGGATCAGTAAAAGCAAAAAGCAATAATGGTTAGTGAATAAGGTTTTCCTTTTATTACAGCTCAGTGTTCACTACACACTGATCACTAATACAGTGATCAGTGAAGCAGTTGACAAATAGACAGGTTATATTGGATAACCTCTTGAATTTGCTTTTTAAAAAATAATTTTGTTTAATATATATATAAATTGCCGCGGTAGCTCAGTGGTAGAGCACTGGTCTGAAAAACCAGGTGTCGTTGGTTCGATCCCAACCCGCGGCAGTTTTCTTCCTCGTTACAAGGGGGCAGTATGGAAAATAAAATAGCTATTGTGGATGATAATGAAAGTATACTTGCGTCCATTGAATCCATTTTAAAGGACAATGGATATGATGTCAAATGTTATAATGATCCTTTGGGAGTTGTTGAGAAGATAAGAGAGTATTTGCCATCGTTAATAATGCTTGATATCCATATGCCAGGTAAAAACGGGATAGAGCTTTTAAAAGAAATAAAAGGGGATTCAGTCTTAAAAAAGATACCTGTTGTTATGCTCACTGTTGAGGGAAGTCCTTCAGAGATACAACTGAGTATGCTCTATGGTGCAAACACATATATTTTAAAACCAGCTAAGAAGGATGACATACTGAATGTGGTAAAAAATATACTTATAGTTTGATTTTTTAAATAAAAATTTGCTAAACTATACAGATATGGCAAACGTAAAAACTAAAAGACATAAAAGTGCTTTAAAAGAGCAGAGAAAAACTCTTAAAAGAGAGAGTGAAAACCGCGGGATAAAGGTTAGAATACATAAAAAAGTAAAAGAATTTAAAAAGCTTTTATCTCATAAAAACTATGAGGCTGCAAGCAAGATGGTTCCTGAGCTTTATTCTATAATAGATAAAGCAGCAAAGAAAAATACTATTCACTGGAAGAATGCTGCGAGAAAGAAATCTGAGATTTCAAATATTCTTAAGGATTCATTAAGTAATCAATAATAATATAGACGATATTTTTTATAAGTATTACAGGATCTTCTGTATGCGTGCTCTTGAGTGTGTTTTCTACATCAAGGCAGTGGTTTATTGTTTTGATAATTCTGTTCTCGCTTATATATCTTACCTCTGATCTTAGCTCTCCCGGAAAAACTCCTAACTGGTAGGAAAGGTTGTAGCTGTTTATATGAGCTGTATTGAGTGCGTTGATTTTAATCATCTTTTCAAGGGCTAAAAGAATCATATTTATAATCCTAAGAGGCTCCTCTCCTGATCTGATGAGGTCATCTATTATTTTTTTCAATCTTTCTCTATCCTTTGAAAGTATAGAGTTTATTATATCAAAGGGATTGAGATCTTTGAATGAGGCAATGATATCTTTAACCTCATCAAATGTTATATTCTTTTTGTTCTCTGAGTAAATAATAAGCTTTTCTGTTTCATTCTTAAGGCTTCCATAGTTATCTATCACACCTGCAATATATTCAAGTGATATATCATCTATTTTTTTTGAGTGTTTTTCTAACTCATTCTTTACATAGTGGATTATCTCTGTTTTATCTGGTGGGGCTATGTTTATAAATGTAAGTGAATATATACCGAATTGTTTTTCCAGCTCATTCTGCCTTAATTCATCATTCAATGTTATGACAAGAATTGTTGATGGATTTGGATTTGTAAGATAGTCCTCAACGGCCTTTTTGGCATCCTTTTTTAGCTTCTCATAATTTTTTAAAATAACAAGCTTTTTTGTTGAAAAAAGAGGAGCAGTTGAAACATCGTTCATAAAAAGACTTATATCAATATCTATACCACTCAGTTCAGATATGTCAAAATCATTTTTAAAGGTGCTTCTTATATTTTTTAAAAGCTCATTCTTTTTCGCATCATCTGTTCCACCAAGGATATATACACTATCAAACTTAACTGATAATATATCATTAATAAGATTTGTCTCCGTCTTTATTTTCATATCTTTTTTTCTGATACACCTGTCACAGAGCCAAATCCTTTTACTGTCCTTTTAACAACATCCTTTGATATTATATCCCATATCTTTTCTCTTGCTTCTTCCTCTGTCATACCACCAGGAAGCGTTGATGCTGAATAGATTTGATTAGCAACAAGAGTTTTTTCTTCCCATAGTATTGTGTTTGTTTTTTTATCGGTCAATTTTATTGCATACTGAACTGTTATCTTATAAACTGTTGGAACCATATTTGAATCATACTGTATAGGTGTCATAAGATAATTTTTGATCTCGCCGCTCAGCATTCCATCAGCTTCATTGGGATTTACTATCTTATACTGTCCGTCCTTTAAAAACTCATCTATTATTTTAAGAGTAAGCCTCTGTTCTATTCCAAATATAGAACTCTTGTTGGAGAATGGTTCCACGCTTAAAGATTTTATATGTTGCGGAAGTATCTGTGGTGCTGGTTTATATACTATGTTCTGACTATCCCCTGCGCAAGAAACAAGTGCTGTCATCAAAAAAATACATAATAATTTTTTCATATATTCCCCCTTTGTCTGTTAAAAAAGTGACGAACATCACAGGTCTTACTTTGAGCCAATTTCACTGTGACTGCACAGGAAAAGAAATAAAGGTAGCTAAAAGAAGTTCCTTTAAAGTTGGATTCCTGTTTTCTGAATTCTGACATCTTACCTCTGAACCACCCGAACTAAGCTCCTAAAACAAAGTTTATAATCTTATCCTTCACATATATTATTTTATTAATTTTTTGACCGTTTATATACTTTTCTATTTGAGGCATTGCAATTGAGGTTATCTCATCCTGACTTTTACCCATAGCTGTTTTTATCCTTCCCCTTAGCTTTCCGTTCACCTGCACTGCTATCTCAACCTCTTTTGTTGAGAGGACTGTTGAATCATATGATGGCCATGCTTCTTCCAAGAGAAATTTTTTGCCACCGTATATTTGCCATACCTCATCGGTTATATGAGGGGCAAATGGATGGAGAAGTTTAATAAATATTTCAAAATCATTTTTTGATGTATTTACTGATATAGCATTGAAATAAATCATAAGCTGGGATATGGCTGTGTTAAACCTAAGTTTTTCAATATCCTTAGTAACCTTTTCCACTGTTTCATTCCTAAGTATCAGTATATTCTTATCAGGGTCATTGTTGTTGATATTTCTTTTAATATCTTTTCCCCATAGCCATACTCTTTTTAAGAATCTGTGAACACCCTCTATGGCCATTATATCCCATGGCTTTGAGTCTTCAAGTGGCCCCATAAACATCTCATACATCCTGAATGTATCTGCACCGTATTTTGATATGGTTTCATCAGGATTTATCACATTCTTTTTTGATTTGGACATTTTCTCTATCATTGGTTTTATTCTCTCTCCATCCGATGTAATGGCTGTTCCATCAGCTTCAAAACTTAGTTCCTTATAACTGTGATAAACACCCTTTGAGTCTCTGTATGCAAATGAAACTATCATTCCCTGATGAACAAGCTTTTGAAATGGTTCTGAGGTTGAGACTATACCTATGTCATAGAGAAATTTATGCCAGAATCTTGCATACAGTAAATGGAGAACAGCATGTTCAGCACCTCCAACATAAAGATCAACAGGCATCCAGAGTTTTTCAGCCTCCTTATCAAATATTTTTTCATTATTTTTAGGATCAATATATCTAAGATAATACCAGCAGGATCCTGCCCATTGGGGCATTGTATTTGTCTCTCTTTTGGCTGGAGAGTGACAGTGAGGACATGTTGTATTAACCCAGTCTGGTCTAAGGACAAGTGGAGATTCTCCTGTTCCGCTTGGTTGATACTGCTTTAGTTCTGGAAGCACAAGCGGAAGATCTTTTTCATCCAGTGGAACAACACCACATTTGGGGCAGTGGACCACAGGTATTGGTTCCCCCCAGTAACGCTGTCTTGAAAAAACCCAGTCTCTTAACTTGTAGTTTACCTTTGAATTCCCAAACCCTTTATCATTTATATACTCAATAATTTTTAATTTTGCTTTTTCTGTTGAAAGTCCATTTATGATATCAGAGTTTATGATAACACCATCATCGGTGTATGGTTTTGATCTATCTATCTCACCAGAAACCGGTTTTATAACCCATATAATATCAAGATTAAATTTTTTTGCAAACTCAAAATCTCTTTCATCATGGGCAGGAACAGCCATTATTGCCCCGCTTCCGTAGTTCATAAGAACATAATCAGATATCCATATAGGTATTTTTTTACCGTTGACAGGATTTACTGCATATGAACCAGAAAAAACTCCTGTTTTTTCCTTGCTTTCACTCCTTGATATATCTGTTTTTGATACAGCTTCTTTTATATACTTTTCTGCCTTATCTCTGTGTTCATCTGTAATAAGTTTTTGAAGATATGGATGCTCAGGTGCAATAACAAGATATGTCGCCCCATATATTGTATCAGGTCTTGTTGTAAATACCTTTATCTTCAGATCACTCTTTTCCAATGGAAAGTATATCTCTGCCCCCTCACTTTTACCGATCCAGTTTTTCTGCATCTCTATCGTTGATTTCGGCCAATCAAGGGTGTCAAGATCCTTTAAAAGCCTTTCAGCATATGCTGTTATCCTTAAAATCCACTGTCTTAGTGCCTTCTTTTCTACTGGTGTAGAGCATCTCTCACATCTTCCACCAAAAACCTCTTCATTGCTGAGTCCTGTTTTACACTGAGGGCACCAGTTTATTGGAATGTAATCCATATACGCAAGCCCTTTTTCATAAAGCTTTAAAAAAATCCACTGAGTCCATTTATAGTATGATGGGTCTGTAGTGTTAATTTCCCTCTGAAAATCATATGAAAGTCCGAGTGATATTATCTGCCTCCTGAAGTTTTCTATGTTTTTTTGGGTTATTATGGCAGGATGTGTCTGAGTTGCCATAGCATAGTTTTCAGCTGGAAGTCCAAAGGCATCCCAGCCTATAGGATGAAGCACATCATATCCGTTCATTCTTTTATACCTTGAGACAATATCAGTTGCAACATAGCCCTCAGGATGACCGACGTGAAGGCCATCACCGCTTGGGTATGGAAACATATCAAGACAGTAAAACTTTTTATTATTAGGCTTGAATGGAGAAGAAAATATATTTGATTCCTTCCATCTTTTTTGCTGATTTAAATCTATATCTACAAAGTTTATTTCATCGTTGTTCATAATACACCTCGTTTAAAAAATTTTCATCTACTTTTGGTATGCAATTTGTTATCATCTGATAAAAGTTTAAAGATATAAAGCGTTTCCTCTGACATTGTTCTCTTCTCCTCGACAGTTTTATCATCAAAGCCAGAGATATGGAGTGAACCATGAACTGTGAGTATAAGGATCTCTGTTTCAAAAGGAATGCTGTATCGCTTAGAATTTTTTTCAGCTGTATCAACTGATATGAATATGTCTGCTACTTTTTCAGGGATAATGTCGTTTGAATAATCAAATGCTATAACATCTGTTGCTCTTCTGTGGTTTAAAAACTTTGAATTTATTTTTTTTATCTCTTTGTCACTTAAAAAAATTATATTCAGCTCATCAATTTTTTTATTGTTTTGTTTTAATGTAAGAAAAGCTGCTTTTTTGATAATATCTGTGTTATTAAAAGATACATCTGTCTGGTTTATTATATTAATGTTCATTTTTTTTCCCATCTCTCATATGCATTTACTATTTTTGAAACAAGCGGATGTCTAACTATATCAGAGTTTGAAAGTTTTATAATTTTTATCTCTTTGATATCCTTTAAAATTTTTAGTGATGTTATAAGACCTGAGTTCTCTTTAGATTCAAGATCTATCTGTGTTATGTCACCGGTTATAACTATTTTTGAGTTTATTCCCATTCTTGTTAGAAACATCTTCATCTGTGATGTTGTGGTGTTTTGTGCTTCATCAAGTATTATAAAAGAATTTTCAAGGGTTCTCCCCCTCATATATGCAAGCGGAAGAGTTTCTATTATATCCTCTTCCTTGTATATCTGAAATTTTTCAGGGCCTAAAAGATTATAAAAATTATCATACACAGGTCTTAGATATGGATTTACCTTATCATCTATATCACCTGGCAGAAAACCTAACCTTTCCCCGACTTCAACTATCGGTCTTGTGATCACTATTTTTCTTATTTTTTTATTCTTCAGCATTCGTAATGCCATAACTGTTGCTAAAAATGTTTTTCCTGTGCCTGCTGGACCAATAGATATTACAATATCATTTTCTTCTATTGCCTTTATGTACAATTCCTGATTTGGTGTTTTTGGTGTTACTGCTGTTCCAAATTCACTTCGGTATAAGGCCGTGTCCTCCTTATCATCTTCATCATCGGTTTTGTTCTCTTCATCATCATCTGTTATTTCAGCTGAATAATACTTTTTAAGGACATAGCTCAGTCTTGATATTGTTTTATCAACATTTCTTTCCTTCCCCTTTATATTAAGTGATATGCTGTTATCAGCGGAGCTGTGAATAACGGATATATTTACGCTGAAATCCTTTTCAAGCTCTCTTAAATATATGTCCTGTGGACCGAGAACTACCGTAGCCTCATCAGTATTGTTAAATTTAAAATTTTTTATTATCATATTCAGTCTGATACTTCCATAGTATCTTATTCAGATTAGAATTTTTTATAATTTTTAATATTTCATCATCCATATCAGGTTCTTTTCTTATTATGAATGATACGAGATCATAAACAAATGGAATAAATGATAGATCTGTTTTGTTTGAAGCAATGTCCTTAAATTTTTTTACAAGTTTTTTAAAGGAGTCATCTGTGTGGTCATATGAAGAAAGCATATACAGATACTGTTTCAGTAAAAGATCCTTCTCATCCTTTGAAAGGAGTATGCTGATGATCCTTGCAGTTTTTTTACTTATGTCGTTTATGTTGAAAATATTACATCCATCAAAATTTCCAGAAAGCATATCAGAGATATCTCTTTGAGGATCTGATGTTGGCTTCACTATTGATTTGATGTTGTTTTCATATTTAATAGAAACAGTAAAATAATCTTCCTGTAATGTGTATATGTCTGTAAATTTTAGAAGATAGGCTCTTATTCCATTTCTTTCTTCTTTTTTTGTAAGCTTTATGCGATATTTTGTTTTTGATATTCTATCTGTGAAATCAAGGCTTTCAAGGATTGCAAACTCTGCTGCCATAACCATTTCTGAGCTTATTTCATTTTTGTATATATTATTTATGAGCTCGGATACGTCTATTTTTAGATTTGATTTTTCTTTTTTTAATTCATCAATAGCATTCGTTGATATACCATATTTTTTAAACAAATTATCAAGCCATATCATATGCTTTATGTTGTTTAATGTTTCAATGTTTGTTATGTCATCAAAAAACCATCCACAGCTTGTCTCGGAGTATGCTGTATGGACCTGTGATAAAAAGATATTTAATATCTCTGATGCTTTCTGGGATGTAACTGGACTTTTAGAGTGCTTTTCTATAAATCTTATAAAGCTGTGTGGATCAGGTTGATCATAAAAGTTTATATAATCATACAGAGCTTTATCTGGTTCTTTTATAAGTTCAGTTGTTTCTTTTAAAAAAATATCATTGCTTTTTTTAGCAAGCTCATCAGTTGTTCGTCTGAGTGTTTTTCTCCAACCCTGATACTTAAAGTTTGGGTTTGTCCTGCATCCACATTCATCATTCCATCTCTTTGTCCCATGAGGACATGACCATGATGATGGATTTATTATTTCAACCTCATCAGTAGCTTTGATACTGTTATAAATGTATGAGAGATTGGTTATTTCAAGTTTTTTATCGGAGCGAATCTTTTTTATAAGATTTTTTAGAAATATATCTCCATCTTTTATATGATGACCATAGTTCTCTCCGTCTGATGCCATTAAAAAAAATGAATCTGATTTAAGATTTTCTCTGAATGTTGATTTTATTCTAAGAAGAAATTTTTCAGTATTGCCAAGTTCTGATACCATTCTATCAGATACATCCTTGTTGTAAAAAAATATTCTTATGCTTTTTTCAGTATTAATTTTTGATCTCCATATATATGGTACTGATGTATCAAAATTATTATCTTTTATGGCTCCGTCTCTTGTTTTTACACACTTAATCTGGGTTGGTGATAGAACTGTGAATAATATATTGTTTTCTATAAGTGATTCGAGTGTATCATCGTCACATGCAGTTTCACTCAGCCACATACCGAGCGGCTCTCTTTTAAAGTTTGATCTGAAATTTTCTATACCCCACTTTATATAAAGTTTCTTTCTCGAAGCTGTAAGATTAGGGAGTATTGAGTGGTTGTAAACCTGAGCTATTGCGTTGCCGTATCCAAATAGCTTTGATGATATGATATCTGCTTCAATGATTGATATGTAGAGTTTTGGATAATTTGTTTTTATGTAATTCAAGAGGGTTGGCCCAAAGTTAAAGTTAATAAATGAATATGATTGGAAAAACTCATTGGTATTGAATTTAATATCCTTTATTGAAAGTGGGCCATAACATTCATCGGTTATCATCTGATTAAAGCTTTCGTAGCACGGGTTTGATGTCTCTTCGTTTATTATTCCAGTGAACGGATCGTTTCTATGGGGCTGATAAAAGTGTGCATGAACTGTAAAATATCTCATTCCCATTTTGAAATTCCTCTCGGTATGATAACGATCCCACTTGGATCTATATAATAGTTTTGGGCATCCCTGTCAGGATTAAACCCCACGACAGTCTTTGGTTCAAATATATTGAATCTGTCAACAATAACATTTTTAAGCCTTGATCCTGAGTGTATCTCGCAGCTATCCATTATTATGCAGTTCGTAAGTTCACATTTGTCATGAATTATAACATTTGATGATATCACACACTTTTTAAGGGATGATTTAACAATGACACTGCCATCTGAGACAAGGCTATCCTCAATGTTTGATTGTATTATTCTTGCAGGACCTGATATAAACTTCTGTGATATTATAGGCCATCTTGAGTTGTTTAAATCTATCAGAGGTTTCTGGCCTAAAAAATCCATATGAGCATCAAAATAGGATTGAATTGTACCCACATCCCTCCAGTAGTTTGACTCCTCATAATCCTTTATTCCTGGCAGTACTTGCTTTGAATAGTTGTATGCAAAAACACCGTAATCTTTATATATTGCTGGGAGTATTGTTTTTCCGAAGTCAACATCGGATCTGTCTGAAAATTCATGCATTATCTCCCTTAAAACATCAAAATTAAAAATATAGTTTCCCATGGATGCATATGCAAGGTCAGGATTTGATGGCATTGGTTTAGGATTTTTAGGTTTTTCCTCAAAACCACAGACTCTGTCCTTTTCATCAGCCATAATAGTGCCAAACCTTGATGCTTCTTTTATTGGAACTGTTATTGCACTTATGGTTACATCTGCTTTTTTTTGCATATGAAACTTTATCATCTGTCCTATATCCATTCTGTATATGTGATCAGCTCCAAATATTGCAACGAGATCAGGTGAAAAATCTGTTATAAGATTCAAATTCTGCTTGACAGCATCAGCGGTACCCCTGTACCACATCTCACCTAACCTCATCTGAGGTGGGACAACTGTTATAAACTGATCATTTGTTAAACTTGAAAATGACCAGTTCTGCCTTATGTGTTCAATAAGTGACTGTGATAGATACTGAACGAGAACATAGTTTGCATATATGCCTGAGTTTATAAAATTTGATAAAACAAAGTCTATTATTCTGTATTTACCGGCAAACGGAACAGCTGGTTTTGAGCGTTCCTTTGTTAATGGATATAATCTTTCTCCCTTGCCCCCTGCCATTATTATCCCTATTGTTTTCATAAGTTCTCCCTTTTTTTATATCAGCTTATATTATCAAGTATTTCTCTCAGATCCTTTCCAATGGAAAGAAAAACAGGTCTGTCATTTGTGGTATAACATTTGTTTTTAAGGCATTTGAGATTTTCTGTAGCAGATATGAGATTGTTTATATCACTTGCCTCTCTTACAACTATCATATCTTGGTCATCTATACCATAAGAAATAAAAAAATTTTCTTGTATTTTGGTGTATTTTGAGAGAACATTTTCTCTTTCTTTCATCATCTTTTTTCGGTCTTCATCTGATAGATCATACCACTCATGAGATTTGTTGAGTGGATGAACTAAAAGATAAGGATATATTCCAAAGCTGCTGTTGATATCATCCATGGATTTCTGAAAGTCCTTAGCACCAATATATGTATATCTTACATCCATATATTTACCAATTCCTATAGAAAAAGTCCTTGCACAGATGTTTTGAAGATAATCCAGTGAGCTGTGCATTCTCCAGAAAAGTATATCACAGTCCTCTTTAAGTCCACTCGTGAAGTATGTCCTCAAAAAAATTTTTTCCTGAAAATTGGCTATGGAGTTTTCAAACTCCTGTTTTAGTGTTATTTTTTCATTTTGTTGAAGGTGATTGAATCTATTAGAAAGTCTTACAAATGTAAATATTGAAAACAGTTTGTTCATAAAATCTCCGCTAAAAATAAATGATCAGTGAGCAGTGGTTATTGCAGTTATAAGGTTTTTTCCTTATTACTGACCACCAGCCAGTGTACACAGTTTACATCCTATAACAATTTTATATATATATTTTATCAAAAATATTACTATGAATAACTCATTGCTGTTTCTGGTTTGAAATATCATTCTTTGATGGTGAGGATTTGATGCTAAGATAATTCAATGTAAAACCTAAAACCTCAGTTTCATCTTCAGTTATAAGTCCTGGCTCAAACTGAATTATCAAATATTTTTTACCATTATAATTTATAACATCTTTTGATGAAACAACCCTCGTGTTCTGTCTGTTTGCCATCATCATAACACCCTCAACCCTTTCTCCAATCTTTATATCTGGTATCTCATCAAAGTCAAATAAAAGTGTGTAATAATAATCCTCATTAGGTATGTAATTTGTTAACGTTATTTTGTATTTATTAAAAGCTCTGTTTATTATTCCATTAAGTCCTATTTGCGGTTGTATAAAAAGTTTGTTTTTATTTTTAGCTATAACCCTCATCTTTTTGGCTATTCTGAGTATTCTATCACCCTTGTTTACAAAATCATTAGGTTTAACATACCTTTTTATCACTATACCATTTGTTGGTGATTTTATATCCGTATATTTAAACATTCCATCCCATCTCTTAAGTATATCATCCTTTTCTTTTTCATCAGTGGCTGTTTTTAAAAGAGCTGCTACCTCACCTGTTACTACTCTTATTATTGCCTCTGATGATTCTATGACATCAAACAACTCTGGTTTTATAGATATTATCTGCCCATCAAAGTTTGCCTTTATATCATACTCTTCATATGCTTGTGTTATTCCTGATATGTCAGCGGTTATAAGCATTTTTTTATTTTCTATTCTCTTTTCTTCAAATGTTGAAGATGAAATTAGTATGTTTTGAGAAAACATGTTTAATGACGGTATAAAAACAAGACCAATTATAAAATACAGAATTATTCTTTTATTTAACATATATTTTGCTGAAAGACTCCCATGTCCATGGCATCTTTTCTTTAAATATTTCATGGATGGCATTGGCATACTCCCTTATCTCATACTGGGCATGATCATCCATCCTAAGCTTCAAAAAGTTTAAAAGACTTCTTGCATTAACTGTCCAGTAAAACTGTGTATATTGGCTTACTGGAAGAACCATACGAGCCATCTCCCTTGCAACACCATTTTTTATCAGGAGTTCGTATGTTCTATAAGAATTTTCAATAGCATTTTCATACTCTTTTAATAGTTTATCGTTTGGAAGGGATGAGTCATCAATAGAACCCTGTTTGTTCTTAGTGTCCTGAACCCTGAACTGTTTGGGTATATAAAACTCATCCTTAACCTCAGTATATCTTGAGCTGACCTCATTAAATGATCCCCATCTATGTCTCATCCACTGCCTTGCAATAAATATAGGACATTTCACATGGAACTGAAAAACAGAGTGTTCAAATGGCGTGAGATGACCATTTTTTAAAAGATACTCTATAAGTTTCTTATCCCTTTCATCACCCTTTGGTGTCATATCAAAGCTAACCCTTGCGGCAAGAACGACCTTTAAATCACCACCTATAAAATCTATAAGCTTCAAAAAACCCTTATCAAGAATATCATAATATATTTTTGATTCTAACATAAATTCCTCCATTGGCATTCTCTGTGAAAGTAATTACTAAAATTATAAAAAAATTATATATACTTTATTGTAGCAAATTATCCAGCTACCTAAACAGACGACATTGTTGCCTGTAAAAGATAGATCTGTGATTTGTGTTTAGGTGGCCGAGATAGGTAGTGCGAAGACAGAAGTCGGATGTCAGAGGTCAGAAGTCGGAAGGCAAAAATCAGAGGGCAGGAATAAACCTGCCTGCGCCGAAGCGGCTTCGGCAGGCAGGCCTGCCTACGATAAACATATCAGCAAAACGACTGTGGCTATTCGCCACTTTGCTGATATATCTTCGGCAGGCAGGCACTGACCACTGATCACTAACCACTGACCACTATTTTTGTTTTGCTGGAGGATATATGGATATATCAAGAAAAATAGCAAGATTAATTTATCCACAGTTCAGATTTGGTGAATCAGATATCAATGATGCTTTAAAGCTTGTAAAGCTCGGTGTTGGCGGCTTTTGTTTATACGGTGGTAGTGTGGATGAGGTTCTTGAGCTTACAAGAACACTTCGTTCTTACTCTGATCATCCTCTTCTTTTTGCAGCTGATTATGAAAATGGTGTGGGTCAGTGGGTCAGCGGTGCTACAAAACTTGTGAGCAATATGGCAATAGCTGCAAGCGGTGATGTGGAACTGGCAAGAAGAAAGGCCGAGATAACAGCAATAGAATCTGATGCCCTCGGTGTTGATTGGGTTTTTGCACCTGTTGCTGATATAGCAAACAATCATATAAATCCAATTGTTAATCTCAGAGCATTCTCAGATGATATAGATACGGTTATCAAATTTTCTAAGAGCTATATATCAGGTCTTAACTCATTTAATATATTAAACTCTGTAAAACATTTTCCAGGTCATGGTGATACATCAGTGGACTCACATATGATGCTTCCTGAGATTGAAAAGGATGAAAACGAGCTTGAGAATTTTGAGCTTATGCCATTCAAAGCCCTTTCAGAACTCTCTGATTCATTTATGATTGCACACCTAAAAATACTTTCACTTGATAAAACAAACCCTGCATCACTCTCAAAAAGAATAATAACAGATATTTTGAGAAATAGAATGAAATATAATAAAACAGTTATAACGGATGCTCTTATGATGAAGGCTATTTCAAATGAGACAGAGTCAGGAGTAAGGGCATTTCTGGCAGGTGCTGATATACTACTCTATCCAACGGATCCATACAAGCTTTACTATGCCCTTATGGAAAATTATTCACGTGGTATAATAACTGATGCGATGGTTGATCTATCAATTAAGAGACAGGATCAGCTTGTAAGAAAGAGAAACCTTTCAATGCACAACACAAAGGATCTATCTGTTATAGGCTCATCTGATTATAAAAAATTTGTTGAGGAGATATCCAGCCTTTGTATAAGCTGGGTCAAAAAGATACCCACCCCTGTGGATAAAAAAATATTTTATTTTGAAACTTTGGGTGAAGAAAAACCAAAGGGTGAGTTTTTCATTGATGAGCTTAAAAACCTTGGTTTTGAGATTAAAAATGATATTTCTGATTGTGATGTTATAATAATATCTTCGTTTTCAAAACCAAAGGCATTCAGTGGAGCAATAAACCTCGGTTCAAAAGAAAAGGAAGAGGTTGATAAAATAATAAAGACAGGTAAAAAAATAATTTTTATATCATTTGGCAGCCCTTTTGTATTTGATGGATATGTTAAAAACATTGATGGTGGAATATGCTGCTTTTCAGATATAAAAGAATTTCAAATAACGGCGGCAAGAGCCATTAAGGGAATAACCGATATATCCGGCAAACTGCCTGTTAGGATAAATGAATAATCTCTCCTTTTACGATTGGATTATATTTATAGCTGGAATTGTATTGCTTGTAATAATTGGTTATAAGGGCAAGGCAGCAAATGATTCATCAGACTTTTTTTTAGCATCAAGGAAGAGCTCTGTCTTTGTTTCAACGATGTCCTTTGTGGCAAGCGAGATAAGTGCTATGACAATCGTTGGAGTTCCTGCTGTGAGTTTCGCAGACAACTGGAGCTACCTTCAGTTCTTTCTTGGTTCGGCAGTTTCAAGGCTTGTAATAGCATATTTTTTTATCCCTGTATTTTACAAATACAATTGTACAACAATATATGACTTTGTTGGAGAAAGATTTTCAAAACAAGTTCAGTACACATCAAGCATTTTCTTTTTTATAACAAGATTGTTTGCTTCTGGGATAAGACTTTATGCAACAGCCTTGGCACTGTCTGTTATAATGGGGTTCAGCCTCGTTACAACAATAGTGATCTTTATAATAATTTCACTATTTTTTATAGCATTTGGTGGAATAAGATCAGTGCTATACACTGGTGTTTATCAATCCATAAGCTTTTATATAATGGCTATTTTGATCCTTTCTTTCATATTCACATCCTATGGTTGCAGCATAACAGATTTATTTAAAATAGCAGGTGATGACTCAAAGTTTACAATCCTAAACCTCAGCCTTAATTTCAGGGATCCTAATATCTTTGTGCTTGCAATACTCAACGGAATTATTGGTTCACTTGCATCATTCGGGACCGATTATGAGGTTATGCAAAGGTTGCTTACACTAAAAACAAGGAAGGAGAGTCAGAAGAGTATGATTATGACAATCTTTGCAACACTCGGACTTATACTACTTTATCTCATAGTTGGGACTGCAATATATGTTTTTTTAAAGGTTAACTCAGTATCATATACAGATAACACTGATAAGATAGTTTCGTACTTTGCAGTTAATTTTCTTCCTGTCGGGATAAAAGGATTTGTTTTTATGACTATATTCCTTGCCTCAATAGATCTTCCACTTGTATCTCTTTCAACATCATTTATAAATGATATATATAAAAATATTGTTCATAATCTTGATGATAAAAAAGCAGTAATCTATTCAAAGATATCAATGATATTCTTTGCTCTTTTTTTGGGCATTATTGCCTATATCTCAAGGAATGAAAAAGGTATGCTCTGGTTTGCTTTTGAGATAAACGGCATAACAAGCGGTAGCCTTCTTGGTATTTTTTTATTAGGTATGTTTACAAAAATTAAGGGTTCAAAAATTATAATCTTTTCAATGATATTCTCATCACTTATCTGTCTGTCATTTATGATCTTGAACAGAAAAGGTATAACTGCTGTTCCGTGGAGCTCATTTGTTATTATAGGAACTTCTATGAGCTTTTTGCTACCTCTTGTTGTAGAAAAACTAAAAAATTTATCTGTGAAATGAACAGTTTATTGACCATCAGTAATCTTTGATAGAAAGTATTCTATATCTTTTCTGTACTCATTTTTCTTTATCTCACTTTTTTCTAATGATAGGAGTGAAGAATATTTTTTTGCTGTATCCATATATGAGTCGTTCCTTATTTCTATAAGCTCATTAGGAAAATTTCTTTTTTCTAAATCCAGCAGCTTCTCAAACGATTTAAACATCAACGCAATATCCTCAGTGGTGTATCTGTTGCGGTTGGAAAGGATTTCTTCCTTAAAATCTTTTTCCATTACTGATATCTTTTCTTCAATATCAAAATCAGTTATATTATCCTTTTTTATGGAATATGCAGAGTTAAAAAAGAGATAATAATTTCTTGCTCTATATGATGCTTCAATAATAAGTTTAAGAAAACCTTTTTTTGTTTTTGACCAGTATTTTTTATAGAAATCATCAATAAATCTTTTGTAATTTTCTTCCTGCTTTTTTATCAGCTCATAATCCTTCTGATTGATTTCAAGACTTTTTATATCACCAACTGCATATGAAAGAATCTTTTTCTCTTCAAGAATGGCCTTCTTTTTTTCTTCTTCATCGGTTAAACTTACATAACCACTTTTTTCATCAATATATCTTTTTTTTATATTATCTCTGTATTCATCTATATCGTATATAAGATTTAAAACTCCCCCCATACTGTATGATGTGTAAAGATCATTGTACTTGTTTGAGATTATGTCATAAAATAACTTTTTGTTGTTTTCCATCTTTTCATAGAAATACATATCTGATATAAAATATGCTTCGTACTCAAACTCAATGAAAAGTTCATGTTCATTTTTATATCTTGCTTCCTTATATGCTTTGTATTGAAGAGAATGAACCATCTCATGGAGGAAGAGAGAATCGCTATATCTTACAAATTCTTTTCTAACCTTTTCTGATAAGGCCATAACCTTAATTATCTTTTCATCTCTATAATCCTTAATCCCAAAAAAGATCATAATATACTTGGTGTTTAGATATATTCTTTCTTTTTCAGGCTCATACCAACCAAGCCAA
Source organism: Elusimicrobiota bacterium (assembly GCA_012517285.1). Taxonomy (GTDB): domain Bacteria; phylum Elusimicrobiota; class Elusimicrobia; order Elusimicrobiales; family UBA9959; genus JAAYVG01. The sequence goes on from JAAYVG010000034.1 coordinate 36,966, forward strand.
TTATTATCTGAATATCTGAGAAGAATCTTCGGGTATCTACTAGAAACAAGATCATACCTCTTATAAAACTCCTTTCCAGATTGTGTCTTAGATATTATTTTCTTGTACTCTGAGTTAAGTTTTTTACTCAGCTCGTTTTCATATTCATATCCATGGGCATATGGCAAAATTGATAATAAAATAAAAAACATTTTTATTATTATTTTCATCATATTCATAAACTTTGTATAATAATACTTATAATATTGTATAAAATTGGAGGCATTATGTCAGATTCAAGAACAAGTGATGTCTTAACAGCTTTTGTAATAGGCGGTCTCGTCGGTGCACTCGTTGGAATACTTTTTGCACCTGCTGCCGGGAAAGTTACAAGAGAAAGAGTTGGAGATTGGATTGATGAAAAGAAGGAAAGTGCAAAGGAAACTATTGAGAAGTTAGAGGATGAGATAAAGAAGAAAAAAGAGCAGCTTGCAAAATAGTAATTGGTAGGATCACAGAAATCAAAAATTAGAAGCTGATTTCTAAATAGTTGATTTATTTAAAAATAAGTTGTTTATTATTTTACTTTTGAGGTTTTTTTACTGGAGGCATATATGGTATCGGCAGTTGAGTTTAAGGAAGGTCTTATATTTGTTGATGAACACAATCAGATAGTTCAGGTTCTCACATATCAGCATCATAGAAAATCTCAGGCGAGGGCTGTGGTAAGGGTTAAGCTGAGAAATCTTGATACTGGTAGTGTTATAGAAACGAGTTACAGACCTGAGGATAAATTTAAGGAGGTTCAGGTTGAGAAAAGACCTAAGGTTTATATGTATTCTGATGCCTCCATGGCTTATTTTATGGATAGTGAAAACTATGAACAAGTAGGAGTTCCTCTTGAAAAATTAGGAGAACAGTCAAAGCTTCTCGTGGAGGATATGCAGGTTGAGGGACTTTATTTGGATGGAAGATTTTTTAATATACTTCTCCCCTCATCTGTTGTGCTTGAGGTAGTGGAAACAGTCCCTGGCGTCAAGGGTGATTCTGTGAGCAATGTTACAAAGCCTGCCAAGCTTTCAAGTGGAATAGAGATAAAGGTTCCCCTCTTTGTGAATGCTGGTGATAAGATTAAGGTTGACACAAGAACATTAGAATATGTAGGAAGGGTTTAAAGAGTTATTATGATTGAGGCTGTGATATTTGATATAGATAATACCCTTATGGACTTTATGAGGATGAAAAGGGCTGCGGTTGATACAGCTGTAGATTATATGATTGATGCCGGGCTTGATGTTAAAAAGCAGGAGATGGTTGATAAGATCTTCAATGTTTACTGGCAGGAAGGGATAGAGGATCAAAATATATTTGATAAGGTCCTTGTTAAGGAGCTCGGTGAGATAGATTATAAGATACTTGCAGCTGGTATAATAGGATATAGGAAGGCAAAGGAAGCCAATATGACACTCTATCCTCACACAAGGCTAACACTATCACAGCTTTTAAAAATGGGTATAGGGCTTGGAATAGTTTCCGATGCACCGAGGCTTCCTGTGTGGTTGAGGATCGTTTCACTGGGGCTCCACCATTACTTTGAGAATGTTGTAACCTTTGATGATACACTTGAGAGGAAGCCAAGTCCAAAACCATTTTTAAAAATTATTGATCTTATGGGGATAAAACCAGAGAATATGATCATGGTCGGGGACTGGGCTGAGCGTGATATAGTTGGTGCAAAAAACATTGGAATGATCACTGCTTGGGCAAAATATGGTAACCAGTTTGATACACAGTCTTCAGGTGCAGACTGGGAGCTGGATGACATATATGATCTTATTTCAGTTATAAAGAGGATAAACGGTAATGTTTGAGTTGTTAGTTATATTTTTTTTAAACAGTCTTTACGGGGTTGAGGTAAGCAGTTGTGAAAGACAGAACAATCTCTTTTCAGTTTCATTTAACAATTCTTTTAAAATAGCAAACATCGGCTATGATGGTTCTATCAGATTGCCTTATGATGTATATGGTAAAAAAAAATTTATGGATATATTTATTTACAGCAGAGACGCTTACAGCAGGATTGAGTCTGCTTTAAAAAATTGCAGTTTTGATATAAGCAAAACTTTTGAAAAGCCTGATTATAAAATTTTTGATATTAAAAAGCTTAAATCTCAAAAAAGAATAGCCAACGCTGTGATAAGCTTTGATGATGATATCAATATTGTCTTTGGTGTTGTTAAAAAGAACAATTACTATATAATCTATCCGCCTGATAATTTTGAATTTATAGATGATGAGTTTAAAAAACAGCTTTATTATTATATATCAAATTATTTTTACAGTGAGGAAAGGTGAAATTTTTTATATTAGGATTGATGTTTGTTCAGAATATCTTTTCGTTTGAAATAGAAAAAATTTCTGTAAGCTCTGCTAAGAGTTCATATATGATTGAGGTTGTTAAGGGTGAGATCATAGTTCAAATACCTGATGAAAAAAGGGATGAGGTTGTGCAGAAGCTTAAAGGTTCTGGATATTTCAGTGTGGAGAAAATATATAAGGATTTTTATTTAGCCAGATCAAAGAGTAGCCTTGCTACATCAAATTCAATGAATATACTTGAAAAAAATGGCATAAAAGCATATCCAAATAGAATTTTCAGGCCATTCTTGATACCAAATGATCCTGATATTTCAAATCAGTATTATCTTTCTAATATAAACGCCTTTTCAGCATGGGATTTTGAGGAGCATAAAACTACTGTTACAGTAGCTGTTGTTGATGGCGGAGTTGATTCAACACACATGGATTTAACATCAGCCCTTTATTCCACACAGGTTGTTGTTGCTGAGTCTATAGATAGATATGATAACAGAAGCTTTAAGATATTTAATGAGTATTTCCCCTTCAGCTATTCACTTGATCATGGAACTATGGTAAGCGGGGTTGTGGGAGCTATAAGAAACACTGAGGGGATAAGTGGGGTATCAACCGCAAAGATATATTCATTTGATGTGTTTAGAGGTTCAAGTCCCGAAGGCACTGGTTATCTGGATGAATACGGAATAATAAAAACGATGGAATATATAAAGGATAATCTATCTGATGATTACTATGGTAAGGTGATAATAAATATGAGTCTCGGTGGTCAGGGGGACTGTGACCCTTTTCTTCAATCTGCAATATCAGATTTATATAACAACTCAGATAAATTTATTATTGTAGCTGCTGCTGGAAATGAGGCTGGTGATGTCTCTACCCCTGCAAACTGTGCTGGTGTTATACCTGTAAGCGCAACTGATGAGGGCGATAATCTGAGTTCATTTTCAAACTATGGTTCAGCTATGTTGAATGGTTTGAGTGCACCGGGTAGTAACATATATACTACAGTTCCCGGCAATGATTATTCATATGTTGATGGCACATCATTCTCTGCGCCAATAGTCAGTGCTGTTATGGCTGAGGTATGGTCAAAGAAGCCTGATTATAAAAACTATGAGGTAATAGATCTTGTCAAAAGAACAGCAAAGGATTTAGGTGATGATGGACCTGATAAAAAGTATGGCTGGGGAAGGGTTGATATGTATAAAGCATTTTCTTATATTGAATCTGACTTAAGCTCTAAGGGCGTTAATAAAGATTTTTTAGCATGGCCAAATCCCTTTTATATATCAAAGGATGTCTATATAAAATTTTCTGTAAAAAAGTCTATTATTTATACTGATGATAAACTTATGATATACGATTTCAATGGTAATTTTATTGCATATGCTAAAAGGGATGGAGAAAGTGGATTTATCTGGGATGGAAAAAATCAGGATGGGGTTCTTGTTGTTCCTGGTCCTTATGTAGCATATTATAAGTCAGACAAAGGTCATGCTAAGACAAAGTTTATGTTATTTAGATGATTTTATACAATAAAACAAAAAACATAACAGTTTCAAAAAATTTAGGTATTGCCGATAAATTTTTTAGCAGGTTTTTAGGGCTTATACCAAGAAAAAGTTTAAATGGTGATGAGGGGCTGATGATAAACAGATGTACAGGTGTTCACACCTGTTTTATGAGCTTTGATATAGATATAGTTTTTACAACAGCTGATTTAAAGGTTATAGAGATAATAACATTGAAGCCATGGAGATTCTCAAAGTTTTATGAAAGTGAGTATGCAATTGAATTTAATTCTGGTTTTGTATATGATAAAATATCAGTTGGAGATGTTTTAAGTCTAAAGTAATTATGAGTGTATTATCAAGAAAAAAGAACATAAAAGAAATAATTATTTCTTATAGCTTTATCAATGAGGAAGATTATTCAAAATACTTGGAACTTGCTAAAAAAGAAAATACTAATTTGATTGCATATCTGTGTGAAAAAAAGATTATAGATGAGATAAAATATCTGAAGATTCTTGCTATGGAGTGGGGCTTTAAGCCAGTTGATCTGACGAAGATAGAACCGACTCCTGATGTGCTTTCAATAATTCCTGAAGCTGTAAGCAGAAAAAATTTATGTATTGCTTTTGCTAAAAAGGACAACACACTCTATTTAGCTATGACAGACCCGAGGGATTTTATGGTCATAGAGGATATATTTCTAAGAACTGGGTATAGTGTTGAGCCATATTTATCATTGCCTCACTGGATATCCAAGGTCATAGATCGTTCCTACGGCGTAGAATCATCAGCAAATGTTAAAAAGATTGTAGATGAAATAACACAAAAGGCTGAGGAGAGTGAAATATCAAGGATAGAGAATGTAGAAAAAAAGGATATAACCGATATAGATCCATCAGCTCCTGAGGTTGAAAAGATAGTCAATGGTATATTCTTAGGTGCAATATCTCAAAAAGCGAGTGATATACACATAGAGCCATTTGAGGACCCATCACAAAAAAACTCAAAGGTTATGGTGAGGTACAGAGTGGATGGGGTTTTGAAGTTAGCACCGTTTAACATACCATGGAGCTTCAGGAATGCTATAATAGCAAAGATAAAGATATTAACCAATTCAATGAATATAACTGAGAGAAGGGTTCCTCAGAGTGGAAGGATACAGTTGATAGCCAAGGGTAGTCCTATAGAGTTCAGGGTTGAGGTTATCCCGACAGTTTATGGTGAATCTTGTGTTATGCGTATACTTGATAGGAAGGCAGTTCAGGTTGATATAAAAAAACTTGCGTTTCTTGATGATACTCTTGAAAAATTTTTAAATCTCTTGAGTGGCATAGGTGGAAAGAAAAATTTTGGTCTTATTCTTGTCTGTGGTCCTACTGGTTCTGGTAAATCAACAACACTATATGCAGCACTCAATTATATAAACAGGCCTGATATAAAGATTTTGACTGCTGAAAATCCTGTGGAATACAACCTTGATGGAATAGTTCAGGTTCCTGTAAATCCTGATATAAAATTGGGTGAGGATAAAAGATTTGATTTTTCACTCGCACTTAGGTCTTTTTTAAGGCTTGATCCTGATGTGATAATGGTTGGTGAAATAAGAGATAAAGAAACAGCAGAGATTGCAATGGAAGCGGCTATGACAGGTCATTTGGTCTTTTCAACCATACATACAAATGATGCTCCATCAAGCATATCAAGGCTTATAGAGATGGGAATACCTGGTTATATAGTTGCATCAACCCTTAAAGCAGTGCTTGCTCAGAGGCTTAGCAGACGTCTTTGTGATGATTGCAAGGAGCCATATGATCCAAAGCCTGAGGAGATAGAGGTATTCAAGGCAAACGGGGTTGATATCCCCCCAGCTACAAAGTTTTATAAACCAGTGGGTTGTAAAAACTGTAATAACACAGGATTTAAGGGGAGGCTTGGCATACACGAATTGCTTGTTATGGATGATAAGATAAGAGAGTTTATGCTTAAGGAATATGCGAGTGATCCATTAAGAAAGCTTGCAATATCTGACGGTATGAGACCTCTTATATCAGACGGGTTGTTCAAGGTTATCAAGGGTTGGACTACTGTTAAGGAGGTGATAGGTGGAGCAGCTTATTCAGGCTAAGGATAGAAGTGGGCCTTTTTTCAAGGATAAAGAGATAGAGGATATATTTGATTTAAAATTTTATCATCCACTCGGATATTGCATAGCTATTTTTTTTAATAGATTAAACTTTTCCCCCAACACTGTTTCATTTATAAGCATGATAATAGGGCTTATTGGTGGAGCTCTTATTTATTATGATCATCTGATCGCTGCATCGGCTCTTATAGTTTTAACAAGCGTGCTTGATAGCTCAGATGGTCAGTTGGCAAGGATGAGTGGGAAGAGATCTGTTTATGGCAGGATAATAGATGGTCTCGTTGGTTATGTTGTTTTTACATCAATTTATCTGGCCATAGGTTTTGCTTATTACCATAGATATGGTTATATAATATTTGTTCTTATGATATTGGCTGGGGTTTCTAATGCGGTTCAAAACAGCGTCTATGATTTTTACAGAACTGCTTTTTTAAGTGTTTCTAAAAATGATTATTCAGATTTTTTTGATCATAATAGAAGTGGATTTTTTTCAATGATTTATGATATATATAATTCTTATCAAAGAGCTCTGTGCAAGTGGCATCTTAAATTTTTGAGTCTTGTTGTCGAACTGAAAAAGTCAAAGTTAAACACTGATGAAATAAAGGCTTACAGGGAAAAGATGCTTAAAAACATACAGTTTGTAAACCTACTTGGTGATAACTGGAAGATAAATGGCATCATAATTTTATCACTTGTGGGCAGGATTGATCTTTTTTTCTGGTATGTGATTATAGTTTTAAATATATTTCTTATAATTGCTCTTTTAAGGCAGAGGAAGATAGACAGGGAAATAATAGGCTCGTGGATGAGCAAAGCAGTTTGATAAACAACTATTTTGGAGGTGTTATGAAAATGAAAAAAATATTATTGTGTATTATGATGATATCAGGGCTTTCTTTGAAAGCTTTTTCAAGTGATTATTCAAACTTTAAGAATGCTGATATAAAATCAATAAGAGCATTTACAAAGGATCTTGGAAATATTGTTGGGGGATCGACCCTTTACAGTGCAAGGGCATTGGGTTTTGGTGGATTTGATATAAGCTACAAGGGAGCATATCAGATAAAACCATCATTAAATGATACGGTTTATGAGAAAAACAAGGTTTTTGGTATAGACTATATTCAGATGGGGCTTGGACTTCCATACAGACTTGATACATATATACGATATGGTGGTAATGATGGATTGAATGTAATAGGTGGTGGTGTAAGATACGGTCTTACAAATGTTAACGATCAGCTTTATAAATTTAATGTTATGATATCATTAAACTATAATATGGGACTTTACAAGGATTTTTATATGCTTGATTATGGGGCTCAGCTGGCTGTCTCTATGAAATTATCTAATTATGTTATCCCTTATATCAGCGGTGGAATAGATAGCCTCAAATTGAAGGTTCAAAACAGCAACACTTCAGAGCTTGAGGGTAAAAGTATTTATGATGATATTGAAAGATACACTGTTGGCTTGAGATTTAAGATAAAATGGTTTAACATATCAGCGGCTTATGACCTTTATGATACAAGAAGTGGATTTAATGCATCACTTGGAGCAAGGTTTTAAAACAGTGGCAGGACGATAAATTTACTTCAGTTTTTATTATTATCCATTTTTATCGCAATTCTTTTCTTGTCTGCCTTTGAATATCCTTTTCTTTCAAATATTCTTTCTTATCGTATCTTTTTCTTCCCCTTGCCACTGCTAACTTTATTTTTGCCCAGCCGTGTTCTAAAAACATTTCAAGAGGGATAAGGCTGTAACCCTTTTTTTCCGTCTGAGCTTTTATTCTTTTTATTTCATTTTTTTTGAGGAGAAGCTTTCTTGTTCTGAACTCATCTATGCTTTTAATTGTATTGAACTCATATGCAGATATCTGGGCACCGTACAAAAAGACCTCATCATTTTCAATCTTTGCAAAAGCAGAGTTTAAATTTATATGTTTCAACCTTACTGATTTTATCTCAGGACCTAATAAAACTATTCCAGCTGTATATGTTTCTATTATTTCGTAATCAAACCTTGCCCTTCTATTTGTTGCGACTATTTCTTTTTCATCTCTTTTTTTCATAAAATATAGTTTAGCAATTTTTATCATCGAGATGAAAACAGATGTCAGAAAACAGAGGACAGAAAACAGAAGGCAGAAGTCAGAAGACAGAAGACAGAACTTAAAGGAACTCCTTATTTATCGGATATCTGTCTTCTGACCTCTGATTTTAGACTTCTGACCCAGCCTACGCCGAAACGGCTTCGGCGGGCAGGCACTGATCACTGCCCACTATTTTGGCTTTGCTGATCACTGCCCACTGATCACTGACCACTATTTGTATTGCCGAAGTGGCGGAATTGGTAGACGCGTACGGCTCAGGACCGTATATCCTTCACTGGATTTGAGGGTTCGAATCCCTCCTTCGGCATGCTGGTGCTAAATCCCGATAGAATCGGGATGCGGAAATTCGCCTGCCCGCAGCCCGATTTGAGCTTACAAAAGGGCGAGGTGAGGACTACCTTTAGAGCGAAGCATGTTATGCTTTGCGTGTAGTCCGCAAGGCCGGAAACAATTTTTGTAATTAAAAAATTGTTGAGGCGGGGTCGCGGAAACCCAGTGGAATAATTTGCTTCGCAAATTAAAATCCAAAGGATTTTATTCCACGGGGTTATCAGTGACCGGCCTGCGAGACCCAGTGGAATAATTTGCTTTGCAAATTAAAATCCGAAGGATTTTATTCCACGGGGTACTTGTAGGAGAATCCCTCATTTGCCACATAAATAGTAAAGATTGATTAGTGTTCAGTAAGCAGATTTTATATAAAGGGATATATAATTATTAGTTCTATTTACTGACTTATTAACTCATGGATTTCAGTTTGCTGTTGACAGCGTATCTAAAATATGGTAAAAATTAATTATAGTTTAAAAATTAGGAGGAATAGATGAAAAAGAAAGGATTCACTCTGGTTGAGTTAATGATAGTAATAGTCATTATCGGTATATTGGCTGCTGTTGCTGTTCCAAAGTTTGCTGATATGGTTGATAAGTCAAAGGAAGGTGCTACAAAGGCACAGCTTACAGCCATAAGAGGAGCTCTTCAGGTTTACTACGGTGACAATGAAGGAAAGTTTCCTCTGGATAAGGACACTGTTAATGGGAGTTCTACAACAGTACTTACAACCTCTCTTATCCCAAAGTATATATCTGATATAGGTCTGGCAAAGCTTCCTCATAAGGGCGGTAATAATAATTGTGCGACTGAGTCTAGTACTGTTTATAAGGTTGCCATCCCTACTGCAAACGTAAGCGCTACTCAGGGCGGTTGGGCTTATGACAGTGATGATGCAAACAACACATGGGGTGATTTAAGGGTTAATTGTAAGGGCAATGACCTAAATGGTAAACCATGGACAACTTATTAATTACAGGTAAGAAAGTTCTGTAGAATTAAAAGCCCTCCGGGATCCGGAGGGCTTTTTTATTTTAAAATTTTGCGTTTTGACTCTTCTTCCCAAACAACTAGACAACCAGATAACTAAATAACTAATTAGTCCGTTTTCTGTCCCTGCCTGCGCCGAAGCGGCTTCGGCAGGCAGGATCTGACTTCTGACATCTGTTTACATCCTGATGATTAATCAGTGGTTGGTATTTAGGTCCTTTATTATAGATTTTATCTCTTCGTTTATATGCTTTAAAAGCATACTATTTTTAGAAGTTTTATCTGATGCTGACTCATTAGTCTTTGCGTTCAAAACATTCTTTACCCCTGTGATTGAATAACCCTTTATGTATATTAGCTCTTTTATCAAAAGAATATTTTCTATATCATTTTTTGTATATCTTCTGTGTCTGCTCTCAAGCCTTATAGGTCTTATTATCTTAAACTTCTCTTCCCAGTATCTTATTACATAAGGTTTTATCCCAGTTATTTCTGAGGCTTCCTTTATTGTGTAGTAATTTTTTTTAAGGTTCATTTAAAAAAGCGTCTGGATGGCTTGAATCTCAGCTTTTTAAGTGGACCAACCATAACCTTTTGGTTTGTTCTTGGATTTCTTCTCAATGCTGGCAAATGTTCAACAACTTTAAATGTTCCAAAGCCTGATATAACCACCTTTTCCCCTTTTTTTAACGAGTCTTTGATCAGGTCAAATACTCTGTCAACTATCATCTGTGAATCTGATTCCTTAGGAAGAATATTTGATATATTATCAATTATCTGTTTCTTGTTCATCTTTACCTTCTTTTTCCTTTTTAGGAGGATTATCGCCTATTATGTCCTTTGGGGTCAGGTTCTTAAGCTTTTCCTTAAATGTTTTTATCTCCTCATCGCTTATAGGTTTTGCAAGGACCTGAGAGTGTTCAAAGACATCTTCGCTTATATATATCGGTGAACCACTCCTTACGCTCAATGCTATTGCATCCGATGGCCTTGAATCTATTTCTATAGTCTTGTTATCGTTGTATGATATGTATATTTTTGAAAAATATGTATTTTCACTTATGCCACTTATAAGAACTTTAGTAACCCTTGCTCCTATGTCTCTTATAACTCTGTAGAGCAGATCATGAGTCATCGGTCGCGGTGAAACATATCCTGACATCTTTATTGCTATTGACTGTGCTTCAAAAGGACCTATCCATATCGGTAAAATTCTTATACCATCAACCTCATCCAAGAATATTATTGATTCTGTAAGGCTTGAAGCTATAGAATAAATTTTAACTAGTATTTCTTTCATAATTTTATTTATTGCTGTTATACCTCAGCTCTTCTCCTTTTAAAAGTCTTTTTATGTTCGGTATATGTGTTATGAATATAACTATTGATGCTATTACTATCAGTATCTTAAACTCGGGGCTTTTATTGAGTATCAGTGAGGATATCATAAATATAAGAGTTGCTGAGAGAGTTCCCAATGATACAAAGCCTGATGTTCTTGTTACTAATAAAAAAACTATCATTGCTATTATTAAAGTGTAAGGGGTTATCACCATAAAGACACCTGTTGATGTAGCCACCCCTTTGCCACCTTTAAAACTGAGAAAGAGTGTGAATATGTGTCCTAATATCGCAAGTAAACCTGCAAGCATAATAAGATATGGACTTGTAAAATATATTGTTGCTATATATGTTGGAATAACCCCCTTTAAAAAATCAAATATCAGTGTTACTATTCCCCATCTATTTCCAAGTACCCTGTAAACATTTGTTGCTCCAACATTGCCAGAGCCATGATGTCTTATATCAATATTGTTTAACTTGCCAACAATATACGCTGTCGGTATAGACCCTATTACATAGCTTAAAAGACATATTAAAAATATCTCCATAATTTTATTATATTATAAAAATCATTGCTCTGTAAATGTATGAATTTCTACTATTGATTTTAAATTCTTAAGCCGGTTTATATTTTCTTGGGTTGATTTTATATTAAATATTATCTGATTTTTTTTGTATCCTTCTCCTGTTATAAAAAAGTGTTTTCTTATATTATCAATTATTTTAGTGTCATAGTTATTCAGTTTTACTGTATAATTCTTCCATCTGTAGCCTAATTTTTCTTCAACCTTTTTTAATAGTTCATCAAGTCCTTGTTTTTTAGAGGCAGAGATAAACACAGGGTCAAGCCAGTTAAATCTTTCTTTTATGGTTTGTAGTTCATTTATAATATCAATCTTATTAAACACATTTATAATAGGTATATCACTTGCTCCTATCTCAGCAAGTGTTTTTTTTACAACTTCATTGTGTCCTTTGATATCTGCAGTCAAATCGTGCAAATGAATTATAAGATCTGAGTATTTTATTTCCTCAAGAGTGGATGAAAAAGCCATTATCAATAGATGTGGAAGATTGTTTATAAATCCAACTGTATCTGTAAATATTGCAAAAAAATTTCCGCTGATCCTTACCCTTCTTGATGTTGGATCAAGCGTTGCAAAAAGTCTGTTATCTGCATATACATCATCCTTTCCTGATAAAGAATTTATCAATGTAGATTTTCCTGCATTTGTATATCCTACTATGGACACAACAGGAAGAGGAATTGAAAGTCTTTTTTCTCTTTTTACCTCACGGCTTTTCCTTATCTTTTCTATATTTTTTGATATAAGAGATATTCTTTCCCTTAGTTTTCTTCTGTCATATTCTATTTTTCTTTCACCACTTCCACCTCTTATTCCCACTACTCCATACTGCTGGTCCATACTCTTGCCATATCCAGAAAGCCTTGAAAGATTGTATTTTAAATCAGCTAATTCCACCTGAAGTTTTCCCTCCATTGTCTTTGCCCTTTGTTTGAATATCCTAATGATAAGCAGTGATTTATCCATAACATCAACATCCCAGCTTTCACTAAGATTCCTTTGTTGTGCAGGAGTTAATGATACATTAAAAACAACAAGTTTTATCCCCTCTTTTACTATCATCTCTTTTATCTCAAGAGCCTTACCGCTTCCAATATAGAGGGAAGGGTTTATCCTGTCTATGTTTATCATCAGGGTATCAGCATCCTTGATTAAATATGTATATAAAAGGCTTTTGAGTTCCGTTGCTTCATATTCATAGCTTAAATCGCCCTTCTTATTAGCAAGACGAACTACTATTACAAGAGCTTTCATATTTTTCTATTATATCCTTCGTAATTTTTTCAATATCAAAGTCTTTCTGATTATTTATATCAATTTTTAGCGATGGGTATCTGTTGAACCATGTGTTCTGTCTTTTTGCATAGTCCATAGATTGTTTTGTTATTATATCTATTGCATAATCCTTTGTTATGCTTTGAGATATATATTCTATTATGACAGGATATCCCAGTGATTTTAGTCCAGGACAATCATGGGTATAACCATTTAAAATAAGATTTTTCGTTTCATTGACCCAGTCGTCAAAGACATTTTTTGTTCTTTCCTTTATTCTTTTATAAAGAAGGTTTTTATCCCATTTTATAAACACAAAAAAAGCCTTGAAGTAAGATTCCCTTTTGAACGTGTTATCTGATATAAGCGATGAGTATGGCTTTGAGGTCATTATTGAAACTTCTATAGCTCTTATAACCCTGTTTATATTATTATAATGAATTTTTTTAGCTGCTACCGGGTCTATCTCAATAAGCTTTTCATGAAGTTTTTCCCTGCCATATTTATCAGCATATTCTTTTAATTCAGTCCTTATCTTTTCATTTGCTTGAGGAAGAGGATCAAGAGGGTTAAATATAGAGTTTATATAAAATCCAGTACCACCACAGATTATAACTTGCTTTGTTTTTATTTTGTTGAGTGTTCCATTAAAATCATAAAAATATCTTTGGGCATTATATGTTTCCTTTGGATCAATAAAATCAACAAGATGATATGGTATCATATCTACTATATATACTGGATTTTCGTTGTTAACCCATCTTCCCTGGGGTTTTGATGTACCAGCAGAAAGGTGTTTGTATATTTGCCTTGAGTCCGCTGATATAATTTCAGCTCCGATTTTATGGGCGATGCTCAGTGATATTGCTGTTTTACCGCTCGCATTTGCCCCTGTTATTATAATAGGTTTATTGAAATATTCAAACATTATGTGTCTTTTTTATGGGGGCACTGAAAAAGCCTATTTGCGCTATAAATTAGCCAATTTTTTAAGCCTGCCGAAGCAGTTTCGGCGTAGGCTCTGCTTTCTGACATCTGACCTCTGTTCGCTATTTCGATGGGAATTTGTCGTTTTCTTCTTAACCTCAATCTTAATCTTAACCTTTTTTATTGTTCTAAATCTCCACCGTTAGGCTTTTTTAGTGCCCACTAAAATACTCCTCACATTTTTGAGGCTTGTTGCAGAGCATATTTGCTTTGCATTTTTCTGTGCAGGCATCAGGAAGTTTTAGAGAAATCCTTATATCGCAGTCAATATAATCAAGAGCCATATTATTTATTTTTGATGCACTTTCCTTAGATATATCTGTAAAAGAGATTCCCACCATATAAACCTCTCCCTTTTGTTTTATCCATGCTATCCTTCCCTTTACAGGTATTCGAGTCTTTTCAAGGTTTAAAACCATATTTATTTCTCTTATATGTGGAGGTTCTAAAAATGTTATAAGTCTCATACCTCCAGCAGATAGATCCGATAGTATGGCTGGCTGCGATATGTCCTTACCATTTTTATCTTGGCCATAAAATTCTATTTCAACAGGTTCAAGTATTCCATGAAGCATTGGAAGTCTCGGATGTTTTCTTCTTTCCGTCTGGTTTTTTTTATTCATACACTCTCCCGTAAAGCATATTTTTTTCAGTTTTTTCTATTTTAACCTTAAAAAAATTCTTATCATAATCTTTTTTAAAGTTCCTTTTTGCATTATCTTGAACTTCACTATTTATTATACAACAATTAAAGCCTGTATTTGTCCTACCATAATTTTTTTCATAAAGTAGAAAATCATCAAGATCTCCAACCTTTTTCTTTATGATATCTTTTGCTATTTCCTTAATCTCTTTAAGAATTAGTGCATGCCTCTTTTTTAGCTCTAAGTATGATATGGTCAAAGGATCAATCCCCTTAAATCTTGGAGAATATTTAAAGCAGTAAACCATGGAAAATCTTAATCTTCTTACTGCATCGAGAGTCATATTAAAATCATCCTCATCCTCACCACTGTACCCTACTATAACATCACTTGTTATTGATGTCTTTTTATCAATTTTTCTTAGTTCATCTATTATTTCCTCAAATCTTTTCAGATCATATCCACGTCTCATCTTTTTAAGCATTTTATCAGAACCACTCTGAAGCGGGATATGAAGCCATCTGGATATTTTTAGATTTCTTCTGTATTCATCAAAAAATTTTTTATTAAAAAATGATGGATGAGGACTCATAAATCTTATTATTTTTATCTCCTCAATCTCTGAAATTGCTTTGATAAGATCTGTAAAATCATAATTTTTTACTGGATCCCTGTATGAGTTTACAGTCTGTCCCAGAAGAATAATCTCCCTCAAACCATTTTTAGCTTTTGTTCTTATATCATCAATAATTTTATGAAACTCCACTGATTTTTCTTTTCCACGAACCTCAGGAACTATACAGTATGAGCATCTCAAATTGCATCCTCTTGTTATGGTATAATAATCCCATACCCTCTGTTCCATATTATCATAGTTTTCTATAAACTTTATATCAGATATATCTTTATAAAATAAATCCTTGATTTTTGAATAATTTTTTACTCCGATGACCCTGTCTATGTATGGAAATTTTTTTTTAAGGTTGTTTCCAAGCCTTTGAGCAGCACATCCTATTACATAAAGTTTTTTTTCACTACCCTTTGTCTTCCAGTTATTTAGGGTTCCAATCATGCTTATAAGCTTGTCCTCAGCATGCTGCCTTACCGTGCATGTGTTTATAATAATAATATCTGCTTCTTTAGTGTCTTCTGTTGATTCAAACCCCATTTTTTTAAAAAAAGTCATTATTAAGTTTGAGTCATCCTCATTCATCTGACAGCCGTATGTTATTATCGATATTTTCCTATTCATTTTATTTTTTGGATATGTCGTCTCGTATAATCTATTGTCTTTTTGGCTATTTTTACAGCTTCAAGAGGATATTTGCCAACAGCAGTTTCAGCTGAAAACATAACGCAGTTCGCATCATCAATGACAGCATTTGCCATATCGCTTATTTCAGCCCTCGTTGGACGATAGTTTTCTACCATAGATTCAAATATCTGGGTGGCAACGATTGAAAATTTCTTATATTTTTTTGCTTCTACTATCAGTTTTTTTTGCATAACAGGAACCATATAAAGAGGTATTGATATGCCTAAGTCACCCCTTGCAACCATTATGCCATCGGAGTGTTTTGTTATGGATGAAATATTTCTAAGTGCCTGCCTGTTTTCTATCTTTGATATTATTCTTGAAGTTATTTTTTTTTGATTTAATACTTTTTTCATCTCAATTATATCCCTGTGTGTTCTTACAAATGAGAGAGCTATATAATCAAATCTGTTTTCTGATATATATTCAATATCGTTTAGATCGTCTTCGTTTACGTATGGAAAGTAAAGGTTTGAATCTGGGATATTTATTCCCTTGTTGTTTTTTAAAACCCCACCTCTTTTAACAATAGCCTTTATATAATCCTCTGATACACTTAAAACCTCTAACTCAATATTGCCATCATCTATGAATATTTTATGACCTTTCTTGATTGGTTTAAGCTCGTATTTATAATCAAAGCTTATGTTTTTTTCGGTTGTTCTTATATTTTCTTTTGTCAGATTAATAATATCATTGTTTTTAATATCAAATGGTTTCTCAATATTTCGGATTCTTATTCTATTTCCCTTTAAGTCTGCAATAGTTTCTATTTTGTATCCCTTCTTTTTAAGATCTTTGATATATCCAAGTGCTCTATCAAAAAGATTTAGATCTGCGTGAGAGAAGTTAAATCTTATCATTCCAACACCATTATCAGATATATCTCTGATCATATTATAATCTGATATGGAAGGTCCGTATGTCGCTATTATATTTACATTGTTCATAAATTAATTTTTTTGTAAAAACAACTTTCCAAACATAAAGAGTTTGTTAATAAAAATAAATACAAAAAAACACCCTCTTTAACCAATAATTAATCAATTAAAGATTTCAGTCAGTTCACAGATATGTTATCTTTTTTACACAACCTTACATCTTCTTCTTTTGGAGATCAAAAAGCTTCCATCAGCTCTGTGCATTTTTGCTATTATCTCGTGTGTTCCCGGTGTGATGTTATTCCAGTCATACCACCAGTAACCAACTGAGTTCCTTGCTGGTTGCCATGGACCATTGTCTATTGAGATCTCAACTGCTTTAGCATCCATTGCCCCCATTCTTATAGTATAATGCCTCGATGTTATTGTTTCTCCATGCTTTGGATAGTCTATTATGACATAACCATTATCAACTGACTGCTTTGTGTTTTTCTTTACTGCTGTCTTTGGCATAATTCCCTCCTCTGATTCATTTCCTAAAAGATTCTCTAACTTTTTGTTAATGCTGAAAAGTTTGTTTTTACAGTCTTCTCCTTCTATATGTATCATAACAACCTTTCTTTTCCTTTCCTTCAAAGCTAAAAAATCACCCTTGGCTTGGGATATACATAGCTTTCCAAAGGTATATTTCTCCCCAGCTATCTTTATATCTTTTTTAGGTTTAGTTGTCAATATTACAAATATTCCATTGTTAGCCCCACCTTTAAAAAGCTGGCCTGTAGAGTGAAGATATCTTGGTCCATAGTTATAAATGCATGCACTTTGTGTCGCTCTGGTTATTAAGTGTGATAGGTTTTCAAGGATGGTTTCTACTCTATCGCTGTTTTCCAGATATGCACATATTGAATAATAGGTACCCTCTTGTTTCTGATTGAAAAGCTCTATAAAAAGCTGTTCATAGTTTTTTACTTCATCCTTAAACTCAATGTTTGCTAAATAAAGTTTACAGGTTTTTGAATGATTGATTGGTTTGATATCAAAGTTATCCTTTTCTAAAAGCTTTTTAGCAAGCTGCTTTGAACTTTCAACATCAGGCTGATTGAAAGGGTTTATTTTCATAAAATAACCAGATATGGATGTTGCTATCTCCCATCTATAAAACTCCTTTCCTATTTCATAGAGATCGTTTATATATATTTTTAAAACAGGAAAGCCTGAGGATATAAGGTTATTGGCCATAGCTTCAGTGTTTTGATCTATGAAATTCTTTATCTGATATATCACAAACATTCTGTCCTTGTCATAATTGTCAGTTGACAAGATCTTAGTGGTTGTGATAGGAACAATTCCCTTATTTTCTTTGCCTGTGGATTCTGCTATAAGCTGTTCTATCCATAAACCAAACTTTTTCATTTTCTCAGGCAGTATTATTGTTAACTTATCTTTTGCGCCTAAATAATTTTTGGATATAAAGCTTCCGAGCACAGTTGCAGCATTTCTTTCAGAGGTCAATATCTCATCCATAGCATCCTTTGAACTGCTTGCCAGCTTTTTTATATCACAGCCACAGAGTGACGCTGGAATAAGCCCAAAGTACGAAAGAGCTGAAAACCTTCCACCTATATCTCCCTGATTTATAAATATTTTTTTAAAGCTGTATTTTTTAGCCAGAGATTCAAGCGATGTGCCCTTATCTGTTATCGCTATAAAATTATCTCCTGGTTTCTTTGTTTTTTTCTTAAGCTCTGAGTAAAAATACTTAAACTGAGAGTTTGGTTCTATTGTTCCTCCTGATTTGCTTGAAAATATGAATAAAGTTTTTTTGATATCTATTTCTTTTTTTACATTTGATATCCACTCAGGGTTTGTCGAATCAAGGACATAAAGCTTTAAAAATTTGTCCTTTTGAAATATGCTTCTTATAACCTCTGGAGCAAGGCTTGAGCCACCCATACCCATAAGGACAGCATATTTATATTTATTTTCGCTGAGAATTTTACTGGTAAAATCTTCTACTTCTTTTATAGTTTTAACATGCTCCTGTGGCAGGGTTAACCATCCTAATGAATTTTTTATTATTTTAGTATTTTCTGGATCATTTTTCCAAAGTGTTGCATCATTTTTATATAATCTTTTAATAAAATTTACGTCCGAGAGCTCTTTTATCTCATTGTTTATATCAGAATTATATACCTTTATAACTGCTTCTTCACTGTTTAGATTCTTAGATTTTTCATTTATTGCCTTAAGTATGTTGTTATAAGAGATTAAAAATTTGTATATCCCATCGTTTAAAAGCTTCCTCATAATCAGGTTGTAATCCACCCCCAAAGAAATTATAAACTTGATAATTTCCTCGGCATTGGATATTCTTTCATCAATAGGTTTTTTGTTTATTGTTCCATGATCAAAAAAAGAATAAAGTGTGTTCTGTGGCACTGTGTTTATTGTATCTTTTAAACAGAGTTCATCAATGTAGAGTGTGTCCTTGTAATTAGGGTTTTTTGTGCTTGTTGATGCCCATAAGAGCTTTTGAATCTTAAAACCTCGTTTTGATAGCCTGATAAAATTTTCATCTGAAAATATTTTAAGATATTTAGAATAGGCTATGAGTGAGTTAGATATGGCTGCCTTTCCTTTGTATGAAAGTATCTTTTTTTGAGTATCAGGATTTTTTTCCTTTGATGCTATTATGTCAAGTTGATTATCAACCTCAGTATCTATTCTCGATACAAAGAAGCTTGCAACAGAAAACACATTTGTATCAAGATCATTTTTATATCTGAAATCTATAGCATTTAGATATGCATTTAAAACACGTTCATAGACCTCTGTTGAAAAAATGAGGGTCATGTTCAAATTTATTCCTTCTTTTATCAGCTCTTCTTCAGCAAGTATTCCATCGTCTGTCGCTGGAATTTTTATCATAACATTTGATCTACCAACTCTAGTGTATAGATCCCTCGCCCATTTTATTATCTCATCCTTTTTTTCAATTGTTGGTGGTATCTCAATGCTAACATATCCATCATTACCGTTAGTTTTTTTGTATATATCGCTGAAAAGATCGCAGGCTCTTTGAATATCCTCTACCATAAGTGAATAAGCAATCCTATCAATAGGTAGTGAGTTCTTTAATAAAACTCTCAAGCTTTCATCGTAGCTTTTTGATCCTGTTATCGCCTGTTCAAATATGCTCGGATTGGATGTTAGTCCTGTTATGTTATAGTTTTTTATTAGATTTGAAAGAGTACCATTTAAAAACATATCTCTCTGGATATTGTCAAGCCAAAGACTCTGCCCTGATTTTATAAAGTCATCCTGAATTTTTAGCTGTTGTTCTATATTCATAACCTCTCCTCAATCTTTTTTATTTTATTAAGCCTTCTTATATGTCTTTCCTCGTTTGAAAACTTTGCATTTAAGAAGGATACGACTATCTCTTTGGCAAGTTCTTCACCAACTATTCTTGAGCCAAGGCAGAGAACATTCATATCGTCATGCTCTACTCCCTGATGAGCAGAGTATGTATCATGACACACACCTGCGCGTATTCCCTTTATCTTGTTTGCTGCTATCGAAGCACCAATACCGCTTCCACATATAATTATACCTCTTATAGCATCAGAATTTAATATTTTTTCAGATACTTTTTGAGCAAAATCGGGATAGTCCACGCTTATATCACTTCTGTCTGTTCCAACATCTATGGTTTCTATTTTTTTATCAGTCAAAAATTTTATAATAGTCTTTTTTAATTCATATCCTGCATGATCACTTCCTATTGCTACCTTCATCTTACCTCCGTTTATATTTTTACAATAGTATTTTTTTCAACCCATCCCTTTATGTTATCCTTTGGAACCCCGACCTCAAGATAATTCTCATCATCAGATATTACTTTAATAATTTTTCCTTTGGGTATAATAGCAAGACTGTTGAATGTCTTGTCAGGCCCACTGTAAAGTTCAGTTTCATATATGGTTACCGCAATATTTGATAAATATGAATTTTTTCTCATTATGTAGAAAATAAAAAAAATACCAAAAATTAAAACTGATAATATTATATAACCATGCAGTTTGTCATCCTTTTTGTGAGTATTAATTATTATCAGCAGGACTAATAGAAAGAAAAAAAGCTCAGATATAGTCTTTAGCTCTAAATCACTGAAAAAATAATAAATTCTGTAAAGAAACTGTGGAATATCTTCAGAAAATATAGTTTCTCCATTTTGTTTCGCAACAGTTATAAGATTTTCTCTTATGTTCTTATCCCTCGGTTTCAAATTAAATGCTTTAAGATAATAGATCATAGCATTAGTTTTGTCATTAAGCTTGTAATAACAGTTTGCCATATTGTAGAGTATATACGGATTGGTGTCATCATTAATGTTTTTATATATTTCAAGTGCTTTATCATAGTTCTGAGCCTTATAATATGATGAGGCATCATCATTAACTGATGCATTCAACTGAGGAATCATATAAAATATTAATAAAAAAATAGTAATCTTTTTCACTTCAAAAACTCCTTTTCTGCTTTTTCTGCAGCATCAATTATACTTTTAATAAGAGTATCAAAATCATTCTTCTCAATCTTTGATGATGTATAGTTTAAAAACTCTATTCTTTCTATTATTACTTTAAACTCCTTTATTAGTTCATCAGAAAACGATGGTTTTATTACTTTGATAGTATTTGCTATCTTTTCAAATGGTAAGTGTGCGATGTTTTGTTTCAATTTCCTTGATATATAATCATATATAGAGTCGTACAACAATGATAGAGCAGTCCTGCTGTTTGAAGGAAACTCCTTTTCTGCTTTTTTTATGCTTTCTTTTAGTATGTTTATAGCCTTTTTATAATTATAATCCACAGGATTATCTTCTATTTTTTTCCTTCTGATAACAATTATATAATTCACAATCAAGGCAAGGATTAAGAACAGATTAAACGGTAAGTAAATTTTTTCAAGCTTATTCAGGAATGATATTAGAAAATTATTCCCTATTTTATCATATATATAGTTTATATCAGTATCCTTCTGCTTTATGTTGTTCTGTGGAAGTGTTTTATCAAAGTCATATGTTTTTCCACCATCCTTTGCCTTTAAGACAGTTATCCTTATTGGATTTGTTGTTATTGTCTCATATTTCTTTGTATCTATATTAAAAAATGTCATCTTAATACTATCTATTGTTATGTTACCTTCTTTGAGTGGTGTTATTATGTATGTAAACTTTTTTGTTCCACCTATTACATCCTTGTTCTTTGATATACTTTGAGAACTAAGTATATCATAGACCTTAAAATCTGGTGAGTTTAATGTTGGCGCATTTATTGAGTTGACATTGCCCTTTCCTGTAACTTCAACTGTGAGGTTTAGTGGGTCTCCCATATTTACAGTCTGGTTGTCCACTTTAGCTGTTATAAAAAAATTACCAACCGCATTTGTAAAGTCTGAAGGTGGTGGAGGGAGTGATTTTATATCAAGAGTTAATGGCTTTGTTTGAAGTCTTATTTCTTTTGTTCTTGCTGTCGATGAAAAAAACTTCTGTATGAAGTTAGGATCAAATGGATCTAATGCCACATCATCCTCTTCCTGAGTATAGGCTATTATTGTAGCTGGTGATATCGTAGCCTTACCGCTCATTATCCCAAAGAGTGCAGTTTTTATTTCGGCATAATAATATCTTATTCCATTTATTATCTCAGTCCCTGTTTTGACAGGTGGAAGATCATCTGATATAAGGTTTGTATATGATGGAGGAATATACTGTGGATTTGATGATATTGGCATAGCGGTATAAAATTTTATTATAAGATTTATCTGTTCACCAACATACGCTGATTTTTTGTCAGTTTCAGCTGTAACAAATATCAACTCATCTCTGGATATGCTTCTATTGGTTTGCTTCTGAGACTGATTCTTAGCACGTTGGTTTGGTTGCTGGTTTGATATATTTGGAGCAGTTACATCTATGGTTATCTCTTTTGTCCAGTATTTATCACTTCCAACTGAAACCCCTATCCTCGGTATCGTAAATCTTCCTGTTCTTCTTGGTGTAAGTGTGTATATAAACTCTACGGATGAATTTATATGACCGTTTATTATTGAGATATTACTGCTTTTACCAGATGAATAAACATTAAAATCTGATAGTGAACTTAAATCTGGTATTGCATCTGATGCATTATCTCCGCTCACAGATATGCTCAAGTTAAAACTTTCATTTATTGGTATCTGTGTTCTGTCAACAGTGGCAACAACCATGGTCTCGGCTGATGCTAGAATATGAAACAAGAGAAATAAAAAAGACAAAAAAATTATTTTATTTTTAACTAAAAAGAGATTTTTTATTTTACCAATCATATTCATTCTTATAACCCCCATGATGTTGAGGTTTTGATTGGATATTTTTCATATTCTGTTTTTCCTGATTTTTTATCATGTCAAGAAACTGTTCAGCCTGCTTTTGCCTCTCTTTTTTTTCCTGTTCCTTTTTCTCCTGTTCACTATTATCCTGCTGATTCTTATCCTCCTTATCATCACCCTTACCACTGTTGTTGTTTTGATCCTTGTCCTTATTCGAATCGTTCTTTTTATCCTTGTTATCCTTTGATGAAGATGATGATTTTTTCTTTAAAAGAAGCTCTAAATTATACTTTGCATCGTTATTCTTTGGATCTGCAAGAATAGCCTCTTTATAATATTTTATTGCAGAGTTATCATCGTTTTTCATCATGTATGTATTGCCGAGGTTATAAAGTGATTTTGAGACAACCTTTTTATTTTTTATTTCCTTATAATATTTTTCTGCTTCATCATATTTATTAAGTTTGTATAATGAGTTTGCAAGGTTAAATTTGAGCTTATCATTTTTTAAATCTTTTTCAAGAGCCTTTTTATAATAATCATAGGCTTTTATATAATCTTCCTTTTTGTAATTGCTGTTCCCCTTTTCACCTATAAAATCACCCACTATATCAAACGAATATGAGCTACAAGGGATCATTAGTAGAAATAAAAACATTACCAGTTGTGTCATGGCTTGTAATAATAATCCTCCATAATAATAAATTCTATCAAAATTAAAAGAAAAGAAATAATCAGAAAATACTGATATCTGTTCTTATAGTTTTCAGCTCTTTCCTTTTCGGTTGACATCTTGGCTTTTGCTAAAAATTTTACTATCTCTGATGATACAAACTCAGGAGTTGTGTATTTTATATACTTTCCTTCAGTTTTTTGAGCTATCTTGATCAGTGTTTCTTCATCAAGTTTTGATATCACAGTCTTCCCTGAGCTATCCTTCTTATACTCCTTTGTCTCTTCATCGTATATGAGATCTCCCTGCGTGGTTCCCACCCCTACTGTTATTATCCTTGCCTTTTCTTTTACAGCATTTGATATAACGTCATCAATTTTTCCTGAGTGATCTTCTCCATCAGTAAACAGTATGATATCTTTTTCTCCAGGGTATGGGGATAAATACTCTATTGATGTTTGTATAGCATCAGCAATGTTTGTTCCAGGATATGGCAGCATATTTGGTGAAAGATTGTCTATAAAGTATGATATGGCATCAAGGTCATCAGTGAGAGGACACTGAATATATGCTTTATCCTCAAAGGCTAAGAGTGAGATCCTATATCCTTGAAGTCCATCAATAAGTGATTTTAATGAAAGTTGTACGCTTTGAAGCCTTGATGGCTTTATATCCTTTGCAGACATTGAAAGTGATGTATCAACAACTATTGCTATATTAGCCGAATAGTGCGGTTTTTCCTGATACTCTATGCCCCACTGGGGTCCTGATGAAGCAATGATCATAAAAAACAGTGCAGTAAAAATTAAAATATCCCTTGTCCTTCTCAGATTCTTTAAGTTTTCCGGGAGTATTTGAGAGAGTATGTTTTCGTCAAAAATTGAAGTAGTTATCCTTTCTCTTCTAATAAGAAGCTGGATATAGACTATTATTAAAACAATAAAGCCTGCTATACCATAGAATAAGTTTGTTTGATATCGAAATAATTCCATATATTAAGGTACCGTTAAAATAAATGTTTTTTGCAATATTATAAGCAGAACAAGCAGTATTATTGCAGGTATCAAAAATTTGTTATACAATTCTGTTATCTGGACATTGTATTTTACCTCAAACTTTGTTTTTTCAAGCCTATCTATTTCTGAGTATATCTCTGACATTTCTTTTGATGTCGTTGCCCTGAAGTACTGAGCCTGAGTTATTTTTGCAATTTCCATCAGCTGTGCTTCATTTAAATCATCTTCCATTACTGTGTATGGCATAGATGGATCTCCCGTTGGAACTTTTGATGGCCCCTTGCCACCAATGCCAATTGTGTATATTTTTATCCCGAACTCAGATGATAGCTTGGCGGCTGTTACAGGGTCCTGAACAACTCCTGCGTTTGATCTGCCATCCGTTAAAAGAACCATTATCCTGCTTTTTGCTTTTGATTTTTTTAAATGATTGGTTGCAACAAGTATTGCATCACCTATTGCTGTGCCATCTGATTTAGTCATACCGAGTTGTATTCTATCAATAAATGCTGTAACGGCAGAGTGATCCATTGTTAGTGGACAGCTGAGGTAAGCAACCCCACCGAAAACAACAATTCCTATTCTATCACTCATCCTTTTTGAGACAAACTCCTTGGCATTTGTCTTTGCTGCCTCAAGCCTTGAAGGTATTACATCTACTGCTGCCATGGATAGAGATGTATCTATAACCATCATAATATCTATTCCTTCTGTTGGTGGAATCTCCCCCTTTAGTATCTTTTGTGGCCTTGCTAATGCTATAATTATGAGCACCATAATTATTAGCTTTAAATAATATGGAAGAGCATCAGCAAGAAAGACTCTGATTGTATAGTTCTTTTTCAGTTCTATTGGAAAGTTTGTTTTAAAAAAGACTCTGTGATAATTTTTTGAAACATATACAGCTGCTATTAAAAGTGGTATTAAAAGTAGAAAAAAATAAGGATTTTTAAAGCTCATTTTATCCTCTTATAAATTTGATATATTTTTTGTATCTCTGTAATAGTAATCAGAGCTACTGTCATTTTGAATAACTTCATAGTTTTTCCCTATTTTTCTCTTCAAGCCTTGCCCTCTCTTCCTCATCTTTTTTTCTTTTTTCATTTATCATTTCATAAAGCATATTCACTATTTCTTTTAAAAGTTCTCGGTCCTTTAAAGCTTTTTGTTTTTCGGGGATATATCTTGCAAATTTAACAAGATCACAGGTGTCAAGAAGTTCTCTCATTTTGATTAAAATATCTATCTTTGTTGTAACTTCTTTAACTCTTTTTATTATATCAGATGTTGTCATTTCAAGAGCATTTATCTGAAACTCCTCATCAAGGTATCTCCTCAAAATATTTGATAGAGCAATATAATACCCCTTGATATTTCCGCTGTCAAGTATATTTGAAGATCCAAGCCTTTCAATCCTGTCATTTGCTCTTTGATACGGTGTTCTCGTATCCTTATGATATTCAATATTTTCTGTCGTGATGCGTTTCTTTTTCATCAGATATTTTATTATAAAGTATATGGATATAATAATTAGTATTACAATAAGTATTTTAAACCATAAAAGAAAATCAAATACTGATGCTATATCCTTTGGAGTATCAGTTTCTTTTAAGTTAAAAAGTGGTTTTATATCAAGCGGAACTGGATATGATTTTATTGTTTTAATCCCGCTTTTATCAATAATATTTATACTTACCTCAGGAAAGGTGGATATACCAATATTAAATGGGATAAGATAAAGCTCTACCCTGTTCTTCTTTTGAGTCTGGGAAAGATATCCGAAGTCAGATCCTGTTATATTTTCTGTAGAAATATATATTTTTTCTTTATTGTATTCCGGTATTTCAAATAATATTGAAAACTTTTCCCCAAGTTTTATTTCCTTTGGTGTAAAAATTTTAACATCATCAGCATATAAATTAAAGATTGAACAACATAATAAAATATATAGTGTTAAAATCTTTTTCATCTTCCTCTCGCAATCTTAAGCTTTCTATTCTTAAAAAATGATACAACAGTTCTAAATATATCTGATTGTGTATTTATTTCCATATAATCAATGTTATGTGAGTTAAATGTTTTTATAAGACTTTCTCTTCTTGCTTTAAACTCTTCATTGTATCTTTTGACCATATATGCGTCTGACATATCAACGTAGCCGTACTCGCCATTTTCAGGGTTGACATATGATAGTATGGCTGGATAATTTTTTAATTCTAATTCTAAGGGATCATTTACAATCACAGGTATAAGGTCATGCTTTTGTTCAGTAATCTTTATCGCCTTTTCAAAATTACTATCCATAAAATCAGATATGAGTATGATAACTGCTTTTCTCTTTAGTATCTGATTCAAATTTTTTAGAGCTACGCTGATATTTGTTCTAGAACTTTTTGGCTTGAATGCTATCATATCTCTTACAATCCTTAAAATATGATTTTTTCCTTTTTTGGGTGGGACGTAGAGCTCTGTGTTGTCTGAAAACAAAAACAATCCTGTTTTATCATTGTTTTTAAGAGCTGCAAACATGAAGAGTGCCGCAAGTTCTGCTGAAAGTTCATTTTTTGTTTTATTCCTTGTGCCGAAAAGACCAGATGCAGAGACATCCGATGCAACCATAACCGTGAGTTCTCTTTCTTCATTAAATTTTTTTACATAAACCTTTGATGTTCTTGCTGTTATGTTCCAGTCTATAGTTCTTATGTCATCGCCAACGACATATTCCCTTACCTCAGCAAATTCAACTCCCTTACCCTTAAAAACACTAAGATACTGACCAGCAAAGCTTTCACTGACAAGCTTGCCTGTTCTTATCTCAATATTTTTTACTTTTTTAATTATTTCCTGTGTGTTCATAGTTAAAACAGAAGTCAGAAGACAGAGGTCAGAATACAGAAATCAGAAGTCAGAAATCAGATAAATAAGGAGTTCCTTCTGACTTCTGTCCCTGCCTACGCCGAAGTGGCTTCGGCAGGCAGGCTCTGTCTTCTGCCTTTATGGAACCTCTATTGTTTCAAAAATTGTTTTTACTATTGTTTCAGTGCTTATCTCTTCGGCCTCAGCCTCATAGCTTGTGATGATCCTATGCCTTAATACTGAGAATCCAATTGCTTTTATATCCTGTGGTGTTATGTATGCCCTCTGAGATATAAAGGCATATGCCTTTGCTGCTTGTATTAAAAATATTGTTGCTCTTGGACTTGCACCGTATTTGATCCAGTTTTTTATGCTGTCAAGTTTATACTTCTCTGGAAACCTTGTAGCATTTACAATATCAACAACATATGATTTTATCTTATCATCCACATAAATTTTATCAACCAGTTTTTTTACAGCAGATATCTTTGATATATCTACAACAGAATTTACTTTCGGAGTGTTGGCTGATGCTATGGTATCTATTATCTTTATCTCTTCTTCTCTTGAGGGATATGTAATATTAACCTTGAGCATAAATCTATCAACCTGAGCCTCAGGAAGAGGATAGGTGCCTTCCTGTTCTATAGGGTTCTGTGTTGCCATAACAAGGAATGGTTCTGGAAGTTTATATGTTGTGTCACCAATTGTAACCTGTCTTTCCTGCATGGCCTCTAAAAGTGCGCTTTGAACCTTTGCAGGGGCTCTGTTTATTTCATCAGCAAGTATTATATTGGAAAAAACCGGCCCTTTTTTTATCATAAAATTTCCACTTCCTTGGTTGTATATAAGCGTTCCTGTTATATCAGCAGGCAAAAGATCAGGAGTGAACTGAATCCTCTGAAATTGTGCTTTTATTGTATCAGATAGAGTTTTTATTGTTGTTGTCTTTGCAAGTCCTGGAAGACCTTCAACAAGGACATGTCCGTTAGCGAGTATTGCAACTATTAAGGAATTTACTAATTCTTCTTGACCTGATATAACCTTTGATATCTCTCTCTTTATATCAGAGACAAAAAGTGATTCTTCCTTTATTTTTTCGCTGAGCTTTGATATCTCTGTGCTTTCCATACTGCCTCCAATCATCAAACTACTGTAAGCTGATAATTTTTATTCAAATTCATTAATACTACTCACTGTCCACTAATGCAGTAATCAGTAAAGATAAGGCAGAAGTCTGAAATCAGAAGACAGAAATCAGATAAATAAGGAGTTCCTTTAATTTCTGTCCGCTGCTTTCTATCCTCTGTCTTCTGACATATTTGAATACTTAACCTTTGTTTTTCTCCAGTTTCTCGCCCTTGCTGTTATATCATATGTCCTACCATCTGTAGCTATTTCAAGTGAGTTATCGGCAAGAGTGTTTGCTATCTCATATCTTACTGCTTTAACGTTACCTGTTAAATCTGCCAGCCTTTTTATGTCATTTGTATAAAATCCATATTTCCTGTAATGTATCTCTTCCAGTGTTCCAATCTTTGCAATTGTTCTGTTAGCTTCATTTATCTGAATTTGTTCACTAGGAGTAACGGCAAGTATTGTCCTGTTTGCCCAGTTAGCAATAAAAAAAGCCATCAATCCCCATGATACAACCAGTATAATCCCTTCTACGAATGGTGACTTTTCTCTTGTTCTTATAACTATTGTTGATGCTAAAAAATCATGAAGACTTCTTCTTTTTTTGTTTGTTAAAGCTAAAAGATAGCCAATATTTATAAGCCATGCGTCTATGAAATATCCTATAACTCTTATAAATGCTTTTATAACTGATGGGTCTGTGCCATTGGTGTTTAAAACCTTCAATCCCATTATCATCTTACCGAGTGTTACCCTTTTGCCTGATGTGAATATTATTTCATATATTATAAAAAGCAATAGCCAAAACAATTTCCATAGAATTTCAATAGAACTATTGTAAATTATATAATTTGTTTTTATTGCTAACGTAAAAGTAATATAGTTTAGAAGTACAAAGGGAAGTGTATCTATGAGATATGCTATAAATCTTTCATTAAACCCTGCTAAGACATATCCCTTCTCTTCAGTTTTTTCCTGTATGTCTTCAAGTTTTATATTTATATCAGCCATATTTACCTCTCATCAGGATAAAAACTATAACTCTACATATTGTCATAACTAAACATCGATAAACTTTTATAAATCTATGCTGTTACAGAGATATAATTTTTATCTATCCTGTTTCTGTCTGCAGCTCATACAGTATCTTGTGTAAGGAATAGCTTTTAACCTCTTAATTTCTATAGGCTTTTTACAGAGCTCACATATACCATATGTATTGTTCTCTATCTTTTTTAATGCTGAATCGACATCCTTCAGCATTGTTTTTTGGTTGGATGAAAGATCAAACGTCATCTCTTTTTCTATGGTCTGTGTTACATCATCAATTTCATCACCAATGTCTTTTGTAAGTTCATCTGGTAGCTGGGTTTTAATATCTGACATGATTTTTGTCTTAATTTTAATAAGCTCATCTTTAAAATGTTTAAGATCTGATAAATTTGTTGCTTTTTTTAGATCTTTTTTGATTGTAACTTTTTTCCCAATATTTTTTTTCGCTTTAACAGTGTTCATTTTTTTGTTTGTTTTTTCCATGTTTTCTCCCTTTTAATTGCTCAGTCATCTGTCTGTTTATAAGAATTATTGTTTCCTGTGTCAGACAGTGGCAGGATTTGGTTTTTTATTTCAGTATCTCGAAGTAGAAAAAAATACTGGTTTTTTTTCAGTTATTATAGCCTTACAATTTTTTATGTCATTCTTGATATAAAGAGGAATATTGAAAATACCAGAAAGAACTTCTTCATCTATAAGTTTTGGTTTTTTCGAAAACATAGTGTTTATTTTTTTCTTTATATCCTGTTTGTCTATTGATTTTATATCACTATCGCTTGCTATGAGATAACTCCATGGCATATCATAGCTCGGTATAAAAAAGTTATATGAAACAACATTTTTAAAAACTTTTGAGAGAGTGTTATAAAGTGCTGAATGAAGATTTAGCTGAAGTATATGACCTGGGCCTGCCTGCATAGCAAATATTCCACCATTGTTAAGCTTTGTCTTTAATATCTGATAAAATTCTTTTGTATAAAGCTTGTAAGCAGGACCTCCTTCTATTGGGCTTGGAAGATCAGAGTATATTATGTCAAACCTGAGTTCTGTTCGTTCAATAAATTTTCTTGCATCCTGAATAAGAAGGGTTGATCTATTATCTTCAAACGAGCCCTTGTGCCAGCTTGTAAGATATTTTTTAGCAAACTTGATTATGTTGTTATCTATATCAACCATAATAGCTTTTTTGCTTTTTTTATAGTTTAAAATTTCTCTTAATGTTGCACCCTCTCCACCACCAAGTATTGCAAATGTTTCAGGATTTTTATGAAGCAATATTGATGGCAAAACAAGAGCTTCATGATATATAAACTCATCAAGTTCGCTTGATTGAGTTTCTCTATCAAGGATCAAGACCTTTCCAAAGGAATAAGTTTCTACAAGGAGTGCTGTCTGAAACTCTGTCTTGTATGATTCTATGTATCTTTTTATCTGATGAGAGTGAAATTCTCCTTTTGTAAAATATTCCACAAACCAATCGCCTTTGGGAAATCTTTCTTTGTCAGTTTTAATCCATTTTGGTTTATTCATTTAATAAAACCCCCCTTTCCATCTTCATTATGCTAAAATATTTTGACTTAAATTTTTTTTTAACTGTTTTAAATGCTTTCCATGGATCAGAGTGATCGCCACAGGTAAAGAAATCAACAGAAGCAAATTTATGCTCAGGCCATGTGTGTATTGAAAGATGAGACTCCTGAACCACTATAACACCTGAAACTCCGTAGGGTTTAAAACCATGGAAGAGTGAATCTATTATGGTTGTGTTTGCTTCCTTTGCACACAGCATCATAACATCTTGGACATAATCAACATCTGATATAAGTCTTGAATCACACCCATAAAGTTCAACTATTAAATGTTTTCCAAGTGCTCTCATAATATAGTATATTTTATCATAAAATTTAATTTTTTTATCTTGTTTTAAAAAGTTTTTTTTTGTAAACTTTATATATGTGTAGAATGATTGCAATTGTCTCAGATAAGCCAATAAAAAAAGAAGTAATAAATTATTGTTTAATAGATGCTCGAAAGTCTATTTTAAAACAATCAAGCTTTAATAATAACAGACTTCAGAAGGATGGCTGGGGAGTGGCTTATTATTCAAACAGTAAGCCTGTGGTATATAAATCTGACAAGCCAGTCTTTGATGAAAAAGAAAAGCTGGTTAAAAAAATTGCGTCTGTAAATTCCAATATTTTTTTAGCCCATATAAGAAATGCATCCAATCCTAAGAAACTTCCTCATAACAGGCTGATCTCGGTTGAAAATTCGCAGCCTTACTCTTATGGTAATATTGTTTTTTCACACAATGGAACTCTTTCAATAGTTGATGATATATATCTCAATCTTGGAAAATATAAAAAATATATAAAGGGAGTTAATGATAGTGAGGTTCTCTTTTGGAATTTTATTAAGCATTTAAACGCATACGGGAACATAAAAACTGCAATTGAGATGATGAGAGATGAGATAAATACGATATGGATTTCAGTTAAAAAAAATTATCCTGATTTAAAAAAGCCATACAACGGGCTCAATCTCTTTGTCAGTGATGGTAATCAAATATATGCGTTGTGTGATTTTGTTATGGAAAAAGAAAGCTATTCTTTGATGAGCAAGGGTTGGGAATATGGTAGATTTGCTATTAAGAGATTTGATGATTACACAGTTATATCAAGTGAACCTGTTGATGATACTGATGGCTGGGAAAAAGTAAAGCCTTTAACAATTATTTCTATTAAAAAAACAAATATTAATATATCAGATATCGGAGAATAGATATGTTTAAAAAACTACTTCTTGTTATTATATTCTTTGGAGCTATTTATATGCTTTACGAACAAAAGAAGGATAGAAAAATTGAGCAAGAGAAACTTGATAAGATAAAACAGGAAGAGGTAAAGGAAATAGACCCGCTTTTGCCAGAGTCTCTTCGTAGTCAGTATATGCTTACGTTTTCAAGGGAGACAATAAACACTTTAAAGATGCTTACAAATGATACCAATGAAAATGTTAGGTTTTCAGCTATAGAACTTCTTTGGCAGCTAAAGGATAAAGATATAAGCAAGATAATAAAAAATAGTTTTGAAATTGAAACAGAATCATCTATGAAGATAAAAATACTAAACATGCTTGCAAAGGAAAAATCCAAGCTTTCTCTTCATCTTATAGCATATGCATTAAAAAATTATGACAAGGATACAAGGCTTAGGGCGTGTGAGATATTGGGTGATTTTATTGATAAAGAAACGATAGATGTTTTAACGCCATCGCTCAAAGACTATGATGAGGACGTAAGACTTAAGGCTCTTGATTCAATAAATAAGATAAAAAATTCTATAGAACAGCACAGAGAACAGAAGATAAAAGAGATATTTGAACCAAAGCCAATTTTTAACGTACAGGGATAAATTTCTTTCAAATCATAGTTTCATATCTATATGAAAAAAATAATATGTGGCATATTGAACATAACCCCTGATTCATTTTCAGATGGTGGTTTGTATATGGAAAGGAATAAGGCAGTTCAGAGAGCCATTTATATGTATGAAAATGGTGCAGGGTGGGTTGATATAGGAGGTCAGTCATCAAGGCCTGGGGCAGAGCCTATTGGTATTGATGAGGAGATCAATCGTGTAATACCTGTTATATCTGATATAAGAAGAATAAAATCATCAGTGGTAATATCGGTTGATACATACTATCCTGAGGTTGCTGTTGAGGCAATAAAACATGGGGCTGATGTTATAAATGATATAACAGGTTTGAGAGATGAAAGAATGGTTGAGGTTGTGTTGAAATATAACAAACCTGTTGTTATTATGCATATGAAAGGAGATCCTTTGACAATGCAGAAAAATCCTCAATATGATGATGTCGTTGATGAAATATATAATTTTTTTAAAAATAAGATAAATTTTTTAAACTCAAAAGGCTTTGATAAGATAATTATAGATCCGGGTATAGGTTTTGGAAAAAGTTTAGAACACAACATAACCATTATTAAAAATTTATTTGAGTTTAAAAAACTTGGATTTCCAATTATGATAGGCCCTTCGAGGAAATCATTCATAGGTCATATCTCTGGCGAAAAGGATCCACAAAAAAGATTAGCAGGGACAATTGCAAGTTGTCTATCCTCTTATGAGGTTGCAGATATATTCAGAGTTCATGATGTTTGTGAGATAAAACAGGCATTTGATGTGTATGAAAAAATCTCGCTATGAACACAGCAGTATTATCTATAGGTTCAAATATTGGTGACAGGCTTAGCAATATAAAAAAATGTCTTTCTTTTATTAAAAAAAAATCCCATTCTATTTTAGTTTCCCCCTTTTATATAACAAGGCCAATGTATTATACAAATCAGCCATATTTTATAAACTGTGCAGTTAAGATAGAGACATCTTTTTCCCCTTTTGAGCTGCTAAAATTTATTGGAGTTATTGAAAAAAATCTTAAAAGAAAAAGACTTTTTAAAAATTCTCCAAGAACAATAGATATTGACATAATATATTTTAATGATATTATAATGAATGAAAAAAAATTAACAATTCCTCATCCTAAATTATATGAGAGAGGCTTTGTTTTAAAGCCTCTCTGTGATATAGATGAAAAATTTATTGATCCACTTAAAAAAAAGAGTGTTTATGAATTATGTATGGACTTAAATAATTTTAAAAGTGATATTATAAAGATTCCTGAAAACTATGATGAGTTGCTTAATTTTATATCAAAAATTCAACCAAGAGATATCAACGACTTTAAAACTGATTACATAAAGGATACCCTTGATGTTTTTGGTAATCCTCAGAACAAATGTGGTAAGATAATTCATATAACAGGTTCATGTGGAAAAACAACTTCTGCTTTCTATATATCAGAGCTTCTTAAAAGAAATGGATACATGGTATGTCTTTATACGAGTCCTCACATCATTGATATAAGAGAAAGGATCATAGCTAATGGTAAAATGATATCAAAAAAAAATTTTTATGATATTTTTTTAGATATTATCTCTTCTTCAAAGCATATGCACTCTATTTTTGAGTATCTGACACTTGTTGCAATTATATATTTCTCAACTAAAAATCCTGATTATTCGATTGTAGAGGTTGGTATGGGTGGAAGGGATGATGCAACAAATATATTTAAAAAAAGCATATCAGTTTTTACTACAATAACTGAGGAGCACCAGAAATATCTTGGCAGAGATATCAAGTCAATAGCAAAAAATAAATCAGGAATAATAAAAAAAAATGGCAAGGTTTTTGTTTCATCTCTTAATGATGATGAGGTTATAGAAGTCTTAAAAAAAGCAGCTACTAAAAATAATAATAGATTTTATATATCTAGGGTCAATAGTTATAAAAGCAAAAACATTTTTGATGATATAAATTTTTCATTTGCAAGTTTTATAACACAAAAGATCATCAATCGTAAAATAAAGAATGAAAAAAAATATTTTAAAAACTTATTTCCAGCAAGACATCAAGTCATAAAATATAAAAAAATTAATATTCTTTTAGATGGGGCTCACACTCCTGTTTCAATGAGTTTGCTTTTAAACAATGATATGATTTCTGATTATAAAATATGTCTTGCAGGATTTATGAATGATAAAAAAGTTGATGAAATGCTTCGTATAATGAAAAAAAATAATTTCAAATCAATAATATTAACTGTTCCTTCATCAAAAAGAAGTTTTTATCCAACTAATTATATAGCAGATAAAGTCACTGTTATTATTGATTTAAAGGAAGCATTGGAGTATGCCCTCAAGTTTAATGAAAACATTCTTGTGACAGGAAGCCTTTACTTTTGCGCCGATATTCTTTCTATTATCAAAAAAAAGAAAAAAATTCTTTTAAATGAACTTTCCCCTAAATAGTGATCGGTGGTCAGTGGTGAACAGTGATCAGTAATAAGCATACTTGCTTGCCCAGTCTACCTTGCTTGACGCCTACTAACGTCATTTAGGATAGACAGAAAAAATACCTTTTATTTTTTACTTTGCTTCTGTTACTGGTATGTGAGAGTATATTGATTTTTCTTTTCTTTCAAACACAGGCCTTTTTGATGGGAAGTCAAATGATATAGATATGTTGCTGGTATTGCCAAGATCTTTCATACCTGCAAAAGAATAATCTATTGTTAGAAACTTTAGGTTCAGACCAAATCCAAATGCAAATCCACCAACATCATTTCTTGATTTTTGAGTGTCTATTCCCCCCCTGATCATGAACGATGTGTCCTCACTTATTTTAAGTGCAAGTTCGCTTCCTAAGTTTAAATAAAATGTATCATTCCTTGGCCATACTATATCAGTTGCAAACATAAGAGAAGGGAATGGATAGATTGCACCACCTATTTTAAATTTTAATGGCAGAGCTGATGATTCTTTGTCATATTTTAACGTTCCACCTAAATCCTGTACAAGGAAGCTGAGCTTGTATGGAATATATGCAAACTTATATGCCCTTATACCGAGATCAAATGCTGATGTCTTTGCAGAATGATATATCTTAGAATTTATATATTTATAATTCACTCCCATAGAAACATCGGTTTCTCTGTCAGAGAACTCTGTTATACCCTTTGCATAGCTTAGTGTTATAACCCTATCCTCAGGAGAAAACTTACCAAGTATGTTTTGATCTATATCAGTGTGCTCTATACTTCCTATATCAGTCATAAAAACTGATGCGCCAATAACAGAATCATAGGAAAGCCTCTGAGCATACGATATAAACTGATAGTTTATATCAGCAACATATTCTGTTCGTGATAGCATTATTGAAAACTGGGGTATTTCAATCAGCCCTGCGGGGTTTGAGTATATGGCTGATGCATCATCTACCACAGCAGTCTGTGCACCACCCATAGCTATAACACGTGGATTTATATTAAGGTTTAAAAAATCAGCCCCTGTTGTTCCCTTGCCACCTGATCTGAAATAATCCTGAGCCTGAAGGTTAAAGTTAATAAGAAATAATGTGATAAAAAATTTAAACATAAATTATCTTTCAATCGCTATCTTTATCGTTTTTTTACCATAAGGCGATTTTATAACGCAGAGATATATACCGCTTGCAACCTTTCCCTCCTTGGAGTTCATACCATCCCAGTATGCTATACCTGTGCTATCAGCTCTTGTATCATATACCTTCTGACCACTTAAGGTATAAAATGTTAGTGTTGTCTTATCAGGTAGTCCTGTTATTGTTATAAAACCCTCTCCGCTTCTATTTGGGTAGAATGGATTAGGAAATACTTTTACGTTGCTAAGATCAGTTGGTGGAGTTACCATAATAAGCTGATAAACACTCAGGTGATTTACTATGGCTGTTATCGTTCTAAGTCCAGTGTTTATTTCTGTCTTGACCGGCAAGCATTGACCTGTCAAAGGATTATACCTTGCTAAAGTGACCCTTGATATATTAGAGTTTATATCAGGTGGGTTTGACGAATTTATCGCCTCATCATAAAAATAATTGAATTCAAACGTCATAGGTACATAAGGCTGTTCGTTGGAATAAATACCAAATGCAATCGTGCTGCCTCCAAAAGTAAATCCACATTTGTTGTCATATAGCCTTGCGACTGCAATTGGTTGTTGAGTTTTGAAAGAATCGCTCGGTATGCTTAAAACCACCGACCTTCCATCGGAAAGCTTACCTGATATTTCGACGTTGTTTTCTGGATCTGTAAGTCCTAATATAGATGATGATGGTGCCTCTCCAGGTCCTCCGAGTGTTACCGCTGGAGTCATGGTCTGTATCCTTGCTGTTTCCTTACCCTCTTTGTTCATAGCAGCTACATCAAAATAGTATGTTGTTTTAAGCCATAGACCATTTACAAGATATTCAGTATCCACATACTGCTTTGAAAATGGTATTGGTGTGGATATATATGGCGTTTCAAAGCTCATGCTTGTTGTTCTAAGTTCATAAATGGTCTCTTCGGAGTTCTCTCCTGGATCCCACCCCACTCTCACTCCACTCACAGAAACTGATGCAACAAAAACGTTTAACGGCGCATTGGCTAATGTATATTTTGATCCTAAATCAGCTGGTGTATCTGTTGTGTGCCCAGCCTTGTTTATAGCATATACCCTTGAATAATATCTGTAGTTAGGTTTTAACCCAGTTACAACATATGATATATTTATGGGGCTGGATGTATCAGGTGTAATATCAAAGCTTGATAGCTCCAAAAATGCAGGGTCTCTTGATACCTCCAATCTGTATGATGTATTAACAACACCTGTTGTATATGCATCTAAATCATTTCCATTTGAAACCCAGTTTACCTTAAAACTTCCAGTAGATACCTCACTATAAACATTTGGAGAAGCAGGTGCAGGAACTGCAGCTAAGGTATATACTGGTTCTGATATGGAGAAAGGACCCATTACGAGCTCATTATATGTTGCTGGATCCTTTTTGTATGATCTTACTTTAACCTGATAGGCTGTGTTCGTAGAAAGATTTAGTTGTGTGAAGTATGGATATGTTGTGGAGCTCAAAAACACAGAAACATCTGTTGTGGTTTTTAGTATTGGCTCTATTTTTGTTAAATATCTCCATACTTCGTATCCAGTTGCACCACCTGATTTATTCCAGCTCCATTTTATTGACTGTGTCGTTAGTGGCATTCCGCTGAGACCTGTTATGTTGCCTACTGTTATTGTGGAGACAGGACTTGTATAATACTGAGAATCATATAGTGTTGGAATTCCGTTTCCATTTCTTGCCATAACCCTAAAATAATATCTATTGTTTGG
This sequence comes from Elusimicrobiota bacterium, assembly GCA_012517285.1. Taxonomy (GTDB): domain Bacteria; phylum Elusimicrobiota; class Elusimicrobia; order Elusimicrobiales; family UBA9959; genus JAAYVG01. The sequence goes on from JAAYVG010000034.1 coordinate 75,354, forward strand.
TTCTAAATTTCTTATAGTAAGGTTTGTTTTTTTATAATTATTAACAAAGTCCATAGCTATAGCATACTCATCAAACCCTGAATATGTTGATATCTCTACCTGATAAGGTGTATAATCAGGGTTATTTCCATTGGCATCCCATTCCAATTCAACTGTATCAAAACTTGCATATACAACCCTTAAATCCTTTGGTGGATTTGCTTTGGTATATACTGTACTTTCAGCCACAGCATATCTTGATGGATCAGAAAAACCACCTATGTTATAGCAACCAACCTGTATCTTTGATGGCGTATTTGGAAGAAGTCCTGTTTGGTAGTATGTTGCTGGTAGGGATAGTGGTTCAGGGAATGAAACTGTTGAGACAAAAACACCTGAGGCAGAAAACACTGCAAAGCCGTTTGAGTTAGTTGTGTCATATAAAGACCAGTTCCACTTTATTGATGTCGTGCTCTGTGATTCTGTTGCAGCAAGACCTGTTATGGTGCACTCAGGGCGTGGAGTTGATGCCTGAACTATATAACCATCAGAGCATATACCGCTGTTGCAGTCATAGAGATAATACCACCCATAAGGAAGCTGATTGACATCCGATGGAACTCTCACTGTTATTGTAGAAAGCGTTTTATTCCAATCTGTTGTATTGCTGGTTGATACATATATCTGAGATGATAAATCTATCATAAACTCATTGTTTATTCCTCTTAATATAATCCTCGGCTTTGCAAAATCACTGTTGTGACCTCCAGAGCCATCGTTTGATGCATCGGATATTGAATGGAGATTGGAACTGGTACTATAAATAACAATATCTTCTCCTCTATCAAATCTTGTTGTTGCATTAGATATAAGTGGTTTTCTTGTAACAGGACTTGTCCCTCTCTTTAAACTATCTCGACCGTAAGCATCAGGAGTAAACATAAGATAATACATTCCTTTAGTAGTGTCAAGATAATTCTGACCATCCCATCCACCTGTGATCATGACATCATTTGATGGTAATAATGCAGCTGAATGACTCATTGTTTTGCCAGTATCTCCAAAAGATATCTCAGGTCCACTCATAGATATATAAAACTCATTCAGAAAAATTCTTGCCTCATTCTCTATAATTCCAGATTTATCAAGCCTTTCACCACCCGTGATGGCTATGTTTTTGTCTGGCAATAATATGCTTGAGTGGCTTGTTATATTTGATATGGATATAGGACCGTCTGAAGGATCGCCAAGCACTTTCCATTGTGTCCCCGTAAATGCTTCTACTATGTTAGTGGCTCCAATCCCACTGTTTCCACCAAAAACAACAATCCTTCCATCCTCCATAAGATGAGCGGTATGAGAATGTCTTCCATATGTTAAATTTCCTGTTGAACCAAAAGTATTGGTCTGATGATTAAATATTTCACAACTTTTAAGAACAGAGTTGTTTGATCCTCCTGCTATCAAAACCCTTCCATCCTTCATAAGTGTGGCTGTGTGTTTGGTTCTTGTTGTTGCCATATCACCAACTCTTATAAATGTATTTGCAGTTGAAATAAAAATTTCTGCTGTCTTAGAATAATTACCGCTTGAAATTCCTCCTGTTATTAAAACATTGCCATCAGGAAGCAATGTCTGAGTATGACCTGCTCTTTGAAATTTCATATTTGATGTAGGAACAAACGTCTTGGTTTGAGGATAATATATCTCTGCAGAATCCATAGCCATTAATTCATTCACATCACCATGGACGCCGCCAGCTATTAAAACAGTGCCATTTGTTAAAAGAGTGGCTGTGTGATACGACCTTGCCTCTGACATGGTGGATACAATAACCCATGCGTTATCAGCTGAATTATAGAGCTCGCAGCTTGCCAGTGTTTGAGTACCATCTGTACCACCACATACCAGAACATCGCCGTTATTTAACACTGTTGTCGTATGATTTGCTCTTTTTGTGTTAAGCTTACCATAATCCTTCCATGATGAAATAGTTTCTGTCTCAAAAAAAGAAGTATTTGATGGATCAAACTGTGGATTATCTCTTATACAATTTGATTCTGGGTCTGATTCGCAGTTCCTTCCTCCTATTATGTATGGTATTCCTGACTCTCTTATAACACCATTGTAGTCGAAAAGTGGATAAGGATCTATATTATTAAGTGTTAATATCGAATCATCATCGAAATCAAATGTAAAATCTTTTGGTGAAAGTCTTGCGATATCAGCAAAAATCATATCTCTTATAACAACTGTGCCACCTGAGACATTATAATCTTGTCCTGATAAATCAATTTTATCAGAAGTAAATGATAGATTAAATCCTATACCCGAAAAAGAAGCAGAAAAATTTGTAAATGGAAAATTACAGGTATCAGTTGAACAGGTTACAACTCCATTTAAATTTGAAAATCTGATATCACCTGTTATTAAATTTCCTTCGCCATCTATAGAAGCATTTGTTATCTCTCCAATACCACCAGTTATTGTTGCTGTAAAACTGCTGAGAGTTATGGTTGCACTTGTCAGTGTTGCAGTCCCGTTAATTACAGAACCAGCATATAAATCTGAAAGTTTAGAATCAATCCTAATATATATTTCGCTAGGAGATATTATATTTAAATTAGCATCCACATAAATATCATTATTGTTAGTATTACAGTTATTCCCTGTTAGATTTGTAATAGGAGCGAAGTAAACATTACCAGAAGGGTTTCTTAATGATAGAATTGTATCTATTTTACCCCTATTATCAATATCGCCAACCATAATTCCATCTAATGTTGCGGTTGATGGAGCTGTGCCATACCACTCTAAATTTTCTGCTGTCAATCTTGGTTCATCTTCAGTTTTACCTAAAAATAAATCACCATTTATAATTCGTCCTGTAACAGGTTTGGAAAGATCTATTGATTGTTCGAATTGTAGTTTTTTATCCGATGTTGTTGAATCAATAGAAGCTATCCTAATTCCGGTTGGATCGGTGACGTTCGTTGGCGGGTTAAGATAAAGAGTTGATGAATCAGAAAAAGTGATATTTGGTGAATAATATGTTACAGGAATATTTCCCCTACCACCCATCATTATAAGCTTTCCGTTTGTCTGAAGTAGAGAAAATTGGTTTGATATCCTGTATGGAAGTATCTTGTCAAGACCAACCTCTAATGACACTCTCGCTCCATTTTGGTCAAACATCTCTACGTTCTGAATAAAGCCCCATGTTCCCTGCCCTTGTGATGTTTGGACATCAGGAGAATCATCTGAAAACATTTCTTCTCCGTTGCTGTTATTATACCCACCAGTTATTAAAACATTCCCATTGTTTAAAACAGTAGCTGAATGAAAAACCCTTGAGGTGTAAAATGGATCTATAAGCGCATCAAAGGTATTCTGAGTGGGATCATAGATCTCTGAGGTATGTGAGAAGCCAAGAGGGCTCAAACTTGTTATCCCACCAAAGACAAAGACCTTTCCATTTGGAAGTATTGAAGCAGTATGATAAAATCTTTGAGATGTCATATTGGGACCGCTTTCAAAAACAGTCTTTGATGTTATAAATATCTCACAGCTGTTTGATATACTTCCTGATGCATTGTTTTGTCCGCCGCATATTAATACATCACCTGCACTTTGTCCATATGTTAAAAGGGTAGCGGTATGACCTGCTCGTTGGGATAACATATTAACTATACCTGTACATGTATATGGTGGTGAAGAAAGACATATCTCTGCAGAACTTGTTGGGGTTCCAGTTGATATAAGCGATTTAGGAAAATTATTTGCAGGATTATTAAATGCTATTGCAGTATGCCCTCCAGCTACAAGGACACGACCGTCTGGAAGAAGCGTCATCGTATGGTTTACCCTTGAAGTATTCATTGCAGTTATAATATGCAAGTCCCCACCTGATGTAGTGATGTTAGGTGTTGATAAAATGACTGTACATCTATTTGTGACACCTCCTCCTGAAACTCCACCGCACATCATAATATTTGCGTTTGGAAGCATAACTGAGGCTGAATTATAATAGTCATACTGTGAATAGAGAAAAGAAGAAAATATTCCAAGAATAAAAAATTGAAGAATAATAAGCTTTTTTTTCATTTATATATATAATACTAAAAATTTTATTAAAAAAAAATTAAATTTTTTTGAAATCATTTTATTTCAAGTATTGAGTATCTACCATCTCTTGTCTTTTTTGCTTTTGGATCAAGAGTTTTTTTGCCATCAACTATAAAATAATATTTATACTCTCCTGGATCTTTTATAAACACTTCATCATACCATACTCCTGAAGATTTTTTCATATCTCTTTCCTTCCATTCATAAAAGCTTGCAGTAATCTTAACCTTTTTAGCTCTTTTATTTTGATATCTGATTGTTATCTTCTTGGTCTGTGTTTTAACCTCTAATTTCTCTATTTCACTTTTTTTATCTTCCGTTGTGGTTGTAGACTGCTTTGTCTGGGTATCAGTCTGTATGTTATCCTGTTTTGATATCTCCTTTATCGATGGTTTATTATTGGTGTTATCAGAAGTCTGCTTCTTTACCTCAGATATCTCTATGGTATCGCCATAAAGATATAAGTTTATTCTTTTATATATCATTTTAGCTGCAAAAGCAACAACAATTAAGGAGATTATTATTTCTATAACAAGCTTACTCTTTTCTTTCATAAATTCTTCCTTGAAACATTTCCAATTGATTAGTGACAGTTGATAAGAACTTTATTTAATTTTATTCCCTGTTTTTAACTATCCTCTTTCTACTGGTCACTGTCAGCCATTTGTCTGCTACCCAATGCTTTTTTACTTCTCTCATCTATTCCCTGTCTTTTCTGATCACTGCTCCTGTCTACGCCGAAACGGCTTCGGCAGGCAGGCACTACTCACTGCCAACTGATCACTCTTATAAGCGGGCGATGGGAATCGAACCCACGTTTAAAGCTTGGGAAGCTCTCGTTCTACCATTGAACTACGCCCGCGAAATTGTTACATCCGACGATCAGCACATTTATGCTAATCATTTTTACAATTACCATTCCCGCCTACGCTAAAACAAAAAAATCAGCTTCGGCGGGCAGGGAACTACGCCCGCTAAAACAAATAGCAGAAATCAGATTTATAGGTTATCACAAAGTCACATAAAGTGCGAAACTTTAGCCATCAGCTTCATTACCAAGTATTATCTTTCTGTCATTTTGTTATTTTTTTCTTCCCAAACAACTAAATAACTATACAACTAATTTGCTTTTCTGTTTTCTATTTTTGTTAAAAGAACTGTATAAAAACAACTCTCGCTTTAAGCTTATCGATTTTCACTAAAAATTATTATACTAAAATTTTTTATTATTTTCCCCTATTTTTTTATAAGACTTAAAAATTCATTTCTTATCTTCTCATCCTTTTCAAAACATCCTAACATCGAGCTTGTTATAGCAAAAGCTGTATCATTTTTTACACCTCTTGATGTCATACACAGATGCTGTGCCTCTATTATAACTCCTACACCCTTTGGTTTTAGCTTCTCAAATATTGTTTTTGATATATCAACAGTTAATCTTTCCTGAACCTGAAGCCTCTTTGCAAAAACATTAACAATTCTCGGTATCTTTGAAAGTCCTATAATTACCCCATCAGGTATATAAGCTATGTGAGCCTTACCAAAAAATGGAAGCATATGATGTTCGCACATAGAATAAAAACTTATATCTTTTACAATGACCATCTCCTTATAATCAACTTTAAAGAAAGCATTGTTTATAACCTTATCTATATCCTCTTTATAACCTATCAATAGTTCAGATAATGCCTTACTGACCCTTTCTGGAGTTTTTAAAAGCCCATCTCTTTCAGGATCCTCTCCAATTTTTTTTATTATATCTCTGATATTATCTTCTATTGTCATAATATAGATTTTATCAAATTAATAAAAAGAAAAAAAAGGCAAAAATTATGGTATCAAAATAAGCAGCATTAATGATTTTAACTCACCAGACAACTAAACAACTATCTTCCCCTATTCTATCTGTTTGATATGTAAAGCCATTTGTATGTAGAGTTAAGTTTATCAGATGATGATATTATGTTATCTATTGACTTTGTAGTCTTTATATAATTTTTGTTTACTGATACCAGATCATTCCCAGATTTTTCTCCTTTTTTTGAATCTGGAGCCATTCTGTAATCTCTATTGGTAAACTCTTTTTTTACTCTTATAAGCTTCTTGTTAATTTTTTCTGAATATATTTTCATCATTTTACAGTAGTTTAGATCAATCCTTTCAGTTTGAGTTGATATCAAAATTTTTGTCCCAATATCATTCGTTCTATCAATATCTTTTTTCAATTCTATGATCCCGTCTGATATGTTTTCACTGTTTATGTTTAAAATTATGTTGTCAAGTCTATTATCTATTGTCGCAAAATTTTTTATTATTGATTTAACTTCTTCTTCTCCACTTTTGATATCATTTTTATCTTTATTTTCCTTAGAAAAAAGCAAATATCCTGATGAATATATAAGAAAACTTATTATGAGGCTTAACTTCACAGCTTTCATCATCTCCTCCTGATTACTTTATAGTATAAAAATAATCTTTAAAAAAGGGGCATTGGTTTGTTTGTGTTATGGGACTTAAGGGCATTATAAATCTTCAATATGAAGGGACTTGATATAGTTGGTAGCATCTTTTTTGTTTATCAATTTTTTTTCAAGCTGCAGGTTTATTAATTTTTTTATTATTTTCCCCACAAGTGGTGATGGTTTAATATTAAGAACCTGCATTATCTCATTACCATCTATTATTGGCTTTATATCAGATTGTCTGTTAAATCTTGAATAATTTTTTAAAATCATATTAACAACCTGAAGGAATCTAACTGTTTTTTTAGGGCCATTTTTAGGAAGTTTATGCTTTATTTCAAATGGTTTTTCTTTTATTTTCTTTGATAATAAGTTTAATTTTTTCTCACTCATATAGCTTGAATGATCTGCCCATGAAAGTATTAAAAGCCCTAATGTGTATTCTTTTAAGTCATAAAATATTCTAAGTATTGCTCTCGGGGTTATTATATTATTGTGTGCAATATTACCAACCCTCAGATGATCTGATATAATAACTTTGACATATCTTATTTCATTGTTTGAAAACTTAAAATCTCTTAATATCCTTTCTGATAAAATTCCACCGTATTCCTCATGACCAAAAAATCTCAGTCTGTCCTTTATAAACTTTGCCTTGTGTGGTTTTGCAACATCATGAAGAAGACCTGCCAGTTTTATCAATGCCTTTTCATTCTTCATCTGAACTAAAAGTTTTTTTGAGATATTTAAATATTTTTTTGGATTTTGATAGAGTAGATCAAGTCTTTTTAAAACATTGAATGTATGTTTTAAAACTCCACCCTTTCCGTAGTAAACCTCAGCGCAACTCATCTGCATTTTTAAAACAGGAAAGAGTTCAAAAAGAAATTCATTTTCTGCCATTTTTTTAAATGTTTTTTCAGTGTTATCTGTTTCAAATATTTTTAACAACTCTTCCCTTATCCTCTCAGGTGATGATGAGTGAATTAGTGTTTTATTCTTTCCTATAAAATTGAGTGTTTGCTTATCTATATCAAAATCAAGTGTTGCAAAAAACCTGTATGCTCTTAAAAGCCTTAAAGGGTCATCTATAAAAGATTTTTCTGAGTTCACTCTTATTATACTGTGGTTTATATCCTTTATCCCAGATAACTTGTCTATTATGTCTTTCTTATTTATTTTTATTTTAAATGAATCTCTAACAACTTTCACTTTTGCCTTTTTTATATCAACAGCAAGCGAATTAATTGTAAAATCTCTTGCCATGAGATCAGAGCCTAAGTCTGATATCATTGATATATCAATGGTCAATTCTTTTGATATGTTTATTCTGTATATGCCTCTTTCCCTGTCAAGTGGAAAAATGTTAAACTTTTTTGATATTTTTTTTATAATGTTTATGAAATCATTTTTTTCTGCAACAACAATTATATCTATGTCATATATCTCTTTTTTTAAAAGCCAATTCCTTATTGCTCCGCCTACAAGATATGTTTGATATTTATCAAAACAGCTGAAAAGTTCCATATATGTTTAATTTTAACATTTTTTTATTTTTTAACGCTAAAATAGATGGTCTGATTCATAAAAAATAATATCATACTTTACTGCATAATATTTTTTTTATATTCTCTAATTCTGCAGAATTAGAGAATATATTTGTTAGAAAAATTTTTAGAATTTACCAACCAAATTATTTCACTTATCCCACGATCGGTTTTTTATCCACTTTTTGATAAGTCTAAAACTGACCTACGAGGTTACTTCTCTTCTTCCTAAATAACTAAATGACGAGATGACTAAATAACTAACTTACCTGTTCGGGTCAAATATATCCCTGAATGAATCTCCAACCATATTAAAAGCTAAAACAAAGAAAAACATAAATGCTGATGGTATAACAACTATGTGCCAGTATGCAGCAGGGTTTGAGAAGCTTGATATTATCCAGTTTCTTGACATTGATATAACCTCTCCCCAGTCAGAATAACCCTGTGGTGAACCGAGCCCTAAAAAACTTAAGGATGATGCCATAAGAACAATATTTGATATATCCAGTGCTGCTATCACTATTACGCTGTATATGGAATTTGGGATAAGATGTTTTTTAAATATCCACCATGAACTTGCTCCTGCTAATTTTGAGTATGTTATAAAATCCATTGATTTTATCTTTAGTATCTCGCTTCTAAAAAGTCTTGCATAACTAGGCCACGAGACAAACGCTATTGCTGCTATTATCTTATCTATCCCCGGCCCTAATATGCTTGCTATGACTATGGCAAGGATAAGCGATGGTATTGATAGAACTATATCTGTTATCCTCATTATAACATCATCAACCCACCCACCATAATACCCGCTAAGCCATCCTAATATAACACCTATTACAAGCGATATCATAACAACAAAAACACTTATCTTAAACGCGAGCCTTGTTCCCCATATCATAGAATAAAATATATCATACTGGTTCTGAGTCGTTCCGAATATTGCCTTTGATGATGGCTTTTCAGGCACTGGTGAAAAGCTGTGTTGTTTGGCAATGTATGGGTCTCTTGTGTCAGAGACACCTGCAATTATTGGTGCAAAAACTGCTATGATTATATAGAGTAAAATTATTGCAACTCCGACTGTTGCCTGCCTGTTTTTTATTATTCTTGAATATAAATTTTTAAATGTTAGCATATTTTAATCGTACCTTATTCTTGGATCCACGACCGCATAAAGAATATCTATCAAAAGATTTCCAATAAGAAATAACACTGATACAACAATAGCAAAACCCATAACGCCGCTTATATCAAGCTGTCCTGCACACTTAACCCCCCAGCTCCCTATCCCAGGCCAGTCAAATATGGTCTCTATTATAACAACACCGCTCAAAAGCCTTATAAGCTGGAGCCCACCTATGGTTAACTGTGGTATAAGTATGTTTTTTCTTATATGCTTGTTTATTATGTATTTTTCCTCAAGTCCTTTTGCCCTGAGCGTTCTTACATAATCCTTGTTTAATTCTTCAAGCGTTGATGTCCTTGTTATTTTTATAAATGATGCGGATGTGCCGAGAAATATAGCTGTGGCTGGCAAAAATAAATGTTTTAATGTATCCATAAAGACAGTAAGATTTAGATTTAGGACCGAATCTATTATCATAAAATTTGTATATTTTACAAAGCTTCCATTTAAAATAAGCATATCAGTATCTATTGAATACCTCTGTGGCTCAAAAATTCCTAAAACACCATAAAATATGAGCAGCAGAAAAATTCCTATAACAAATGAAGGCATTGAATAAAAAAGGGATGCAAAAAATCTTATGATTTTATCTGTTATTGAGTCCTTTCTTACAGCTGAGATAAGCCCTAATATGTTTCCAATAAAAAAAATAGGTATCACTGAAAACAGTGTAAGCTCTATTGTTGCTGGAAGAAAGTTTATTATTGCTTTTGTCGTTGGAAGCTTTGCTACTTGAGAATAACCCATATCACCCTTAAATGTGTTAGCCAACCATTTAAAGTATCTTTCTATCACAGGTTTATCAAGCCCGTATTTTTTTACTATCTCGTTTATTTCAGTTTTTGTCAGTTCCTTATCTGATGTAGCATAGCTTGTAGCAAGTGTTTCAGGTGGAAGTATGTTTATTATTGCAAAAAGTATCAGTGTTATACCTATGAATGTAAGCGGTATAAGAAAAAGTCTTCTTGTTATAAATTTTTTCATTCAGCTATTTCCTTTATTATATCAAGCGTAATCTTTCTTGCCATTAAAAACTCATCTATTTTTAAATACTCTTTTGAGGTGTGAACATCTCTCATGCCTGTTGGTATGTTTACTGTTTTTATCCCGATAGTATAAAAGTTGTTTGCATCCGTTCCACCAAAACTTTTTACAAACTCTGGTCTTATTCCATTTTTCTTGTATGCTCCTCCTATTTTTTTTATAAGCTCATCATCCTCCAATATTTCAAATGCATCAAACCTCTTTTTTATTTCTAATCTTACATCAGCTTCTTTAAATTCTTTATTACCTGATGCCTTTTTTACAATCTTTTTTATTTCATTTTCTCTCTCAATTATCTCATTTATATTAAAACTTCTTACTTCTCCGCTTGCCGAAGCCATTTCTGGAACTGTGTTTATTCCGCTTCCACCCTCAACAAAGCCAATGTTAAGTGTTGTATCTTTGCTCAGCCTTCCTGTTTCAATCTCATTGATTATTTTTGATATTAATTTTATTGCAGAAACTCCCTTTTCAATATCAACACCTGCATGTGCTGCCCTACCGCGAACCAGTATATCAAAATTATCAACCCCGACTGCTTTTATAACGGGATGATTTATTTCCTTTTCATTATCAAGCACAATCCCTTCTTTAGCTTTTAAATATTTTTTGTCAATATATCTTGTTCCTAAAAGCCCTATCTCCTCACAGGTTGTAAACACAAGCTCAAGTGGAGGATGATTTATCTTTTTATCAATTATTTCATTTATGACATCGATAATTATTGCAATTCCTGCCTTACAGTCTGCCCCTAATATAACATTGTTTGCTGTTCTTATGATATTTTTTTCAATTATTATATCAGGTTTCTTATCTATCTCAACTGTATCAAGATGTGCTGATAACATAAGTGGCTTTAGTTTTTTATTGCCGGCTATTTTTATTATAATATTTCCAGTGTTGCTCTTTGTTTGTTTATATGAACTGTCAACTATAATATCATCTGAAATTTTCTCAACTTTTTTTATAATATAATCAGCAAGATCCTTTTCATTTCTTGAGGGTGATAGTATCTCTGACATCTCAATAAATGTTTTTATTATATTTCTCATAAATTACTCTTGATACATCTTATATAATGATCATCCTCAACCATTTTTATCTCTTCATTAAAATTTATACACTCATCCGTTATAAACGGGCAGAGTGATGAAAATGCACACTTTGACGAGGTTTCCCTTTCATTTATCTCAATCTCTGTCTCATCAGGTTTTTTTTCTGTTGAAAGTATTGATGATATAAGAAGCTTTGTATATGGGTGAACTGGTCTATTAATGATTTTTTGAGTATCTCCCCACTCCATCATCTCACCACGATAAAGTATTATAACCTTCTTTGTTAAATAATAAATTGATGATATATCATGTGAAACAAATATCAGTGTAAATTTATATTCATCAGATAAATCCTTTAGTAGATTTAATATCTGTGCTGATATTGATATATCAAGGCTTGATATTGGTTCATCGCATATCAAAAGCTCAGGCTTTGTTATTATTGCCCTTGCAATGGCTACCCTCTGTTTTTGCCCGCCTGATATCTCAAATGGATATTTAAAAATAAGATCACTGTTTAATCCAACCCTGTTAAGTGTTTCTTTTACTTCATCGATGACTTCATCTCTTTTAATAGTTTTTTTTATTAACAATGATTCTGCAACAATTTCATATATCCTCATTCTCGGATCAAGGCTTGATGAAGGATCCTGAAAAACAAACTGTATCGGTTTTTTTATGTTCAGTTTTACCTCTCCATCGTATCCTTTTTCTATCTGAGATATTGCCTTTAAGAGCGTAGTCTTTCCACTTCCTGACTGTCCTGCTATACCAACAATATCTCCGGCTTCTATATCAAAACTTATATTCCTTAAAGCATAAAAATTTTTATACTTAACACTAAGATTTTTTATCTCGATCATTTTCATAAATTCCAGCACCTATAATAACCATCCTCTGTTTGTTTAACTGGAGGTTTATTGCTACATTTTTCTGTCGCGTAATCACACCTTGTCATAAATCTGCAACCATCTTTTATCTCAAATATTGAAGGTGTCGTTCCTTTTATTGATTTGAGTCTTTCTGTTTTTTCAATTTTAACAATTGATTCTAAAAGTGCCTTTGTATATGGGTGTTTCGGATTTTTTATTATGTTTATAGTCCTGCCTGCCTCCATTATTTCACCCAAATACATAACATAAACATAATCAGAATAAGCTGATACCACAGCTAAATTATGGGTTATAAGTATGACCGATAGATTTTTTTCTTCTTTAAATTTTTTTATTAGATTTAATATCTCGATCTGTGTTATGACATCAAGAGCCGTCGTCGGTTCATCTGCTATGAGTATTTTGGGGTTTGTTATCAATGACATAGCGATGAGTATTCTTTGCCTCTGTCCACCTGAAAAATTGTGAGGATAGAGTTTTATCTTTGACCTTGGTATGTTAACGCTTTCAATCATCTCTGCCGCTCTTCTTTTGGCCTCATTTTCTAAGGCGATATGATGATGTGTTAACACCTCAGTCATCTGTGTTTCTATATCAATAACAGGATTTAAAGCTGTAAGTGGCTCCTGAAAAACTATTGATATATCCTTTCCTCTTAGATCCCTTAACTCATCATCGCTCATATCAACTATGTTCTTATCATTAAACACAATACTGCCCGATGTTATCCTTAGATTTTTATTCAAAAGCATAAGCACAGAAAGAACAAGTGTTGTTTTACCGCTCCCTGACTCTCCCACAAGCGATATAGTTTTACCCTCGGATAGTTTTATGTTTATATCATTTAATATATTATATCTCTTACCATCAAAGTCAGCATCTACCGAAAGATTTTTTATCTCAAAGTTCATATCTATATAATTTTATAATTTTTAATCATCAGGATGGAAACGGATAAGTTAGTCATTTGGTTATCTGGTTATTTAGTTATTTGGGAAGAAGAATCATCAGGATGTAAACAGATAAATTCGTTGTTCAATGGAAACAGATGACAGAACTTGCCTGCCCGCCCACTGCAATGTGTTAAGGAGTTGTAAACCAGCATTAATTTAGCACATATAATCCGCCATAGTTCCTAAAGGCAGGCGGGTCTGCCGAAGCTACTTCAGCGTAGGCAGAAGATGAGACTGAAAAAATGAGAGTAATGTCCGAGCATACACAAATGTCTGTAACCTATCCAACTTACGAAGTTGGACAAAAATTTGTAAATGGAGTTATATGTTCAACTTACGAAGTTGGCCAGAGGTTTGTTTAACGGGATCTACTGTCAAGGATGATTGTTACCGGGCCATCATTTTGAATGTCAACTGTCATCTCTTCCTGAAAAACACCTGTTTTTATCTTTTCTGCAATATATCTTGTTTTTAATTCAGCAACAAAATCATCATAAAAGATCTTTGCCAAATCAGGTTTCATAGCATTTGAAAAATCAGGTCTTCTTCCTTTTTTAGAATCAGCTAAAAGTGTAAACTGTGATACCACAAGTATTTCACCGTTTATATCCTTTATGGAATGGTCAAACTTTCCATCAATGTTAGAAAAAATTCTTAGGTTTAAAATCTTATCACTCATCCATGCTATATCATCTTTTGTATCACCCTTTGAAAATCCTGCAAGCAAAAGATATCCTTCATTTATTTGCGAATGTATTAAACCATTTATTGTAACGCTTGATTTTAAAACCCTCTGAATAATACAAACCATAATTAGTTATTTAATCATCAAGATGAAGACAGACAGATTAGTTATTTGGTTATTTAGTTGTCTAGTTATTTGGGAAGAAAAATCATCAGGATGTAAACGAACAAATTAGATGTTTAGCAGAGAATTTTACTATTCAAACCTTATAATCTACCAAGTTACTATACTCCTATACATCTAAATTTCTATACTTTTACATATCTAATTAGATATTATTATCTTTGTTCAGTTTATTCTTCAAGTATTTCAACATTGGCTCTGGGAACTATTACCTTCCTATCACCATCTAATTCAACCTCAAGAACCCTTACCTTGCTTTCTGTTGGTATCATCGTTGGCTCTGGTGGAAGATTTGAAACCTTTCCTATAAGACCAAAGTATGGTTCTCTTATTATTCTTACCCTATCACCTATCTCCATCCATGTCCTTGTCTCAACCTTTCTTGTGGCATTTATTTTAGTTGGTGCCCCGCATATTATTATCTCAGGCCTCATAACACCTGCTCTTATCTGTGTCGCACCGCTTACCGATGCTTTTTCTCCTTCTCTTGCTTTTAAAAGCTTGAATGTGTAATCTGCCATCTTTATCTGACCAAATCCTTCTGTTACTATTATTGTAATACCTATGTGTTCTGTTCCTGTAACAGCAACGCCTATGTCATATCCTAAAAGCTGCCTCAGATCTTTATCGTGTATTCCACCAACAACAATTGCATTGACTCCACACTTTATTCCTTTTTTTATAGCTTCAATTCCAGCATGCCTTCCGCCAATAATAATCTTTCCCTTGTCAGTATCTTTGATGTGTTCCGGAAGGAGTTCTTCATCGGGGGTATCAACAGCAACCCTTATCTCGCCGTTTGTTTCTCCACCAACACCAAATATTCCCTGAATGAATGAGCCATCAGTTTCAACCTCAACTCCAAAATTCTCCTCGACTTTAACAACCTTACCATTTATGTATGCTTTAAGAGGAAGTGATTTAGGTGGTTCTCTGAAAAGAACCTGTCCAGTTATATCAGATATTGTGTCTATTGTACCAGTTATTGGAGACTGTATCTGAGTTCTTAAAAACTTTAAGAATGATTTACTCTCAGCTATTAGCTCTCCTTTTTTTACCTCATCCCCTTCTCGCTTTAACATGAATTTTTTAACCTCAGATGGATCTATTCCTAATCTGTTTGCAACATTGACGGAAAACACTTTTCCGGGAAGTTTTGCCTCAGCAACTATATCCATTGCATCAACTTCCTTACCAACTTCAACAAGGACCTTACCGGGTATCGGCAGCATTCTCTTTTTATTTATCAAAGTTAAAGGTAGAACCTTCAAACCAGGTGTATAAGCATTTGCCATTTTTTCCTCCTATTTCTTGGGATACATATTAACCTTGCTAAGCCACTTATCAAGACTTTCAACCCTTTTTGTTTCAGACTTTGGAAGCTCAAGCGGTCTTCCCCTTCCATCAAAAAGGATACCACCAACCCCACCCTGTATATTTGTCTTTACTTTTGAGTTCTTTCCTTCACCGACATCAAATCCCTTTGATGGCTTTAAAGTTATTTCTGCCTCTTCATCCTTTAATTCAACAAGATACATCTCTCCAAATTTTAATTCGCCATTTAGTTTCTTTCCTTCCTTTGTTTCTATCTCCCACTCAAGTATCTTTTCACCTTCCTTAGCTAAACCAACAGGTGCTATGCTTGTTCCAAGTTTTATCAAACAATCATTATAAAAAACATCAAGTGAAGCCTTTTCACTTATCTGTGAAAGAACTCCAAGATGAGGCATCATAAATATTGAGTCCACTGCCAAGAGTGTAACTCCCTCTAACTGGTATGAATCAGTCATCAAAACCATTGCCTGAACCCTTCTCGGTGAATGAGCAAGCACACCACCAGAACCTATTACATAGTTGAGTTTCATCATATTTATCAGCGACTGTCCGCTTGAGGTCTGATCAAAAGCATCTGATATTGATCTTTCCTGTTGAACACCCTTAAGTCCTACAGCAAGGAGTTTGTGCTGATCTAAGGCAAGTCTAAGCGCTTCTCTTGCTACAGCATGCTCAATCATCAGATCCTCAATTGTCTGTGGTATTGTCGTTGGTCTTATCATCTTATTCTTTAATCTGTTTCTTACATCCTGCTCATCTATTTTAAAAGGTAACCATCTCATTATGTTGTGTATCCCTGACTCAGCCATAACATTTGAAACAGAGTAGCTCATTCCTAAGTTTGCACTAACTGTTCTATTGAAGATCTCATCAAAAACAGAAAAGACATCAGTTGTTGCACCGCCGATATCAACAGCAAGAACATTATAACCCTTTGCCTTTGCAAATTTTTCTGTCATAAGTCCAACAGCCATAGGTGTTGGCATTATTGGAGCACCAACCATATTCATGAGCTTCGGATATCCAGGCGCTTGTTGCATAACATGTTCAAGAAAAACATCATGGATCTTGTGCCTTGCCGGCATTAGATTTTCTTTTTCAAGTGTTGGTCTTATGTTGTCTGTTATTATAAGAGCAGTTTTTTCTCCAAGTATTTCTTTTACCTGTTCTCTTGCTGCAGCGTTACCGGCATATATCACAGGAAGCTTGTATGATGCACCCAGCCTTGGCTTAGGATCTGCTGCCTTTATGAAGTTTGCAAGCTCAACAACATGGGTTACAGTTCCACCGTCAGTTCCACCAGAAAGTAGTATCATATCAGGCCTAAGCTGTCTTATCCTTTCTATTTTTTCATGGTCAGCCCTTCCATCATTTGATGCTATTATATCCATAACTATAGCACCTGCGCCCAGTGCACATCTCTGGGCGGATTCCCCTGTCATTGCTTTAACAGCACCCTGAACCATCATCTGAAGTCCACCACCAGCAGAACTCGTTGAAACATATATATCAACACCGACATTTCCTTTGTTGGGTGTTATAACCTTATCACCATCTAAAATCTTTCTTCCAGAAAGCTCCTCAACCTCTATCATTGAATTTTTTACCCCGCAGGTAACATCCTCAAAAGGTGCTTCAACAGTAGTTGGAGCCTCTCCCCTAAAAGTCTGTCTGTATGTATCACCCTTTTTTTCTATGAGGATTGCCTTTGTGGTTGTGCTACCACAATCTGTTGCTATTATCACATTTAAATCCTTATCGTTCATCATTCCTCCTCGTAGAAGTGGTCAGTGATTAGTGGTCAGTGGTTAGTATTAAGGTATTCTCCTTATTTCTGACCACTGATTTGCTTTTTGTCTTTTCTGTCCTCTGATTTCTGACTTCTGCCTTCTGTCCACTGTCCTCTGTTCACTGATCACTGTTTCTGGTTTTACTGATCACTATTTTTGCTGACCACTGATCACTATTTTGTTTTGCTGATCACTGACCACTAATCACTATTTTGTTTTGCTGACCACTGATTACTGACCACTGTCCACTATTTAAGCTGACTCTTAAAAAACTCAAGCCCTTCAGGATTTTCAAGAAGTTCTGCAGCTCTCTCCATATCTTTTTTTGAAAGCAAAAAACCGAGCGTTGGCTTCAAAAAATATATAAAGTTTGAAACAAGAACATTAACAGGTCTTGAACTTTCCGCCATAAGAACCGCAATGTCTGAAAGATTTCTTTTCTTTATCTTTAAACAAATCTTTGATAAAAAAACTTTATCATCTTCCGTTAATTCTTTTGAAACATTCACTTTAAAAGCATTAGACCATATGCCCATACGAATATTATATTATTTTTAAATAAAATTATTCAAACTTTATAACACCTCAAACTCTTCTCTCCACTCAACCTTCCTTGTATAAATCTCTTTTTTAATTCTGCTCATATTTATATAAAACCAGAAGTTTATTAGAATAATCCATATAGCACAAAAAAATATTGTATTTAAAATACCAATCTTATCACATAAATATCCCCAGAAAAGATTTCCTAGTGGCCCAAGTCCAGTAAAACTGAGTGTGTATACGCTTATTACTCTTCCTCTTACTTCATCGCTTACAAGCGTCTGTGTTACAGTATTTATTCCTATTGCCTGTCTTGACATACCCATCCCTATAAAAATAAACATAAAGTATGAAAGATATTTAAAATATTTAAAACCTGAAAAGGCAGCAATTATAATGAGAGCGATGCCATACATGGTGGAAAATTTGTTTATCATTTTAATATATCTCTTTGGCTTTTTCATGGATGCTATATCAAGACATGATATAACAGCTCCAAGTCCTATTATTGCCATCAGCATACCAAGTGTTTGAGAATCACCTCCGACTTTTTTCACATAAACAGGCATAAGTGTTATTATAGGGGTTGTAACAAAGCTTAACAAAAACATAAATGTGATAGGATACCTTATAAAATCTGTTTTTGATATATATTTGAGTCCAGTTATAAACGAATCCTTTATGTTCGATATATCTTTTGTATCAATTTTACTTTTTTTAAACTCAATTGGTATGATTTTGTATAGCGCTACTATTATAAAAAAATAAGAAATCCCGTTCAGTATAAAACACCATCCCTCGTCAGTATATTTTATCATGAATCCTGCAATCATAGGGCCTATTATTCTTGCAATATTTACCATCGTTGAATTAAGTGCTATAGCATTATGAAGGATTGCTCTCGGAACAATGTGTATGACAAAGCTCTGTCTGAATGGTGCGTCAAATGCACCTACAATTCCCATTGTAAAGCCGATTATAAAAATATATATTACCTTAATACTACCAAAAACTGTTAAAAAACCTAATAAAAATGCAAAAAACATTGCCAGCGATTGTGTAACATAAAGCCCCTTTTTAATTGAAATTTTATCAGCTACAACTCCTGCCAGATATGAAAACATTAGTGCAGGTATTGTGTTTATGAACCCCATTAATCCGAGCATTTTTGAAGAACCTGTGAGCCTGTAAACAAGCCAGCTAAGAGCAGTTGATTGCATCCATGTCCCAAAGAGTGATAAGGTTTGACCTGAAAAATAGTAAAGATAATTTTTTTCTTTAAACACACGAGTTATATTTGAAAAACCTGATGCCATATATAACCTATTTTATCATTTTTGAAATTATGAATCAGTAAAGAATTAAAAAAATTCAGATTTAATTATTAAAGAAGAATTTAATTTTTACTTTTTCCCCTTCTTTAATTCCTAATTTTTCCGATTGGCCAGCATTTATTTCAATGACATATTTAGCATAACTTTCAATCTTAGGCAGTTCATCATCACTCATATTTTCATTATATTCTTCTACATTTTTAAATATTTTATTAACCTTCATATTTTTTGATAAGAATATTATATCAAGCGGTATATATGTGTTTTTCATCCAGAATGTTCGGCTTTCTTCTTCATCAAATATAAATATCATACCGCATTTGTCACAAAGCTTTTTCCTGAACATTAGTCCTAACTCTTTTTGTTGCTCAGTTCTTGCCACCTCAAGGTTAATGCTTTCTCTATTTACAATCATAACAGCAGATTTTATGTTTTCATTTTTTTTATTAAAAAAATATACAAGAATGAAAGTTATTATTATGATTGACAAAGATATTAATATAATTTTTTTCATTTAAAGTATTTTTCTATTAAAACTTTAAGCAAGTTTGTCTCTTTTAATTCTTTTTCAAACTTATTCTTTATCTTATTTGATTCGCTAAAGTTTTTAATTATATCATAATTATTTTTTTTTGCTATATCAAAGACTGTTTTTCCCTCATCCTTTATCTCGTTTAATACTGTTTCAATATTTATAGACTTTTCACAGCACATTTTGATTAAAAATATCAACTCTGTTCTATAAAACCCAATTTTTTTAAGTTCATAAACCTTTGCTAATTTATCATCAGTGATTAAAATATCAGATGGACAATTATCAGGAAGTGAAAAATAATCTATAACCTTTTTAGTAAAACCTGAATCATAAATAGAATACTCAATTGTATAGGTATGAGTAGATACGTCATATTCATTGGAAAAAAGATTGATATGTAAAAAAAGAATAATACTTAACATTACATAGATGTTGTAACAAGGGTTTCTGTGGAAAGCACCCCAGGAATATTTCTTATCTCAGTTACAACTACATTTGAAAGTTGTTCCAAATCATTTGTTTCCATATCAAGAACGAGATCCCATCTACCAAACACTGCTGACATATGAATAACCTCTTTTATTGTTCTGAGCTTTGTTAAAACCTGTTTTTCTTTTCCAGGTATCATTTTTACCAGTACAAGTCCTGTAACCATAACATTCCTCCAATTAAAACAGAAGTCAGAAAACAGAAATTAAAAATCAAAAGTTTTTACTCTTTATTAGCTTTCACTCATTTAATTTGTCTTTAATAAGTAAATATTTTTAACTAACTATTATTTTACTATATTTATTTATCCTATTTAAACAGTACTTTTGACCTCGGATAAATATAAGGATTTTCTTCTTTCTTATAATATTCCCAGATATCATCCCCAAAGGATTTTATCAGCCAGTTCACATCGTCCGAGATTATACCTAAACTATCATCTGTTACAAATCTTTTGCACATCTTTTTATCCTTGTGGCATTCATCTTTCTCCCATTCTTCAAAGAATTCTTTGTAATCTTTATCATTAATGTGCTCCTTACTGAATATAGCCCATTCTTTCCCCTCATCACAATCAGCAGGTTTTTTACATTTAGATTTACAATCTTTTGGCAAATCACATATTATTGCATTTTATTTCCACATTCACCACAGAATTTAGTTCCTGCTGGATTTTGTGCTCCACATTTTGGACATTTAATCATAGCAAGCGATGCGCCACAATTATTACAGAATTTACCCTCGCCAGCAGGTTTTCCACATTGAGGACAGATGGTTTGTTTGCTTTCTATGTTGCCTGTAAAAACAGGAGTGTCTTGAGCTGCTGCATTTATATCCTTTACCATCTTCTTTGCCTTTGCTGCCGCTATTTCTACATTGGCTCTCGGAGCATCCTTTATACATAGTCCTTCTTGCTCATTCCAGCAATTTTCACAGACATAATGCGAACATTTTGGGCATCTTTTAAAATGCTCTTTTGCCTCATTTTGTGCAAGCTCAAAGGCTTCATCATGCTCTTTATGCCACTCTGGCGACATCCCTTTAAATTTTTCTCCTATTATATCTGCGGCTCGTTCGGCTCCATATCCCATATTATATTTTCCTGTAAATTGAGCTGCTGCACTCAAAAGCCCTCCAATTCCCTTGAATAGTTTCCCCTTTTTATAGGTTTTGGATTCTATAAATTTTGTTTTATAGCCTTCCCTGCAAATATCGCAGTAAAAGGTGAATTGAAAACCAGATTCCGTACTGTTGTCAGCGAAATTGCTTGTGAATGGTTGTAGTGCCATAACTCCTCCTATTTTTTTATTTTAAGTTCAGATCCACACTTAATGCATTTATTTCCTATTGGGGGTTGTTCTGTTTTGCATTTTGGATTTGGACAGACAACGATTATTCTTTTTCCACAATGGTCACAATAATCAGAAAAAAAAGTAATTTTTCCACATGCTGAACATTCTATTTCCAATGCCAAACCACAATTGGGACAATTTTTCCATCCTTTTTCAATGGGGTCCTGACATTTGGGGCATCTTAATGGCCCAAGAGGATTATTTTTGCCACACAAAGGACATATCCTTGAATCAGAAGGTATCAATTTGTTGCAGTATCGGCATGGGTGTTTGTATCCTGGCATATTTCCTCCTCATTTTCTATTTCAATATTTTTTGTCCATCTTTTTCCTGTCATAAGATTTTGTCCAGCAAATTTTATAAGTTCATTTATATCATTTGACCATGATTCAAAATTACTGTGTATGACCCTGCCAATATATAATTCTCTTAATTTTTTTAAGTTTGGTATTCGGTATATAGCAGAGTTATATATCTGATATCTCGGGTCTCCTAATTTCTCATCTGAAATTAATATTGGCATTCTTCTGAAATTGATATCTGTCATGGCTGTATTAAAAAAAGATAAAAAATCATCAAAGGATGTGTTACACCTGTAAAAATAAGAAGCGCGATTATCAGTTTCATTTTTACTTTTAGTATCAATTGAGAATGATTCAAAAACCGCCACCAGATTTTCATTAGTTTTTATAAAAAAGAGAAATATAAAACAGTCTCCGCTCATTTTTCCCATCAATCCTTTCTTTATTCCAAAAGATATTTTATCCTTTTCAGATATAGAAAATAAATATTGAAATTCTTTTGTGTCTGTTTCATTGGAGCATATTCTTTTTTCAAGATTAGTAAAGAATTCCGGAAGAGATTTTTCTATTTCAGATATTTTAATAAGTTTCCCCTCGTTAATTTTTTTTGAGGCAGTTCTGATTGAAAATGAGTCCGCCTGTGGCATAAAACTTGAAATAATATTTTGAACCATTATATCAAGTAAATTTATCTGGGTATGAAGACTTTCTTTGAAATAATCAAAGTTTTTCCCTAACTCTGATATTTCAAGTCTCTCTCCATTCTCTATTGTTATTTCAATTGAATAATCACCCTCCTTTATTTTATCTATAAATTTTAATGGTAATCTAATAAAGTTATGAGTGTCTGGAAAAACAACAAGAGAAGTTTCATATATATGCAATTCAGCCTTATCTTTGAATGATTTATCCATTGAATAATAGGAAATAGATGCTTCAGTTATAGACTTTTTCAGTGGTTCATCAACCATATCAATTTTTATAAGTCTTTCATTTCTGAATTTAGAGGCAAGTCGTATAAAATCTTCAAATTTATATCCTAATGATTTTATTTCAATAACCTTACCACATATTAGAGTAATATAAACTTTATAATTTTCATAAAAAATAGTAGTTATCTCCTGCCAGTGTATAGATAGAGCTTGTTTAGTTTTAGGGAATATACTCAATGATTCTTCTCCGAACAAAATAACAGATGAATCTTCTTCAATTTTTTCATTATTTAAATATAAAGAATATTCTGCTTCAAATTTCATTACTTCACCCAGATATATTCCACAGTTGTTTTAACCCCTTTATATTCAACCACTATTTCCGATGTTCCTTCCCTTATACCCTTAACAGAAACTATATCTCCTTCAGTTGGATCTATTTCTATTATTTCAGATTTACTTGCTGTCCATTTTGGTTTTATTTTTATTGATCTATTGTTTGAATCTTTTCCCTGAGCACTTAGAATTGCTGTTCCACCTATTCCGATGGATAGTCCATTTGCCAAAGCTCCTGTTTGACCAAGAGCCACATTGCCCGAATAAACCATTATTCTGGCTAATGGACCATGATGCAAGACATCTTCAATTGGTGGAGTATCTTTCCTTAGATCTTTTGAGCATGAAGTAAAAAAGAAGAAAATAAAAGATAAAATTAAGAGATTTCTTCCCATAATCCCTCCCCCTTTTTAAAAATATCTTGCAAGCCCTTTTCCCAATACTCATTTAAGCTATCTACTAAGAGCTATGTTCCTTTTGATATTTATTCCAAATCTTTAAAAATCACACAAAAAAAACAATACAAGCTAAATTTTATCTTTCAAATATTTATTTTCTATACATTTTTTCAAGTTTTCTTAAGTTTTACTGCTTTAAAAAATATTTTTTCACAGATAAAGTATATAAGAAGTCCTAATATAATCCAGTTTGTGGCATAAAAATACTCTCCTTTAGAGTATTTTACGAGTGTATCAAACCTGCCATAAAGAAGTGAAAATCTTGCCATAACAGTGTTGCCAAATGATGCTCCAAAGTATATCATAAGAAAATAAACTCCAAAGGCTGATACCTTTTTAATGGCACCCTTGTGTTCAACTGAAAAGAAAAAGTAAAATAAAACTGATAGAGTACCTATTAGTATTATTATAGCGTTTATCATTGCTCCCGCAGAAAGAGAAAAAAAGTTTGCAAATGGTTCGATGGTTCCAACTATCTGGTTCATAAAATCAGTTGCAAGTCCTGCTGGAAGTATAAGTCCCGCACCGTAGCCCATAAGAAATGTAAAACCATATCTTGATATCCATGATATCTTTGGTATGAACTGAGTTATCAGTGAAAGGCCTAAAACTGTAGGTATTAAAACAAGCCACATATTAACCCAATCTCCTGCCTTTATCGTGTCAACAAGTGGTTTGTAAACCTTTGGTATTATAACAGAGTATGTGTATAGCTGTATAAACCACGCCATTCCTACTCCGACATACAGATGCTCAGCAGCCCTGTAGAACGGATTATCCTTGTATAGAAATGAAAATATAAAGAGCGTCATTCCCGCAGCAACCCATGCTCCTAAAACTAAAGATAATTCCATAAATCTCTCCTTTTAAATAAACTTAAGTACAAGAAGAATAATATTTGAAAATATTATAAAAAATATAACAAGAAGATGTGCAATATTCAATGCATCTATACCGCTTGTAGCTTTAGCCTGTTCATTCGTAAGTCTTTCATACTCAGATGCACCCTTCATTCCACCTATAAGACCTTTTATTTGCTTTTTCTGCAGATATGGTCCAAGTCCAACCTGACTTATTGCTGTAACCCCTCCGAGTATTGGAAGGTTGTATTTATCACCAACAAGTGGTAGCCATGCCCCGTCTAACAATGCAGTTCCTGTTATATCTATTGATGCTGCAAAATCTTTATAGTTTTTTATGTTTTTCATCATCTCGTAATCTTTAAGTGGTTTATTGTTTATATCTTTATCATATATTGCATACATATCAGAAGCCATCTGAGTCAAAACTGCTGTGAAGTTGGGCATATATGGAAGAACAACATAATCCTTACCATAAACCTTACCATACTGTGGAGGAATTGTTCTAACAAGCTCATCCATAAGCCCACCAGATCCTGCTATAAAGGTAAGTATAACAACCTTTATATTCTTCTTAAAAAGATGTTTCATAACTGCTGTAGCTTGTGGATGAAGCTCTGGGGCAGTTGATGGATCATAATCAATACCCAAAAAAACTGTAGAACCAGCTGGTATTTTTTCAATAAAGTCATACATATTCTGAACCGATGATGATATGGATGAAGATGAGATACCTATAGGCTTTATTATAGGTATGAGTATTGAAAGAGATAATAAGAGAAATAACCATCTCCTGTCTATCTTTAATATTTTATTGAGTGTGTCTTTCATTTATTTACTCCTTAATCCTTTCCCATATAACCGCGTTCTATACCAAATATTATCTTTAAAGATGTTACTGCTGCGCCAACAGAAACACCTATTAGTATTCCTCTTTTACCTGCTGTAGATGGAACATTCATAACCCAGTCTTTTATGGATGCTATTGATGTATGAGTCCATCCCAACAACTTACTCCATATCAGATCTCCAAGAGGTATATTCCCTAACATAAGTATAAGTCCAGCGATAAACAACAAAAACGCTGATGATGATTTTATCCTGAAAGACCTGTATGCTGTTGATATTATATAAAACGCAAGAACTGAAAACATCGTTGCACTCAAGGGATTGTATATATAGTTGAATCCCCAGCCAAGCGCTGTCATCTGTCCTTCATCAGATATTTTTCCATTAGCTACTATTGCAAGAACTATCATTACTATAAACCCTAAATACACAAACAAGCTGTATCCCCAGCCATCAACCTTTTTAACTATTTTATTGTAGTGGCTGTAGAGCAAGCTTATAGCTCCTAAAAAAAGTGAGAAAGCAAACACAATATTTTCCCATACGCTTATCTGCTCCATATAGCTTTCTGATACTCTGTGTGGAACATAGTAAGAAGCAAGTGTTACTATGCCAAACACAAAGACAAGTGCAAGTGGTATGTATTTTTTGAATATGTTCATATTATTTTACCCTCAGTATATCAAGTATTTTTCCTATCATATCAATATTTCCTGTTTTTGACATTATGAGGAAAGTTATTGAAAGGACGGTTGCAAGAATTATAAAGAGCAGTTTACCAAAATCCTGAATCTTTAAGGCGCTTACAAGCATTGGTTCCTTTGATATATACGCTCCTGCAGCATAGAGTTCCTCTCCTATCAATGTATAATCACATGCTGTCACGAAGAAAGGAAGCTGATGATCAACATCTGTTCCTGCTATCTGTATTGCCCCGCTTGATGCTCCAACTTCAGCAAGAAGTAGTGATTCAGCCATAAAATATCCCATATAAAAGCATGCTGCTGGCTTTTCTCTGGTTATCATTCCGTCTATCGCAGCTGCATAAGCAAACTGATCACTTGTCACGTATACATTTATATCATCTCTGTAAGAATCAGGTCTTTCAGCCTCAATATAGGATTGTTTAACAGTTTCTTTTGCAACGGTATAAACTATTGGATCATAGTGTGGAACTTTTATAGTCGAGTCATACTGTGCTATTTTTTTTGAAACCTCACCCAAAATAAAAACGGATGCTATGGTGGATATGCTTGACATCCCACCAATTCCAGGAACATATATAACAGGCTTTCCCATCTCTGTTGCCCTTCCGACTGCCTCATCGATGGCATCAAGACCTGGTATCTTTCTTATAAAAAGATCCCTTTTCTTTGCATGTGATACCACAACAAAAAATATTACAGTTATGAGCAATACAAGAACAAAGTTATTTATTCTCTCTTTTCTAAACCAGTTCCCATGAGGTTTTCCATTCACTATCTGTGATTTAAAACTCTTATTCTTTGATACCGACTTAATCTTTGCATAAAGATTGATATTCTTTATATCCTCATTAAAATATTTATCTTCTTCTAATCCAAACACTTTAACCAAATTTACTGGAAAAGCAAACCTGTTCTCAGTATTTTCCCAGACCCAAAAAGGAAGAGATATTGGCTCAGGCTTATCTTCAGATTTTATCTCCTTAAACTTTACCCAGTTGGTCTCATTGGTTGATAGATAAAGCTCATAGTTCATATCACTATTTTCTTTATCCCATACAACTATTACAGAATCCCCTCGATCGCTCGGAAAATCTAAAACCTCAAAATTTTTTATCTCTAATTTTTGAAGTTCATTTTTTGAGGTTTTGTTAGCTCCGTAGATTGAAGGAACGGTAAATAAAAACACTATTAAAATTAGCAGTTTATTTCTCATATTAATTAAGTATAACATTTTTTATTTTTTAAAATCAAGAAAAATATTTATTCTTTTATAATTATTTTATCGTTGCCTTTTCTCTTAACTGATTTATAAGCTGTTGTCTTCCATTTTGTATCTGTGATGATTTGATCAGCTCTTTTATCTTTTCCTTGACATCTTCAAATTTTAATTTGTTATGTTCTCTCTTTTCTTCCACTTTAAATATTGAATATCCATTGCCTGTTTTGACTGGTTTTGTGTATTTACCAATAGGAGTTAAAAATATTTCATTTTCTATATCAGGAAGAAGCATTCCTTTTGAAATAAAACCTATATCACCCTTTGACTGCCTTAGCCTTTCATCAGCAGACTTGATTTCTGCTAATCTTTCAAAGCTCGCACCGGCATCAAGAGCAATTAATATATCCTTTGCTTCCTGCTCAGTGTTTACATATATTTGTCTTATTTTTAGAGCTTCTGGTATATCAAACTGAGATGGATTTGAGTCATAATATTTTTTAGCATCTTCATCAGTAGGGTTTATATTGAGTATAGTGATTATTGCTTTTTCTATGAGCAGATTGGTTTCTATCATGGAGTAATAATCTTTTTCTGATATGCCAATTCTTTTAAGCTCTTTCTTAAAATCATCTTCCTTTGTAAATCTCTGTTTTATCTGGTTTATAGCCTTATTAAGTTCATCCTTTGAAACCGATATGTTTCTTTTTTTTGCTTCTTGAATTATAAGCTTATCACCTATTGCTTCATCAAGTGTTTTGGCAAAATAATTTAATGTCATCCTGTTCTTTATTTCATCCATCGTTATCTTTTCACCATTAACAGTAGATATAACATTCGTTTGTGAGTTTAACAATCCTCCAAACATCATTATAAACATACATAATTTAATCATAATACCTCCTATAAAATAGTGGTCAGTGGTTAGTGATCAGTGGTCAGTGCCTCCTGCCGAAGCCGCTTCGGCGCAGGCAGGGTCAGTGGTCAGCAAAACCAAAACAGTGGTCAGTGAGCAGTAAATAGTGAACAGTTAAATAAGGTAATTTCCTTATAAACTAATCATTGTTCACTATCAATTATCTGTTGTTCTGCCTTACTAAACAACTAATTTGCTTCTGTCTTTCTTTAATCTTATCTTTTTTATTTGTCAATATAAACTTTATATGTCGGATATGAAAATTTAATATCATTATTCTTAAATGATTTTACAATATCATTCAATATGTTTTCATGCAGACTCATATAATAGTTATAATCAGGTGAGAGAATATAATAAACAAACTCAAAATCTATTGAATAGTTGTTAAATTTTATTAAATTTGCCCTGTCAAATTTAGTATCCTTAAATTTATTAACTGATTCCTTTATTATATTTGGTATTATCTTTAATTTTTCAAGCGGAGTTGCATATTCAACCGTTATAGTTGTCAAAACACGCCTTTCTTTCATGTCTGAGAAGTTCTGTATTATTTCAGACATTATTTTAGAGTTTGTCATTATTAATAGCTCACCACTTAATGTTCTTATCTTTGTAGATTTAAGACCTATTTCTTCCACTGTTCCTGAGAGATTTTGGGATGGGATAACTATAAAATCACCTATTTTAAATGGCTTATCAAGAACTATAACAAAGAAGTTGAACATATCACCAAATATTGTTTGAGCGGCAAGAGCTAATGCTACACCACCTATACCGAGCCCTGCTAAAAGCGATCCTATTTTAACATTTGCGTTGTGAAGCAAAAAAAGTATTGCGATTATCCATAAAAAAATTCTAAACCCTACCTTTACAGCTCCAATAGATCTCTGATAATCTTTTCCTGAAATATCGTTCAGCCAGAAATCAATTATTTTTTCAAGCGATGCTGTTATCCTGAATGTGATTATAATAAGCAGTATCCAGTATATAAGAGTATCTAATTTTGTATTTATTACAAGATGCCTTGTAGCTATATAAAATGCAACATATTGGTATTCAAACCATTTTATACCTTTTATTATCTCTACAAAAAGGTCATCAAGTGTCGTGTTTGTTCTGGATGATATCTTCTCTATTCTTTCTATTCCCTTTGATTTGAAATAATAAAGCAGCTCAGTTATTATAAAAAAAGTTATTATGGAAATAATATAATTTAGAACGGTGTTATTAAGTATAATGTAACTCAAAAATGCACTCATAAGTAGAATTATATAAAAAAAATATAAATTATAAAACTAAATTAAAATACTTTACCAAGCAAACAAGCTTTTATAATAAAAAAAGGATACAAGATATATCGAAAATTAACTAAATGATAAAGTTTTTATATTAACTTTTGTATGCGGAATTAAAAGTGTGGTAAAATTATCAAGATTTTTTATTAGTCGTCCTATATCCTTTATATTGCCACTTTTTATAGAACTTTTTATATTGAAGCTTTTAATTGTAATAAGATAAAATTTATCTTTTTGTTTGTATATACTTTTTATAAATTCTAAGTGTTTATTATTAATAAAGTCAGGATAGTACAATATTAAATCATAATAAGTTAATTTTTTGTTAAAAGAAAACAACATGTCTGGATGTGAAATAAGTAAGACATTATCGCTAAAGATGTTAAGTTTCATTGTAACATCATTTATTAAATAGTCAAAGGTAGATATTCCTGGCGTTATTATAACATCTGTCAAATTATTTTTTTTAGCAAATTCTGATACTACATTTGCCATAGGAGGATTTAAGAATAAAGGATTACCATTAGTTAATATTGATATAGTATTGTATTTACTAAATAGTTTTTTCAGTATAGTGTTAAGATATTTACCATATGATGTTCCTTTTTTAATCATAAATTTATCATTTGTGCTTATAACATTTTTTATTCCAAGTTGCATTAACTCTTTTTCCGCAAGTATATTATTTATAACTATTTGTGATTTTTTGAGAATATCTAAGGTTTTAAATGTTAAATCTCCTTTATTCATCCCTGCTGAACATATATATAGAGTTTTTTTATTTGTCATTTAATTTTGGAATATTTCAGTTTTGATTATATAATCAAGCTTTGGAAATTCTGTTTTTAAGTAGTTGTTTCCTTCGCTCTGTATCCTTGATTGCGATGGGCCATTACCGTATGGTTCCCCCTCACCATATTCAGCATACAATTTTTTTACCGTGTCCATCCCTTCTATAACATTTCCAAATGGAGAAAATCCCATAGAATCAAGTCTTGAGTTATCACTGTAATTTATAAAAAGTTGTGTCGTTCTGGTATTAGGACCTGATGTAGCAAATGAAAGAGTTCCTTCGATGTTTGAAAGTTTTACAGGGTCATCTGATATCCGAGCACCCTGCCATTTAGCAGATATCTCTGGTTTAGCATTTATTCCAAACTGTGCTACAAATCCTGGTATAACCCTAAAAAACGCAGCATCATTATAAAATCCATTTTTTACAAGGTTATAGAATCTATCAGCTCCCTTTGGTGACCATTCCCTTTTGACCTCGACAACAAAATCACCCTTTGTCGTATTAAATCTTACCTTAAAATTATCAGGGGCTTGTTCATTACATAATGATGGGTTTAAAAGTTTTTCCATATTTACTCCTCCTGCTTCTGACGATATAATTTTTTGATCTGATGGCTCAGATTTGTTTTGAGTTACTGGTTTGGAACATGCTGTAAGCATTAGAATGATTGGTATCAGATATTTTATTCTCATATCATTTTCCTTTTTCTGTTATAAAACTTCCAACAGTTGAATAAAACACCGTTGCTTTAAGAAGATCATCAATAGGCATCTGTTCATTTACTGTATGTGCATATATCTCATTGCCGGGTCCAAATCCTATTGTTGGTATCTTCAATCTTCCTGCGGTTGCAACACCGTTTGTGGAAAACACCCATTTATCAACAACAGGCTTTTTCCCAAGTGCTATCTCAGCTGCCTTTATTCCAGACTGAACAAGTTTGTGTTCCTCAGGCAGAACCCATGTTGGAAAATATTTTTCCTGAGCTACATCAAGGCCTGTCCAGCTTGTTGCTTCATAATTTAATATTTCAACATTAGCATTATATTTTTTAACAGAAGGTAAATTTTTTATCTGGGATACTGCAAGCTTTTTATCCTCACCATTGGTAAGTCTTCTATCTAAATATATTGTTGCTTCATCGGGAACAGCATTTAGCGATGGAGTTTTAGATTCAATATATGTTACGGCTACAGTTCCTTTCCCTAAAAAATCATCATTTTTGAGATTATTATTTAGTTCTGTTATCTCCTGAACTATGGATGACACCTTGACCACTGCGTTATCGCCTCTTTCAGGTGCCGATGCATGACATGACTTTCCCTTAACACTTACCTTTATTTCCATTCTTCCGCGATGCCCTCTGTAAACTGAAAGGTTTGTTGGTTCTGTTAAAACAACATAGTCAGGTTTTATTTTTTCTTTCGTTATGATATGCATCAGACAAAGTCCATCGCAGTCCTCCTCCTGAACCGAGCCAACAGCAATAAAAGTATAATCCTTACCAAGCCCTAATTCTTTTATTATTTTACCAGCATAAACCATCGCAGCCATTGAAAGCTTTTGATCGGTTGCACCCCTTCCCAAAATCTTATTATTTTTTATTATTCCCTTAAATGGATCTATCTTCCACTCTTTTATATCACCTATACCAACAGTATCTATATGAGCATCTATCATAATTTTTGTTTTACCATTTCCTATGAAACCCAGTATATTTCCCATAGTATCTATCTTAATCCTATCAAATTTACATTTTATCATCTCTTTTTTTATGAGCTCAATAAGCTTTCCTTCCTTTGTTGAAAAGCTCTGAGTCCTTACTATGTTTAGAGCAAAATTTATTATATCCTTTTGATATTTTTTAACTAATTCTTTTATTATCCTTTCATCTATAATATTTTTCATAAATTCTCCTTCTAAACTTATTATACTAAATTTGATATAATTAATTGATAAATGAATATTGAGCCTGTTATAATTTTAACAAATATCTGTAATCATAAGTGTATATTTTGCTCAAGGAAAGATAAAGAGCCTATTCAATCTGATGAAGAAAAAAAAATAATTGTAAAAAATTATACTGATACAATAAGTTTTGAGGGTGGAGAACCAACTCTTTCAAGGGATTTAATAAAATGGGTTAGGATTGCTAAAAAAAATCGAATTAGAGAAATAATGTTAGTTACAAATGGCTTTTCACTGGATAGAGAAGATGTGGTCA
Organism: Elusimicrobiota bacterium; assembly: GCA_012517285.1. Lineage (GTDB taxonomy): Bacteria > Elusimicrobiota > Elusimicrobia > Elusimicrobiales > UBA9959 > JAAYVG01. The sequence continues at coordinate 107,744 of JAAYVG010000034.1, forward strand.
GGGCTTTACTTGATGCAGGGGTAAATGTATTTAATATAAACTTTCCCAGCCATATAGAAAGGATATATAATTTGCTCACTGATAGCTGTGATTATACAAAAACAGTAAATTCCATTAAAAATATTATAAAAATAGTTGGTGGTAATAGATTAAGAATTACAATGGTTTTAAACAAACTCAATTATGTTTCTCTTAAGGATTATTTTAAATTTATAAAAACAAATTTTGGAGATATATTTTATACTGAAATTAATATGATTAAAGTGAAGGGTCGTGTGAAAAACAGGTTATATCTTGTGCCCAGATTAAGTGAAATTAATAAATTTTTGATTGCTGGATTGAACGAAGCTAAAAAGCTTGATTTAAAGGTAATTTCTGATGGAATTCCACTTTGTTTTATGTCTGGCTTTGAAGAATTAAATATTGATGTGTTTAATCTGCTTTATTTAAAAAATAGATGGAATAAGGAAAAACAAAAAAAATCTGTATGTAATAATTGTGGCTTAAAAAAAATATGTTCAGGACCAAGAAAAGATTATGTTAAATTATACGGTTCATCTGAGTTAAAGCCGGTTAAAGATGAGTATCAGCTTGAATCTATAATTGAAAGAATGAATTTTAAATATGAAAAAAAAATGGATAAGTAATCAGCTATGTATTGCAGATGCATCATTTACCTGCAATCTTTATTGTAAGTACTGTCATAATCCACCAATAGGTAAAAAGGCTGATATAAAAAATATAATAAAAGAAGTTAAGCAAGGTAATTATGATGCTGTTAGCCTTGAGGGACAAGGTGAACCATTAACAAATCCTGATATATTAGATTTAATATATAAGCTTAAAGAAAACAAGGTTAGACATATAATGATTTCTACAAATGGCATAAATTTATCGGATGAAAAACTTTGTAAGAAATTAATCAGTGAAGTAGAATTCTTTGTAATTAACCTTCCCTCACACATTGAAAGCGTTTATAATAGTCTTACAAGAAGCGTTAAATATAAGATGGCAGTTCAAGGTTTAAATAATCTTAAAAAATATAAGGCATTAAATAAGGTCAGAATATTTCATATAATAAATCAGGAAAATTATAAATATTTAGGTGATTTTGTTGATTGGGTTAATAATAATTATCCTGAGATATTTTTAATAAATTTTGTGTTTGTAAGGAATAAGGGGCGTGTTAATAATAGCAAAAAGATTGTTCCTAAATATAGTGATGTCTATCCCTTTATCAAGCTTGCTTTATTAAAGTCTAAACTTTATAATATTAAAGCTGTAGTTCAAAATATGCCTTTATGTGTTTTAAAAGGGGTTGAGGGGTTTTCGTTTGAGTTCCACAGGTATAAAAGGGGTGATAATGTTCTGGAAAGGGGTGTTGAAGGAAAAGCAAAGATTAATAAATGTTTAGGATGTAGTTTAGAGAAAGGATGCTCTGGTGCAAGGAATGATTATTTGGTTATATATGGAGATAGTGAAATAAAAACTTCTGAATTAACTTTAAACAGTATTAAACCAGAGAGATTTTAAAATGAAGATATTAAGCTGTATAACAAGATTGGATGAACTTATAGAACTTAAAAAGGCTGGGGCTGATGAGATCTATTTTGCGTATAATGCTATTCCAAATTATGCCAATACTGGGATGTTTTATAACTTAATTGATGTAAGAAAGCTTATTAAATTATCTCATAATTTGAAAATGAAGGTGCATCTTGCAGCAAATGAAATAAATCTGTCAGATAGTACTAATACGTTTCTAACTATAATAGCTAACATTAGAAAGATCATCAATTTTGGAATTGATGGCATAATTGTTTCTGATATTGGTCTATTGAAGAGAATTAAGAGTGAATTTAATAATATTCCAGTTCATCTTAGTTCATTAAATCCTGTGTTTAATTTGAATTCATTAAAGTTTTTTTATGACAGCTTTAAAATTTCAAGGGTAATACTTCCCAATCAGTTATCTGCTTTAGAGGCCAAAAATATTATTAATTTTGCTAAAAAAAATAAAATAGAAACAGAAATATTCTTTTATAAATTTTTTGGATGCCCATATATAAACGGTTTTTGTATGATGCATACAGATGCATATTTAAAAAGGATTGTTAAAAGTGAAGATGGATTATGCAGGGCTGGTTTGGGCTTAAAACCTGCTAAAATACAACCCTTTAATATCGCTAAAAGAATGTCAATTCCAAAAGAACTTATGAGCAGGGTATCGTATAGGGTTTCTTTCGGTGGATCTCCACGAGTCCTTAATAGGGCAAGTTTTTTTGATTATTATGTTTTGGGTATAGATTATTTAAAATATGGGACACGTACAGATCCCACTGAAAAAAGAATACACAGTGTTAAGATGATGAAAAAAGTAATAAATCTAATAGAAAAACTTTTAAATAAGTATGATGATACTGAAAAAGCGAGAGAGTTTTTTTTAAAGATAGATATATAAAATTTTATGGAAAATGCGATTAAAATAGATGTAAGGGATATAGATAAAAAAAAGATAGCGTTATATGATTGTATTTATTTTGGTACTGAATTTTGTGAAAATCTTATACCAGTTTATGAAAAAAAATTAGATAAGGTATTTAGTTTTGGTAAGAAGATTTGTATTCTTACTCCAATAATTACGGATAAAGGATTAAAGGAATTAAAATCCTTATTTACAAATCTAAAAAAATATGATGATTTTGAGATAACATTAAATGATTTTGGAGCTCTTATGCTTGTTAAAGAACTGGACATAAGATGTCGGCTGAATATCGGAAGACATCTTTCAAAACTGTTTTTCACAATTAAAAAAAATCATATTGAAGTTAATGATCCTGAGTCATTAAAAATTTTGAATGATATTGATATTAATACTTTTGAGGTATCTAATTTCTTGTTTTCTAATAAATCAATCTCAATAAATTTAAACAATTTTGATATAAAATTTAATATATATTATCCTTATGTTTTGTTGAGCACCACGAGAACATGTCTTATAGGATTAGATGATATATCTCTTGATCATTCTGTTAAAAGTATTATATGCAGAAATGAATGCATATACTCGGATTACATAGTAAAAACAGGAAAAATCAAGGAAGATTTGATAGTATCTCAAAACTCAACTTTTATTGAAAACAAGAGTACAATACTTTTTGATAAAAAGACTTTATTAAATATTAACAGAACCGTCTTTTGTGTTAGACCTTAATTATTTTACTGATAATTTTCATAGCATTTGATATGCTTGAGTTTATCTCATTTGGATTATCAAGTCTTTCAGCTGTTATAAACAATGGTTTTTTTGATAATCCGAGGAAATCCATAATGGCAGTAAGTGTTATATCCTGGGA
>JAAYVG010000035.1 GCA_012517285.1 Elusimicrobiota bacterium
AAGGCAGGCATCAAAGTTAAGTATATCAATCTTGCCTATTTCTTTTAGTGCCATACCTAACTGTGGTGTGTTTATGTGATTGCCTGTCTCATCATCATATGAAATACCCTTTGTTATAGGAAGTCCCATAGATTTTTCCCAGCCTGAGCCATGATTCCATACAACCAAAAGGTATTTTTTTGCAGGATAGTTCTGCTTTACCCACTTACCGAAGTCTATGAGAGATTTATAATCACCCATATCCACCTTGCCGAGGTCAGCTACCATCTGCGAATTAATGGTCTTTGTGTCGGTGTCCTTTGTTACATAGTATCTTCTCACCGTTTTCCAGTCACCATTTGTGGTATCATAACCCTTTATTCTTCCAAACTGAACCACTATGTTCAGATTATCATTTGATCCCACCATTTCCATCTCATTCATATCTGAAATACCAAATGGTTCAAGATTGTTCTTGGCATTCAAATAGACCATAACGGTCCATTCTTTCTGCACCTTTGAGCTGTGTGCCTTATCAACTGTTGGTACAGGCACTTCTGTACTAACTATTGCTTCCTTTATACCGTTCTCACCGCTACCATCAAAATTTACTTCAGCATACGATGAGAGTGGTAGAAGCATGCTTACCAATGTTATAAGCTTTACCATTTATTCCTCCTTCTCTAAACAAACAATTTGTTTAATATATTTCAATATTTAATATAATACAAATCAAGTAAATAAGGGAATTTTTTTCTGGGACTTTAGGGTAAATAGATATAAACGTCTTACTTTTTGGGGTTATATCAGATTTCATCATCAAAATCTTCTAATTTTATCTTTCCTTCAGCATCCTTTTTTATAACCTCAATCTTTCCCTTAACCTCAATGAGCTTATCATTTAGCTCCTTTGATATGCTTACCCCTTCCTCAAAAAGTTTTAATGATTCATCAAGTGAGACTTCATCATTTTCTAATATTGAAACAATCTCTTCAAGCCTTTTAAGTTTTAGCTCAAAATTTTCATTTTTCCATTCTTTCATTTCGCCTCCTCATGTTCTGACTTTTTAATTTTTTCAAAAACATTGCTTTTTGCACTTCCATCAGAAAAAATAACTTCAATCACATCACCTATAGTTATATCATCAATAGTTCTTATGACAGTATCCCCCTTTTTCGTTATTGTATAACCCTTCTTCATAGGGGTCTCGGGGTTTAAGTTTTTTAATCTATCTGAAAGATTTTTCAGATTTGATTGCAAATCCTTTATCCTGCTGTCAAAGGCTCTGTTAAGTGATGTATAAAGATTATCAAATTCCATAACATTTTTTTCAATAATTGAAAAAGGATTCTTATAAAAGTTTGAATTGATAAATTTAAAAAATCTTAGTTTTATTCGCTGATAAATAATTTTAAGGCTTGATATCAATCTTTTTTCAAGCTGTGATATGCGATTTTTTGTGTCTATCACTCCCTGTGTTATTATCTCAGCAGCGGCCGATGGTGTTGCTGCCCTCAGATCAGCAACAAAATCTGATATAGTAAAATCAGTCTGGTGACCAACACAAGATATGACAGGTATATCCGAAGCTGCTATTGCTCTTGCAACAATTTCCTCATTGAATGCCCAGAGATCTTCCATAGAACCACCACCCCTTCCAAGTATTATAACATCTATATTGTAATTCTTACTGTTTGCCTCTTTTAATGCCATAGCTATATCATCACTGGCACCATCTCCCTGAACTCTTACAGGAAATATAAATATATTTATGTTTTTTGCTCTTCTTTTTATTATTGATATGATATCTCTTATAGCTGCTCCATAAAGCGATGTTATGACAGCAACATTTTGAGGAAATGCTGGGATTTTTTTCTTCCTTTCATCATCAAAGAGACCTTCTGCCATAAGCCTTTTTTTGAGCTCTTCAAACCTTAGCTGAAGAGGTCCATATTTTAATGAAAGGGCTTTTTTTATGACAATCTGATATTTGCTCTGTTTATCATATATTGTAACCTCACCAAAGACTTTTACAAGAAGCCCATTTTCAGGTTCAAAGTCTATATTCTTTAAACTCCACTTAAATATTACAGCTGAAATTATTGAGTTCTCATCCTTGAGATCAAAATATATGTGTCCTAATGATGATCTCTTTACCCCACTTATCTCGCCCTCAACCCATACGCTTGAAAATCCCCTACCGAGCAGATTTTTTATCTCAAGGTTCAGTTCGCTTACCTTATATATTATATCTCTATCCTCCATCATTCATCCATCAACCTTTTTTCACCTGTTATTTTTATTATATCCTCTATATCCATATCGTACTCCATACACCCGAGATAGTTTCCATTTATATCCCTTAAGGCATAAAATTCTATCAGTATCTTATGCCTTTCCCCCTTTTCATTTATCCTCATATCTATCCAGAATCTTGCTCTGTTCATTTTTCCGTTTTTCATATCATTCACAATTTTTTCCACTCGACTAAGGCTTTCCTCAGGATGGCAATCTCTAAAATTAGCACCCATAGCCACAACTGGTCTTCTGAAGATTCTTGTGCTGTGCTTGTTCCAGCCAATGACCTCATCATCCTTGTTTATGATAGTCAACTCACCTGGTATGGTTTCAAGAATACTTTTTACAATATCCTGTGTGAGATTATCAAAAAGAAAATCGTTTTCTTTCATAAAGCCTCCCATCATTAATCTATCCAGTTTTTATCCGATAAAACCTTCTCTCTGAATATACTTAATAATTATACAAATTTAGCTGCAGTATTAAAGAGTAATTATATAGCTAAAATATAAGATTAATAAAATATTCACTAATATTTAGGGGTCACTGAAGAAGTCTATTTGAGCAATAAAGCAATGATTTTCGTTATGAGGCGAGGAAGAATAAGCGAGCATACTACAAAGTAGTCTGTAAGCGAGTTATGACGAAGCCGTAGTAGAAAAGCATTATCTTTATTGCCAAAAGAAAGATAAAAAAAGTGCAAGGTTTTTGCAACATTGCCATAAAAATCGTGCAGTTTTAAAACAACAATTTACTATAATCAAGACAATTATTGATTGGAAAAATTATCTTTCGTTAGACTTTTTCAGTGACCCCTATTTAATAAATTGTGTATAATTTTATAATATGAAAGTTTAATGTAATTGGAGTATTATTAAAAAAATGAAAAAACAGCTTAAAAATTTTGTATATTGTTATCTGTATGTGTCTTTATAAAATTTTTTTAATATAAAATGATAAAGGTAATTTATTAAGAATTAAGAAAAAGGAGAATTTATGAAAAAGATACTGTTGGGTTTTATAATTTCTTTTTCAGCAGTCAATATATATTCGCAACAGCTTTATGTTTCTGAGATTACGGTAAGGCAGGGTGTTGATGGTGTTTGCTCTGCTTCTGCTGGGGAGGACATGTCTAAGGTTAGCGTCACCAATTCGACTGGTGCAAGAATAGAATTTGATCGGCCGAGGACTGGTTATCCAGCTGGGTGTTTATCCTTGTGTGCAAATATTACAGCTGTTATTCAAACAACAGCAGATGCAAACTTAGGTGTTGATGATCTAATATTTGAAATATTTAAGTTTAAGGCTGGGGCTAATCCATTGGATCCGTCATCAACTCCTCCTATAAGGACCATATCAATGCATAATGTTGCAGCTTTTTCGATGGCTACCGTAAGCACACAGACATACGGACCTATTTGTACAGCATGGGATGGTAGCTATAATATTGAGGGATTCTGGGGCAAGAGCAATGGTCAGTTTGGTCTCAGGGTTAAGGTTAGAACAAATATGGTTTCATCGACTGCAGGTAATATCAACATAGAACAGACCTCTGCATTTCCAGGTCAGAATCAAGATCCTATAACGGTTGATGTAACAAATATACATGTGATCAAATCAACGCCTACAGTTGTTGGAAAGATAACAGGTGTTGGAGCCCAGCCATACAACATACTCTATAGATTATCAAAGGATGCAACGGTTACAATTGCAGTTGAGGATTCAAATGGTGCGGATATAAGAACTATTGCTGACTCAGACCCACGATTTGGCGAGGGAATACCTGATGGAACGCTTACAAACGGTGATTTCTGGGATGGAAGGGATAACAGTGGTCAGCTTGTCCAGCCGGGGAACTATTACGTCAGGATAAACGCAGGTGCAAGAGACCCATATGGTTGGGATGCTGCAAAGGAATACGGTTTTAATCTGAGCCTTGATCCACTTCAGATAACAGATATTGCAATAAAGGATTTAGGGCCGCTCTCAACAGATGTTGCGATAATAAGCTATCAGCTTACAGAGGATGCAACTGTTTATTTGGATATATATCCATCTGGGACAACATTTGACGATATCAACTGCTCCAATCGTTCTACATCATGTGGTCCGAGTAATCCTACTCCTTTAAAGACAATATCATCATCTATGCCGAGAAGGCAGACTGTTAGTATGTACTGGGACGGAAAGAATGAAAGTGGAAACTATCTCTGTGATGGTAATTATGTTTTTGCTTTGAGCGCTGTTACAAAGGGAAGGGGTGGAGATCTCTGGACAAGCAGACTTGGAGTTGGAACTGTTTCTATTGCGAAGGGTGATCCGTTAGCGTTTCTTACACCGTCAACAACGGTCATAGGCTCAACACCACCAGCAGCAGGATTAAATCCATTTTATTTCAGGTATCAGCTACAAAGGCCGGCAACTGTCAAGCTTGAGATAAAGGATATGAATAATAATATTATAAGAACCCTTGTTAACAATGAACCGAGGTCAAGCGGACTTACCAATCAAGAGAGCTGGGATGGAAAGGACTCAACAGGTAAATGGGTTGCTGATGGAACATACAGATCAGCACTTACGATAACTGATCCATACGTCTGTATGAGTGGAAATATTTTTACTCATGATGCAACCTTCAGCTCAAACCTTTTTAGAATAGTTGATGTTGTTCCAACATCGATAATAGGCTTATCAACTCAGGCAGCTATAAGCTATCAATTAAGCCAGAGTATGTGGACAGATATCAAAATATACAAGCAAAATGTTGAGATAAATCCAGATGACTGGAAGTGGAATACTGGTGTCTATGCTGTACCATCAAACATATTATACTCAATATCAGGTATGAGGCCTGGAAGATACAGGGTCACTGAATATTGGGATGGGAGGGATTCAAATGGATACATGGTTGAGGATGGAAGATACCCATTTACAATAGTTGCTCACTCCACTGGAACGCAACCAATATATGCAACTGATAAGGCATATGGATATATAGATGTTTCAAGAGGGGCTATAATGTTTACTGAGTTCAATGTTGTTCCAACGATAGCTGATATGAAGAACTCAAGTGATGTTGTAAAACTTCCACCGTATGAAATAGACTACAGTTTAACAAGGCAATCAGCTGTTACTATAACGATTACTCGTTTTGGTACAGATAATGATGTTGTAGCAAGAGTTGTCAGTGGCGAGACAAGGGATCCGTTTGTGAGTTATAAAGATTTTTGGGATGGGAAGTGTTATAAGGGGAATTGTGATGATGGTGAATGGATGATAGGAACATATAATGTTAATATTTATGCTCGGGATATACTTGCAAATCCAGATGCTAATATAACAGTTTCAACGGTTACTATGACGATAGACAACTATCCTTTAAGAATCTATGACCTTGCCATAGCCCCACTTACGCCTGATTCTCCAGCCATAATAAATTATCAGTTATCAGAGCCTATGAAGGTTGCGATAAAGATATACAAACCAGGGACAAGATTTATTGCTGATGAACCAATATGCAGCCCAAGTGAGGACGCATGTCTTGTTGATACGATAATAGGAATAAGGCCTGCAAGAACATCTATAACCGAGTCATGGTATGGAACCGCTAAGGGGACAGGATCTCCTGTGCCGTCTGGGAATTATATATTCAAGATTTTTGGTTCGACAGATACCAATGAGATTGATAGCATAACAGGAAATTGTCCAGATGCTGGTTGTAACTCGCTTGCATACGATGTTATGATTCAGGATCTTCCTGTTGTTAAAACATATATAGAGGATCCTTGTAAGTATTTTGAAGATTATTCCTATTTTGCACCAAATCCTTTTAACACGCCATCAGGAAATTTTAAGCTTTCACTTCCTATGATAGGTAATGTCGAAATAAGGGTTTATAACATTGCAGGAGATCTTGTTTATTCATATAAAAGCAGTGATAAGCCAGGATGGGGTAGTGGAATACCTATACCTTCTGAGGGTGGTTGTATTACAGGGCTTGGTGATTCACCTGACAGAAATGTTTGCTCAGAGGAATTCAATGACCCTCGTCTTAACTGGAAAAAGACTAACAGATCTGGAAGAGCTGTTGCTCCTGGGCTTTACATAGCTGTCTTCAAGTTTCAAGCAACGCAGGGAAGCAAGGAGTTGTGTCAGTTCAAGAAAAAAATATTAATACCTTAGAGGTGATTATGAAAAAGCTGTTTTTAATTTTTTATTTGTTCTCGGGTGTTTCATATGCTGAGAACAAGGACGCAGGAACAAGTGGCTTTACATTTTTAAAGCTTCCAACAGGTTCTGCAAGGCTTGAAGGGCTTGGGAACAATGGAGTGGCATTGCTTGAGGGAACGGATGCTATGAGCATAAATCCAGCGGGTGTTGGATTTGCTCAGATGAAAGAGCTTAATTTTTCCATAATAAGCGGTTTTGAAGGTTATGACGGAAAATATATCTCATATGTTGAACCACATGGCACAAATGTTATAGGTCTTAACTTTGGATATTACTCTGCCGATGGATTTGATGTAAGGGATTATAACGGAGTTCCATTAAATGATGAAGAGGTGACGTTCAAGGATATGTTCGGTTCTTTTGTATTTTCAAAATCTTTTTTTATGGAAAGGTTTTCACTCGGTGCTGGAGTCAAATATGTTAGTGAGGATAGATATGAGACAAATGACAACTCTGTAGTCTTTGATGCTGGTGCAGTATTGAAACTGTCAAGAAAGATTTCTTTTGGTTTTTCTAAGCAGAACATCTCTGGTGATGATAAAAAAGTGGTTCAATCAACAAGATACGGTATGGCTTTATCCCCTAATAACTATTTCACACTTCTTGTTGATAGCAAAAAATATACTGATACCGATTCAAAGTTAAGCTTTGGTCTTGAGTTTACACTGCCTGAGGAAGTTTTGCAGTATGGCAGGTTTGTTCTGAGGGCAGGATATAATGATTCAGCAGATTATGGCAAAAGCTATGATGATTCACTGTTAGAAAATCTTGGGCTTACTACAACCAGTGGCTGGTCATTTGGAATAGGAGTTTATTCAGCTGAAAGGCTTGGAAGGGTTTATTCGCTTGAGTATTCCATAACCCCGTATGGGGAGTTAGGCAAGACATCACAGTTTACATTCAAGCTGCAGTTTTAATATAATTTTATTATGTTTAAGAAAAGGAAGGCTCAGACAACGGTGGAATACATCCTTATAACCCTTGTTATGGTGGTTGTTTTTGTCGTTATGCACAGGGCACTCCAGTGGGCAGTTGCGAAGAGATTTGAGCAGGATGGTGTTGTTATATTGAAGATGTACAAGGCTGATTTCAGCTTGAAGTAAAAAAATAAAGTTAATTGGTTCTTTGTTTTTAAAAAGGTCTTGAAAACACAAGCAGTTGTGTTATAATATAGGTATATTTAAGGGAGGAGAGATGAATAAGTATTTTAAGATGAGAAAAGGTCAGAATACTGTTGAATACCTTTTGATGCTTGCGGTTGTTGTTGGAGTTGTTTTGATTGCTGGTATGGCAATAAAGAAGTATATGCCTTCGCTATGGAGTCAGATACAGGGAATGATAAGCAGCGCTGCAGGTTCACTCGGTGCTGGAGCTGGCAATCAATAGAAATCTGTTGGTAAAAGGTATTGTAAAAAATTGATATAGATCTGAGATGATGTGGTGTGGTCGTATTTATAAAAAGAGTGTGGCTGTGAAATTAGAAAAAAAGTTTAGAAAAGGACAGTCAACTGTTGAATTGTTATTGGTATTGCCTGTTTTTTTTCTCTTGTTGTTCACTATAATGGAGTTTGGCTTTATAGCACACAAGGTGATAGTTGCAAACCATGCAGCTTATGAGATAGCAAGGATAGGTTCTCTTCTTGCAGGACCGCAGGGTGGAAGCAAGAGCTCTGCTTCGGTTATCGAAAGTGGCAAGCTTGAGGACGTCAAGTGCCAGATATTTGGGTCTGCCTGCGGCGAGGTGCAGATATATCCTGAGGTTGAGGTAACAGGCTATGATCCTCAGGTTGGGCCTCAGCATGTAAATGAGGATTTTGTCGTTACCCTTGTTTATCCTGTTCATCTGATATTTCCTGGCCCTAACTATTTTTTATCTGATGTACCGAGAAGCAGTCATATCAGAAAGATAACTGTTAAGGTAAGGATGCCAATTGAAAAACCTATTTTTCAGAGCTCAAGTTTTTAGATTTTTAAAGTTGATTACGCATTAATTAATAAGGAGTAAATATGGGAAAAAAACAAACTCTTATACCATTTCTGTTAGCTTTTATTGCTGCTTCGCTTTATCTCTGGATACTTTCAAGTAAGGAGAAAGAACTATCAAAGGCATATGAGACGACACAGGTCCTTGTCGCAAAGTATGATCTGCCAGCAAGAACAATTCTTAAACCTGACCTTGTGGAGGTTGTTGATATGCCGAGGAAGTTTATAGAAAAGGATTCATATGAGATAAGAAATCCAAGTGACATAAAGCTTATAACAAACCTTGTTACAGCCATAAGAATACCAAAAGGCAATCAGATTGTTCAATCATCACTTCTAACACTTACACCTGAGGCCGGTTTGAGCGTTAAGGTTCCACCAAGCTACAGAGGCGCAACACTTCAGGTTGATAATGAGTTGACAAAGCTTATAAAACCAGGTGATAGAATAGATATACTTGTTACATTTGATGCTGTTGTTAACGAAAAAAAGCAGAAGGTTACTGCTACCATACTTCAGAATGTTCTTGTGCTTGGCGTGGGTGGAAACTTGGGTCAGGGAATAACATCCGATCTTGCCAAAAAACAATCATCGCAGGAAGCAACACTTCAATCGTTTTCAGATAAGGGTGTTTTGAGTTTAGCATTGAATCCTATAGAGGCCCAGTATCTCTCTCTTTCTCAGGAGGTTGGTAAGGTAAATGTTGTTGTGAGAGCACTCGGAGATGTCGAAGTCCATTATTTAGAGATTGCAAACTTTAACAAGCTTATTAAGTAAGGAGTAATTATGTTTAAAAGTTTTAACAGAATATGTCTTCTGCTCATCGGATCTGTTTTTATATCATCATACTCATATGCTGATGATCCGATGATTGCTGTAAGCGCTGATGTTGTTGAGATAAGCGGATCGTTACAGAAAACAAATGGCTTTGGCTGGAACGAAACATTTGATTTTGCTGAGAAAGAGATACCCGGTATATTAAAGGTTGGAGATTTTGAGAGAAAGACACAGATTGCAACATCGCTTAAACTTCTTGAAACTGAGGGAAAGGCTCAGCTTTTATCAAATCCAAAGATAATTGTAAAAAATGCCCAGCAAGCTAATTTTACGGTTGGTGGAGAAATCCCTATACCGTATTCCAATAACCAAGGTGTTGGTGCAGATTTTAAAAAGTTTGGTGTTATACTTCAGGTACTCCCTACGGTTAATCCAAACAAAAAGGACAATGTTGATATACAGATAGCCTTGGAGGTTTCAAACCCTGATTATTCAAAACCAGTTGTTGTTTCTAACACAACAATACCGTCAATGGTAACAAGGCAGATTCAGACTGAGGTTGAGATAAAAACTGGTGAAACAATAGTCATAGGTGGTCTTAAGAAAAGTTCAAGGAATGTTTCAATAAAAAGGGTCCCGGTGCTTGGTAGCATCCCGCTGATAGGGGCACTCTTTACATCAAAGGATGTTGTGGAGGATCAGAGCTCATTGTTTTTGTTCATAACATTTGAGATTATTAAATAGGGGCACTGAAAAAAGTCTAACGGTGGAGATTTTATAAATGAGAAACTGTATAAAAAGTTTAAAAATTTATATCAAAACTGCAAGGTTTTTGACATTTAATGTTAAAAAAGCATGCAGTTTTTACCACCTTTTGGCTTTAAATTGCCAATTTTTGGCTACGACTTCGTCGCTCGTCGTTTACAGACCTTATTCAGGTATGCTCACTCCTCGCTCCTCGTCTCGCCCGCCTGCCTACGCCCAAGCGGCTTCGGCAGGCTTAAAAAATTGGCTAATTTATAGCACAAATAGACTTTTTCAGTGCCCCCTAAATAAATTTTAATATGGCTAATAAAATAATTACATTTACAGGACCGAAGGAGGGTGTTGGCAAAACATCCATAGCCTTGAATGCTGCTGTGGCATATGCTCACCTTGAAAATAAAAATGTAATAATTATTCCTATGGATCATCTGATAAGATACGAACATGATAAAATGCTTGCCATACAGAACACCCCATCCGTGGTTGATATACTTAGGGTTTTAGGAAGAGATTCAATATCAAGTGCGGGTATGCTTTTAAAGGGTAAAATTCCATTTTCTCAGTGGGGTGTTGGAGTTCTTCCTCTTGCCAAAAAGAGACAGGATCTTTTAAAGCTTTCACCTGATATAATAAATGGGCTTCTTTCAAGGTTGTCACAGAACTTTGATATATTTATAGATGTTGATCCATACTATCCTATGCAGTTTTTTTCATTTGATATATCGGACCTTATTTTCTGGGTGACAAATGCTAATGCAAACTCTCTCAACGCAACTGCAAATGTTTTTAGGGATATAAACGAGATGCATTTTCCTCTATCAAGATTTGAGGCTGTGGTAAATCTCTATGATATGCCAGGTTCACTTCCACCGAGGGATGTAGAAAAATTTTTCAAACAGCTTGGTAAGGAAATTCTTGCTTTTATGCCGTGGGAGGATGAACTGCCTGCGCTATTTAATCAAAACAGAATACTGATAACAGAAAATCCAGACTGTCAGTGGATAAAAATTTTAAAGATAATTTTAACAAGGATTATTGAACTTCAACCTCTTGAAAAAAGCTGGTCAAGCTCTATGTCACAGGTGGAGTTCACGCATGGTAGTGATCTGCTCTGGAAGCAGGTGGAGAGATCGTCTGATTTTTTTGTTGATACACCAAATCAGCCTCAGGCAAAGAAGGTTAATGTGGAGCTTCCTCCATGGTGGGAGGAGCTTAAGATGAAGGTTCACTCTGATGTTGTTTCTCTTCTTGAAACTGAAAGGATAAAGGTGAGTGATGATCCCACGCAGAATCAAGAAGTAAGAAAGAGGGTGGACTCAATAATAAATTCACTCCTACAGAAGGAGAATCAGTATCCCTTGACGAGGGATCAGCGAACAAGATTTATCTCTGAGCTCATTGATGAAATACTTGGACTCGGTCCTCTCGAAGAGCTTATGAGGGATGCTGCTGTCACAGAAATAATGGTTAATTCACCGGATAAGATTTATATAGAAAGAGCTGGCAAACTTGTGAAAACAAAGTACAGGTTTAGGGATGATGATCAGATAATTCAGGTTATAAAAAGAATTGTTGCACCACTCGGCAGAAGAATAGATGAGTCGGTTCCACTTGTTGACGCAAGGTTAAAGGATGGCTCACGTGTCAATGCTATTATTCCTCCGCTCGCAGTGAGTGGTCCAACCCTCACAATAAGAAGATTTTCTCAAAAGCCATTTACAGATAAAGACCTTGTTTCAAAGGGTAGTCTTTCAACGGATATGGTTGATTTCATAAAACTCTGTGTTCTTTTAAGGAAGGATGTCATAATATCAGGTGGAACCGGCACAGGTAAAACTACATTTTTGAATATGTGTTCATCATACATACCTGAGGATGAGAGAATAATAACTGTTGAGGATACTGCAGAATTGAAGCTTCAACAGGATCATTGGGTTCGTCTCGAGTCCCGTCCTCCAAACATAGAAGGAAAGGGAGAGGTTACCATAAGGGATCTTGTAAAAAACTGTTTGAGAATGAGGCCAGATAGAATAATAGTTGGAGAGGTAAGAGGATCAGAAGCCCTCGATATGTTACAGGCCATGAACACAGGTCATGAAGGATCTCTTGCAACAATACACGCCAACTCTGCAAGGGATGCCCTAACCCGTCTTGAAACAATGTGCTTAATGGCTGGTGCTGAGCTTCCTATATGGGCTCTTAGAGAGATGATTGCAAGTGCTGTTCACGTGATAGTTCAGCTTACAAGATTTTCTGATGGAACAAGAAAGGTTACATCAATAACGGAGATAACAGGAAGGGATGAAAATAAAATACTGACGCATGAGATTTATAAATATGTTCAGACATCTGTTGATGAAAATGGTGTCGTTCATGGATATTTCACAGCAACTGGTGAGCCTCCTAAGTTCTATCCTGACTTTAAAACTCATGGTATGGATGTTCCTATAGAGATGTTTTGGACTGAGGAGCAGAAGAAGCAGCGGTCACAGTAAATGTAAGCAAGAGCTGATATATGAAACTAAAAATGTTAAAATCAAAATTTTTAAAGAAAAGTTTAATGTTGTTTTTTGCTGTGTTGTTTGTTGATAGCCTTTCCTATGCAGCTATTTTTTCAAAACCTCAGATGGAGGAGATAAAGTGTGCTTCAACAAAAACGCAGCTTTTTTATTTTTATCTCAATCCTCAGCGGGCAAATGATATAAAGGATTTTTCGTTTAAGTGCAAGGGCAATGATGTAAGATATGTGATGCCCGCGTGGATAGATCCAACACTTGCTGATATGGCTCAGAGAAAGGTCTGGAGGGACCCTGAGGAGGGAGAGATATCTGAGGCTGATCTGTGGAGAACAGCTGTTTCATTAATATATGAGTTTTTAGAGATAACGAAAAAAACATTTCCACCTGAAAATGGTGGACCGGGTATCCAACCTGCACTTCTTGTAAAAGAATATGCTGATGTAAAGATAAGATTTCAGATGTCGCTTGACAGGCTTTACAGAGCAAGGCTTTTTGGTTCGTTTGATGGAAGGGGAAGGACGATACTTGCTATTATGGATTTAATACTCAAAGAAATGGATGCCATACTTGAATCAATAGCTACCTCAAACCCAAATAAATACAATCAGGCTGTTATAGCAATAAGCGTTCTTTCTCAGGATGCTTTCAGCATTATGTTAAAGCCACCAAGAGAGTATAAGGCACCAGAACCACCCAATAAATTTAGAGAGCTTATCATCAATATATTTGGAGTGTTGGGATGTGTGCTTATATTTTTCAGTGTTGTTATGTTCTTTATGCTCAATGAGGATAAAACTCAAAAATGGATGGATGATTATAAAAAGAAAATAGATGTCTGGAGACAGGATTTTTCAAGACAGTTCTTAAACATAAATATAAATTATCTTGTTGCTATTCCTATAGCTGTTTTTGGTATTATTGGAATAATTACAATGAATATTATTGCGTTTATGCTATGCTTGGTTATTGGTACAATTATAGGATTTAAATTGCCAAAGATGGTTTTAAACACTATGAAAGCAACAAGGGGAAAGAAGATTGATGGGCAGCTTATGGATGCAATAATACTTATGTCAAACTCACTCAAATCAGGTCTTGATATAATACAGGGTTTTGAGATGGTTTCAAAGGATCTTCTTCCACCGATATCAGATGAATTTGCCCTTGTTATCAAAAATTATCAGTTGGGAACGCCTTTTGAGAAGGCGCTTGGTGTTATGGAGGATAGAGTCTCAAGCAAGATGCTTTCTTATATGATAAGGGCTATAGTTTTACAGAGGCAGATTGGTGGTAACCTTACAAGGGTTTTTGAGAGGATAGTCGTTGATATAAGAGAGGAATCAAAGCTTGATGAAAAAACTAAGGCTCTTACAGCCCAGCAAAGGATACAGTCAATAGTTGTTGCAATAATGCCGTGGATCATGGTTTCTGTTATGTTTGTTTTTCAGCCTGATGTTATGATAAGATTCTATTCCACGCCGCTTGGTGTCTTCACCGGAGTCTTCTGTATCATATGGATGAGCATAGGGATAAAGGTTGTATCATCGCTCGGTAAGATAAGGGTATGAGGTATTATGAATTTTGATATTTACAGCATAGTGCTTATACTTCTTGGAATACTTGGTGCTTTTTCTTTCTTTGTTTTTATTCAGAGGTTTTTTTCTCCGGCAAAGGTTGAGGAAACGGCTGTTGCAAGTGTGGCTGATATGACTCAGAAGGAGATATCTCCTTTTGATAGACTTGATCCATCAAAAAGTTTTCTTGATAAGATAGACTATGTGCTGGCCAAAAATATGGGATTTGGCAAAAGGATTGAAAGGCTCTATCTACTTCTTGGAAAACCTGATAAGACTGATCCACTTAAACTCCTTCATATAAAAGAAGGACTTGCCGCGGGCTTACCTGTTTTTATATTTTTGCTCTCAGGATCATTTATAATAGCATTTCTTTTCATACCTATAGGTTTTGTTCTTCCTGATGTTCTGCTTGACTTAAGGATCAAAAAAAGACAGGATGATATATTGAGAAATTTTCCTCAGTTTGTTGATTTAGCAGCTCTGATGATAGAATCAGGTCTTGATTACATAACGGCATTTGATAGAATTGTTAAGGTTTCACCTGTTCAGACAGAGTTAGAAAAAGAGGTTGGCAAGATGATAGGGGAGATACAGTTTGGATATGCAAGAACAGATGCCTTAAGAAGGTTGGCTGACAGAACAGGGCTTCAGGAGGTCAGATCATTTGCTGGGCTTGTTATACAGAGTGATGAGCTCGGAACAAGCCTTGTTGATCTTTTAAGGAATTTCAGTGCTGATATGAGGTTCAGGAGATTGAATCGTGCTGAAAAGCTTGCCGCTCAGGCATCAACAAAGATGTTGATACCACTGTTCATCTTCATATTCCCTGTTGTCTTTATACTGATGCTTGCTCCTATGATAACTGATCTGATACGCGGTGGCGGGGCTCCTTTTTAGAATGCTGATAAATATAGTATGAGGTAAATATGAAAATTTTGTTTTTTGTCTTTTTTTTATCGTTTAACATATTTGCACAGAAAGCAAAGGATGAATCCTCTGCTCTTTTGAGCCTTGGCAATGAAGGGCTTGATAAGATAAATGATCTTGAAGAAAAGAAAAAATTTTTAGGCACAATAGATATAGAAAAACAAAAGATACAGGATTATGTTTTGAAATCCATCATAGACAATGCATATGAACTATATCAGAATGGAGACTATAATGGAGCAAGTAATCTGGCTAAAAAGGTTCTTTCAATAGACCCAAGTTCTGAGGAAGCAAAGATCATATCTGAGGCATCAAAGGATTCTGATGGTAAAGCAGGTGCAAATGTGGGCAAAATATCTATGGAGGATCAGCTTCAAAAAGCACTTTCATTGTATCAGCAGGGGGAGGTTCTTGATGCATACAGACAGATGGGAGCTATTACAAGGCTTTCTCCAAACAATGTTAAGGCCAAGTACTGGTATAAAAAAATAGAGGCAGATCTGAAGGATTACTATCTGATAAAGGGGGATGAAGCTTATTCAGCAAACGACAAAAAAACTGCTTTGACTATGTATTATAAGGCTATGCAATATTCACCAAATGATTCATCAGTACTGACAAAGATTTCTCAGCTTGAGGCTGAGATAAGGAATGACAGAGTCAATGAGAAACTTAAAAGAGCTCTTGATATCTATGCCTCTGGAAATCTTGAAGAATCATATAAAGTATTAAAGGAAGCGATAAGCATCAACCCTGCTGATGAAAGGACCAATAAGCTTTTTTATGAGATGAGATCAGAGATAGTAAATAAGTATTTGGCTGAGGGGAATGAGCTTTATAAGAAAAAACAGTACAATTCATCAATTAAATCATTTACAAAGGCTCTTGCCTATGCAGATAGTTCTACAAAGATAGAGAGAATGATAAATAATGTTAAAAGCACAATGAAAAAGGAAGAGGAGAGGAAGAAGCGTATAGCTGAAGAAAAGAAGAAGAGGGAGGAGGAAAGAAAAAAGAAAAAGGAAGAAGAAGCCAAGCAGAAGGCAGCAGGTCAGTCTTCTGCTTCTAATGAAACGACATCGTCTTCAACTTCCGCTCTAAACCAGCAGAGCATCATTACAGAACAGAATAGAATCGCAGCACAGCAACACTGGCAAAACGGTGTAAAATATCTTCAGAGTGGTGATTATCAAAAAGCAAAGGATGAACTTTTGATAGCAAAAAAGCTTGATCCATCTAACTCTGATGTTGATGCCGCTCTTAAAAGAATAGATCAGATTTTAAGTGGTGGACAGTGAAGTGTCTGATATTTGTAAATCTATTGTAATATTTATTTAATATTATAATTGTAAAATATATATTATGAAAATAGCTACTAAATGGACATTATGGTTTGTTGTCATAGGTGTTTATGTTATGACACTCGGTGGTGTGTTTTTCTTTAATCTGTTCAAATGGACATTTGATGAAAAACTCAAGATGGATGTCATAGATATGGTTAAGAACTATGCCCCTATAATGAGGGATGGGCTTCTAAAAAACTCAAGTGCTATAACATTTGAAGAGTTTACTCTTATGAATGATACTCTTTCAAAGGATGAAAGAATAGCATCAGTAATATATTTGAACAGAACAGGTGTTATAAGATGGCATAGAGAAGCAAGATTTATAGGTATGAGCTGGGATCAGTATATCTCTCAAGTTCCACCATTTACTGATGCAATAGCTCAGGCTATACACTTTAAGAAGCCTGTTGTTAAGCCTGTTCCAAAGCAGAGCTATTATGAGATAGCTATTCCTCTTACTGTCAACAATGAGATAGTTGGAAGTCTCCTTCTTATGGTTTCAAAGGCTACATCAGATACTCTTGTATCATCGGCAATGAAGAAGTATGTGATAGGAGCAATAGGTGTTCTATTTTTGTTAGGAATTCCTTTTTACTTTTTTTTCTATCACTATGTTATAAACCCACTTGAAAGCCTTGCTGAGGCTATTGAGGGTGCCTCGTTTAAAAATTTTGAGCTGAGATTCAATGCAAAAAATGATGAAATAGGTATGGTGGCTGATAGCGTTAATATCCTTCTACAGAAGGTGAAAAAAGAAATAGAATTATACAGTCAAAAGGATAAAAATTTTAAGGAGCTTGAGGAAAAGTGGTGGAAGACAATGCTTAAAACAATTGTTCCACTAAATGAATATGTTATAGTTGTTGATGAGGATAACAATGTGCTTTATGCTAATTTTGAGTTAAAAACTATGCCGGGAGGGAACACTCATCTTCTTGATGTGGTTGATAGCCAACAACAGAATCTTTTAAGATTAATAGGCCAGGCTTTTGATACCCCTGGTGAGGTTGTTGAGGGCGAGACTGTTTTTAAGGATCAGAATCTTTCTGTTAAGGTCGTTCATATAGGTGATACTGTAGAGTTAAACAGAACCCTTATACACTTCTATCCTAAAAAAGTTTATTGATTTTTTTAGTGGCCCCTAAATAGGGTTCACTGAAAAAGTCTATTTGAACAATAAAACAAGGATTTTCGTTATGAGGCGAAAAAACGACCGAGCATACTACAAAGTAGTCTGTAAGCAAGTTCTGACGAAGCCGCAGTAGAAAAGCATTGAGTTTATTGCCAAAAGAAAGATAAGAAAAGTGCAAGGTTTTTGCAACATTACCTCAAAAATCGTGCACTTTTAAAGCAATAATACACTATAATCAAGACAACTATTCATTTGGAAAATTATCTTTCGTTAGAGTTTTTCAGTGAACCCTAAATAACTAAATGACCAGATAACTATATAAGATAAGTCTTTCAGTGGAGTCTACTTACTGGTTTGATTTGAGGTGGATTTGTTTTCACCATCATCAACTTTATCCTTGCCACAGCATTTCTTATACTTTTTGCCACTTCCGCATGGACATGGATCATTCCTTCCAACCTTTAACTTTGCTGGTTTTGATGATGATTGTGTAGTGTTTTGATAGTTTCCATTTTTCTGATTAGTATTTTGTTTTATATCTTCTTTTTTTTCTGTTTTTTTATCATCGCTGGTTACAACCGGCCTTATTATCCTTGGTGGGAGCTGTATCCTGAAGAGGTATTCAACAGTGTTGTTTCTTATTCTGTCAAGCATCTTTTCAAAAAGTGAATATGATTCCTTCTGATACTCTATCAGCGGATCCTTCTGACCGTATGCTCTCAAGACAACACCCTTTCTTAAGTAATCAAGCTCATAAAGATGGTTTTTCCAGTTGTGATCTATTATCTGTAACAGAAGAATTCTTTCAAGCTCCTTAAAGTCAACACCTCTTTCAGTAAAATCTTTTTCTCTCTGAGCATAAGCCTGTTTAACCCTTGATATCACATCTTCTCTCAAAGAATCGTAGTTTGTTTCATCTAAAATATCTACTGTAAATCCAAAGTTTCTTTTAAGCTGAATATTTAGGTTTTCTATCTTCCACGTGGATGGGTGCATTTCCGGATTAATATGCTCCATAAGCATAGAATCAACCATCTCCTCTATCATCTTAAGCACTCTATCTGATACATCTGTTGCATCAAGAACAGTATCCCTGAGCTCATATATTGCCATCCTCTGCTTGTTCATAACATTATCATAGTCAAGAACCTGTTTCCTTATGTCAAAGTTCATTGCTTCAACCCTTTTTTGAGCATTTTCTATCTGTTTTGTAATTATCTTTGACTCAATGACCTCACCCTCTTTCATACCCAATCTTTCCATTATTGCGGATATTCTATCAGATCCAAAGAGCCTCATCAGCTCATCCTCAAGCGATACATAAAACACTGATGCTCCTGGATCACCTTGCCTTGCACATCTACCCCTGAGCTGGTTATCTATTCGTCTTGACTCATGCCTTTCAGTTCCTATAACGCAAAGCCCACCAACACTGACAACATATTCCTGTTCTTTTTCATCAGGTGGATTTCCGCCTAGCACAATATCCGTTCCTCTTCCTGCCATATTTGTTGCAATTGTTACAGCTCCTCTTTTTCCTGCCTGAGCTATTATCTGGGCTTCCATCTCATGATATTTAGCATTTAATACTTGATGTGGTATTCCCTTCTTTCTGAGCATCTGTGATAATGTTTCTGATTTTTCAATAGATCTTGTTCCAACAAGAAGAGGCTGTCCCTTCTTCCATCTTTCCTCTATTTCGTTGACTATAGAATTAAACTTTTCTTTTTCAGTTCTGTAAATTCTATCTGGAAAATCACGTCTTATACATTTTTTATTTGGTGGTATTTCAACAACATCTAACTTGTATATTTCCCAGAACTCACCTGCCTCAGTCATTGCTGTTCCCGTCATACCTGATATCTTATTGTATAGCTTGAAAAAATTCTGAAATGTTATGGTTGCAAGCGTCTGGTTCTCTTCCTTTATCTGAAGATGTTCCTTTGCCTCTATAGCCTGATGAAGGCCATCGGACCATCTTCTTCCCGGCATGAGTCTTCCAGTGAACTCATCAACTATAACAATCTCTCCATCCTTTACAACATAATGAACATCCTTTTTAAAAAGAAAGTGTGCCCTTATAGCCTGAGTTATGTGATGCGACCACTCGGCGTTGATATCATTATAAATATTATCAACCTTCAAAAGCCTTTCAGCCTTTTCAACCCCTTCTTCCGTGAGAACAACACTGTGATTTTTTTCATCTATAATAGCATCAAAACCCTTACCCACATCAACCCCTTCTTTTTTTGCTAAAAACTCTTCCTTTTCCGTTATAAACTTACACTTTAAAAATGGTATCACTCTATCAACAATATAATATTTGTCAGTGGATTGCTCTGAAGGTCCTGAAATTATAAGCGGAGTCCTTGCCTCATCTATGAGTATTGAATCCACCTCATCAATTATTGCATAGTTAAGTCCTCTTAAAACCTTTTCTTCTTTTGACATAACCATGTTATCTCTTAGATAATCAAATCCTATTTCATTGTTTGTTACATAGGTTATATCACACTCATACATCTTTTTTCTTTCAGCATTGTCCATATCATGCTGAACATATCCAACAGTCAAACCTAAAAACTCATGAACAGGAGCCATCCAGTTTCTATCCCTTTTAGCGAGATAATCGTTAACTGTAACTATATGAACGCCCTTACCTGTCAAAGCATTAAGGTATGCTGGAAGTGTTGCAACAAGTGTTTTTCCTTCACCAGTTTTCATCTCAGCAATCTTTCCTGAATTTAGTACTATACCACCTATAAGCTGAACATCATAAGGCCTAAGACCTATAGTCCTTTTTGATGCTTCTCTCACAGCAGCGTATGCATATGGAAGTATATCTTCAAGCGTTTTTCCGTTGGAAAGCATGTTTTTAAATTCATCTGTCTTTTTTTTGAGTTCTTCATTGCTAAGGTGAGAATATTCCTCATCAAGAGAATTTATTTGATCAATAAGCGGCATCATCTTTTTAATATCACGCTCGCTTTTGGTCCCAAATATTGAATCTATAAAGTTTTTAAGCATATAACTATATTATAACAATTTATTAAATCATTGGCTGAAAAAGTTTTATTGTTCTCTCTCATTAATTTTTTAAAAAACTCATTATAAAATTATATAATTTAATTAATGAATTTTAAGAAAATTAATTTTTTAAACGAAACTGTTAGAAATATAGCCTTAACTATTTTCAGCTCTTTCCTTATATTCTTATCATATCCAAAGATTTCAATATCATCGCTTGCATTTGTTGCACTGATCCCTTTCATACTTGTGATCTTTAATATCAAAAGTCTTAAAAATGCTTTGAAATATGGTTTTGTGTTTGGTTTTACAACATATCTTTTTTTGCTCTACTGGATATATATAACCCTTAGAGCAGGGGATGTCAATTTGCTTTTTTCAATTCTTGGTCTTATCCTTCTCTGTCTTATTCTTTCTGTTGAGTTTATAATAATAACAAGTATAACCTTTTATGCCAAACAGTACGGAACTGTTATGATGATATTTGTTCTTCCATCGGTTTGGGTGCTTGTGGATTTTTTTAAGGTTGCTATAACAAGATACATTCCATATTTCCCTTGGTTTCAGATATCATATTCCCAGTGGAACAATCCATATATACTCAATCTGGCATATTTTGGACAGTCATACAGCATCACATTTTTAATAGTTTTTATTAATGCCATGCTTGCATCAATATTTCTGGAAAGAGAAAAAAAGCAAAAGATTAGAAGATTTATTACAGCATTTATAATTATTCTTATATCAATTATTATTGGCAGGATGAGATATTATGACATAGAAACTGCTTTTAAAAACTCAAAAGAAAGCATTAAGATAGCAACGATACAACCTTCAATAGATTTTTATCTTAAATGGGATCTAACATCAATAGATTATATACAGTCAAGAATTGAGGCTCTTTTAAAGGAAGTGGAAACAAAAAAACCCTCACTTATTATATGGCCTGAGAATGCACTTTATGGCTGGATAGATGATCCTGCGGTATTTTCATGGCTGTGTTCTTGCATAAACAGTACAAAAACAAATCATATCGTTGGCTCTGTATCAAAAAATGATAACAAGCATGTATCACTTTATTATATAGATCAGAAATGTGAAATCAAGAATGAATACAATAAGAGAATGCTTGTTCCATTTGGTGAGTATGTGCCGATGAGAAAATTTCTCGGAAAATATATATCAGCAATAACCGGGCTTGGCGAGTTCAGCGAAGGCAGTATGTCTCAAAAACCATATGAATTTATAGGATTTAAAATAGGTAACACAATATGCTATGAAACAGTTTTTAACTACTTGTTTTATCCTGATAGTGATGTGGATTTCTTTGTAAACATAACAAACGATGGCTGGTATCTTGACACATCAGCTCCTTATCAGCATTTTGCAGCAGCTGTTATGCGATCTGCTGAAACAGCAAGACCACTTGTAAGATCTGCCAACAACGGTATATCAGCTGTCATATATCCAAATGGAAGGATATATTCGAAACTTGATCTTAATGAATATGGTTATATAATCAGTGAACTCAAAAAAATTGATTTTCCGCGTCCGAATGATACGGAAAAAAATCTAACAGTTTATATCAGCCTTATGATAACAATTGCCTTTGCTATTGCCATGCTTTTTAGAAGATGAAAAAAATTGTGGATACTCGCAAATAGGGGCCACCGAAGAAGTTATCTGGTCATTTAAAAACCAAAAGTAACCGCGTAGGTTACTTTTGGTTAGCAACAAAATAATATTAAAATATAATCATAAATTTTCTCATATCTGAAGTAACCTACGCGGTTACTTCGGGTTTTGAACGGCAATGTATAAAATTGTGGGCAGAATTAGATAATTTAATGAATATAACTTAAAAATTATTTATTTTTTTTGGCGTTGATTTTTTATTCTGCTTTTTTTGTTTTTCTTTCACCAGTGATATCTTTTCTATCTGTGGAGTTGTATTTATATCACCGGTATATGTTATCTTTAATCTATCGCCTATCTTAAGATCTGATATATCAATTTTCTTTTTACCATATTTTATAACCAAACCATCATAAGAAAACGTAAGAGACATTTCTTTTTTCTTTGTTGATTCCATTGTAATAGTTTTCTTTTCAGAATCTATTGCCTTTATTATGCCTGTCATAGTATGTTTTTTTTGTTCTTTATCAGATGTATCCTTCTGTGGTGATGCTACAAATCCCTTTTTTACCTGTCCTGTGTTATTGATCTCTGTTGCAGAAACGGCATTAAGAGATGCAATTCCAAAAGAAACTATCATAGCAGCCATAATGATCTTTTTCATAAACCCTCCCTAAAAAATAAGACAGATGGCAGAAAAAGTCAGACAATAGAAAAATCAATTGAAATAAAGAGCTTTATCAAATCTGACTTTTATCTCTGCCTAATCTTTCTTATCACATTATATAATATTTAAAAAGCAGTAAGTTTTTTTTAGATTATTACTAACCTTTTAATTTATTAATTTTGTAAAATTTCATTATGGCAATTAAAGTGCTTGATAGAGAAACCGCTTCAAAGATAGCGGCCGGTGAGGTCATAGAAAGCCCTGTGTCGGTTATAAAGGAGCTCGTTGAAAACTCCATTGATGCGGGTGCTACATCTATTTCTGTTACCGTTGAAAAAGCTGGGAAAAAGCTCATAGCTGTAAGCGATAATGGCTCGGGGATGAGCGGTGATGACCTAAAACTTTCAATAGAGAGATATGCTACAAGCAAGATTGGTTCAATAAATGATATCTTAGGACTTTCAAGCTACGGATTTCGTGGGGAGGCACTATTCTCAATATTTTGTGTCTCAAAAATAAGGATTTCATCTTACAATGGGGTTGGTGAAAATGGATACACACTTGAGGCTCAGGGTGGAGATTTTAATTCCATAAACATATCACCATCATCGCCTGTTAAAGGAACTACCGTTGAAGTAAGGGAACTTTTTTATAATACACCTGCAAGGTTTAAATTTTTAAAAAGCGATGCACATTTAAGAGGGCTTATAATAAAACTTTTTGAGGAGTTTGCTCTCATAAGGCCTGAGATAAGGTTCAAGCTTATAATGGATGGCAAGGAGATATACAACTTTGGCGAGGAGAAGGGAAAAAGTTTTTTAAAGCGAGCAGCAGAGATCTTGGGGAAGGATATATCAAAGGGGTTGATTGAGTTTGATGAAAGATTTGATAACCTTGCCCTTAGTGGTTTTATCTCAAGCACCTCAAATCTTATATCCTCAAAATCTTTTCAGTATGTCTATGTCAACAATAGGATTGTTGATTCAAGGACTGTTTCAATGGCGGTTTACAAGGCATATGAGAATGTAAGGCTTTCAAAGCATCCTGTGTTTCTTTTTTCTATTGAGATTGATCCTGCTAAAATAGATGTCAATGTTCATCCACAGAAGAAGGAGATAAAGTTTGATGATGAGAGTTTTATATTCAATGCTGTTTTAAGAACAATTGAAAAAAAATTAGAGATAAAAGATCAATCACCGAGGATTGAAATCAAGGATAGCAATAATTTTAGCAGCTGGTTTGATCAGAGGGTTGAGGGTGTGTCTGAGAGCAGATCAAAAAATTATTTTAGCCAAAATGATTTTATTAAAACGATGTATCAGGGTGAGAAAAAACCACTCTGGTATAACCCGCCGATAAGATTTGTCGGACAGGCATTTTCAAGCATACTCATATATCAGGCGGAGAAATCCATACTCCTTGTTGACCAGCATGCAGCTGCAGAGAGGATAAGCTTTGAAAGGTATGTGGATGAGTTTAATAGAAAAAGCATAGTCGTTCAGAAGCTTTTACTACCCGTTGATGTTGCAATTCCTCAGTCAAAGATATCAAATATAGTTGAGATGAAGGAGTGGCTTGGCACCGCCGGCTTTGAGATAAACCAGAACGGGCCATCGTCAATAGTGGTTTATTCTATGCCTCAGATTTTTGAGCTTTCACAGAATTTGCTTCGCGAGTTGTTCATTTATTTATCAGAGGTTATTTTAAAACCTCAAAACATATCAAGCGAGCTTAAGAGGGATACGATAGCTATGGCTGCCTGCAAGAAATCAATAAAGTTTAAGGAAAAGCTTGATGAAAGATCAGCTATGCATCTTATAGAGGAGCTCAAGGACACAAAGGACTCGCTCCACTGCCCGCACGGAAGGCCTACCATTGTTGAGATAACATCAGATGAGCTGGTTAGAAAATTTGGAAGATCTGCTGGCGCTGTATGAAGACGAAGGACGTCCTCATAGCCTCGTTGGGAATAATAATAAGCGTCTTTCTTTTATACATAACATTCAGGGATATTGATTTTTATAAAATCGGCTCGCTGTTGAAGATGACCGATTACCGATTTGTTGCTCTATTCCTCGTTTCAACATTCTTTGAGATGTTTTTCAGGGCTTTGAAGTGGTATCTTATATTAAAAATAAATGTTGAGGGAATAAAATTCTGGGATGTGTTTAAGTTTGCAATAGTTGGTTTGGGGATAAACAATATACTTCCGTTTAGAATTGGTGAGCTCACAAAGATGTTTCTCGTATCAAGTTTTTATTCAGTTTCAAAGACTATGGTCCTTTCAACAGTTTTTGTTGAACGAACGATTGATACAATAATACTTTTCTCACTTTTTCTGCTTTATTCAGAGTTTGGCAATATAAACATAATTGTAGACCCTGCCATAATACTCTCAATACTTGTAGTTGCAGTGATTGTTATCTTCATATTCTTTATATATGCTGACAGAATACTCAATTTCAGCTATTTTAAAAAATTAAAGATTTCTCATCCAAAGCTACATTCCACACTTGTAAAAATAAAAAATGGCGGAAGATGTTTTAAAAATCTAAAGTTTACATTTTTAATACTTTTTTATGGAATTGTCCAGTGGAATTTTGATGTTTTGAACAACTATTTTATGGCAAAGGCACTTGATATAGATGTCATTGATTACTTTAAGTCTGCAATGACAGTTTTTGCAGGCTCAATATCTGCAAGCATTCCATCGATGCCGGGCTACTTTGGGAACTATGAGTATGCCATATCAAGGGTCTGTATGACATGGGGGGTTGACAAGGATGTGTCAATAGCATTCCCAACGCTTATACACATAATAACATATGTGGTGATAACTGTTGCGGCGATAGTGTTTATCTATTCACTCGGGCTTAACTTTAAAAAGATAATCAACATATCAAAGGGGAAGAAATAGTATGTGCGGTATATGCGGCATAGTTTCATTGAATGGCGAAAGAATAGATTTTAATGATATAAAAAAGATGAATGATCTTCTTATCCACCGTGGGCCTGATGATGAAGGGTTTTATATAAAAAACAACACAGCAATAGCTATGAGAAGACTTGCAATAATAGATTTAAAAACTGGGAAACAACCCATATCAAACGAGGACGGAAAAATAAATGTTGTTTTAAACGGTGAGATATACAATTTTAATGAGTTAAGGGATGAGCTTGTCTTAAAAGGACACAGGTTTAAAACAAAGACTGATACAGAAACGATTGTTCATCTTTATGAAGAATACGGCGAGGATTTTGTCTCGCATTTAAGGGGGATGTTTGCACTCTGTATCTATGATGAAACCGAGGATAAGATAATAATTGCAAGGGACAGACTTGGAAAAAAGCCGCTTTATTATTACTTTGATAACTCATACTTTGCGTTTTCATCAGAGTTAAACTCGCTTGCATCGTTTAATAAGTTAAAGCTATCACTTAATCCTACTTCAATAGATTCATATCTTGTTCTCCAATACATCCCTTCACCGCTTACAGTTTATAAAGAGATAAAAAAGCTGCCTCAGTCAAGCATACTAACACTTCACAGGAAAGAGTTGAAAACAAAAAAATACTGGGAGCTGCCCACCGATGAGATTGATATAAGTTTTGAGGATGCTAAGTCCGAGATAAGACGGCTTGTTTTAGAAAGTGTAAAGCTAAGGATGATATCTGATGTTCCCTTAGGTGCTTTTCTATCCGGCGGGATAGACTCATCGGTAGTAGTTGCTGCTATGAGTATGTTTTCCACAAGACCTGTTAAAACATTTTCAATAGGTTTTGATGAGAAGAGGTTCAGCGAACTTGCGTATGCAAAAGAGGTTGCAAGGATGTATTCAACAGAGCACAACGAGTTCATAGTAAGGGATGATATGACCAATGTCATTGAAAAGCTTGTTGTAAACTATGGTGAACCCTATGCTGACCCGAGCGCAGTTCCAAGCTATTTTGTTTCAAAGCTAACATCAGAGCATGTAAAGGTTGCTTTAAACGGCGATGGCGGTGATGAAAACTTTGCAGGATATTCAAGATATGTCGCAACAAAGTTAGCATACTGGATAAAAAAGTTTTTCCCTCACCAGTCGTTTATTTCACCGCTTTTTCTTCTATCATTTTTTAATGACAGAAATGCACCATTTGGAACGGTCTGGAAATCAAGAAAATTTTTAAGAGCAGTTTCAAAAAAAAGCATAAATGAAACATATCTTTCAACAGTTTCGTTCTTTGATGTTGATGAAAAGGACAACATATTGGCAGATGAATTTAAAAATGTCTGCGGTGAAAGCTATGCAAAAAAACATATTATGGAGCTTTTTAATAATGTTTCAGGAAGGGATATAATCAAACAGATAACATATGTAGATTTCAACTCATATCTTTCTGACGGGCTTATGACAAAGATGGACATAGCATCCATGGCAAACTCGATTGAGGCAAGATCACCGCTCCTTGATCAGAAGCTTGTTGAGTTTACATCAAAGATTAGCTCATCATACAAGCTGAAAGGATTTACTCAAACAAAATATATATTCAAGGAAGCATTTGCTGATATGCTTCCTCCAGCAATAAAAAATCGTGGTAAGATGGGCTTTGGGATACCGCTCGGGCTTTGGTTCAGAAAGGAACTCAAGAAAAAATTTGAGGAATACTGCCTATCAGAAAAGGCACTTAAAAGAGGATATTTCAAAGAGGAGGAGATAAAAAGACTTTGGTCAGAACATCAAAGCGGTAAAAGGGACCATGGTTATAAATTATGGGCTCTTTTATGGCTTGAGATGTGGCATCAAAGATATATGCCCGATTTTAAGATATGAAGATAGTACTTTTAAACCCTGATATACCTCAGAATACCGGGAACATTGGAAGAACATGTATCGCAAATGATATTGAGCTCATACTTGTTGGAAGATTGGGATTTGAGTTATCGGACACGAAGCTTAAAAGGGCAGGCCTTGATTACTGGAAGCATATAAAGCTAAAGGTTTATAAAAGTTTTGATGAATTTCTTTTTGAGGTCAAAAGCGAAGAACAGTTTCTTTTTTTCTCAACCCACGGAAAAAAACTTTTTTGGGATGTCCCGTTTAATGAAAACTCCTACCTGATATTTGGTAGCGAGACAAAGGGATATCCACCTGAGTTTTATGAAAGATACATTGATAAAATGTACAGAATACCTATGAAATCAGAGAAGGTAAGATCATTAAACCTTGCCACATCATGTGGAATTGTTTTATATCACGCCATATACAGATTAAATATGGATCACTGAAAGAGTCTAACAGTGGAGATTTTATAAATCAGAAACTGTATAAAAAGTTTAAAAAATTATATCCAAGCTGCAAGGTTTTTTTTAGTATTGTTAACAAATTCCATTAAGGTTTTTTACAAAATTGACAAAAAAAAGACGATCGTCTTTTTTTTGTCAATTTTTTTATACACACATTCCCATAGGAGAAAACTTAATTTTAATACTAATTTTAAAC
Organism: Elusimicrobiota bacterium; assembly: GCA_012517285.1. GTDB lineage: Bacteria > Elusimicrobiota > Elusimicrobia > Elusimicrobiales > UBA9959 > JAAYVG01. The sequence continues at coordinate 28,347 of JAAYVG010000035.1, forward strand.
TAAAAATTTACATTTTTGGGACGATCGTCTTTTTTTTGTCGATTTTTTTATAAGCCCAAAACAACCAAAGCGGTTACTTTTGGTTCTTTCCTAAACAACTAAATAACAAAATAACCAAATAACTATCCTGTCTGTCTTCATCTCGATGATTACATCTTGATGTTTAAGACTTTTTCAGTGCCCCCTGATTTAATATTTTTTTAACCACTGATGGACCTTCATATATAAACGATGTGTAGATCTCAAAAAGATCAGCCCCGAGATTTTTTCTTTCAGAGACATCCATCGAGTCAAATATCCCTCCACTTGATATAATTGGTACCTTCTTAGAGGTATCTCTTATTTTTTGAAGCTTATTAACCGAAAGATTTTTTAGTGGTTTTCCACTCAGTCCACCCTCAATTTTATCAAAATCCCTTCGCTTAATTATATCCCTTCTTTTTGTTGTGTTCGTAGCTACAATTCCACAGTTATATCTTTCACATAAAAGTGTTATATCAAATACTTCGTTATCAGCTATATCAGGTGATATCTTTATAAACAGCGGTTCTTCACTATCAATTTCTCTAAGCGAGTTTATTATTTTGTGTACATAATCACTTAAATTTCCAGCATATGAATTCACATTTGGACAGCTTATATTTATAACAAAAAAATCCCCCACATCTTTTAATATTTTAAAACATTCTGATATGTTTTTGTGAGCATTGATGAAGTCGCATTTGTTATCCTTTGCTATGTTTATTCCCATCGTAATGCTTGGCTTTCCTTTTTTATCTATATTTTTCCGAACTTTAATAGCTCCACAGTTGTTAAGTCCCATGTGATTCACTATCCCATACTCATCAACAATCCTGAAGATCCTCGGCTTTGGGTTGCCCTGCTGCGGGTTTAATGTCACACTGCCAATTTCCATAAAACCAAATCCAAAGGATTCGATAACGTCATAGATCTCTGCATTCTTATCAAAACCAGCAGCAAATCCAAGACAGTTTTTAAATTTAATACCATTCACTAAAACAGGTTCTGAAGAATTACTGTAAATATATGAAATTAATTTTTTTATAATATCAAGCTTTGAAGAGATTTTTAATCCTGAAAATATCATACCGTGAGCTACCTCAGGATCAATCTTAAAAAGTATTGGCTTAGCAATTTTGTTATATAAAAAATCTACCATTCTCATATACAATCTTCCCATTGTTCATTGTAATCATGTTTTTCCCTTTTAATTTCATTGATAAAAATGGAGAGTTAACTGACTTTGAATAAAACTTATCAACCACGTATTCAATTGAGGGATTAATAATTGAAATATCAGCATAATATCCCTCTTTTAAAGCAGCTCTGTTTTTTATTCCCAATATTCTTGCAGGGTTTAATGTCAATTTTTTTATTAAGTCTGGTGGATATATCCCATTTTTGTAATAAAGCTCTGTTAATGTTGCTCCTAAAAGGGTTTCAAGACCGATAACCCCTGATGGTGCCTCGCCAAATGATTTTGATTTTTCATAAGCTGTGTGTGGGGCATGATCTGTGGCTATTACATCGATTGTTCCATCCTTTATGGCCTTTATCACTGCCCTCCTATCCGACTCTTTTCTTAGAGGTGGGTTTATCTTGAAGTTCGCATCCCCTCTCTTCAAATAGCTTTCGTTGAAAAAGAAATAATGAGGACAGGTCTCAGCAGTTATGAGTGGGTTATCCTTTTTCGCAAGTTTTATAATACCAAGTGATTCGCTCAGACTGATATGCTGAAGATGTATCGGAGAATTCAAAATCATAGAAATAAGGCAATCACGCCATACAGCTACATATTCAGTATATCGTGGTCTATCAGAACCTGCTGATGTGGATATCATCGGATATTCGCAGTGTGAAAATATTTTTTTGCCATAACTGCCTGCTGTTTTTATCGCATTCTCAAGTTTTTTGGGATCGCAAAGCCAGCTTCCATCATCGCTGAATCCGTAAACCAATTTTGATAAATTTTTTATATCAACAAGTCTCTTGCCCTCTCTTTTTTCAGTTATGGCAGAAAGAAAAAAAAATCTAAGTGGATATTTTTTTGATTTTGTTATAAGTTTGGTTAAAAGTTTTACATTATCAGAGCATGGAGTTGTGTTTGGCATAACAGTAATGCTTCCAACACCGGAACTAATAGCTGCTTTTGTTATTGAATCAAAATCCTCAGCGTATTCCTTGCCAGGTGTCCTTGTATGACAGTGGAGGTCTATTATTGATGGTATAGTCCACATACCGCTGGCATTTATAACCCTGATATTTTTGTTTTTTATTTTTATGGAATCTGAAATCTTTTTTATTCTTTTATCTTCAATGAGTATATCCCCTTTTTGCATCTGTCTCGTAAGGGGGTCTATAAGAATACTTCCTTTTATAAGTATCATCTTTTTTTTCTTTTCTTTTTTTTATCACTGAAATAATAATAGAGTCCTAAAATACCAATCAAAACTATGATAAGAACTGCTGGATTTTCAAACCCTTGCTTTGAACTTTCAACCATAGGACTGTTTACTGTTGTTGTAGCTTCTGAAACAGCTGTGGTAGAAGTGTTTAGTGGATTTTCCTGTGATGATAAAAATAGGTTTGTTGAGAATAACAGAAGTAGTGATAAAAAAAATGTATTAACTTTTAAATTCACAGATATCCTCAAAGCTTTTTCTTTTCCTTTCTTCAGGGTCTTCATCTTTTTCTCCAATTGCAATAAGAATCTGGACATTTTCATCCTTTTTAAGCTTAAGAACTTCATTTGCCTTATCCCTGTTAAACCATCCGACCCAAAGACTTCCAAGACCTAATTCTGTTGCTGCAATAACTATGTGCTCTCCTGCTATTCCTATATCAATAAGCGAATAATCATTGTGAGATACAGCGTTACCAATCTTCATAACAACTGTTGGTTTAAGTTTCACTATGGCAATTATTACAGGAGCCTTTTTAACAAAGCTGCATGGTGAATAAACACCGCTGAATACAGAATCTGCAAATCTGTTTTTGAAATCACCGCTCATAACAACGAATCTGTATGGCTGGGCATTTCTTGCTGATGGAGCAAGCCTTGCACACTCTATTATCTGTTTTATTTTTTCAAGAGGGACATCATCAGACTTAAACTTTCTTATGCTTCTTCTCTTTTTTACAATTTCTTTGATCATAAATATATTTTAGCTAATTTATTATCACAAAAAATATAATATAATATTTTTATGAGATTTAATTTCTTATTATTGGGGATGATGTTTTGCTGTCTGACAACATTAAACTCTAAAAGTCTTTCAGATTTTTCTTATACTAGTGGTAGCGATGGCTTTAACAGGTATTCTCTTACATACCAGACCGTATTATCAACCTCAAATTTGTGTGGAATAAATTATTCACTTTATAACAGCAAACACTATCCGAGCATTAACTCGGTACGTCTTATATACAACCATTACCTTAAAAAAAATTTTTTTATAACAGTAAAACCTTTTTATTACTTTGATAAGGATGATACGAGCTCCTTTGGTGCTAAAACAGGTGTTGGATTTATAAAAGCCGGTGATGAGATCTATTCTACATACTCACTTTTTATTTCATATCAGAGTCAGAAGATATTGTCATCAAGATATAACGATTTTTTTATCGAATCAAGCTTTGAAAAGGACTACTACAATCAGTTTTTTATTTTTTTAAAGGCTGCTTTAAATATTTCATATGATGGACACTCTTATGGATATGCTGATAACAGTGATCTTGTAAACTATAATTATTTAGGGCCTCTTACCTCAACACTTTATTCAGATTTTGGAGTTCGTTTTGGCAGGAGCTTCAAACCTGATTTCAATAGCTATTTTTATACAGGTTTTGACAGGTTGAACGCTAAAGGCAGTGATATAAACTCATACTCTGCAGGATTTGAGGCCATACTTGATGAGAATGAAAACTATTCTATGGATATAAGCTATAACTATGCAGATTTTAAAAGTAAAAACAATGATAGTTTCTGGAAATTTAAATTAGGGGTTAATTTCTGATGGGCAATACAATAAACAAACTTGAGATGCTGGTAACAGTTTCAAGGCTTCTCTCATCAAAGCTTGATATTGGAGATCTGCTCACGACTATAATGAGGCTTGCAACAAGGGTTGTTGATTGTGAGAGGGCATCCTTGTATCTGCTTGATGAAAAGACTCAGGAGCTTTACTTCCATGTCGCTCTGGACCTAGATAATGATTTAAAAAAGATAAGACTTAAACTCGGTGAAGGAATTGCTGGGATCTGTGCAAGGGATGGAAAATCAATAATTTCAAATAATATTTCATTTGATGAGAGGCATACCAAAAAGGTGGATGAAAAAAGTGGATACACAACGCGGTCTCTTTTGACATGTCCTATGATAATAAAGGGGAAGACCATAGGTGTTGTTCAGGCGATAAACAAGCTTGATGGAGATTTCGATGAGGAGGACAAGAATAGTTTTGAAGCCTTTGCATCTCAGGCCGCGGTTGCCATAGAAAACTCAAGACTTTTTAACAGTGTTAGGGATGAAAAAAACAAGCTTGAGAACATATTTAAAATAATAGGTGAAGGTGTTGTAGTAACGGATGAAAATGGAGTTATTAAAACAATAAACGACTCTGCTGTAAATTTTCTGGGGCACAATGAAAAAATTCATAAAGATATAAAGGAGCTTTTATCATCCTTTATTACAGATGTTGACATTGATACTGTTATAAAAGATCAGAAGAATCTAAAATTTTTTATAGAAAAAAATGAACCACAAAAACTAATTCTTGAATGCAGCTTGATATCAGAAAACTTTTTGCATCAGGAGAATTCAAAGGAGCTCGTGTGGATATTCAGCGATGTTACACAGAGCATAATCCAGTCAAGAATATCAAGGGAATTTTTGTCGCTTGTTTCTCACAAGTTTAAAACTCCAATAACATCTATGATCGGATATTCTCAGATACTTGAAAATATTAAATGTATGGATGATATGGCACAAAAGGCTGTAAAATCTATAGTCTGTCAGGGCTTTAAATTAAGTGGTCTTGTGGATGAGATGATAGATTTTTCAACGATAGAATCTAAGAAGAGTTCTGACCTCAAACTTTCCATATTAAGCATTGATAACTTTCTTGATGAAATTATTTCTTTTGAACGCAGCAAATTCTCTGGTGTTGAATTTGAAAAGAAGGTTTATGATAATTTTGATATAGAGGTGGATAAAGATCTGTTTAAAAAAGCAATTATTGAGCTAATAAAAAATGGTATAAAATTTAACTCAAAGGATAAGAAGAGGATAGAGCTTATATCAAAACTTGTGGATGATAAAAAATATATTGAGATAGCTGATAATGGTAATGGCATACCATCAAATGAGATCAACAAAATATTTGATAATTTTTATCAGATTGAGCAGAACTTTACCGGCCAGACCGAAGGCTGGGGACTCGGGTTGAGTATAGTAAAAAAGATAGTCGAACTTCATAATTCTAATATAACGGTTGAATCAAAGATTTCAGAAGGGACAACAGTTAGGATCACATTATAATAATTTAATCAGATGAGTAACCTCTTACTTTCCATTTTTAGAGCATAAATATTGTATAATTATTTATAGAAACGATGGTGTTTTGTGTTGATAATATTGGCAGATAACTATTGATTTTTTTCAGTTTATCTGCTATGTTATCGTATGAACATCTTATCAGGTGATTGAAAATGGAGGAAAAAATGAAAATAAGTATTGTTGGCAGAAAAATAAAGCTTACAGATGCTATAAAGAATTTTATAGAGGAAAAGATTGAGAACACGCTCGGATATATAAATAATATTGTGTGGGTTCAGGTTGTTGTTGGTGTTGAAAAAAAACAGCATTTTGCTGAGATCATAGCCCATATAGGGCATCAGACTATAAAGGCAACTGCCATATCTGATGATCTTTACTCTGCAATGGATAGGGTGCTTGACAAGATAGAAAAACAAGCAAAAAAATATAAAGAAAAGATTGTTGATTTCAGAAAGATATCTGATGATAATACGGATTTTACTGCCTTACCACTTGTTGACGATATAAGATTTTCGGTTGTAAAGAATGTTCCTGTCAAGCCTATGACAAGGGAAGAGGCTGTGGCAGAGATGGAGAAGTTGGGCTATAACTTCTGGCTTTTTGTTGATAAGCAGACAAAGCAGACTCAGGTTGTTTTTAAGAGATATGATAGTACATACGGGATACTGCTGCCTGAGAAAAGATAAGCTTTAAAATGGATAATAAGTATATCACTGTTAAAGAATTTTTAAAAGAAAAGGGTGATGATTTTAAACTGAAGCTGGTAGTTGGTAAAAAATATCTTGATAAAAAAATTACGGTCAGCGAGGTTAACAGACCAGGCCTTTCTATGGCAGGTTTCCTCGATCAGTTTAGAGCTGAAAGAATACAGATAATAGGCAAGGGTGAGTATTTCTATTGTAACTCCGTTCCATATAAGAAAATTCTTAAGAATCTTAATCAGATGTTTAAAAAGGGTGATGTCCCATGTGTGGTTGTTACTGGTGGGTTCAAACCTAACAGGGCGGTATTGGATGCCGTTAAAAAAAACAATATACCACTTTTTGTTACGCCGTTTGAATCTGCAACATTTGTAAGAGAACTAACGATGTATCTCGATGATAGACTTGCTCCTGCCATAACATTGCATGGGGTGCTCGTTGATGTCTATGGGCTTGGTGTTCTGATACAGGGAGATCCTGGCATAGGAAAGTCTGAGTGTGCAATAGAGCTTTTAAAGAGGGGTCATATATTGATAAGCGATGATGTGGTAGAAATAAAGAGAAGAATAGGTCATATACTTATAGGGACATCTCCAAAGATTACAAAAAATTTTATGGAGGTAAGGGGAATAGGGATAGTTGATGTGGAGATGCTTTTTGGTGTTGGTGCGATACTTCCAAGCTCTGCAATAGAGCTTGAGGTTTATCTGCAATCCGCCGTTGGGCTTGATCTTAGTAAGTATGATAGAACCGGGCTTGTTGAAAAAACAGTAAATATACTTGATATTGACCTGCCGCTTTTAAACATTCCTGTAACACCCGGAAGAAATCTTGCAGTTTTAATTGAGATAGCAGCACTGAATCAGAGGCTTAAAAACTCAGGATATTTTGCTGCAAAGAAGCTTAATGATATAGTTAACAGGGAGATAAAGAAACAAAAATGAAAAACTATATATTCATCATAACAGGAACAAGCGGAGCGGGAAAGAGTCAGGCGCTAAAATGTTTTGAGGACTTTGGATTTCACTGTATAGATAATATCCCTGTCAAACTCTTGCCACATCTGGCTGATCTCATAAAAAAGGATGATTATTTAAATAAGGTTGCCCTTGGCATAGACATAAGAGAAGCAAAATTTTCAATCAACTTTAATTATTTTTTGAAGTATTTTGATGATTCCAATCTTGATTACAAAATTCTTTTTTTTGATTGCGATGACAGGGTTCTTTTCCAGAGATTTTCTGAAACGCGGCACAGACACCCTCTTGGTGAGAATCTGACTGAGGCAATAAAAAAGGAAAGGAATATGCTAGAGCCACTTAAAGAAAAGGCTGATAAGATAATAGATACAACAAAGCTTACGCTTGGAGAGTTAAAGGAAGTCCTTTCCTCATTTGTCAATCTAAAAAATATATCTGATTTCAAGATTAACATTGTTTCCTTTGGTTATAAGTATGGGATACCACTTGATGCTGATATCGTTATGGATGTGAGGTTTATTCCAAATCCTTATTATGAAAAAAATCTCAAAGCAAAGACAGGGCTTGATGCTGCAGTTAAAAAATTTCTTAACAGTTCAGCTGTTTACAATAAATTTGTAAATGAATGGACAGAGCAGTTAAAAAAGCTTATCCCACTTTATATAAAAGAAGGTAAATCATATCTTACAATTGCTATTGGATGTACCGGTGGAAGACATAGAAGTGTTGCTGCTGTGGATGATATATCTAAAAGGCTGTCAGATATGAAGTATGATATCAGTGAGTTTCATAGGGATATGAGGAAGTGATGACAGGTATAATAGTTGTTACACACAGCGATTTTGGAGCCTATCTGATAGAGGCCAGTGAGCATGTTGTTGGTGTGAAAGAAAATATTCTTTCCGTTTCAATAAATTCAAGGATGTCAATAGAGGATGTCAGGGTTAATGTTGAAAAAGTTACCGAGGAGATAAAGAAAAAGTGCTCTGATATTATTTATTTTGTTGATATACCAGGTGGTACACCGATGAATGTTGTCTTACCATTTGCTAAGGATATTAATCGTTCAGCTGTTGTCTGTGGTGTGAATATGACCATGCTTATATATGCTTTAAATCTGAAGGATACTATGGATTTTGATGCACTTATAGAAAAGATACTGCTTGAGGGCAAGAAAGCAATATGTGAGGTGAAGTCAATTCTTACTGGTGGTAATAAATGATTATATTCAGGGTTGATGACAGGCTTATTCACGGTCAGGTAGTTGAAAATTGGCTCGCTGCTTTTTCAATTAATCATATAGTTGTTTCAAGCAGAGCTGTTGTCAGTGATGATATGAGGAAAAACATTATGAAATTTTCTGTGCCTGATGGTGTCCTGCTTGATTTTATAGATCCGCCAGATTTAAGTAAATTTATTTTTGATAATAAAAAAAATTATCTTGTTCTTTTTGAATCACTTGAAGATGTGTTTTTATCTGTGGAAAGTGGTGTTAGGATTGAAAGGCTTAATCTTGGTGGAATACACTATGCTAAGGGAAGAAACTTTTCTATGGGTAGGGTTGTTTTTTTAAGCGAAGCTGAACGAAATATATTGAAGAAGCTTATTGATGCTGGGATTGATGTGTATATGCAGTCAATACCTCAGGAGGCAAGCGTTAAGCTTCGATGTGATATATGAAAAAATTTATATTTGTTGTTCATAATCATCAGCCAGTTGGCAATTTTGATAATGTGATAAGGGATGCCTTTGAAAAAAGTTATAGACCTTTTATTGATCTTGTCTATGATTTAAAGTATCCAAAAATATGTTTTCACTTTTCAGGCATACTTTATAATTGGCTTGAAAAAAATGAACAGGATTACCTTATTAAGCTTAAGGAGATGGTTAGAAGAGATCAGATAGAGATACTCTCGGGCGGATATTATGAGCCTGTGCTTGGTGTCATACCCGAAAGGGATAGAGAAGCTCAGATAAAAAAGATGAATGACTACATAAGCAGAAGATTTGGAGTTTCGCCAAAGGGATTGTGGCTTACGGAGAGGGTTTTTAACACGACAATCCCTGAGACATTAAAAAAATCAGGCATAGAATATACCCTCGTTGATGATACTCATCTCCTTACATCAGGTATAAAAGAGTCAGAGTCAAACAGCTGTTTTACAACGGAATACAACGGTAAAAAAATATATATTTTTACAATCAATCACAATCTCAGATATCTCATACCATACAAAGAGCCATATAGAGCTGTTGAATATATAAACGGTTTTGATGATGGAATTTTTGTTATGGCTGATGATGGTGAAAAATTTGGTCTGTGGCCTGAGAGTTATAGACTTGTTTATGAGAATAAATGGCTTTTAAATTTTTTTGAAACCATAAAAAATTCTGGTATAGAGATGTCAAGGCTGTGTGATTGTATTGATGAGAAGCCAAAAAAGCTTGTTTATATACCAAACACATCATACTTTGAGCTTTCACAGTGGGCGCTTGAGGCTGAGGAGCAGAATAGCATAGAAAACTTCAGAGAGAACACCTCTCAAGAGCTTAAAAAGTTTGTCAGGGGTGGATTCTTTGAAAATTTCTTTACCAAGTACAGACAATCAAATCTTATGCATAAAAGAACATTTTACGTAAGCTCGCTTGTTGAGGATTCATATGATCCTGAGGCAGAAAATTATCTTCATATGGCTGAGTGCAACTGTGGCTGGTGGCATGGTGTTTTTGGAGGGGTATATCTTCCGCATATAAGAATGGCTGTATATGAAAATCTTTTAAAGGCTCAGGATATAATATTTAAAAAGAAAAAAAAGGGAATAGATATTAAAAATATGGATATTGATTTTGATGGTCAGGATGATATTTTAATAGAATCGAAAAATAATTTCTTTATAGTATCACCATCCTACGGTGGTTCACTGACAGAGTTTTCAAGCAAGAATAAATATGTAAATCTTTCAGCTGTTATGGACAGAAAAAAAGAGGCATATCATTTAAAGCCTCCAAAGGATATAAATGGGAAAAATATGGGTGAGGAGATAAAAAGCTCTCTCAGCTATGACTGGCATCACAGGGCAAGCCTGATTGATCACTTTGTGGCACCTGATACAAGTATAAATGATTTTATGACTGTGAAATATTGGGAGGTTGGAGACTTTATACCACAGCCATACTCTTTTTCTACCAGCATAAGCAAGGATGGAGCTGAGATAATGCTTCAAAGAAGCGGTATAAGCTGGGATGGTGATAAAAAGATTTTTATTGATCTCTCGAAAAAAATAATTATAGACTCAAAAAAAGATGGATTTAGAGCCAAGTACAGTATAAAGAACAGTTCAAATTTTAAAGCAAATATATTCTATGTTTCAGAGTTGGTGTTCGCTTTTTCATCGCCTGCTGTGGCAGCTCAAAGGGATGTAATGGACATAAGGGAGTATATTTTTTATGATAGGGTAAGAGGGAATATAAAGCTTACCTTTTCACTGCCGGTTAGGTTGTGGATCATACCAATAGAAACTGTTTCAAACTCTGAGGGTGGAATAGAAAAAACATATCAAGGAGCTATAGTTGCATGCGGTATAAAAAGAGAGTATGAAGCTGCTGAGGTCGTTGAGTTTGATATGGGGGTGGAAGTATTGTGAAAACACTTTTTGTCATAGTTTTAGGCTCTCTCATAAATTTAGACAATGTTAGTGCGTTTCAATTTCTGATATCAAGGCCATCCTTTGTTGCAACGATTTTAGGCTATATTGCTGGGTATCCTCTTGAAGGGTTTTTGATAGGATTGCTTCTTGAGCTTGTGATACTTGATTTTTCTCCAATAGGTGGTACAACTATTCCAAACGGTACAGCCTCAGCAGTTGTTTCTGTGTTGTTGCTGGGTAGGATAAATCCTTATCTCTGCTTTATTATTGGGCTTTTTGCCGGAGAGTTGTATTCTTATATTGAAAAATATTTAAGAATTTTTAGGAATCTGTTTAACAGGTTGGTGGAGAGGCAGATCAGCAGTTATGATTTTAATTTTGGCAAGCTGGTCATTCTCTCAATGCTTTGCGATTTTATAGTATTTGCTATCTATTCTTATGTAGTATATTTTGTATTTGTATCTTTTTCAGGGTTTTTAAACAGCAATTATTTGTTGAATGTATCAAGGGTCGCAACGCTTGGAATTTTGTTTGTTACACTTACCTCGTTGTATTTTAAATTTAAAAATCAGGTGAGAAAAAATGCTTGAATTAAAGGATAGACTTATATTGTTTTTTAAAAGTTTTTTTTTACAATCGGTTTTTAATTATGAAAAATTCCAGAACATCGGTCTGCTTTTTATAATCAGTGGATTTGCTAAAAAAATTCATCCTGATAGGGAAGAGCTGAAAAAATTTATTGAAAGATATAATGAGATCTTTAATACGCAGCCCTATATGGCAGCGTTTGTGATAGGAAATATTATAAGAATGGAGTATGATAAAAGAAATGAAAAGGATATAGAAAATATTAAACAATCCCTTGCTTGTGCATATGCCTCAATAGGTGATAGGATATTCTGGTCAAGGCTGAGGGTTGTCGTGGCACAGTTCACTTTTATAATTTTTATTATACTTTATTTCTGCTGCTATAATTTTGGGGTAGCGGAGATCACATTTGTATCTGTGTTTGTCCCGACACTTTTTTATGCAATATATACGCTGTATATAAGATATGTGGGCTTTTTGTATGGATGGAACTGCGGCGGTGAAAAAAACTGCGGTCTTGATAAGTTCAACTGGAACAGGATAATAAGGATGTCAAGCCGAGCAGCATTCTTCTTGTCCGTTGTTATGTTTTTGCTTGTAATTTTTCTTTATGGATTTTATTATATAACATCTGAGAAAATGATTGAAAACTTGATATATATCACCATCCCTTTTATTGGTTTTTTTGCACAGCGTTATTTTAGAAAGGATAGGAAAAATATTTTTTATCCTGTCATTACTGTTATAGTATTTTCTTTTGTGGTTTGTATTTTTATATGATAAAGAAGGAAATTACAGTCCAAAATGCTCAGGGTCTTCATGCAAGACCTTGTGGTATGATTTCAAACACAGCGATGAAGTTCATGAGCGATATAAAACTAATAAAGGATGGCTATGAGGTTAACGCAAAGAGCATCATGGGACTGCTCACCCTTGCTGCTTCAAAGGGTAGCAAAATAATTGTTGTAGCTGACGGAAAGGATGAGGAAACTGCAGTAAAAGAGCTTGAGGAGCTTTTTGCAAGCGGTTTCGATGAGGATTAACTATGATTATTAAAAAAGGCATAGGCATAAATATGGGCATAGCTATAGGCAAGGCTTATATAATGGATGAGGATAATGTCGTAGTTGAAAAAAAATTAATACCAAAAGAAAAAATAAAGGATGAAATAAATAGATACAGAATGGCGTTGTTGAAAACCAAGGAAGATATAGATGTTATAAGAACACATGTCCTTGAATCGCTCGGCAAGGAGCATGCAAAACTAATAGATGCCCATTCAATGATACTCAGGGATCCTCTTATAACAAAGGATGTTATAAACCTTATAACAAATGAAAAATACAATGCAGAGTATGCATTGACTGTCAAGATTGAAGAGATACTCAAAAAGTTTGATAATATCAATAACAGTTTTTTTGTTGAGAGAAAAAATGAGATAATAGAGATATCAAGGAAGATAATATTTAATCTTACCAACACAAAAAGAAATTTTGTTACGAATATTAATGAGCCAGTTATACTTGTTTCAAACAATATATATCCAGCCGATATATTAAATATAAGAAAGCATGCAAACATACTTGCTTTCTGTATAAACCTCGGATCAAAAACAAGTCATACAGCACTTTTTGCACAGAACATCGGTATCCCTGCTGTTGTTGGACTTGGTGATATAACCAAAATAATAAAGAATGATGACCTTGTGATAGTAAACGGTGAGGATGGGCTTGTAATAGTTGATCCAACTCCAAGGATGATTGAGGAATACAACACTAAGAAAGAGCAGCTTCATAAAAATGAGATGTATTTATCCAAAATAAAAAAACTTCCGGCTGTTACGAGGGATAACAAAAAGATTAATCTTATGATCAATCTTGATAGTCAGGACAATCTTGATGAATACAAAAGCCTGAACTCCGATGGCATAGGGCTTTTTAGAACAGAATTTCTTTACCTTAACAGAAATGGAATACCATCAGAGGATGAACAGGTTGATATATATAAAAAGGTTTTATCATCCTCAGGCCAGCTCTCAGTGGTGATAAGAACAGCGGATATTGGTGCTGATAAGGTTTCAAACATGGGGATCAAGGAGATGGTTCTTGAAACAAACCCGTTTATGGGCTTCAGGGGAATAAGGCTCTTTTTAAGATATCCTGATCTTTTAAAAACTCAGCTCAAGGCTATTTACAGAGCTTCTCCCAGTAGAAATGTAAGGATAATGATACCTATGGTTACATCGGTTGATGAGATACTTCAGGTTAAGAGTATAATGGATGATATAAAAAAGGAGTTAACAGCTAAAAATATAGATTTTAACCAAAATATTCCTTTCGGTGTTATGATAGAAGTCCCATCAAGTGCCATAATAACTGATCACATACTTGAATATGTTGATTTCTTATCTGTTGGAACCAATGACTTGATTCAGTATCTTTTAGCAGTTGATAGGGTCAATCAGTATGTCAGCAGTATGTATGATCCATTTCATCCAGCAGTCCTAAGGATACTTAATCTTGTATTTCAGACAGCACACAAAAAAGGAAAGAAGGTCTCTGTATGTGGTGAGATGGCCGCCGATCTGTTAGGATCAATGGCTTTGATATCACTTGGTGCTGATAGCCTTTCTGTTCCATTGAAAATGTTTTTAAAAATAAAACAGCATATAAGAAATATTAACTACGAAAGGCTTATGTCACTATCAACAAAGATACTCAACTCTGATTTATCAGCTAAAACTGTGGAACTGCTGCAAAATGAACTTACCAATGGAAACTAAATCAATAAGAAATTTTTCAATCATAGCACACATTGATCACGGCAAATCAACGCTTGCTGATAGAGTCATAGAGATAACAAACACTGTGCCTGATAGAATGATGAAGGATCAGTTCCTTGATGGCATGGAGTTAGAAAGGGAGAGGGGTATTACAATAAAAGCAAAGGCTGTTAGAATGAACTATAAATCTAAGGATGGCAATGATTATATATTCAATCTGATTGATACCCCTGGACATGTAGATTTTTCATATGAGGTTTCAAGAGCACTCTATGCATGTGAGGGAGCATTACTGCTTGTTGATGCCACGCAAGGGGTTGAAGCACAGACACTTGCCCACGGGCATTTAGCGGTATCACTCGGACTTAAAATAATACCTGTTATAAACAAAGTGGATCTGGAACACTCTGATGTGGAATCAACGAGTGAGCAGATATGGGAGATACTCAAAAATCCTGTTGACTGTACCCTTATAAGTGCTAAGACTGGCAAGAATGTAAGAGAGCTTCTTGAGAGGATTGTTAAAGAGATTCCTCCTCCTAAGGGTAATATTGATTTGAAGCTCAGGGCTCTTGTTTTTGATTCAATATATGATAGTTACAAGGGTGTTATAGTTTATGTAAGATTTTTTGATGGCAGCATTAAAAAGGGTGATTTCATAACCTTTCACTCAACAAAAAAAAGCTATAAAGTGGAAGAAATTGGATATCTTACACCAACAATGCAGCAAGCTGATGTTTTGTATGCTGGTGAGGTTGGATATATAATTGCAGGGATAAAGGATATACATGATATAAAGATAGGCGATACGATTTATCAAAAGGATAGAGAGGTTGTGGCTCTTGAAGGCTTTAAAGAAGTAAAGCCGGTTGTTTTTGCTGGACTCTTTCCTGTTAACACAGTTGACTACAACCTTTTAAAAAAAGCTATAGAAAAACTTAATCTGACTGATTCTTCGTTCTCATATCAGGGAGAAAGCTCAAAGGCATTGGGATTTGGATTTAGAATAGGATTTATGGGGCTTTTGCATCTGGATATAATAAGGGAAAGGATAGAGAGAGAGTTTAACATACCGCTTATAGTAACAAATCCAAATGTTATATACAGAGTAAAAACAAAACTTAACATAAACTCCAGAGAGACAAAGCTTATTGAGGTTAGAAATCCTTCAGAATTTCCACACTACGGTGATGTCATTGAGGTCTATGAGCCATATGTCAATTCAAGAATAATAACCCCGCTTGAGTTTATGGAAAATGTTATAACGCTTTTGAAGGATAAAAGAGGAATACACAAAAAAATAGATTATATATCATCCAAGAGGGTTGTTCTTGAGTATGAGCTTCCGCTGAGCGAGATAATAATAGATTTTTATGATAAGCTTAAATCTGTTTCGAAGGGTTATGCATCATTTGATTATGATTTCAGCGATTACAGGAAGAGTGATATTGTTAAGGTTGAGATTCTGATCCATGGTGAGGTTGTTGATGCACTTTCTTTTATGGTTCATAGATCAAAAGCTATATATGCGTCAAGAGAGATATGTGAAAGACTCAAAGGAATAATCCCGAGGCATCTATTTGAGATAGCTATTCAGTCAAGGGTTGATGGAAAGATAATAGCAAGAGAAAGCATAAGTGCGTTGAGAAAGGATGTTCTTGCCAAGTGTTATGGAGGAGATATAACGAGGAAGAGAAAACTTCTTGAAAAGCAGAAAGAAGGCAAGAGAAGGATGAAGATGGTTGGAAATGTGGAAATACCTCAGGAAGCATTCATAAATGTTTTGAGAACACAGAACACTTCAAAAGAAAACAGGTAGGGCAAGTTAGTTGTTTAACGGATAAATCATCAAGATGTAAACAGATTCAATCAAGATTTAGAGTTTTCTAATATAGGAATGATACTGAAGAGGTGGTTGACGAGGCAGTTGACAGATAAAAATGACAGAAAAAAAGAAAAAGATACTATTAAGGATAACAGACTGGATACTCAATATTTTAATCATATATTATTTAGGAATAAATTTATTAATTGGTATCGTGGTTTTAATACTGATAATAAAATAAAAGCAGGCTATGAATATTAAGAAAAAGGTTATAATAAAATTGATTGTATTAATAGTGATGTTTCTGATTTATCAGTTATGGACAGTTAAAATGATAAAAGAAATAAAAGATTTTGCACAATCTTTAAATAGTATACCCTATTCATTAGGTCCAGGTCAAAATAATTGAGGATACGGTAACAAAAGATTATGGCGGAATTTTTGGAGATAATCGCTTATGAAAAAAATATTATTTTTTGTTGTGTTGGGTTTTATAGTTTAGTGAACTGGAGTATCTTTCGTGAGTTTTATAATCATGAGCAATGGTATTGTAATAATAGTTGGTGTCATTAATAGAAATGAATAACCTTAAACTTAACCTTAACCTTAACCTCTTATATGTGTGTCTGATATTCTTATGTTTACCCCAATGTATATATTCTTTTGATCCAGCAAGTAATGTAAAAGAATCTCAGCTAATAAAGAAAAGGTTTATGGATGATATCTATAAAGTGGAAAAAGCAACATTTAACTATTTATCAAATCCATCATTTTATGACGGCATATCAGATGATATCAACAATCTCGGTATTGATGAGAAGATAATAAGTGAGTTAAATGATGATGAGCTGGATAAGGCTTTTAGCAAGATGTTCAGGCTTAACTCCTCAAAGAATTTTCAATTGACAATTTTTGAGAACCTTTTTAATGAGAAGGATAGAAGAGGGATATTAAAGAAAAGGGATAAGGATCTGATTACAATGGTTCTAATTGGTCAGAGAGATTTTGATAAACTAAAAACTATCTTAAAGAAATATAACATCAAATCAGATATATCAGATATGGATATAGAGCCGTTTTCGTCAAAGAAGGATATAAAATATCTTGTGTATGATATAAAAGATTTAAAAAAGGCAGATCTGATAAACCTTCCAATAGATGAGGGGAGGCATATAGTATTTGTGATGTTGCTTTCCTGTGGAAATGCAGAAATAGCTCTTGATAGCATAATACGAAATAGCTTATCTTTGAGAATATTTAAAAGATATGGGAAAATTATCACACTTGATTTTTCACCGCAGTCAATACTTTACACAAAAAAACATTACTATAATTTTAGCAATATCTATTCTGCATACAATCACAATAGTTTTAAGAATTTTAATTTAGATGTATCGCCGGGAATATATTTTGTTAAAAATGGAAAGATACTTTCATACACTAATGGCTGGGATAGAGATAACGGTATTGATGAGTTCATAAAGAAATCAAAGGAGTTAGGTTTTGATTCAGCTGATGATATAACAAACTTGGATGATAAGGATATCAAACATAAATTAGTTCCTAAGGTTGGTGATCTTCTTTCAAAGATACCTGACAAGGAAAAAATAGATTTTTTAAATAACCTAAGACTCATAAATGGAATTGTTTCATATTTTGGTTATGATATTTTGTCAAAATATTATAACAACAGTGAAATGATTGATATGTATGATCACTTTATGCCATTTGCTGTTGAGTTGAATAAATATAAGGGGACAGTAAATGAGTATAAGCTGGGTGATGTTATTAAAGATCTGCCAGACGACGAACGCGAAAAATTTGTTTTATCGCTTCAAATTGATAAGGGGTTTATAGTAGGTTGTGGTTATTTTACACCTATTATAGACTTGAGTGCAGAAAAGCAGAGAGATTTTAAGTGTAAGGTTTTTGGTTGTAGTTAGGATTAGCCAACAGATTTATTAATGAGGGGATGTTATAACGGAGATTAAAAAACTTTTGAAGGGAAATAGCAAAGAATCGCAAGCACGACTTGATGAAATATTTCGTTTAGCCGGTGATAATCCGAGAACCTTATGGTATCCAAGTGCAGGTAATGACTATAGAGATATTTTAAAGCTGAGCAATACACTTTTTATAACGTAAAATATACAATAGTTTAATTTTATATAATGATTGTATTATGTTAGAGATAAAAAATTTAACAAAACGATATGCTAATCTAAGAGGAGTTTCTGATGTCTCTTTTACTTTGGAAAAGGGAAAGATATTATCATACCTCGGTCATAATGGTGCTGGTAAGACCACTACATTAAGATGTATTATCGGTCTCCTTAAGGCGGATAGTGGAAGTTTTTATTTTAATGGAAATTCATTTTCTCCTTTCTTGGAAGATTCAAATGATATAAAAAAGAAATTTGGAGTTGTATTAGATATTCCAGCATTTTATAATAATCTTTCGGCTATGGAAAATTTATATTTCTTTGGTTCTATTTACGGATTAACAAAAAAAGATACTGAAAATAATTCTATTCCATTATTAAAAGCTCTTGAAATATTTGAATATAAGGATGAAAAAGTAAAAAAATATTCTAAAGGTATGATGCAAAAGCTTTCGTTAGTAAGAGCGTTGATACATAAACCTGAGTTTTTGATCATGGATGAGCCAATGTCAGGATTAGATCCACAGTCAAGACTAACAATTAGAAACTTATTATTAGATTTATCCAAAAATAATAATATCGGTATTTTTATAACCTCACACGATTTGGATGAGATTGAAAAGATTACTGATGAGATAATGATACTTGAAAATGGAAGGATTGTTATATCTGGAGATGTCTCAAAATTAAAAAACAATGTTTTTCTTAAGAAAAAGTATATATTGGTTTTTGAAACGGATAACAAAACTAATATTGATTTAATGTTCAAGGAACTAAACTGTCCATTTAATTTAGAGGGCAGTAAAATAAACTTTGAAACTGACAACAACATAGATTTGGAAAGCATAAACAATCTATGTGCTAAATATTCTATAAAATTACTTGAATTCTCAAAGAAAGAACATAGTTTAGAGGATATATATTTTAAGATTTTGGAAAGAAATGAAAAATAGTTTTTCATTAATTATTTTTGATTTTAAAAAATTGTTTTCATTGAGGAGTATAGTTGAAACATTATTTTTGCAGGCTGTAATGCTTTATTCTATTTATCCAGTCTTAAAGAATAAATCTTTGGGTTATTTTAATATAACAATTTTCTTAATTGGCATATTTTTTTTGATAATCTTTAATTCTTTTTACGCTAATAAATTTTTTTTAGAAACAAAACAAAATAAAATAATAGACATTTTATTATCATCAGGTGTTTCAATTTATGAAATATTTTTTAGCAAATTATTAATATCCTTTTTTTATCTTTTTATTAATTTATTTTTTTATTTCTTTTTGCTTTTTCTTATATTTAAAAGAGCATTATTTTTGGATTTTTATATGCCATTTATGATTTTAATCATATTATCACCTATACTAATAGCATGGAATGGTTTTTTTACTATTCAGACAAGATACGGTAATTCCCTATCTTATCTTCTTGTTTTTTTTCTTATATTATTTTTTGTTTTTTTGTTACCTTATGTAGAAAAATATAAAATAACTATTGAATTATTAAAATCTAATCTTTCTTTAGTTCTGATTTTTTCTTTAATACTTTCTTCTTTACCTTTTTTTATAATCAACAAGGAGAAAATAGTTTTATTATGAAAATTATATTTTTGTTTCTAAAACATACATCAGAATTAATTTTAAGATCTCCAATTTATTATCTGTCAGTTATACTTATTGGTTTTATGGATTTTTTTATGTTGATGAAAGGATTTAATACAATTGATGCAAATAAAGCAATTTTTTTAAATATCTTTTATGGGATATTAGGATCTCATTCAATTATTTTTATAACTATTTTTGCAAGTGAAATTTTCTTAGTTGAAAAAAGAAATGGAATAGATAGTTTTTTATTATCCATGCCTGTTAAATTATTTGAGATATTAATAGGTAAGGTTTTAGGATTGAGTTTGATTTCTTTTTTATCTAGCCTTGTTGTTTTTTATATAGTATCTTTGTTTAAGATTCCTTTGGTAAATATTTTTAATTTTGATATCCTCATAGCCATTTTGATAATTTATTTAATATCATTTTTTTACTCTTTAATAATTGGAATGAGTATCTGTGTTTCCAAAAATCCTACTATGGTATATGTAGTGTTTTTCTTTTTACTATCCTTTTTAATGAAATTTTTTAAGATAGATAAAAATTATAGTCAAGACTTATACTTTCTGCATATAACCAATATTTATAAGATTATAATATTATTTGTGTTTTCACTAATAATCTATAAACTTTTATTTAACAAAAAGAGGTTTTTAGAATCATAATATCATAATGTCTTATAATCTATATAAAAACTGAAAGTTAAGACTGCAGATTATATTATCGGATAATCATTTCGACTTCTGCTTTTTTTATTATAATATATAATATATGTAAAAATGATTAAGGGGACAAACTTATATGAACAGTATCAAGGAATGTTTTGAGATTATTTTAAATGGGGACAGTGAAAATTGTAGGCTGGCCTCTTTAGCAGTGAAAAAAGTATTATATAGAACCGATAATGATATAAAAAAATACGAGGAAATACGGGAACAGGTAAATCTTGCGCCAGAAAATTATGAGAGAATTACTGAAGAATGGAGACAGAAAAATTTTGTAAGAGCCATTTCAGTTATATATTTTCTACATGATGTGAATAAGAGCCCTGATTTCCTTTTCCCATGGTTTTTTCAATTATTAAAAAATAAAAATGGTATTGTTAGATATTCCGCAGTAAAAATGATTTCACATGAATTATGGCCACTTACTGTTCATATACGCTTCCCCGAGAAAAAGTCAACCATTTTAGGAGTCGTACCACCCCATACTGCTGATAAAATTCTTTTTAGTTTATTTGTATCACTGCATCAATTCTTACAACATTTATGGAAACCAGAATACAAAAAATATAGATATTTTAAAGATTTGCCAACTAATTCATATAAATCAGTGTCAATGGTTTTAATAGAATTGGAGGAACTGTGTGGTAAAGAATATATAAAATATCTGGAAGATGAATACAAAAAATTATTATCCAACCCGCCTAATATTATAGGAACTGCCTGAAAATATATACCTGACTTTGTCCACAATTTTATACACTACAACCCGAAGTAACCTCGTAGGTTACTTCGGGTTTGGGTAAATTTATGATTATATTTTAATATTATTTTGTTGCTAACCAAAAGTAAGCTACGAGGTTACTTTTGGTTCTTTCCTAAACAACTAATTTTATCTGTTTACATCTTGATGATTAAATAACCAAACAACTAAACAACCAGATAACTAACATGCCACATTCATTGGTAAATTTGGCAATATTTACTAATGCCCCTCTTTTTCTATTGTCTCTTTGACTTTATTAAAAAGATCCTCAGACATCTCCGAGAGATGAAAACTTCTGTTGACGCTCACCATATCAGTCCTTGCAACTGTTGTCTTTTGACCCTTTGAGTTATAAATTTCATAGTAAAATCTCATCCTGTAAGGGCTTATCTCATCTACCCTTGTTCTTATCTCTATTGTCTCACCATAGAATACTGGTGCTTTATAATCTATCTCCTGTTTTCTTATTGCAAAAAGAAAACCATCATCGGCAAGCTTTTTCAAATTAAAGCCTAAATCCTCAACAAACTTTGTGCGGGCCACTTCTAAAAATCTCATATAATTACCATAATAAACAACACCCTCAGCATCTGTATCATAGTAATATATCTGTTCCTTTGTGATGTGCATATAACTCTCCTTGGTTATATTTTATTAATTTTTTAAATTTATTTATATTAAAATAAATAAAAATAAATTCAAACTATCAAAATTTAGTAAAATTTAAGTATGGAAAAAACATTTCTGGTTCTTGCAGCAGGGCTTGGAACAAGAATGAAATCAAATTTACCAAAGGTTTTACATTCTTTTGATAACAAACCTATCATTTATAATATTCTTAATAAACTCAAAGGTATAAGTGGTTTTGATATAAAAGTTGTTGTTGGACATAAAAAAGAACTTGTTATTGATAGCATAAACAGGTGGGGCAATATCAATAATATTGAGGTGGAGTTCATTGAGCAGAAGGTTTTAAAAGGGAGTGGTGAGGCTGTTATTGAATCGCTTGATAGCATAAGAAGATATGAGACTGTTGTAATTCTTTCAGGAGATGTCCCGCTTATCAAAAGAAGTACACTTGTGAAAATGATCAGGGATTTCGAACATAAGAAGGCTGATGTCGTTTTGCTTACAGCATTTCTTGATGACCCATCAAACTATGGAAGGATAATAAGGGATAAAAGAGGGCGTATAACAGCAATAACTGAGGAATCAGAGCTGAGTGATGAAGAACATAGTATCAGAGAGATAAACAGTGGAATATATGTTTTTAATGTAAAAAAATTATCTGCGGCTTTAAAGTGTATAAAACCAAAGGGGCCAAAAAGAGAGATCTTTCTTACGGATGTTGTTAATGAAGTATATAAAAAAGGTGGAGTTATATCTTCTGTTTCCGTAAAGGATAGCGATGAGGTTTATGGACCAAATTCTAAAGAGGCTCTCGTTGATCTTGAAAAAAGATATTATGTTAAGAATGCTAAAAAACATCTGGGAAATGGTGTTATAATAAAATCAACGGATTTAACATGGATATCTGAAGATGTTAAAATTGGCAGGGATAGTGTTATATATCCAAACACATATATATATGGCAAGACTGTGATAGGTGAAAACTGTTTGATAGGTCCTGATGTGATAATAGAGGACTCTGTTATAAATAATAATTCTAATATAAAGGCCTTCTGTGTAATATCAGATAGTGTAGTAGGGGAGAATGTATCTGTAGGACCGTTCTCACATATTAGGCCACAGTCAAATATAGGACAGTTTGCTAAGATTGGTAATTTCTGTGAGATAAAAAAATCTAATATTGGTGTGAGATCCAAGGTCCAGCATTTGAGTTATATAGGTGATACTGAAATGGGCAGTGATGTAAACATTGGTGCTGGGACAATAACCTGTAATTATGATGGGATCAAAAAAAATAAAACTGTGATTGGTGATGGAGCGTTTATAGGCTCTAACACAAACCTTGTAGCACCCGTAAATGTTGGAAAAAATTCTCTTATAGGTGCTGGTTCCACGATAACGGATGATGTTTCTGATAATGCTCTTGCCATAGCAAGAGCAAGGCAGATAATCAAAGAAAAAAAGAGGTGATTATGAAGAAATACTGGGAGGCTGGAGAGCTGAAATTGTTTTCTGGCAGTTCAAACCCATCTCTTGCAATCAGGATATCTGAGATGCTTGGAATCCCACTTGGAAAGATAAGGGTTTCAAAGTTTGCTGATGGTGAAACAAATGTAAAGATACTTGAAAATGTTCGTGGCGTTGATTGTTATGTGGTTCAGTCAACCTGTAATCCTGTCAATGAAAATCTTATGGAACTGCTAATTATGATAGATGCATTCAGGAGAGCAAGTGCATCAAAGATTATTGCAGTGATTCCATATTTTGGATATGCAAGGGCTGACAGAAAGGCTGAGCCAAGGGTTCCTATAAGTGCAAAGCTTGTTGCAAATCTTTTAACTGAAGCAGGAGCTGATAGAGTTATAACAATAGATCTTCATGCCCCTCAGATTCAGGGTTTTTTTGATATACCAGTGGATAATCTTTATGCGAGACCTGTATTCCTTGATTATATAAAGGATATGAGCCTTGGCAATACTGTTGTTGTTTCTCCTGATATAGGAAGTGTAGATAGATCAAGATCATTTGCAAAAAGGCTTGATTTAGGACTTGTCATAGTTGATAAAAGAAGACCAAAACCAAACATGGCTGAGGTTTATAACATAATAGGCTCAGTTAAGGACATGAACTGTTTGATATTTGATGATATGATTGATACCGCAGGAACAATAGCAGCTGTTGCATCCTCAATCAAGGCAGCGGGAGCAGCAAAGATAATAGCATTTGCAACGCATGGTGTGCTTTCAAAGGATGCAGTGATCAAATTGAACAACTCTGATATAGAAGAAATAGTTATCACTGACACGATACCATTTGATATTTCAAAAAGCAATAAGATCAAGTGCGTTACAGTTGCAAATATACTTGGAGAGGCGATAAGAAGGAATCATTTAAGAGAATCAATAAGTGAACTTTTTGATTAAAAAAATATATTCCTGCTAATTAGCTTCAAAAATTTGGTAAAATCTTATTATAGGCTTGATTTTATTGATAATAAAGTCATAAGATTTGATTGATTGATTTTTATCGGAGGATTGTATGGATAATATTATTATAAATGCTGCTAAAAGAGCTGATGCAGGAGTCAGAGGTAAGTTAAAGAATTTAAGAGATTCTAAAATGGTCCCGGGTGTTATATATGGTGGAAAGAAAGAACCTATAACTGTTTCAGTAAGCATTAATGACTTGTTAAAGATTTTAAAGGATTCTAAAAATTCAGTCGTAACTTTAAAGTATGATGATACTGAGGAAAAGGTTATAATCAAAAATATTCAAAAGCACGTTGTTACTGATAAAATAATTCATGTTGATTTTAATAGAGTTCTTATGGATAAGAAGGTTGATATAAGGGTCCCAATAAAATTTACAGGGGAGCCTTATGGGGTAAAAACTCAGGGTGGTCTTATAGAGTATGATATGAGGGAGCTTAACATAAGATGTCTTCCTGCTGATATACCTCAGGAGATAACAATAGATATAGCTCCTCTCAAGATAGGAGATATAGTTAGAGTAAAGGATATAAAAGCAGAAAGATTTGAATTAAGGGATAATCCAGAAAATATTATAATAAGCATCGTTACAGCTAAGGAAGAGGTTGTGGCTCAACCACAGCCAGCAGAGGCTACTACCCAGCCAGAGGTTATAGAAAAGGGAAAGAAGCCAGCTGAGGGAGAAGAGCCAGCAAAGGAAGCCCCAGCAAAAGAAGCAAAGAAGGAAGATAAAAAATAAGCTTCTGTTTTACTGTAAAGGTTATAAATGGATATCATATGCTTTGTTGGACTTGGCAATCCTGGTGAGAGGTACAAGAATACAAGGCATAACGCAGGCTTTGATGCTCTGGATTCTATAAGGGATTACTTTAATTTCAAAGATTTCAAAGGCTTTAAATCTGAGGTAGAGTATTCCTCAGGTGAAATAGCCGGCAGCAGGTCATATCTTGTAAAACCTCTCACATATATGAACAACTCAGGCATAGCATTAAAAAAGTTTTGTGATTATCATTCCATTGCTCCAAGAGATCTGATTGTTATATATGATGATATAGATACAGATACTGGTAAGATAAAGATAAGAAAAAAGGGTAGTGCTGGTGGGCATAATGGTATGAAGTCTGTTATATCAAACTTCCAGACTGAGGATATAGCTCGCATAAGGATTGGAACAGGGCCTAAGAAGGAAGGAGTTGATCTTGTTTCGTATGTTCTTTCAAGATATGATGGATATGAAAGAGATGAGATGAAAAAGGTGTTTGCAATGATCCCTGAGATAGCTAAAATAATAGTTTTAAAGGGAATAGATATAGCAATGAATATTTATAACCAGAAAAGGTGATTCAATCCTTCACCTCATCAATTCTTAACTTCAATCTGTTAGAAATGATATATGTTTTTGATGTCTGAGAAAACATATCCCCGCTTTTAATATTACCAACCTCGCCGTGTTTGTTTAAAGTTGCGTATACCTTTATTTTAAATGTGGATATATCGGGATATAAAACATTTTTTCTGGTTATCCTGAAGCTTACAGGAAAGACCGGATTTATGATCTCTGATATAGCAAAGGTTGTATCCTTCTCATTTTGTATTATTATATAAAGCATTGTATCGGGTTTTATATCTTTTTTTAATTCTTCATTTATTTCTATATTCCCTTTTATATAGATGATATTGCTGTATATTAAAAATCTGTATTGTTGAACAATAATAATGATCAAAACAATCGCTGATACATATATTATTTTTTTCATAATTACATTTTAGCAAATTATGATCTTTTGCCCTGTAAAGAAAATTTATAAGTTTTTAAATTATAAAAAAGGTAAAATATTCTTATTGTGTAAAACCCTATTTAGAGGAGATTTATGGAAAGAACAATTGAGATGATGGAGATAGAAAAAAACTGGGATAAGTTTTTATCTATGCCTATAGAAACAAAAATATCCCACTTTATGAGGGAAGGCCGCATTTATGATTGCCTTTTTGCACAGCAGTTCAACAGGGAGGTACTGGAGTACATATTCAGGATAGCAAACACACTCAGAAGAATAACAAAAACAAAGGAAGGAATGAATTTTGCATCATCGCTATTGAATCATAAAAGAGCTATGCTTTATTTCATACAGCCATCAACAAGGACTTTTTTATCATTTTTAAACGCCTGTCACATACTCGGTATAAAAACTTCAGAGATAAGAGATGCTTCAATATCATCGGAGTACAAGGGAGAGAGCCCTGAGGATACCATAAGAACATTTTCAAGCTATGTTGATCTCATAATAATGAGGCATCCTGCTCAAAACTTCGTTGAAAAATCTGCGTGGCTTATGAACAGAACAAAAAGGCCTGTTCCAATAATAAATGCTGGATCAAGCAAGGATCAGCATCCAACTCAGGCTCTGCTTGATACTTATACACTTTACAGAAGTTTTGGTGGAGTAATTGATGGAAAGACAATAGCGATGGTTGGTGATTTAAAAAGAGGAAGAACGGTTAGGTCACTGAGTTTTCTCATGGAGAACTACAAGAATATGAAGCTTGTCTATATCGCTCCTCCCGAGTTTAAAATGGAAAGGGATGTTATAGATTTTTTAAATAAAAAAAACATATCTTACTATGAGACAGAAAATTTTGAAGAGGGAATAAAAGAGGCTGATGCCATATATATGACAAGGATACAGGATGAGCATGATAAAAGTGGAGAATCAAAAAAGATTGATTATTCAAAGTATTCTTTTACCAAAAAACACCTTGATATAATAAAAAAGGACGCAATAATAATGCATCCTCTGCCAAGAAGGGAGGAGATAAGCGTTGAGGTTGATGATGATCCGAGGGCGATGTATTGGAGGCAGGAGAGAAATGGTATGTGGGCAAGGTCTGCTCTAATATCATATATATTTGGTGTTGATGCAAAAATACATATAGAGAACAAAGCGTAGAAAAGTGCAAGTTAAGGAGTGAGTTTATTATGTTTAATAAGGACAAAAGAGAGTTTTTGTTTTATTTTCTCGCAGGGTTTTTGATAAGCCTGCCCATGATTATTTCTACCATATCAAATCCAGATATCGGCTGGCATATTGCAAGCGGAAGATATATTGTTGAAAATTTTACAGTCCCAAGATTTGATTTTATGAGCTGGACAAAATATGGGACACAGTGGATAGATACTGAATGGTTAACACAGCTTATATACTATTTAGTATATTCCTTAGACGGTTATAGGTCACTTTATATTTTAAAACTGTTTAATATGTTTTTAATGGGTTTTTCGTTCTCATTGTTAGTAAAATCATTCAAGGTTTCATACTTCAATATAATATGGCTTTTGCCGGCATTCTTTTTCTCTGCGATCAATCTTCTTGATCTAAGGCCTGATAACTATTCAGTCATTTTATTTATATTGCTCTTTATATTGCTGAATAGAATAACTGATGATGATTCCCTTAGTTCAAAAACGCTGATTGAGATAGCTGTTATGTTTATTCTATGGGCAAATATTCATCCGGGATATACATATGGTCTGATAATGATTGCTATATACTTTTCTGGTATGCTTTTTAACGAAAATCTTGGATACATATATGGTGATACAAAAAAAATAAAATTTGATAGGAGCAAAAAGTATTTAACAATACTTATCACAGTTTTTGTATCAACCCTTATAAACCCATATGGATATCAGATATATTCAGTATTTTTCTTCCACTTTTCAAATCTTGCTGATTGTCAGAGATATATAAATGAGTGGCAAGCACCAGATATAGTTGATTTAAATTTATTTTACTTTTATGTGTTTGCCATTATAACAATTGTTGTTTATCTTTATAATTTTTTAAAAACTAAAAAAACAGATTTTATTGAAGTATTTCTGCTTCTTTTCTTTATCATCTCAGCAGCTTTATACACAAGGCTTAATATCTATGCAGTTATAATTGTATCGATGATATTCATCAAAGTTTTTCAAAAATATTTTTCAAATATTAAATTTAAAATCTTATGCTCAGTTGTTTTTATTGCACCTTTTTATTATATTTTTTATAAGGCATCAGTAATAGAAAACTCTGATCTCATAAACAACAAATATTACTCATCTTTTGGCAGTTATTCATCAGTTGATTTTATAAAGGATAACATTAAATATTTTAAGAATTTAAAGATATACAATGGCTATAACGTTGGTGGGTTTTTGGATAGTGAACTCTATGGAGTTGTAAAGACATTTATGGATGGAAGGTATCTCTTCCTTGATATGCTTCCAGAGCATCTTGAGGCTTATACAACAAAGGATAGTTGGGAGAAATTTTCAAACAAGTATGGGTTTGATATGGCGGTAATCTCAATCCATCCTCATGCGAAAATTAAAGGCTATCAGACAAAAATAGGAAAAGAAAATTATAACTTTCAAAGGCCTTATTATTATGAACTTTTTGACCCTGATAAGTGGGCTTTGATTTATTTTGATAAAAGGAGTATGATCATAATAAAAAGAAGCAGTGCTGGTGCCGATATACTCAAGGATAACGAATATAACCTTATCAAACCATATGATTTTGATAGGCTTTATATAGATACTCTCATAAACAAAAAAATTGTTAAGGATATCAAGAAAGAGCTTATAAATTATATAAGAAAGTATAACGGTAATGATGAATCATTCAGCGATGTTTTTGTTTATATATATAAAGATATGATTGATATAGAGAAGGGTAGGTTTAAATATTAAAATATGAAAGAGTTTGATACAGCAAAAAAGGCAGCCATTGAAGCTGGTGAGGTAATTAAAAAATATTTTGGAAATACTGATTATAAGCTAAAGGGAAGAGCAAACCCTGTGACAGCTGCTGATATAAAGTCTCAAGAGATTATAGAAAAAAATATAATGGATAATTTTCCAGATGATTCCATAATAGCAGAGGAAGGGCTTAAAAATATAAAGGATAGAAACCGAATCTGGATAGTGGATCCGCTTGATGGAACTGTTAACTTCGCTCATTCGTTTCCACACTTTGCTGTGTCAATAGGATTTCTCTGTGATAACGTTATAAGATTTGGAATAGTCTATGATTGCATAAAGAATGAGATGTTCTGGGCAGTAAAGGATCTGGGAAGTTATCTTAATGATAAAAGAATTTTTGTTTCAAAGGTTCTTTCAATTTCAGAATCACTTTTGGCCACAGGATTTGCATATGACAGGGCTGAGAGGGCTGAATTTTATTGTTCTTACTATTCTCATTTTTTAAAAAAATCACATGATATAAGACGATGTGGTGCTGCAAGCCTTGATATGGCATACGTTGCATCAGGGAGACTGGATGGGTACTGGGAGTACAGTCTTAAACCATGGGATGTTGCAGCTGGAAGGATAATAATTGAGGAAGCTGGTGGTATGGTTTCAGATTTTTCTGGTAATCCATGGAATTTGGATATGAATTCCGTGCTCAATTGGGGGGAGGAAGTCATTGCAACCAACTCAATCATACACAGTGATATGATATCTGAGATTGGTAAAATAAGGAAATAACTTGCTGCAGGTTTTAATCTTTTATATTGTTCAACAGCTTCTTTGCATGGTTTATTGCTGTATCCTCTGAGTAGCTTGATCCTAACATCCTTGCTATTTCTTTCACCCTTTCATCGGATGAATTGAGTTCAACAAGATCAACATATGTCTGCTGATTTTTATAATTCTTAACCACCTTGAAATGTTTATCAGCGTATATGGCAACCTGTGGCATATGGGTTATTAAAAGTATTTGTTTGTTCTTTGATATTTTGCTCACTGCTTTGCCAACTGCAAAGGCGGTGTTGCCGCCTATGCCAGAGTCAATCTCATCAAAGATAAGGGTTGATGAATCGCTCTTTTCTGAAAAGACTGTTTTAATAGCAAGAACTATTCTTGAAATCTCTCCACCACTTGCTATATATTTTATAGGTTTTAGAAGTTGGTCAGGATTTGCAGTAAATAGAAACTCAACCGTATTCTTACCGTATTGATTGTATTCATCAGCCTCATCAATCATTATCTTAAAACTTGAATGTTCAAACCCAAGCCGCTTAAGCTCTTTAAATATCTCATCTGAAAGACTCTGGGCAGACTTCTTTCTTTTTTTATCAATAACCTTTGATAACTTCTCCAAATCATTTGTTATGTTTATAATTTCTTTGTTCAGGTTCTCTTTCTTTTCATCTGTTTGAGAAAGCTCTTCTATCTTTTTTAAAAGTTCTATCTTTTTTTCATTTATTCCTTTTATATCCGGTGCATATTTCTTTTTAAGTTTTTTTATCAGCTCATCCCTTTCAATGTATTTATCTATATCGATATCATTAAAATTATATCTTGAAAGAAGCTGGGTTACTTCCTCGCTCAAAAGTTTTGAGTTTGTTTCTATTGCTTCAGCCTGAGAGTTAAGGTTTGTGTGTGATGAATCCATTGTGCTGAGTTCTTCAAGATTTTTTATTATATTATAAACAAGGCTCTTGATTCCTCCATCATCATCTATATTCTTTTTTATAGAGTCCAAGATTTTTTTTATCTTTGCTGAGTTTTTATATATTGATATCATCTCTTCTATTTCTATATCCTCGTTTTCTTTTATATCTGCGGTGTTTATCTCGTTGTACTGATATGTGTAGAGATCAAGCAGCCTTGCTCTTTCCTCCTCAGAAAGGGAGATGTTTTTTATCCTGTTTTCAATTTCAATTTTTTTATGATAAAGCTCCTGAAATTTTTTGAGTTCATCTGCTGTATTGCTGTATGAGTCAACAATTTCTATTTGTTTGGATGGTGAAAAAATCAGATCATTTTCCATCTGAGAGTGAAAATCTATAACAAACTTTGATATGTTTGATATATAAGCAAGGCTCTCAGGTTTTGAGTTTACATAATACTTTGACCTTCCATTTGTTTCAACTACTCTTTTTATCTCAATACTTCTTTTTGATGAAAGTTTTTCAGCAAGTGGTTCTGAAAGTTTGAACACTCCCCTTATCATAAGGGGTTGCTCTAACTTTGAATATATCTTTGAACCAAACAGTGAGGCCACAGACTCAACTATTATTGATTTGCCAGCACCTGTCTCGCCGGTGAAAACATTGAGCCCATCAGAAAATTTTACTGTGAGTTCCTTTATTATTGCAAAGTTATGTATATCAAGAAGTTCAATCATCCCTTTCACCCCAGCTAAGCTTTTTTTTCAACACTTCAAAGTATGAATAATTTTTTGAAACTATGGTTTTGAGATTTTTCTCATATATTGATATCTCAAGTTCGCTGTCAGCCAAATCAATGGTAATCTGTCCATCAAGTGATACAACAATGTTTGTATTCTTTGGAGAATGTTTTTCATATGCCTTTATTTTGAGGTATGATTTGTCAGGGAGAACCACGGGCCTGTGTGTAAGTGTGTGCGGTGATATTGGTGTTATAACCATAACGGCTGAATGTGGATGTATTATTGGTCCACCAGCACTCAGGTTGTATGCTGTTGAGCCTGTTGGAGTTGATATGATTATTCCATCTGAGAAGTATGTGCTTATTCTATCATTGAAGAAAAATATCTCTGTATAAAATGTTCTCAGATCCCTTGACTTAATCACGCAATCGTTTAAGGCTACAAACTCTTTATCTTTTATTTTTATTTTTAACAGTGTTCTGTTTATTATCTTATAGTTATTACCCAAATAATTGTTTATAAAATTTTCGAGCTCGTTTACTTCAACACTGCTTAAAAATCCAAGCCCACCAGCTTTTATAGCAATCAGTGGTATGTCCTTATAAGCTAAGTAATGGGATGCATAAAGAACAGTTCCATCACCTCCAATTGATACTGCAAAATCAACATCAATATTTTCACACTGATCTTTTGATATGCAGAGCTCCTTGACATCTATCCCGCTTTTCTCTAAAATTCTCTTGACTCGT
Organism: Elusimicrobiota bacterium; assembly: GCA_012517285.1. Taxonomy (GTDB): domain Bacteria; phylum Elusimicrobiota; class Elusimicrobia; order Elusimicrobiales; family UBA9959; genus JAAYVG01. The sequence continues at coordinate 60,752 of JAAYVG010000035.1, forward strand.
TCAAGGATTATTAAGTTTTCACTGTTCTGTGAGTTATAAAATATCAAGCATTTTTTCATATAAGATTATTCTATAAAAATAAATAAGAACATAAAAATTTCAGCCCTGATGAATAAAAATTCTTCTCACCTTTAAGACACCCAAAAACACCAATCAAAATAAGAATACACCCAAGAATAAACCGAGATAGGCAAAAAGTGATTTTTTCGCAAAAGGGTTTTATGATTGACAATCTTAATGTTATATAGTATAATAGTATTAAGATAAGAAAAGGAGGCGATTATGGATATAGGCAAATATCGGCAGGAGTTAAGAGTATTGTTTGATGATGAGAGGGAATTAATAGAGACATTTTTAGTGATAAGGGGATTAGTTAAGGGTGGGATATACAAGACGAAACTCAAGTGTGGCAAAAAGGGATGTAAATGTGAAAGAGGGGAATTACATGAAGTATGGATGCATTATCGGAGCGAGGGAGGTAAGGCAAAAACAAGGACAATAAGGAAAGAAGAAGTCCAAGAGTATGAGCGATATACAAGGAACTACCAGAGGTACCGACAATCACGAGCGGAGTTAATAAAGCTACATAAGAAGCAAATAAGATTGATAGACCTTATAGAGGAAGGGTTGAGGAAGGAGAACAGTGGAATAGAGAAGAAACTTTTTAAGAAGAAGAGATAAAAAGGAAGAGGAATGAAACAGATACTATACAAGACAATGCGGCACTTTTTTCCAGAATATCGGCAATGGTTAAGGGATATGAAAGATCCCCGAAAGAAGAATATGACGAGCTATGAACTACCAGTGATGATATGGGTAGGGATATTGTTATTTTTATTAAAATTAGGTTCCAAAAGGCAGATTAACTATGAATTAGACACCGAAGCGATGATAAATAACATAAAACTATTAAGCAGAGAAAAGTTAGAGCGTATTCCTTATGATGGGACACTGGAATACCTACTTGAACGGCTTGATCCAGTAGAACTCACAAGAATAAGGGAAAAAATGATAAACAGGTTAATCAGGAATAAAAGTTTTAGTAAGTGTAAGATTAACGGGAGTTACCCGATAGCAATAGATGGGAGTGGATATTTAACATTTAAAGGTTATCACTGTCCACATTGTTTAAAAAAGAAGAAGAAAGGTAAGGTTCTATTTTATTACCATTCTATATTGGAAGCGAAAATAATATCTAATGGGATGGCATTCAGTGTTGAGACAGAATTCATTGAGAATGAAAGTGAGGGAGTTTTGAAACAAGATTGTGAACTTAAAGCATTTTACAGGTTAAGTGAGAAACTAAAGAAAAAGTTTCCACAACTTGAGATATGTTTATTATTAGATAGTTTATATGCAAACAAACCAGTTATAGACATATGCAACAAAAACAAATGGAAATATATAATAACATTCAAAGAGGGTTCTATGCCAGAGGTTTATAAGGAATATGAAACCCTAAAAAAGATCAATCCTGATAAACATATTGAATACAATAACAATGGGATAAAACAAAAGTTTTATTGGGCAGATAATGTATTACAATATATTGGCAGCTTAGATGTAAATGTAATAGAATGTATTGAAATGAAAGGGAACCAGCAAAAAAGATTTGTATGGCTTACAAACTTTAGTGTTGATAAATATAGTGTTAAAGATATAGCAAAAGGAGGTAGACTACGATGGAAGATTGAGAATGAAGGATTTAATGCACAAAAAAACTGGGGATACAATCTGGAACACCCTTACAGTAAACACATTGTTGCGTTAAAGAACTTTTACCTTCTTTTGCAAATTGCTCACATTATCAATCAACTGATGGAAAATGGCTCCCTGCTCATGGAAGAAATCAAAAAGTCATTTGGCAGTATTAAGAATTTTACAAAAAGACTACTTGAGTCTTTAAGAACTTCTGTATTTGATATGACAGAAATTCAAATGATGGACACTTTGAAATTCCAAATACGCCTTCGTGGTCCTTAGAAAATGCTATTAGGGTGTTCCAGAGTATCCCCAAAAACATTTTATTATAGGATATTTTATAAAATCCTGAGGTTTTTTTACATCAAAAATTTAACTGCAAAAATTCTTCCCTGTTATACAATTTTTCTCCATTTATAAAAAAATTATTCATCACCGCTGTAAAAATTTATAATCAATTTCCAAGTTATAAAAAAAATTGTATAATTAAAAGTGAAGAGAGACGGTTGTGGTAGCTATAATATTAATATGGCTGATGAATAGTAATTACTGAGGGTCAGGTCAGTGCCCAATACCTGTCTGCAGTAGGAAGTAGGCAGGGACGGAAATAAGGAATTACCTTAATTCTGTCTTCTGATTTCTGTCCTCTGACCGCTGACTTCTGTCTTATTGGAGGCGTTATGAGCAATTATGGAATACTTGTTATAAACCCCGGTTCTACAAGCGATGAGGTCAGTTTTTTTAAAGGAAGGAAGCTTGTATTTCATAAGGTTGTCAGATATGCTCAGGATGATTTAAAGCCATTTGAAAATCAGAAGATAACTGCTCAGTTTGATATGAGAAAGAATATTGTTATGGAATCGCTTAAAGAAAATAATATAGATTTATCTGAAATAAATGCAGTTATAGGAAGGGGTGGAATGTTAAAACCAATAGAAAGTGGTACATATGAGGTAACCGATTTAATGTTAGAAGATTTGAAGACTTGTAAATGGGGAGATCATGCATCAAACTTAGGTGGATTAATAGCAAGGAGCATAGCAGATGAGATAAAGGTTAAGGCATTCATTGCTGATCCTGTTGTGGTTGATGAAATGGATTCTATAGCAAGATATTCTGGTATGCCTGAAAATCCGAGGACATCCATATTTCATGCTCTAAACCAAAAAAGAGTTGCAAGGCATGCTGCAAGACAGTTGGGAAAACCGTATGAAGAATCAAATTTAATAGTTATGCATGGTGGCGGAGGAGTATCAATAGGTGCTCACAAGAATGGAAGGGTTGTTGATGTTAACAATGCTCTTGATGGTGAGGGGCCATTCACTCCGCAGAGAAGTGGTGGAGTTCCTGCAGGTGGACTTGCAAAGATGTGTTTTTCAGGGAAATACACTTATGATGAAATCAAGCTTAAGATAAAAGGTAAGGGTGGACTTGTGGCTTATTTAGGAACGAGCGATATTGTTGCTATAAAAAAATATATAAAAACTGGTGAGGTTTCATCAGGGCTTAAACCAGAATTAGCTACGAGGGAAAAAGCAAAGGAAATACTCCTTGCTATGGCGTACCAGATTTCAAAGGAGATAGCCTCTGCTGCTGCTGTTTTTGAGGGTAAGGTTGATGCTATAGTTTTAACTGGTGGCATAGTTTATGATGATGAGTATATAGTTCCTGAGATTAAAAAGAGGGTTGGTTGGATTGCACCCGTGATAGTTTATCCGGGTGGTGATGAGATGACGGCTTTGATGGTTGCATGTGAAAGTGCTTTAAAAAATCCTAAAAAAATAAAGGTCTATAATTAGGAGATGGAAAACAGATGTCAGAAGTCAGAGGCCAGAATGGGGAATAAAAGGAGTTAAACTCTAATTCTTGTTGATTTATGGCTTCTGTTTTCTGAGATCTGACTTCTCTGAATGGAGGGCATTATGATAAAGTTCAAAGATTATGATGAGCTTGTGAATATGGTCAGTGGTATGTCAAACAGGGTTATTGTCCCAGGGGCAAATAACACAGAAGTTCTTGAAGCTATGAGGATGGGAATAGATAAAAAAATTATTTCTGGTGGAACACTTATAGGACCAGAAGCAGATGTTAAGAAGTATCTTGATACGGTTGGCATTGACAAAAAATTTTTTGAAATAATAAATGAAAATGATATTCCGAACATGGCAAACATTGCTGTTGAGCTTATAAGGGATGGGAAGGGTGATTTCCTTGTAAAGGGACTTATTGATACAAAGTACTATATGAAGGCGATTTTGAGAAAGGATATAGGTGCTGTTAAGGAGGGAGGATTAATATCACACTTTGTCCTCTTTAAGCTTGATAATTATAATAAGTTTTTTGCACTTACCGATGCTGCTGTTGTTATTGAACCAACCCTTGAACAGAAGGTTCAGATCATTAATAATGCAGTTAGTGTATTTAAACTTTTAGGTGTTGATAAGCCAAAAATATCAATCCTATGCCCTGTTGAAAAACCAAATCCAAAGATACCAAGTACTATGGATGCTGTTGAGCTTATAAAAATGAATAAAGAGGGTAAAATTCAAGACTGTGTAATAGAAGGTCCATACGATGTTTATATAACATTCTCAAAGAAGCTGGCTATGGAAAAGGGAATAAAGGATGCGGTTGTGCCGGGTGATGTGGATCTCGTTGTTCTTGACGATCTTGATGCAGCAAATGCGATGTATAAAACTCTTTCATTTTTTGGTGCAGGATGTAGATCGGCAACAATACTTGCAGGTGCAAACTTTCCTGTTATACTTCCTTCAAGGACTGATTCACCTATGACAAAGCTTTACTCAATAGCACTTGCTTCATATATGAGAGAGATTAAAAAAGAAAAGGTTAAATGAAGAAGATAAAAAGAATAGCTTTTACTGGTGGGCCATCAGCTGGAAAGACTTCTATAATTGAAATAATTCAAAGAAAATATCCGTCATATTTTATATCTGTCCCTGAAGCAGCATCGATACTTTACAGCGGAGGATTTCCGAGGATAAAGGGTGATGATGCTATGAAGCATATTCAAAGAGCTATATACTTTACAATAAAGGAGCTTGAGGATATGTATGAAAAGCTTTATCCTGACAAGATTCAGCTCTGTGATAGGGGAACGCTTGACGGGATAGCATACTGGCCAAAGGACTCTGATGTTGATTTTATAAAATCTGTTGGAACGAATATGAATGATGAACTTGATAGATATGATATTCTCATTCATCTAAAATCTCCATCATCCCCTGAGTTATATAAGTTGTCATCTACAAGAAATGAGGGACATAAATTAGCTGTTGAGCTCGATAGAAAAACTCAGGATGCATGGTCATTGCACAAGAGGCGATTTATAATAGATGATGAAAAAGACTTTTTGATAAAGGTTGAAAAGGCTATTAAAATAGTTGAAGAACAGCTGAATTAGTGGTTAGTGATTAGTGATAAGAAAACAGATGACAGAAGTCAGATGTCAGAAATCAGATAAATAGGGAATTTCCTTAAATTCTGTCTTCTGATTTCTGTCCTCTGACCGCTGACATCTGTCTTAATGGAGGAAATATGAATTTTTTAAAAAAAATTATTGGCAAGTTATCAGGACAGGGCGAGAGTGACAGCTCTGTTAAAACTGTTCAGGAATCATTAAAAAAAGAAGAAGAAAAAAAACAGCCAGAGATTCAAAAGGCTCAAAAGAAAGAAAAAACAGATGATGAAATAATTGCTGAGCTCAACAGCATTGTTCCCGAAATATTGACTCAGGCAAAAACCCCTGAGATGAGAAAAACTATAATAAGTATTTACAGGAAGATGACTGAGGATGGCATTGATATAAACAATGAAAATGAGGTTCGAAAGTGGGCTAATAAAAATGCTCATCTTTTCCAAAATGATGATGCTCCAAAGATTGAAACATACAAAAGGGAAAAGCCAAAGATTGGTAGAAATGATCCATGCCCTTGTGGTAGCGGGAAAAAATATAAAAAGTGCTGTGGTGCAAAAGAACAAGCTAATTCTAAATGAATATCGAAATAAATCCAGAGTTTAAAAAAGCGTTTGACATAATGGAGTATTCAAGCGATAATCTATTTTTGACGGGAAGGGCAGGCACAGGAAAATCAACGCTGTTAAACTATTTTAAAGCAAAAACATCTAAGAAAATTGTTGTGCTTGCACCAACAGGGGTTGCTGCTTTAAATGTTGGTGGACAAACCATACACTCATTCTTTCGCTTCAAACCAGACATAACAGAGGATAAGATTGAAAAACTTTCAGAGAGAGCATTGAAGATATATAAACAGTTGGATACAATAGTTATAGATGAGATATCAATGGTAAGGGCTGATCTGTTGGACTATATAGATATATTCCTAAGAAGGAATTTAGGTAAGAACAGAGCCTTTGCAGGAATACAGATGATATTTATTGGAGACTTATATCAGCTTCCTCCGGTTGTTAAAAAGGATGAGAAAGGGATATTCAATGAAAGATATAAATCTCACTATTTTTTTGATGCCGATGTCTTTAAAAAGTTGAATTTTAGGTTTGTTGAGCTTGAAAAGGTTTACAGACAGAGCGATGAATGTTTTATAAATATACTCAACAAAATACGAAATAATACCATAGCTGATGATGAACTCTGTCTGTTGAATAAAAGAGCTAATAAGAGACCTGATGATGAAAAATATATGATATATCTTACCCCACTTAACAGAACTGCTAAAGAGATAAATGAAAAAAAATTGAATGAGCTTAACACTGATATCCATATCTTTAATGCTATAACTGCTGGTAATTTTAAAGAAACAGATTTCCCGACAGATGAGGAGTTGAGGTTGGCCTGCGGAGCTCAGGTGATGCTTCTAAACAATGACAGCCGTGGGAGATGGGTTAACGGTACGATTGGTATAATAGTAGATTTTGATATTGATGATGATGGAGAAGATGTAGTAGTTATTGAAAAGGAAGACGGCGATATCGTTTCAGTAAAACCACATAAATGGGAGATGTTTAGATACACATATGATGAGAAGAAAAAAAAGATAGGAACTGAGGCAACTGGTTCATTTACACAGTTTCCATTAAGGCTTGCGTGGGCAATAACAATACATAAAAGTCAGGGTAAAACATTTGATAAGGTTTTAATAGATATCAGCTCGGGGGTATTTGCTCATGGTCAGACATATGTCGCTCTCTCTCGATGCAGAAGCCTTGAAGGAATGTATTTAAAGTCTCCTGTGAAAAAACAGCATATAATAATGGACAGAAGAATAATAAATTTTCTTACAGAGTACCAGTATGACATATCTGAGAAAGAGACTCCACTTAATATCAAAACAGATATAATCAATAACGCTATAAAGAACGAAACCGAGCTTAAAATAACATATCTTAAAACAAACGATGAGAAATCAATAAGGATTATAAGACCGATAGCATTTGAAACCATAAGCTTTGGTGGTAAAAAAATATATGGGCTTAAAGCATTCTGCTATAAAAGAAATGAGGAAAGGTTTTTTAAAATAGAAAGAATACTTGAAATAAATGAGATAAAGAGTAAAATATTGTGATTGTCATCAAATTTTTATGAGAAAATATAGTCAGGTTTTTTTAAAAAACAAGGAGATAGCTCAAAATATTGTAAAAGAGTTTGAAATCCTTGCACCAAAGGATAAAAAAATAATTGAGATAGGGCCGGGGAAGGGTATTTTAACAGAATTTCTTTTTAATGATTACAAAGAAAATTATACAGGGATTGAGATAGATCCTTATATGGTTGATATAATAAAAAATAAATTTAACGGAATTAAAATAATAAACAAAGATTTCCTTGAAGCAGATATTGATTATGATACATCATATTTCATCGGAAATCTCCCCTATCATATATCAACAGCAATAATAGAAAAACTTTTATCATATACACACTTTGACTCTGGAATTTTTATGCTTCAGAGAGAGGTATCAAAAAAATTGACATCATCATATGAAAGCTTTGAATATGGCTATATATCAGCACTTGTTAATTTGGTAGCTGATACTGAATATCTCTTTGATGTCTCAAGAAATGATTTTTATCCTATTCCAGCGGTTGACTCAGGTGTTATATCTGTCAGAATAAAAAAGAATAGAATAACTGCTGATGAGTTTGAAAAATACAAAAGATTTATATCTGCAGCATTCATGCACAAGAGAAAGACTTTAGTCAACTCTATTTCTCTAACAAGAAATATTAAAAAAGAAGAAGTTTTAAGTATATTAGAAAAAGAAAACATAAATAAAAATATAAGGGCTGAAGCTCTTAGCCCGCAGATTTTATACCGACTATCAACAATTATTAATATTTAAAACCATTTAAGGTTTATTTTGTATAATATGGTTAAGAATAGATAGCAATTTAACAAGTTTGATGTATAGCAGATTAAAAGATTGGTTAGGTCAAAGATAGTGGATAGTAAAAGTAAAATTACTTACTACTAACCCCTGACCCTGCCTACGCCAAGGCAGCTTCGGCAGGTTTACCTGCCAGCGCCTAAGTGGCTTCGGCAGGCAGGTTTAACTGGAGGAAAAATGGAAAACATACATTACGAGAGAACACTTGGTCTCTGGAAAAAAATGAAGGAAGAAAATATTGATGGGCTATTTGTTAATATCACAAGGGATGTTTATTATGTTACAGGATTCCATCAGGATGGAGCATTCTTGTTGGTTACAAAGGATGATGTCATAGCATTTTTACCAAAGATGTTTGTGGATCACTTCAAGGAAATATGTAACTGGGCAAAGATTGTTGTCTATGAAAACATATTAAATGATGTGAACAACAAGTCAAAGGAGTTGAAGTTAAAAAATGTTTATTTTGATTCAACAACACTTACCTACGATAAAGCAAAGATACTTGTCGGCTATGGATTTAAGGATAAGGAAAATGTGTTTAAGAATTTTAGAATGATGAAAAAGGGTGAGGAGCTCTCCAGTCTTAAAAAGGCATGTGAGATAGCTGCTAAGGCTTTTAAAATGTTCAAGCCAAGGATAAAAACTGGCATGAAGGAGATAGAGGTCGCAAGGGAACTGGAGTATATGATGCAGAAGTTGGGAGCATCAACAAGGTCATTTGACACAATAGTTGCCTTTGGAGCGAATGCTGCTATGCCACACCACGAAAGCTCTGAAAGAAAGCTCAAAAAAAATGAGTGTGTGCTTATTGATTTTGGATGCATATACAACAGATACTGCTCTGATATAACAAGGACATTTTTTAATGGAAAACCTGATTCTGAATTTTTAAAGGTTTATTCAATTGTTGAGAGAGCTCATGATGCAGGGATAGAGGCTGTGAAAGAAGGCGTTTTAGCCTTTGATGTTGATAAGGCAGCAAGGGATCTGATATCCAGTGAGGGTTATGGCCAGTATTTTACTCATACAACAGGGCATGGTGTGGGGCTTGAAATCCATGAAGATCCAGCAGTTAGCACACGAGGAAAAGAAATTTTAAAAGAAGGAATGATAATAACAGTAGAGCCGGGAATATATCTTTATGGTAAGTTTGGAATAAGGATAGAGGACACTGTATGTGTTACAAAAAAGGGTGCTCAGGTCCTTACAAAAATATAGTATAATTTAAGCAGAGAAGTTTTGATAAAGGCAGAAAGGTTGTCCAAAACATAATTTCTGTTTGTTTCAATACTTAAACATATTATAAGAGGAGACAAGACTATGATGGGAAATAACATGCCCGAAAAGCAAACAAAACAGACAACAATGTTTGACACTTATGAGTTTCCATCTTACGAGGAGATAATGGAGGCTTATGCTAAGGAATTCGCAAATTATATTCTTCCTAAAGGGGACACTATATTTGGTTTCTGGATGCAAACATTGGCTGATTTGGAATTTTTAGATTTGGAATTACAAGGTTTAACTGACGAATATAAAATTGATCCAGTAAATAGAGTGGTTAATTTAAAAGGAAATGAGGACTATATAAGATTAAGAATTGCCCATCTTGAAAAAGTAAAAGGGAAAACAACCCTTTATACCGAATTAGTGGATAAATTTGGAGATACTAATGCATACGCTTTTCATAATCTTTATCCCTACAAAGGCAAATTTTATCCCAGAGTTGTACGGACTTTAATCAATGCCTTCAAATTAAATAATGATTCACTACTTTTTGACCCTTTTAATGGCTCTGGAACTGCTACGCATGAGGCTTCTCTTATGGGTATTAAAAGCGTAGGGATAGATGTTACTCCAATGGGAATTGTTTTATCAGAATTAAAAAATGATTTACTTTTTATTGATGACCAGAAATTGAGTTTTGCACCAAAGGAACTACAAGATATTTTGCAGGCAATAGAAAATAGAAGATGGGAACATTCCGACCCTTTAATTCATAAATTAATGTTGGCAGTATATTTTGATACAGTTGACGCCTTTATAAGAACATCAAGGTATAATAGAAAAGGGAAAGTAGGTCTCTTTATTGAAAAGTTAAATTACATAAGAGACTGCTATAAAAAGACTATGCAGATTAAAGAAAAATACGGTCTTAAATTTGAACATGCTCGCATCATAGAAGAGGACATCCTCGAACTTAAAAATATGAGTGAGTTGGAAGGAAAGTTTGATGCATGTATTACGAGTCCACCTTACTATTTTTCTATAGATTATGTGGGGAAAGATAAGATTGCTTATGATTATTTAAATGCGGATATGAAAAAGATTGAATCTAAGTATCTGGGAATGAAAAATAGCGGGCATCCAAAAGGCAACTATGGCGGATTACCTCCAAGGGTTGCAATGTATTATGAAGACTTAAAGGAATCTATAAAAAATATCTTTTGGGCATTAAAGCCTGGCGGCAAACTTGCCATAATAATAGGGGATAGTACCGTTAGTGGGAAAAAGATACCAACGACCATGACAACCAAAAAGTTTTGTGAAGAAGCAGGATTTAAATTTGAAAAGTTGATATTCAATCCTCTTTTGGGTGCTCGCAATAGAGCAATAAGAGGAGAAAGTGTAATAATCTGTGAGAAGGGGAAATAAATATGATTACAAAAAGGAATCTTCTCTGTGTAAAGGCGAAAGAGAAATTAGACCTTGGCCGTATATTACTCTATGAACCGTATAAAAATATACTGGTAAACTTTAAGAAGTTATGTATTGATGTTAATGCTAAGGATTTTGACCCTGTAGCTAAGGTTTACGATGGGCTACTAAGCGTTCCGTCTGAAATTCGAGAATATTATGAAGCTTTGTTAGGTGTTACATCTTATTATCATCACAGTCAAGGGGGCAAAGGGAAGTATATTGAAAAAAAAATAGCCTCGTCTTTTGAAAATTGTTCTCTTGACATAGAACTTAGTAAACTTCCATTTTGGTTGGAATATCCATCGCTTCATAAAAAGAAAGGAATCTTTACTCAACAAGGATTGTCATCAGATGAAAAGAAAATTTTACGAACAATTGAATGGGATTGGTTAGATAATAGGGATGTAAGTACTGATGTGGGAAGCATTATACAAGATGAAAAAACGATGGTGTTGCTTGAACTTAAAAATAGAGTTGATAGTGGGGGAACGGCTGGAAGGCGAGAAATCTGGACCTCCGAAAAGTTTGGAATCTTTGTAGATAATTTAAAGTCCAATAAAAAGTTGTTTAGAAAAAGTGGCAAAGAATTTTCTCTGGCAGAATTGCTTGAGAGTTTTGGTATTGAAAACTTTGAAATATACATTGGTGTCTTGTTTGATACAGGCGATAATCCCGCAACAGTTCAAAGTGATAAAACTAATGGATTTTATTCTTCAAGCAAACAAGGTTTTGAATACCTACAAAATCTGGTAAAGCAAAGTTCAACAATGAAGATAATCAATGAAGATACTGAGAACTTACAGATGGAACTCAATTTAAGTTATTCGAGTCTAAAAGTAAAGATAGGTGCTTTATACGGAAATGATATTACTTTAAAGCTTTTTAGAAAAAGTTTTCCAGTATCAGATTTGCTTTTATTGAGATATGATGATATTTGGTTATCCCAACTAATAACGATTGACGAAAGATCTGTGTTACTTAAGCATCAGAAGAATTTTACTACAACCTTTTTTTATTTATTAAATAGAGATAGAAATTTGAGGATAAAGTATGATGCCATAATAGATTCAGAATGTGGAGAAACCGAACTTAATGCGATTGTAGGTTATTTGCTTGATAAATATACCTCATTTTTTGAAGATAAAATATTACCTGCTGGAAGAAATAAGGCTGGGTATTTGGCAGATGTAATTCAAGTTTTATGTGCAGCGGAGGCGTAATGTTTTTAAAAGAAAGAATTTTGCCAATGA
>JAAYVG010000004.1 GCA_012517285.1 Elusimicrobiota bacterium
TATTGATTTTATATAAAATATTTAGAACCTTTATATCTCGGGGATGATAAGTTTCAAGCCAGTAATCTTAAGGAATCTCTTGGTATGACCCGAAAAACATCATCAACTAACATGATTTTTTAAAGTAAAAATGGATTCTTTGATTCTTGATAAATAATTTACAGAATAATATTTCTTTTAATATTCTCTAATTCTGCAGAATTAGAGAATATAATTGTTTGTAAAATTTTAGAAATCTATATTTTTTTACAGCAAATGATTTGATCACATATGTTTAGATCGGTGTATTTGATCGGTTTTCGTATTGATGGCAACTGTTTTTTCAGATTATTTTTGCCATCTTATATCAGGGTTTCTTGCAGCCCTTACCTCATCAAGCCTCTTAACAGGCATTGTGTGTGGCGCATTTTTTAAAATATCAGGGTTTGACACCCCTTCATCATGTATTTTTATCATTGCTGATATAAACTCATCAAGCATTTCTTTGTTCTCGGTTTCAGTAGGTTCAATCATCAATGCCTCATGAACTATGAGTGGGAAGTAGGTAGTTGGTGCATGAAATCCATAATCAAGAAGCCTTTTGCCTATATCAACGGTTTTTATTCCTTTATCAAGAAGTTCCTTTGACGGTGTTAAAACGCATTCATGCATACAGTATTCATTGGCATATGATGGATATAAGTCGTTGAGTTTTGATCTGACATAGTTTGCGTTTATTATAGCGTTTTCAGCTATCTCCTTAAAATCATCAGCACCGTGCATAATTACGTATGTGTATGCCCTTAACAGAACAGCTGTATTTGTAATAAATGCCTTTATCCTTCCTATGCTATCTGGTCTATTTTCATCAAGAATATATTTGTTATCCTTTTTTGTAACAACTGGAGTTGGTAAATAGTTTGAAAGATGCTTTTTTACAAGTATTGCTCCATTTCCCGGTCCACCACCACCGTGTGGTGTTGAGAATGTTTTGTGAAAATTTAGATGCATTATATCAATACCAAAATCGCCGGGTTTTACAAGTCCTATGAGTGCATTCATATTTGCACCGTCCATATAAACAAGTGTTCCATTGTTATGACACATCTTTACTATCTCTTCAATCTGGGTTTCAAATATCCCTAAGGTGTTTGGTATTGTGAGCATAAGAACAGCAGTCTTAGGATTGAGGTGCTGCTTTAAAACATTCAGATCAATTCTGCCATCAGCACCGGAGTTTATGTTAACTGTTTTAAATCCTGCCATAGTTGCTGTTGCGGGGTTTGTTCCGTGTGCAGAGTCTGGAACTATTATCTCATCCCTTAAATCTTTTTTTATTTCAAAATATTTTTTTGATATAAGAATACCTGTTAGCTCACTGTGAGCACCTGCAACAGGCCACATAGTTCCATCATCCATACCGCAGAGCTTAGAAAGCCTTTCCTTCATGTCATATATTATTTCAAGTGTCCCCTGAGCAGAATCTTCAAGCGAGAGTGGATGAAGATTGGCAAATTTTTCAAGCGATGCTGTTTCTTCATTTATCTTCGGGTTATATTTCATTGTGCATGAACCAAGTGGATAGAAGTGTGTATCAACGGAAAAATTCATCTTACTGAGTTTTGTAAAATGCCTAACGACATCAAACTCTGCCATCTCAGGTATTTTTGGTTCGCTTTTCCTCAAAAATTTGCTATCAATATTTGGTTCATCAAGCTTTCTTTTAAATGAAAGCCCTTGCCTTCCTGATACAGATTTTTCAATGCTTAACCTGTTATCAAATTTTTGGACATCGTTCATAAAACCTCCCATAAATCAGAAGACAGAAAACAGAAAAACATAAATCAGATTTTAAGGGATTCCTTATCTTTCTGTCCTCTGACTTCTGACCTCTGTCTTCTGACCTCTGACTTCTGACTTCTTATTTTACCTTAGAGCACATCCTTGATGCCACAGTTTCTACAAGCCTCGATATATCACTTTCTGTCTTTGTTTCAGTAAAAGCCATAACAACAGTGTTTTTAAACTCAGGTCCTAACTCATCAACAGTTATGCCGATATCTATCCCATCATTTTTTACTATATCCTCTCTGAGCTTTTTCACATCGGTGTTAAAATCAATTGCAAACTCATTAAAAAACGGTGAATTAAATTTTAGTTTAAATCCCTTTTCTTTAAACTTGCTGGCTGCAAGTGCTGCCATATTATTGTTTAAAGTGGCAACCTCTTTAAGGCCACTCTTGCCTAAAAGAGTAAGATATATTGCTGTTGAAAGTGCGGAAAGTGCCTCGTTTGAGCAGATATTTGATGGAGCTTTCTCCCTTCTTATATGTTGTTCCCTTGCCTGAAGTGTAAGGGTAAAACCACGTTTTCCATCCTTATCAACCGTCATCCCGCATATCCTTCCCGGCATCTGTCTGAGATATTCTTTTTTACAGGTAAATATTCCAACATAAGGGCCACCATATGAAAGCGGAAGACCTAAAGACTGTCCCTCACCAACAGCAAAATCAAAGCCTGCTTCACCTGGGGTTTTAAGTATCCCGAGAGAAAGAGGATCAGCGACACAAACAGTAAGAACTCCCTTTGTTTTTGCAAGCCTGTTAAACTCCTCTATATCCTCTATGCTTCCTATGTAGTTAGGGTTTGATACAACCGCACAGGCTGTTTTGTCATCAAGAAGCTCTGATAGTTTGTTTAAATCTGTAACACCGTTTTTATTTTCAACAGATATAAACTCATATTCCTTTGAGTTTGCAAAGTATGTCTTTACAACATCAATATATTTAGGATTGACGAGTGATGAATATAAAATTTTTGTTTTGCCACTTATCCTTACACATGCTTTGACCGCCTCAGCCAACGAAGTTGAGCCGTCGTAAAGAGATGCATTTGAACAGTCCATATCATACAGATTTGACATAAGGCTCTGATACTCATAAATGGACTCTAAAAGCCCTTGGCTTGCCTCAGCCTGATATGGGGTGTATGCGGTTAAAAACTCTGTTCGCTCTGTTATATGTTTTACAACAGCAGGAGTGTATCTTTCATAAACTCCACCACCGACAAAGCTTAAAAGTGTTTTATTTTTTTCAGACAGATCCTTCATTCTTCTGTAAGCTTCAAGCTCGCTCAAACCTGCAGGAAGATCAAACTTTGAATTTAAAAACTTTTGAGGAACCTGTTTGATTAAATCATCAAATGATTTTGCCCCTATTTCTTTTATCATCTCATCCTTTTGTTTTTTTGTGTTTGAAATATACATAAACTCTCCTTATGTCTATCTGCCATTAACGCTATTTCACATTCTTGGTGTAAGAAAACAGATTCATTTCATCCTGCTTATAATATGAATTATTATGTTTATCATTAGGTTTATATCTTCCAGTGAATTCACCATTTAATTTTCGCTCTTTAAAAGTTTTTAAAACAATATGTTTACAAATCTCTTCCTGAGCACACCTTAACTCATTCTCATAATCTTGAAGCCTCTTTTCAGCCATTTCTACATATTCACCAGATATATCTATACCAACATAATTATGCTTCAATATTTTTGCAGCTATCAAAGTTGTTCCACTCCCACAATACGGATCAATTACTACTCCATTTTTATCATTCATAATAGAATAAATTGCTCTAACAGGTAACGCAATTGGAAAGGGGGCAGGATGAGAATTTTTTCGCTCAGGAGAAAAACGCCACATGGAAGTTAACAAAGCATGCTTTGGTTCTAACTCCTTGCCTATAAAATTTTTATTCTCTGGTTTGTAAAGCCAGTATATTCTTTCCTCTACCTGCCAGAATCTCCAACCCCTTATATTGGCTGCTATCATCCTATCCCAGATTATTTCCTGCCTTATTACCCATTTTGTTTTTCTTAGCCAGTCCATAGGATGTATAATTCTACCCTGTTCCCATCTTATCTTGTGATTATAAAAAAAAGAGCCACCAGCCTTAGTAATTCTAAAAACTTCATTTAACACATCAATCTGATTTTCCTGATATTTATCCTCATTTATTTTATCACTCACTCCAGCATACTTTACATTTTTAACAAGCCAGCCTTTTTTATTTTCCCCTTTATTATATGGGGGAGAAGTCACACCAACATCTACAATTTTATCAGGTAAACCTTTTAAAACTGTTAAAGCATCTCCCTGAAATATTTTATTAATATATTCTTTTTGACTCATTTTGCTTTTTTCTCCAAAAAATTATAAAAATCTTTGATTATATATCTCTGATTTCTGCTTCTTATTGTTCGTCTTTTACTAATCCCTGATCACCGATCAGTGCTGCTGTGACTTGCAGAATTCTTCGTATGACTTAAAATCCATAAGAGAATTAAGTTCATCAGGATTTGAAAGCTTCATCTTAAAAATCCAGCCATTTCCGAAAGGATCTTTGTTTATAAGTGCAGGATCATCATTCAATGATTTGTTTATCTCAACTACCTCACCTGAAGCCGGTGAGTATATATCAAATGCTGATTTAACTGACTCAATAACGCATGCCTGTTTTTCCATAACAAGATCTGTGTTAGGCTTTGGTGGATCAACAAAAACTATATCTCCCATCTGGTTCTGAGCAAAATCAGTCACACCAACAGTTGCAGTGTTTCCCTCAACAGATATCCATTCATGGGTTTTTGTATACTTAAGATTTTCTTTGTTCATAACATCTCCTTTTTCTCGGTCTATAACTCCTTCCTTTATTTTACAAAATATTATAATTTCAGCAAAAACTGTTGTAACAAACTCTACTTTAAAAGATCTGAAAACAGTTTTGTATACTGTAAAACAGAATTACTCCAAGAAAAATCTGTTTTCATTGCATTTCTTATCAAGTTATTCCATATTTCCTTTGAGCCATAGACTGAAATTATATGACCCAGCATTGATTTAAGGTTTGATGCAGTAGCACCATCAAAGACAAAACCATTTGATTTCATAAGATCATCAGGATAATAGTTTATTGTATCCTTAAGCCCACCAACACTGTTCACAACAGCAACACTGCCATATCTTGATGATATCATCTGAGAAAGCCCACATGGTTCAAACCTTGATGGCATTAGAAAGATATCGCTTGAAGCGTATATCTTATGAGCCAACTCCTCATTGAAATCATTTACAAAAACGAATGACTCTCTGTTTTCATCAGAAATTTTTTTTAGTCTTTCTGAAAGCCCCTTATCACCGCTGCCAAGTACCACAAACTGCATCCTTCCCATAAAATCTGGAATAACATCAGCTATTATATCAATACCCTTCTGCCAGTCAAGCCTTGAAACACATCCTGCAAGTATAGTGTTTTTATCCTGCTTCAATCCCATCTCCTGCTGAAACTTTTTTTTACAAAATGGCTTTCCACGCCAGAATGTTTTAACATCATAACCCCTATATATGAATGTATCAGTTGCAGGATCCCATACCTCAGTATCAATCCCGTTGAGTATTCCATATAAATCTTTTTTTCTGTAATTCAAAACACCCTCAAGACCTCTTGAAATCTGAGGATTTTGGGTTATTTCAATGGCATATGTTGGACTCACAGTGGTAATGATATTTGCATAGTTTATTCCTGCCTTCATAAAATTTATTCCACCATAGTACTCCAACTTATCAGGGGTAAAATCAAACCATGAAAATCCTGCCTTTATAAAAGTATCCTTAGCAAACATACCTTGGTAAGCAATGTTGTGTATAGTAAAAGCAGTTTTTGTTTTAGCAAAGAATGCATCTATATTGTAAAGGGTTCTAAGATATGCTGGTATAAGTCCTGCCTGCCAATCGTGACAGAATATTATATCCGGTTTAAAATCTATAAACTTACAGCCCTCAAGCACAGCCCTTTGAAAGAATATAAACCTCTCATCGTTATCAGAAAACTCACCAGACTCACTCCTATAAAGACCAGGCCTATCAAAGTATCTCGGGTTATCTATAAGATAAACCTTTACCCTTCCCCATTCAACAAGATAAAGATTTGCGTTTTCAAATCTATCTGCAACGGGAACAACAAAGCTACCGCTTATCTTTTTGGGTGAGAAGGCTGTTTTCCCTATATCCCTGTACTTTGGAAGAAATAATACAAGGCTTTCCACCATCTCATTCCTTGATAAAAAGGTTGATAATGCCCCAACCACGTCAGCAAGGCCCCCTGTCTTACAGAATGGAAATGCTTCGCTCGCACATACTGCTATTTTCATAAAACCTCCCATAAATCAGAAGACAGAAAACAGATATCAGAAAACAGAAAAACATAACTCAGAAGACAGATTTTAAGGAATTACTTCTCTTTCTGTTCTCTGTCTTCTGACATCCAACATCTGATATTTTACTTGCTTTCTTTCCGCTTCTAAGCAAAAAAGCCGCCTCTTCAGGTGAAACTGTATTTATATAAAATCCACTTCCCCACTCAAAACCAGCAGGCATAGCAATCTTAGGAAGTATCTCTATATGCCAGTGAAAATCATTCGCCGAGCAGGGTGATGTATGAATTATTATGTTGTATGATGGATTTTTTATTGTGTTATGAATCATATGACATACATCAAAGAGAATATTCTTAAGTGACTTAAAATTCTTTTCAAGATAGAAATGAGGGTTGTGTCTCAAAGGGGCTAACCATATCTCAAAATTAAATCTTGATGCAAATGGAGCAAAGGCAATAAAATCCTTATTCTTTGAAATAACTCTTTTTTTATATCTTTTTTCTTCCTCTATCATATCACAGAAGGCACACCTTCCATGTTTGCTTCTATATCTTTTGAAGTGACTCATCTCGTCAGTAATTCTTACAGGCAATAGTGGAAGACCTATTATCTGTGAATGAGGATGTCTGAGGCTTGCTCCAGCATTAACACCGTAGTTTCTAAAAAGCATAACATACTTAACATTATCCTTTTTTAGTATCTCTCTCATTCTGAGAGCAAATATTTCAAGCACCTTATCAAAATGTTCTATCTCATATATGATTTTATTATGCTCATCAGATTCTATAATAACCTCATGAACTCCGCTGTAATAATACTTCTGATATATTCCTTCAGTTTCTATTATATTTTTTGTGTTGTAAACAAGAGCAGGGTATTTGTTTGGCACAACCCTTATTATCCATCTATTATTTTTTTCAACTCTCATTATCTCTGGTGGAGTATTTTCTTCATTTCCTCTGCAGAAAGGACATTTGTTTGATGTTGTATAATCGTTAGGACGACTGGCTCGTTCATCGCTTACTATAACCCAGTTAGAACTTATTATATCCTTTCTAAGATGTGGTTCCATATATGAATTTAGTTATCCTCAACGTTATTAGAAGGAGTTATATCCTCAACAATGGTTTGACTCTCAACAGGCTGATTTTCATTAAGCTCCAAAAGCCTCGTATTGACCTCCGCTATAGCCTCCGTAGAAACAAGGCCATCAAGATTTGGTAGATCAGCAAGGCTGTTAAGTCCGAACTGTTTTAAAAATTCATCAGTTGTTCCATACATTATAGGCCTTCCGAGAGTCTCCTTTCTTCCAACATTTGTTATCAGCTTCCTCTCAATAAGTGTATCTATAGGACCTGATGAGTCAACACCTCTTATAGCTTCTATTTCAGCCTTTGTAACCTGCTGTTTAAAAGCAACTATGGACAATACTTCAAGAGCAGCATTTGAAAGCCTGAGCGTAAGGCGGGTTTGATAAAGCTTCCTTATCCATATACCGTATTCAGGCCTTGTGGACATCTGCCAGCCACCTGCAACCTTCATTATCTGAAGAGCCCTTCCCTCAAGATCATAGTTATGTTTTAATTCTTCAAGCTTTTCATTTATATATTTAACATCATCGATGTCACATATCTTTGATATCCTCTCAGCAGTAAGAGGTTCATCTGTGATAAACAATAGAGTTTCCATTATTTTTTTTAATTCTAAATCATCCATAAAAACTCCCTTATAAACAGTCAACAGAAATCAGAAGTCAGAATTTAAAGGAAATTTTTTTATCTGATCTCTGTCTTTTCTTTTTTGGCTTCTGTTATCCAACATTTGTATTATGACCTCTGTTTCAAAAGAAAACAGTTAATTTCATCCTCAATTCATCCGCTCTTCAGAGCATCCAAATGGCCACGTTTCTATTCTTCTATAAGATATATCCTCACCTCACCAAAAAGATCATCCTGAGAAACTGAAATTCTGTTCTGCTTCACAAGTTCAAGAACAGCTAAAAAACAGGTTACAATCCCTCTTTTTTTGGTTTCTTCTTTAAATATATCGTCTATAAGAATCCATTTTTTTTCTTTTAAAACTGTTAAAATCTTTTCAATCCTTGACTCTATCGGTACATCCTCACCCTCTATCTCAGTTTTTCCGACAATACGCTCAAAAGCTCTTTTCACAGCATCAAGTAAATAGACCATCTCAACATCAATGTGCTTATCCTCTATTGAAAACACTGGAGAACCACGATAGAAGACATCCTTGTGTTTATTGAATTGTTCCAAAAGCATCTTTGAGGCAGCCTTGTATTTTTGATATTCCTCTAACATTTTTCTAAGGTCTTCACGAGGATCAATATTTTCCTCATTCTCATCAAGTTTTTTGGGCAGCAACATTTTTGTCTTTATCTGCATCAGGGTTGAAGCCATAACAAGGAAATCACCGGCCACATCAAGATTAAGATCCCTCATAACAGAGAGATACTCCAGATACTCCTTCGTTATATCTGATATAGGAATATCATATATATCAATATTATTCTTTTTAATAAGATATAAAAGCAAGTCTAAGGGGCCTTCAAAAACCTCTAAGTGTATATCCATCAGATTCATTTCAGTTTTATAACCTCAAAAATTCTATTCATCTTTTCTTTAGCCTTCTTTATAGCCTTATCATTTCCATTCTCTATTATTTCATCTATCATCTTATTATTGTTGATATAATATTTTCTTCTTTCATCTATCCTTATCATCTCAGTGTTAAGCAGTTCGAAGAGGTGTTTCTTGCACTTAACACAGCCGAGCTTCCCCTCCCTGCACTCAGACTCTACGCTTTTATGATCAGGATTGTATATCTTATGAAATGCAAAAACTACACATCCATCAGGATTTCCTTTATCATTGGCTCTTATCTTTTTAGGATCTGTAAACATACTCATTATTTTTTTATTTAAAGTATCACCGTTTTCTCCTATCTCTATGGTATTGCCATATGACTTTGACATTTTTTTTCCATCAAGGCCTGGCAGAACAGGGACATCAGGAAGAAGAGCCTCTGGCTCCTTGAGGACATCACAATTAAAAATAGAATTAAACCTTCTTGCAATTTCACGTGCTATCTCTATGTGAGCCAACTGATCCCTTCCAACAGGAACGAAGTCAGCATCATACAACAGTATATCAGCACTCTGAAGCACTGGATATCCGAGAAAACCATAGTTAGCATATTCTGAGTTTAATGCCTTTGCCTCATCACCTGTTATATCAAATATTTCAGATATTTTTTCAAGATTACCCTCAGGTTTTTTTGTCTTATCCTCCTGACCTTTATACTTTCTCATATAAAGTTCAATGAGTTGTTCCTTGAATGTTGGATTTCTTAAAACCCAGGATATGGGTGTTATCATTGAAAGTATGAGATGAAGTTCGCTGTGCTGTTTGACATCAGATTGTCTAAAAATAACACACTTCTCGGGATCAATACCACAGCTAAGCCAGTCTATGATCATAAGCCTTGAATTCTCAAAAATGTTTGATGTATTTCCCGCTGATGTGGTGAGCGAATGAAGATCTGCTATAAAAAAATAACAACTGTAATCATTCTGAAGTTTTACATAATTGTTTAAAGCTCCCCAGTAATTACCCAAGTGAAGTCTTCCAGTAGGTCTCATACCTGAAACAATTATTTTTTTTCCCATATCATGCCACCAGTCCTAACAAACCATATAATTTTATAACGATGCTTGTAGGAAATATTATCCAGTATTTTATAAGCCCTGTCATAACAAAAAAAAGAACTATATATATTCCATAAGGGATTATTTTTTCATACTTTTCCCTGTAATTATAGGGAAGGATGTTTAAAAGTATCTGTCCACCATCAAGCGGATATACTGGAAAAAGATTAAAAAAACCAAGTATAAGGTTTATATAAATCATATACTGGAATATATAAACAACAGGTGATAAAAATGATATATGAGCAGCTCCAAGAAGAACAAATATATTTACAATTCCAACTGAAACTATTGAAAGAAAGATATTTGCGGCAGGGCCTGCAAGAGCAACATAAACCATACTCCTGTAAGGATCTTTCATCCTATAAGGATTTACTGGAACAGGCTTGGCCCAACCTATAAGAGGAACACCACTGAAAAGTGAGATTGCTGGAAGAATGATTGTTCCAACCAAATCTATATGTGAAACAGGATTTAGTGTAAGCCTGCCACTCAGATATGCTGTATCATCACCCTTTCTGTATGCTATAAAACCATGAGCAACCTCATGTATTATAATAGAAAAAAAAAGAGCAGGTATTTCAAGAAGTAACTGCATAATATAATTATAGTATTTTTTAAAACCTCATCAAAAGAAATAGATCAGAACAAAAGGCTTAAAAAAGCTATAAAAAGCACCCTATTTAAACACCGAAGTTATGCTTTTCCAAACATCACCGACCATACTTCTTGCTGCATAAAGAGTTATAAAAACTCCCATAAGGGATTCACCTGCTATTATTCCAGAGCTTACAGGAACTATATATTTTTCTGCGATCTTTGGAAGCTTCTTCTCAAGCAATAAGGCTATAAGAGAACCAATAAAGATTGAGAGTGAGTTATAGAACGGTATAACCATAGAAAGTCCAAGACCCATAGCTGAAGGTATATATTTTCTATACTTCGGGAATATTATTTCAAGCAATGGTATAATAATTCCTAAGAGTCCACCAACAAGCATCCCCCATCTTGCTGTAATAGGAAGCGATGTTATACCATTTGATAAAAGCCTTGCTACCGCCGCCCATACCTGAGCACTCGGTGCTGGCCATCTATCCGTTCCAAGTGCTGAGGCATCAGGGACAAGGAGATAGAATGCGGGTACTACAACTATTGTCCCTGCAAATATTCCTAAAAACTGTGCTATAAACTGCTTTCTCGGATTTGCACCTAATAGATAACCGCTTTTGAGATCTGTTAACAGGTCCGCACTTGAACCGGCTGCACCGGCTGTTACAGATGCGGTCATAAGATTTGTAACCATATTTGTTGGAGCAATAACACCAAATGTTAGCTGCGTTATTTTGCCCATAGCACCTATAGGGGTTATATCTGACTCACCGGTAGCCCTTGCAGCAACAACTGCAAGGACAAACGTTAATAAAACTGCTATAATGCCCATCCACCATGATGTGCTGAAGGCAAAATGTAAAACCATTATGCATCCTATACCTGCTACAAAAGTTCCTGTAAGAAACCATGACATAGGAACCTCTATTGAACTGACATACCCCTTCTTTTGCTTTTTAAATGAAAAAATGCCCTTTAACCCTGACATTGCCCTTGCTATTGTCTTCCACTGAAGAAGAAACATAAATATAGCTGATGTAACCATTATTGAAGCCCCAGCCCATGTGCTCCACTGAACTATTGTTCTATAGTTTAACTTTGATGCATCTATTGAACCCAACTGAACCATCCACGGAGCAAGAATACCATAGTTTATTATTCCTCCCAAAAGCATTGACCAGCCTATCTTCCATCCGATTATAGCACCTGCCGCAATCATTATAGCGCTCAGCTCAAATGATATTGTCCAGTCCTTAAGCATAAAGCCCTTAAACTTTACAGGAAGAGATACAATCTGTGGGATCAACTCCTTACTAAAAAATGTCGGTATGCCATCCCTCAAAAACACAATCACAGCACCAAAGAGTCCACCCACTCCCAAGGCCTTTGCCTTGTCTGAGGCATCGGCACCTGTAGAGTGAAGACTTTTAAGTGTTTCGGCTGCGGCTATGCCACTCGGAAATTTGAGTTTCTCAATATTTATCATTTGCTTTTTCATGGGTATAGCAATAAAAACACCGAGTGCTGCTAAAAATATTGTCCAGAGTGTCAGTATAACCCACGACATATGAACACCTGTTATCAAAAGATATGCAGCTATGGCTGATGTGAGAGTTCCACCGGTGGAGTATCCTGCGCTTGATGCTGTGGACTGCATGCAGTTGTTCTCTAAGATTGTCATCTCCGTTTTAAAAATCTTAGGAAAAACTACCATAAGTGCCTTCCATATTGCGTATGAGAGTATGCAAGATGTTATGGCAACTCCAAGCCCCCATCCAGTTTTAAGACCCACATAAAGGTTTGAAAGTGACATGAAGCCACCGAGAAATGCTCCCATTATAACAGCTCTTAATGTCAGCTGTTTCATTGAATCACCCTTATAAACCTCTTTATACCATCTTATTTCATCCTCAGTTAGGTCTTTAGTATCAAAATTTTCTTTTGTCTCATCTATTATTTCAACCTCTTCCTCAAGAAGAACCTCTTCCCTCGGAAGGTCATCCCTTTTATTTTCCATATATTCCTCCACTCAAAAAATTTGCACAAACAAGACGACACTTTAAAAATCAAGATATTTTTTTAACTCAATTTGCAAACTGATATTACTGTTTTAAACTGTATATTTAATATTATATATTTTTAATTTTTTTAAAAAAATGTATAATTTTAGTATTAAGGGCGCCCGTAGCTCAGGGGTAGAGCATCCGCCTTTTAAGCGGGTGGTCGCGCGTTCAAATCGCGCCGGGCGCAGTAAGGGGTAAAATATGATAAAGATGAACAGAGCATTTACACTAATAGAACTTCTCATAGTCGTTATAATAATAGCCACTCTCGCATCCATATCGCTTCCTCAGTACTTTAAGGTTATAGAAAGGTTTAAGCTTCTTGAGACAATTACGTCCATAACCGATATAAAAAAATCTGAGGAGATTTTTAAACTAAAAAAAGGTTTTTACACTGATGATTTTGCAAATCTTGATATAGAGTTAAAGGGAAAGGATGGAAAGATCTGTGAGGGAAAGACATGTGAATTAAAGTATTTCACACTTGAGATAAGACTCCTTTCAGATAATCAGTATATGATAATAGCCCAGAGGAAATCAGATGAGACAACAAGGCCACCTACACGATATGCCCCCAATTATATATATTTTTATGACAGCACAACAGACCAGTTTAACTGCACTGATGCAAACTGTGTGAAGGATTTTATTGATTGATATATCCCAACAGTATTCCCGTTTAACTACAGGTTAAGGCTAAGATTGAGGTTAAGAAGAAAACGATAAATCCTCATCTAACCCAAAACCATAAGTAACCTACGTGGTTACAATTAGTGATCACTGGTCAGAAGACAGAGAACAGAGGACAGAAGACAGAAGTCAGAGGACAGATGTCAGAAAGCAGAGAACAGAAGGCAGATTTTAAAGGAACTTCTTATTTATCTGATATCTGTTTTCATCCTGACTTAATCTGTATTCATCTTGATGATTACATCTTGATGTTTATCCATTTTCATCTGATGTCTTATCCGTTTTCATCTTGATGAATCTGTCTTCATCTCGATGATTAAACAACCAGATGACTAAATAACTTTTTCACTGTCCCTATTTGATATAATTTATTTATGGAAAAAATATTTAAAGATATAATACAAAAAGCATTAAAAGAAGATATCGGAGAAGGAGATATAACAACAGAGAGCTTTGTTAAAAAGGATATAATTTTCCACGGGACCATAATATCAAAGTCAAATGGTATACTCTGTGGAACAGAGTTTGCATCAGAGTGTTTTAAAACATTAAATCCTGATGCTAAGATAAAGGCTATAAAAAATGATGGTCAAACGATAAAACCAAATGATATAATAATAGAGATTGTTTCAGACAGAACAATTCTTTCAGCTGAGAGAACTGCATTGAACATAATCCAGAGGCTCAGCGGTATAGCTACAAAGACAAAAAAATTTGTTGATGAAATAAACCAGTATTCACGGACAAAAATATATGATACAAGAAAGACCACACCAAATCTGAGGGCTATGGAAAAGTATGCTGTAAAAACAGGTGGTGGAGAAAATCATAGGTTTGGGCTATTTGATGCATTTATGATAAAGGACAATCACATAGCGGCCTGTAACAATTTTGATGAGATTTCAAATATGATAAAAATTGCAAGAAAAAAATATAGTGATAAAAAGATAGAGATAGAAGTGAAGTCTATTGATGAAGTAAAAAAAGCAATTTTACTTGACGTTGACATAATAATGCTTGACAATATGAGCATAGATGATATGAAAATAGCTATAGAAATGATAAGAGGCAAAAGAAAAGATATTGAGATAGAGATATCAGGTGGTATCAATGAGACAAATATAAAGCATGTTGCTTTATTAGAACCAGACAGGATCTCCATAGGTGCTCTCACACACTCTTATACATCGCTTGATATATCGCTTGAAATAAATTAAAGGATTGTTATTCTGATGTATCCTGTAGAATATATTTTTTTAAAAGAAACCACATCCACTCAGGATATTGCAAGGGATATGATCAAGAATGGCAGGATAAAAATCAATACCGTTATAGTTGCAGAGATTCAAAGCAATGGCAGGGGACAAAAGGACAACATATGGTCATCACCAAAGGGTGGACTTTATTTCTCACTGATAACAATGACCGATGAAAAAAATTTAAAGAATCTTAAGGATTTATCAATCACAACAGCAAAAGCAGTAAAAAAAACTCTTAATAAAAAATATCAGATAACAGCCAGAATAAAGAAACCGAACGATGTATATGCCTTGTTCTCCAATGGATATAAAAAGATATCAGGAATACTCATAGAAACAATTCCCTATGATTTTAAAAGATTTATAATCACAGGCATAGGAGTTAATTTTAATAACCCAATACCAGATATATTGAGTAACAGAGCAACAAGTATTTATGAGATAAGAAACAAACAATATAAACCAGTTGGATTTATAAGACCTTTTTTAAAAGAATATTTTAATACGACAGAGAAAATTTATGGAAAAGTTAATAATAGAAAAAGCCCTATCAAACGGGGCAACTGATTGTGCAATAATATCTGTTAAAACAATACTAGAAAAACTCACCCCGCCTATTTTAGACGGATATCCACAAAAACTTTCATATCTTTCAAATCCAAAAAGAATGAATATAAATTCTTTTTTTAATGGTGCTAAATCAATTCTTATTTGCATATACCAGTACTGGAATAATGAGAAAAATTATGAGAATAAGCTGAGCAATATATCCGATCCATATGAATTTCTTAAAAGCAAGGGTTACAGAGTTGAGTTTATAAAAAGCATAAACAAAAAAAAATATAGGATATCCAGATATGCACTCGTTGATGAATATCATAAAAAGATAATGGAAAATCTTGAAAAAACTCTTGATGATTTGAAGCTTGAAATAAAAGGCCTTGATGGTAAAATTTTTGTTGATTCATCGCCTGTATTTGAAAAAAAACTTGCAGCTATAGCAGGTCTTGGCTTTCAGGGCAGGAATACACTTCTGATAAATCCTGAATACGGGAGCTATATATTCATAGGTGGTATAGCATTAAGCATTGATGCTGAATACATAATTCCCCAGCTTGGAGAGATAAAATGCGGTGAATGCAATTTATGCGAGAGGATGTGTCCTACAGCAGCATTAAAAGATTATAAATTATTACCGTCTAAATGCATATCATTCTGGACAACACACAACAACGGGAATGATATACCACCAGAAATTATAAATTCCTCTTCGTATATTTTTGGATGTGATATCTGCCAAGAGTTCTGCCCTTATAACACAAAAGCAAAAAAAGCAGAGCGAACAATCTTTTGAATGGAAATGAAAAAGCCGTTGCGGTAGTTCAGACAGGCACTTCTTATTTTTATCGTGCCATAATTGGCATCTAAGCCAAGTCTACCGCAA
>JAAYVG010000036.1 GCA_012517285.1 Elusimicrobiota bacterium
CAACATCCTTGATAATATTGCTATGAAGCACAGTGATAATGAGTTTGCAAAGATGATGCAAGAAGCCAAAGATACATTATTTGCTAATATCTTGGATGAAAATTGGTTAAAATATTATAAAGGAGGAAAATGATTCAAAAATCGCGACTTGCTCAAAATACTTATTTCAGGCTCATTCCTATATTAGAAAATGCTATGCGTGTTAGATCAATGAAAATGTCTCCAAAAGTTTGATTGATAGATCAAAAAAGCTGTCTCTGAAAGTCAAATTACTTCTAAATAATACAAATCATTATTTAGGAGACATTTATTTTTATCTAACAGGGATGGGGAAAAAGCATTTGGGAGACATCCTATTTTGATCTAACAAGTTGGTAATGTAAAAAAACTTTGATATTTGTAAGAAATAAAATGTATAACATATGGAAAAGTAATTAGGGGAACAAACTTATATGAACAGTATCAAGGAATGTTTTGAGATTATTTTAAATGGGGACAGTGAAAATTGTAGATTGGCCTCTTTAGCAGTGAGAAAAGTATTATATAGAACCGATAATGATAGAAAAAAATACGAGGAAATACAGGAACAGATAAATCTTGCACCAGAAAATTATAAGAGAATTAATGAGGAATGGAGACAGGTAAATTTTGTAAAAGCCATCTCGGTCATATATTTTTTACATGAGCTGGATAAGGGATCTGATTTATGTTTCCCATGGTTTTTTCAACTATTAGAAAATAAAAATGGTATTATTAGATATGCCGCAGTAAAAATGATTTTACATGAATTAGGGCCGCTTACTGTTCATATACGCTGCCCAGGGAAAAATTCAATATCCCACGATCGTATGGATTTTGAGAAGACTTTTTAAAACCGGAATGTTTTAATATTTATTTTCTTAAATTAGTTATAATCATTACATAGGTGCATTTTCTGACTTAATATATTCTTTGGATCCACTTTTTAAAAATTATATCAAGTATTTCATAATTATTATTGACTTTGTCTATTAGTTCCTTTTTTACCAATCCATTTAATACTCTCTGCAAAGTTGAAACAGGACCTATATTATATTTGGTTATAAAATTATTGGAAAAAATCTTTTCCTGTGGCAATATTTTTGATAATGCAATAAGTGTTTTCTTCTGCTTCAAAGATAATAAACTCCATATATTATCATAACTTGAAGTTTCTCGCTCCATTATTCTATCCACAGATCTTTCTAAATATTCATCAGCCACTTTACCATTTAAAAATGACATTTCCCACATCTCATGACAAATATACTGAAAATAGAAAGGATGACATTCAGAGATATCAATAACTTTATTTATCAAATCATCCTTAATCTCTATATCAGTATCCTGAAATTTAGTTTTAATAAATCTAAATATATCCTTACTCTTTAACTTATCTAACTGAAAATGTTTCGTACTCTTATAAAAAGGCCTGTTAGGATTTGCAAACATATCCATAAGCAAGTGCTTTTTGCTGCCAGAAAATATATAACAAATATTTCTCTGACTCTGCATTTGTGACCTAAGCTCCTTCTCAACTTTATCTTTTTCAAAATAATTTACTTGCTGAAACTCATCAAATACTATAACACCCTTTTTCCCATTTTTTGTTATATATGAATTTATTCCTTCAAGTAAATCAACAAGAACGGGACTTATATCGTGCTTTTCTAATGAAATATCAAACTCAATATTTCCTTCTTTGTTAATAGTAAAAGACAATCTGGACGCAAGATGTTTGAAAGTATCCTTAAGAACATTCAATGTTTTATATAAAGGAGCGGTTATTCCAGATGAAAAAGCTTTTGCCAGCAACTTTATAAAATCACTTTCATTTAAAGCAGGATATAAATCTACATAAATGGTGAAAAATTCTTTTTTATTAAGGTTTATAAAGATATCTTTTAGCAGTGAGGTTTTCCCATATCTTCTCGGAGAAAACAATAAAACCTTTTGACTGTTTCTTATATCTCTTAATAACTCTTTTGTTTCATCCTCCCTACCACATAAATTTTTACCAGTTACTACTTCACCATATATAAATGGGTTTTCCATTATCAACTCCTTATCCCACTTTACTAATTACGCATAATGCGTTACGCATTGTGCGTAATATAATTTTACCTATTTTAAAAAACAAAATCAAATAATTCTATTTATTATCATTGTTTTTAATAAAATTATAATATTATCAACCATAATAAATACTATTACACAGGCACCTGAAATTTAACATTTTTTGATGTTTTTACCTATGAAGTTTTAAAAATCCACCAACCGAATTATCGCCCTTATCCCACGGTAGGCTTTTTTAGTTCCACCTATTTAACTGATGAAATTCACTTATGTTTTTTTAATGTTTTAATGTTGTTATTCTCTAATTCTGCAGAATTAGAGAATAACAAAAGCGATATGGTTATATAATAATTGATTTGATTGTATGAATATAAAAACCAATGAGTCAGTGTATGTATTAAGACTTCTTCTTGGTTTTATCCCTCTTCCCAAATAACTAATTCCCCTATTCTTCCTAAATAACTATATTCTTGATTTATCCGTCTTCATCTCATTTCTATCTGTTTACATCCTGATGATTAAATAACTAAACAACGAGATGACCAAATAACTAATTTGCTTTTCTGATTTCTGTCCCTGCCTGCGCCGAAGCGGCTTCGGCAGGCAAGTTCTGTTATCTGACTTCTGTCATCTGTCTTCTGACATCTGTTTCCATCTTGATGATTTAAAAATGCGAAAGTCGGGAGTATAGTGATGTATGATAGTGTATCTTTAGCGAAATCAAAAAAGACTTGCTGCTGCAAAGCTCGTTATAGCAAAGCAGAACGGGGTTGACGGGATTCGAACCCGCGATCTTCGCCTTGACAGGGCGACGTGTTAAACCAGGCTACACTACAACCCCAGTAAAACCAGTGATCAGTGGTCAGTGATCAGCAAAACCAAAACAGTGAACAGTGATCAGAAGACAGAGGACAGAAATAAGAGCTCACAAAATCTTATACTGATCTATCTTTCTAACATCAATTCAAACAGATAGTCTCTGCTATTTTATTATTATACAAAATTTTTTAGTTATTTTTCTTCTTAGGCCTTATGTTCATCAGTTTGAGGTTTATCATCATTTTTTTCATCTGTGCTTCAAGTTCATCCATACTTTCTTTCTTACCACCAGATATCAATGCGTCTTTTGCCCTCTGATATTCCTGCCTTGTTTTTTCCTCATCTATCTCTTTTGGAGTATTTGCATCCTCTGCTAATATTGTAACTTTGTTTTTATAAACCTCAAAAAAACCCCAGAATATGGAGATGTATTCTTCATCCGTTCCATTTTTATATTTGAGTATTCCTTCCCTCAGTTGTGCCATATACGGAATGTGGCCGGGCAAAACACACATCTCACCATCCCATGCAGGGATGGTTATTGACTCAACCTCAAGATTTTCAACAAGTACTCTGTTCGGTGTAAGTATTGTAAGCAGGAGTTTGTTCATAATATCTTATGCCTTTTTTACCTCATCTATTGAGCCAACCATATAAAAGTTCTGCTCAGGAACATCATCATACTTGCCTTCAAGTATTTCTTTAAAGCCTCTTATGGTTTGGGAAAGCGGAACATACTTCCCTTCCCTTCCTGTAAACTGCTGTGCAACAAAGAAAGGCTGAGACAAAAATCTCTGTATCTTTCTCGCACGATAAACCGTCAGTTTGTCATCATCGCTGAGTTCTTCTATTCCTAATATTGCTATTATGTCCTGAAGTTCTTTGTATCGCTGTAAAATTTTTTGTACTCCTCTTGCAACCTTATAGTGTTCATCACCAATAACCTTCGGATCAAGTATTCTTGATGTTGAATCAAGTGGATCAACAGCAGGATATATTCCTAACTCCGCAATCTGTCTTGAAAGAACTACGGTTGCATCAAGATGGGTAAACACATTTGCTACACCAGGGTCAGTCAGATCATCAGCAGGAACATATACAGCCTGTATTGATGTTATTGATCCCTTATTGGTCGATGTTATTCTCTCTTCAAGCCAGCCTATCTCGGTTGTCAGCGTTGGCTGATATCCAACTGCTGATGGCATTCTTCCTAAAAGTGCGGAAACCTCGGAGTTTGCAAGAACATATCTAAAAACATTGTCGAGAAATAGCAAAACATCCTGCCCCTTTACATCTCTGAAGTATTCTGCCTGAGTTAAGGCTGTGAGTCCAACCCTTGCTCTCGCCCCAGGTGGTTCGTTCATCTGTCCATAGACAAGAGCAGTCTTAGAAAGAACAGTAGAGCCATCTGAAAGCTTTGATTCCTGCATATCAAGCCAGAGATCGTTTCCCTCACGACTTCGCTCACCAATTCCACCAAAAACTGAGTATCCGTGGTGCTGCCTTGCAACATTGTTTATAAGCTCCATTATTATAACAGTTTTACCAACCCCAGCACCACCAAAAAGCCCTATCTTTCCACCCTTCATAAAAGGTGCGAGTAGATCTATAACCTTTATCCCTGTCTCAAATATCTCAGGGGTGGTTTTTTGGTCTGTAAACTTTGGTGGATCACGATGAATCGGGAAATAATCACTTGCATTAACTGGACCTTTGTAATCAACAGGTTCGCCAAGAACATTTAAAACTCTGCCGAGCGTTCCCTCACCAACAGGAACCTTAAGCGGTGAGCCTGTGTCGGTTGCATCAGCCCCTTTATAAAGTCCATCAGTTGGACCAAGAGATATGGTTCTAACGATGTTATCACCTATATGCTGTGAAACCTCACAGACTATTTTTTTATCCTCATCACCATTTTTAAAATTTACGTTAATAGCATTAAATATTGCTGGCAAACTATCTTTAAACTCTATGTCAACAACCGGTCCTATTATTTGAACAACCTTTCCTTTATTCATCATACCTCCAGTAAAGCAGATAACAGAAGTCAGAGTTTAACGGGATTCTTTTTTACAATATTCTGTTTTTTCATTTGCACAGTCGCTATCCGTTTATAGCATTAGCACCGCTGACTATCTCTGTAAGCTCTGTTGTTATCTGAGACTGCCTCAATTTGTTCATAGCAAGCGTAAGCTCATCCATAAGCTCACCGGCATTTTTACTTGCTAACTCCATAGCATTCATCCTGCTTGCTAACTCTGACGCCTGACTCTCCAAAAGAAGTTTATAAATTTCCATATTTATATACTTCGGGATCAAGTTTTCAAGCAATGTCTCCTTATCAGGCTCAAACTCAAAATCAATAAAATCTTTCTTCGCTTTTTTATTTTCATCATCAACTGATATTGGAAGCAAAAGCTTAGTTTTTATCTCCTGCTTTAA
Source organism: Elusimicrobiota bacterium (assembly GCA_012517285.1). Lineage (GTDB taxonomy): Bacteria > Elusimicrobiota > Elusimicrobia > Elusimicrobiales > UBA9959 > JAAYVG01. The sequence continues at coordinate 5,356 of JAAYVG010000036.1, forward strand.
CATACTTTTAAACTCTCCATATACCAAATAGACATTATCAAGTTTAAAGCTGTCATATGCTTCTATGACCTTTGAGGATATAAGTGATGCATGAGTATAGTTTGACTTTGGAAATATGTTATAGATCTGATAATATATTTCAACATCCTTAATTTTTTTAAAAAAATCATAAGCTTTTTTACCAACTGTTATCAAATAAATTTTTTTGTCCTTGTTATTTTTTATAAATTTAATGGCTGAGTTGATTACTGATGTGTTGAATGACCCACACAACCCTTTATCACCGCTTACAACAACTATACCTATCGCATTTGATTTTTCATCCCTCTCTGAAAAACGATACAGTCTGTTGGACTTGAAATCATCAGATGTCATCTCATCCTTCAATGAAAATATTATATCCTCAAGATAGCTCATATATGGCTTGAAGCTCAGTATCTGTGTCTGAGCTTTTTTTATCCTTGCTGAGGCAACCATCTTCATAGCATAGGTTATCTGCCTTATATTTTTTACAGCTTGTATCCTCTTTTTTATATCTCTGAGTGATGCCATATCAGTTGTTTCTCTTTGATTCCTTTTCCTTAAGAATGTTTATGTAGTCCTTAATGCCATCTTCAAGCGACCACTTGGGTGAATAGGAAAGATATTCTTTTGCTCTTTCAAGCGAGGCCTGAGTTTTGTTCTGATAAAAGCCATAAGGATTATCAAAATATTCTGGTTCATAGTTTGTTCCGAGTGCTTTGTTCAAACACTCAATAACATAATTAAAATTTTCTGGTTTGCCTGTTGCTGCATTGCATACTATGCTTGTATCACATTCAAGGGCAGCTAAATTTGCACGAACGATATCCTTAACATAGACGAAGTCTCTCATCTGTTCACCGTATTTGAATATTCTCGGCTTTTTGCCATCCTTCATCTGAAGGTAAAGCTGGTAGATCATACTTGCAAATTTTCCTTTATGAGCCTCACCATTGCCATAAACATTGAAGTATCTGAGTCCTACAAGCTTGATCTTGGGATATTTTCTTGCAAAATCAGATGCAACATTATCCATAACAGCCTTTGAAAAACCATAAATATTTTCAGGTGTGGTAATCTGATCCTCATTCATAGGGCATTCTGAGTTACCATAAACTGCTGCACTTGATGCATAAACAACCTTTCTTACATCATACTTCAACGCAAAGTTCAAAACATTTCTAAATCCCTCCACATTGACTGTCATCATTTTCTTTTGGTCCATAACAGTTGTATCAGTTATTGCTGCTTCATGGAATATTGCATCAACCTTGCCTGCCTTATCCCACCAAGAGGAATCATTTATATCCATTGCTATAACATCACCACGAAATCCTGTAAGATTTTTAAAATCTCCACTTGTAAAGTCATCAATCACAATTACATCTGCCTTTTTTTCATCAACAAGTGTTTTAACAATATTGGAGCCAACAAAACCTGCACCACCTGTTACTAAATATTTCATCTCTCCTCCAATGAAATTTTGTCTTCTGATAAAATCTCAGTGTCAAGTGAACAGTTAAATAAGGTATTTTTCCTTATTACTGACCACTAACCACTGATCACTGACCACTATTTCAGTGAAACCTTGATTTAAAATCCTCAATCGTCTTTTTTATCTTTTCTTCAATCTCGGCATTAAGTTCCTTTTTCTTGACTATCTCTTCAAGAAGTGAAGGACAATTTTTCTTAACACAGGCTACAAGCCTCTTTTCAAAATCTCTGACCTTAACAAGCTCTATATCATCAAGGTAGCCCTTTGTTCCTGCGTAGAGAACAAGAACCTCTTCAGAGACATCCATAGGTTCGTACTGATCCTGTTTTAAAAGTTCAACAAGCCTTTGTCCTCTTTTTATAAAATCAAGCGTATTCTTATCAAGGTCTGATGAGAATTGAGCAAAGGCTTGAAGCTCATTGTACTGAGCCAGATCTGTTCTGAGTCTTCCTGCAACCTGTCTCATAGCTTTAAGCTGAGCGGAACCACCAACACGCGAGACTGATATCCCAACGTTAACAGCCGGTCTTATACCAGCATAAAAAAGCGATGGCTCTAAGTATATCTGACCATCAGTTATTGATATAACATTTGTTGGGATGTATGCTGATACGTCGTTTGCCTGAGTTTCTATGATTGGAAGGGCTGTGAGCGAACCACCACCATTTTTATCACTCAACTTGCAGGCTCTTTCAAGAAGTCTTGAATGAAGATAGAAAACATCACCGGGATAAGCCTCTCTCCCCGGTGGTCTTCTCAAAAGCAACGACATCTGTCTATATGCCTGAGCATGCTTGGAAAGGTCATCATATATAACAAGCACAGCTTTGCCCTTCCACATAAAATATTCACCTATGGCACATCCTGAATAAGGCGCCAGATAAAGAAGAGGTGCAGGCTCTGAGGCTGATGCCGAAACCACTATGGTATAGTTCATAGCCCCATTTTCTTCTAAAATTTTAGCAGTCCTTGCAACGCTCATCTCCTTCTGACCTATTGCCACATAAATACATATTGGTCTTTTTTCTGGTGGCTCTTTCTGCTGATTTATTATTGTATCTATGGCTATTGCAGTTTTTCCCGTTTGTCTATCGCCTATAATAAGCTCTCTCTGACCACGGCCTATCGGTATCATACCATCTATCGCCTTTATACCGGTTTGGAGTGGTTCCTTCACAGGCTGTCTTTCAACTATTCCTGGAGCTATTACCTCAACAGGCCTTTGCTGTTTATAGTTTATACTACCCCTACCATCTATAGGCATACCCAGAGGATCAACTATCCTGCCTATTAGCTCCTCGCCAACTCCAACATCCATAACCTTTTTTGTTCTTTTTATAGTACTTCCCTCTTTTATAAGTTTATCATCACCCAAAACTACTATTCCAACACCTTCTAACTCTATGTTTAACACCATTCCAACAACACCGCTGTCAAAAACAACGAGCTCATTCATCAATGCCCCATTTAGACCCCACGCCCTAACAACTCCATCACCGACACTCACAACCTGTCCTACCTCACTTAAATCAGACTGTGGAACAAATTTTTCTATCTTTGATTTTATTATCTGCGTTATCTCATCAGCTCTTGTCATAAAATCTCCTTGGAGATAATCTTGTCTTTCAATGATTCTATTTTCTGATTAATTGTTGAATTAAAGACCTTATCATCCCATTTCATTAAAAATCCACCTATTATATTTTTATCCTGAACAAATTTTATAACAGGTGTTTTACCTGTAACAGCTTTAAAATTATCTGATATAGCTTTCTTTTCAAAATCATCAAGGCTGTACTTTGCTCTCAACTCTAACTGTGTCATTTTTTTTGAATCAAGATATATTTTTTCAAACTCTTCTGATATGCTTTCAACAAGGGCTATCCTTTTAGTGGATATCAGTATGCTAAAAAGCTTTTCTGATAGGCTACCCTTGATTTCGGATGAGATAACCCTATCAAGTATAGTAAGTTTTATTTCAAGATTTATGACAGGATTTATAAAATAATCCATGACATCTGCTGTTTCATTAATTATTTTTTTAAGGTTATTCTTTTTTAACTCCTCATCCTCACCACTGCTCATAAAATATGCCATAGCATATTTCTTTGAAATAACCCTGTCATTCAAGTTCATATCTAATTTTTCCTTGAAGCATAAAGCTTGTACTCTTTAAGCGAAAGCTCTAATATTTTATCATCAAGTTTTTTGTCAACGATCTCACTCAAAACCTTACTGGCAATAAGAGATGATGTCTCAACAAGTTTTTTTTCAATATCACTTTCAATATCCTTTTTATAATTTTCTATATCTCTTTTTGCAGTTTCTATTATCCGATTAGCCTGAGCCTGAGCATTCCTTATTATCTTTTCTTTCTCAGCAGTAGCATCGCTCACAGCGGCATTTATCCTTTCAGCTATTTCCTTATCAAGCTCTTTGAAACGATTTTCTATACTTAACTTGATCTCCTCTGCCTCTTTCCTTGCCTTTTCTGCATTCTCTAAATCGCTCTTTATTTTCTGCTCTCTCTGATTTATTGCAACAAGTATTGGCTTCCAAACATACTTAGTTAGTATTATAACAAGTATTATAAATACAAGTATTGTCCAGAATGAAAGTCCAAACTCAGGCTTTATAATATTTTCCATAAACTATTTCTGAATCTGCTGTGAGACCGGTGCGGCATTCAGATTAACATCCTTTGGCATACCAAAGTTCATTGATATTAAAAGGCATATAACAAGAGCAAGAAATGCTATTCCCTCTATGAGGGCTGCACCAATGATCATTGTTGTCCTAAGCGTGTTTGCTGCTTCAGGCTGTCTTGCTGTTCCTTCAAGTGCACTTTTAACAAGAATGCCTATCCCATATGCGGCTCCAATAAGAACAAGTCCTGCACCAATTCCTGCGCCAACATATCCCAATCCTATAAACGTAAGATCCATAATATCCTCCATTTAAATAGTGATCAGTGATTAGTGGGCAGTGATCAGAGATAAGGAAAATACCTTAATACTAACCACTGTCCACTGACCCTGCCTGCGCCGAAGCGGCTTCGGCAGGCAGGCACTGACCACTGTTTAATCACTTATAACTACTTCGACATTTTTATTACAACTGAAACTTTCCTGCCCGTCAGATGCAAACTTTCCATCAGACGAATCAGGTTTATTCATGCGTCATCGCCTGAGCTGTAAATATTGCAGTGAGTGCTGTAAATATATAAGCCTGTATAAAAGAAACCAGCAGTTCAAGCAATGAGACGAATAAAACGAGTATAACAGCGATTGGAGCTGTAACAATAAGCCCTAAGTATATATTCATAGCTCCAAATATAAATATGAATGATAACAAAACAAATATTACGATATGACCTGATATCATATTGGCAAACAATCTTATTGCAAGTGCAAATATCCTTGTAAAAAGTCCTATAACCTCAACAGGTATCATAATAGGGTAAAGCCAAAAAGGAACCCCTGATGGTATAAAGCTTTTCAAATAATGAAGAAGTCCCTGTGCTTTAATACCTGAAAAAATTATCAAGAAAAACGTTGTTATTGAAAGCCCTGCTGTAACAGAAATATTCCCTGTTGCTGTGGCACCATAGGGCACAAACCCTAAAAGGTTCATCAAAAGTATAAAGAAAAAAAGCGTAGCGAAATATGGGATCTTATCATCAGAATTATCTCCAAAGTTCTGTCTGACGATATCATCCCTCAAAAATGTAAAGATAACCTCTATAACAACCCTTAGAGGATAAAGAAATCTATTTTTAGACCTTATTATAATCGGGAAAATAACAAGCATAACAAAAGCAATTATCAGCATCATAAAAAGATGCTTTGAAATTGGAAGGTTAAAACCCAAAATATTAAGCCATCCGTATATGTGATCAAGAATATGCTCTTCAAGTATCTCTTTTATTTCCATAACTTTTAATAGAAACCAATTCAAAAACGACTTGAACAAATATAAGAAAAAAACAGTATCCTAATATTATTATAACTTTTTTATGCCTTAATAATAAAACTGATATTACGAGAAAAATAAGCTTATAAAAGATTGTTATAAAATAAGCTGTAAAAAATTTTTTATCAACCCTATCTATATATCTCTTTAAAAAAATATAGCAGATAAAACCATTAAAAAGCCCGAGAAATATACCAGAGATTGAAGCTGTTAATAAATTTATCTCAAAAATTTTTTCCATATAGAATAAAATACTCCAAACATTCCTAAAAATACCCCTGTAAAAGTGAGATATGGCTTTGTCTCAAATTTTATATCAAGATAATATCCCAAAAATGTAAATATAATAATATAAAGAGATAATTCAAGCCCTAACTGAAGATACCTCTGCCAGCTATCTGCTTTCAGTGTTTTTTTATTATTCATATTTGCATTTCTGTTTTCTGAATTCTGACATCTGCCTTCCGTTAATTAACATCAAACACCTTTTTTATAAGCCCAATTCTATCCTGATTCTGATTTATTGATATCTCAAACCCATCACCGTTTGATGTCTTAAAAAATCTCATCCTCTCTGAAAAATCATTCTGCCATCTGCTCAAAAGCTCTGGGTTTATTTTAAAATCCTTTGAAAAATAAAACTCAATCTTTCCATCCTTTTCAATAATTCTTTTGACATACATATTTTTAACAAGCTTTCTTACCTTAACAAGTTTTATGAGATTGAGACAGCTTTCTGGAAGTGGACCTGCAAGATCTTTCATATTCTCAGCTATCGCATCAACCTCATCAAGCTTTGCTGACCATAGTCTTTTATAAAAATTAAGTCTTTCCATATCATCATTTATATAATCCTCAGGTATGTATGCTGAAACATTTATATCCACCACCACCTCATCATCATCCTTCTCCACTTTTTCACCCTTAAGCCTTGAAACCTCATTGTTTAAAAGCCTTATATACATATCAAGCCCTATTGCTGCAATAAATCCATGCTGCTTTGTTCCCAAAAGTTCACCAGCTCCCCTTATCTCAAGATCTCTCATAGCAAGCCTAAAACCGCTTCCTAACTCTGAAAACTCTTCAAGCGCATAAAGCCGCTTCATCATATCAACATTTGCTGGCTCACTCTTACCATTATCAAGCCACTTCGGAAAGAAAAGATAACAGTATGCCTTCTGCTTCTCCCTTCCTATCCTTCCTCTGAGCTGATACAGCTGAGCAAGCCCTAACTTGTGCGCATCCTCAACAATTAATGTGTTGACAGAGGGTATGTCTATGCCTGATTCTATTATCGTTGATGCTAAAAGCATATCATATTTTTTTGCCATAAAATCAATCATCACATCCTCTATTTCATCACCGCTCATCTGGCCGTGGACAACTGCAATCTTAACCCCCGGTAAAAGATTTTCTAACTTTGAAAGCCTGTTTTCTATCATCTCAACTCTGTTAAAAACATAATATATCTGACCGCCTCTTTTAAGCTCACTGTTAACAGCTGACACTATAACATTATCATCATATGGCATAACCTTTGTATCGACACTCAACCTTCCAACTGGCGGTGTTTCTATAACAGACATTGTTCTTATGCTTGATATGGATTGATAGAGCGTTCTTGGTATTGGAGTTGCAGATAAATAAAGTATGTGGATACCATTATAATTCTTTTTTATAATCTCTTTCTGTCTAACACCAAACTTGTGCTCCTCATCAACGACAAGAAGCCCTAAATTTTTAAACTTTATATTGTTTGACAAAAGCTTATGAGTCCCAATTATTATATCAACAACCCCTTTTGAAAGATCAGAGATTATTCTCTTTTGTTCCTTTAAAGGTGTCAGCCTTGATATAACCTCAACATTTATCTGAAACCTCTCAAACCTCTTTTTAAAATTTCTGTAATGCTGCTCTGCAAGAATTGTTGTGGGGCAGAGCACCGCGCACTGAAAACCGTTTGAGGTAGCCCGAAATGCAGCCCTCATAGCAACCTCAGTTTTGCCAAAACCTACATCACCCACAACAACTCTGTTGGAAACTCTACCACTTTCTAAATCTGTAATGACATCAAATATAGCACGCTTTTGATCTTCAGTTTCATCATATCCAAAGCCAAGCTCAAAATCATCCTCAAAATCAGTTTTCATCATCGGCTTTATCTTTGCAACCTGCCTCTTTGCCTCTATAACAAGTATATCCTTGGCAACAGCCTCAACCTCCTTCTTTATTTTATCCTTAACATTCTTCCAGTATGCTGAGTTAAGTGATGAAATTTTTACTCTTCCCTCAGAACCGATATACTTTGTTATCTTTTTGAAATCATTCAATGGAACAAAAAGTTTATCACCCTTTGAATAATCTATCTCTATACATTCATTTTGATACACATTTCCCCACTCATCTCTGTGAGTGAATGTCATTATTCCCCTATATATTCCTATCCCGTGATCCTCATGGACAACGAAATCTCCCTTACAAAGTTCATTCATCCTAAAAAACTTCTTGGCTTTGGACATTGCAGCAGAATAAAAATCATAATCCCTTAAAAAAATCTCATTTGATGAAAGCAGAACTATTTGCTCATCATTTCCATAAAAACCTTCCGGTATGTAGCCAGTCATAAACTTAATCTTTTTCAAATCAATATTATTCTCATCAAATAGCCGAAATATTTTTGTATTTTCACGCTCGTTAAGAGAAAATATGTAAATAGAAAAATTTTTTTTAGAAAATCTCTTAATTTCCAAATCAATACTTTTTAAATCTACAAACTTTATATTCTTAAAGTAATTACAGTTTTCATCTGCAAAATCACTCTGAAGCAAAGTATAATCATTAAGCGGAAGTTCAACACCGTATGAATAAAAATCAAATTGAGAAAGAGACAGAAGATCAGTAGTTGAATGGGAAAAATCCATTATATCAAGCTCCATCTCAAAATCAAAAGTGTTTTGAGTGTCTATCTCAAACTTTCTTATTGCCTCAACCAGATCACCATCAAGATAAATCCTTGAAGGATAATCAGAGCCATAACTAAAAACATCTATAACAGAACCTCTTATTGCAAACTCACCGCTCTTCTCAACAAAATTTGTTCTTGAAAACCCTGATTCACTCAACCTTTGAATAAAATCATTTCTTTTAAGTTTTTCACCTACTCTGACAAAAATCCCACCAGCTTTTTTTGATGGAAATTTTGAAAGCACAGATCTTGATGATGATATAACAAGTTTTTTACACTTATCAAAATATATCTGGTTTACTGCCTTTGCCTGATTATCCTTATCAATATCAAACTTTATCACATCAATATCATAATCAAGGATTTGTTTCAGTGAAATGGCTATCTGAAATGTCTTATCAACATCGATATCATCCTCAACTACAAACACTGAGTTTGTTGATTTTTTTATTCTGCTCATCACAAAGTATAAAGCAGCAGTATCATTTGCTACACCACCAATTCTTCTCATAAATAAATTATAGAAAATTCCTTAAAACAATAGTTTGGAATATAAAGGGAACTATTGAATTTTTACAATTTTTTTATCACACAATGTTTCACTAAAAAAGTCTTCTCAAAATCCATACGATCGTGTCAAAATGAAGGAAAACTAAGCATCAAGATGTAAACAGATGTAATCAGGATGAAGACGGATATCATCAAGATATAAACAAATTCATCAGGATGAAGACAGATTGAAGACACGGATGTAGACAGACAGAAGGATAAATCATTTAATCATCAAGATGAAAACAGACATTATAGTCGTCTGGTTGTTTAGTTATTTGCCTGACTTTGCCTATGATTTTATACACTACAATTTAATAACTTTAAAATAGTCTTCTGTTCGTTTTTTAAAGTAACAATCTTGCTCCACCTAAAATCTTTATCTTTATCTACTAACTCCACTTTATATGCAGATTGTAG
>JAAYVG010000037.1 GCA_012517285.1 Elusimicrobiota bacterium
AAGTTTCAGTTCCCTTCTTATCGGGATTGCCTTTCCTACATAATAAATTAACGGAGGAGTTATGAAAAAAGAAAGTTTCAGTTCCCTTCTTATCGGGATTGCCTTTCCTACCATCTATGCCAAGAAATGAGAGGTGCAAAAAATAAAAGTTTCAGTTCCCTTCTTATCGGGATTGCCTTTCCTACGGTTGAAGATTTGAAAATAAAAGGGGTAAGAGACTAGTTTCAGTTCCCTTCTTATCGGGATTGCCTTTCCTACAGAGAAATCAATTGAGGAAGGAGAATTTTCTGACGTTTCAGTTCCCTTCTTATCGGGATTGCCTTTCCTACTGCTAATAACCACGAAAAATAAAGAGTATACGGTGTGTTTCAGTTCCCTTCTTATCGGGATTGCCTTTCCTACTTAAAGACTCGGAGTTGTTCTTTATCACGATTCCACGTTTCAGTTCCCTTCTTATCGGGATTGCCTTTCCTACATGATACAAGGCTATCTATCTGTTTGGTTATTCCAGTTTCAGTTCCCTTCTTATCGGGATTGCCTTTCCTACGAAAGTAATCTAACGCTTAGCAACGGGGTTGCTGGTGTTTCAGTTCCCTTCTTATCGGGATTGCCTTTCCTACCGCATATTTTATAAGTATATTTTAATCACTTTTTTTTGATTTGTCAAGGTTTTTTTCTCAACCCCAAATTCCGCAAAACCCTCGCATAGGTTTGAGAAACCGAAAGTAACCGCGGCGGTTACTTTCGTTTATTCAAAAAGGCGGGAAATGACTTTTTTATAGTCCTCGCATATGAAGTAGTCGGAGTATTTTTTTATCGGGGCATTAGGGTTTGTGTTTATTGATATTATCTTTTTTGCTTTTTCAACCCCTTTTATGTGATACTCCTTTCCTGATATACCTATTGCAATGTAGAGTTTTGGTGAGATTATCTTTCCTGTTATGCCAATCTGGTAATCACTATCCTTTATCCCCTCGTGTATGAGGGGCCTTGAATATCCAATGGATGCGTTTATCTTTTTAGCAAATTCTTCTATCAGTTTTATGTCCTCTCTCCTTACACCTCTTCCTATACCTATAACCTTTTCTGCCTTTTCTAATAGTACAAAAGAATCACTCTTCTCATACTTGAGCAATCTTATTCTTGTATCATCCTCAATTTCAAATTCTTTTAAGGTTTTATTAGTATTTGTTTCGTTTTCTGATGACTCGTTCATCATTTTGTTGAATGTTATTACCTTTATCTCTGATTTTGAGTAAAGTTTTGCCACAACGCTTCCACCGTAGGCATATTTTGTTGCACATATCCTTCCATTCTCCATCATTATGTCGTTGCAGTCTGTAAGTATTCCGAGTGAAAGCTCTGATGATAGCCTTGCAGCAAGGTTTTTCATATCGGAGCCATAAGGGAATGCTATTATCTCTGGTTTTATTTCTAATATTATTTCCCTTATTTTTTTTGTTATTTCAGTATTAAACAGTGTATCAGTTTTTATGATGTATGAGGGGTTAAATTTATTCTCATATTTTTGATTTTTTTCAACTATTTCAATAGAAATCACATCTGTTTTAAATCTTTCTTCAAGTATCTTTTTTATTGAGATGAAATCGTCTATCTGTTCTTTTTTAAATACTATAATGCTATTCATATATAACCTTTTTTATTTCCGATAGTTCATTTTCATCATTTATGTTTAAAGTCTTAGTGTTTCTTGTCTGTTCTGTTTTGAGTTCTTTAAGGTCTATAACCTCTGTTGGACTCTCCTTTAAGCCATCAAAGTTTTCTATATCAAAGTCTCTGAGTGAAAATATAACAGGCTTAAAATTTTTTGATTTTAATCTGTTTTTTATTGATATTATCCTGAGCAAAATGGCTGATACATCAAAGGATATGACACATGGTTTTTTTATTTCAATCTCCATTTTTTCTGATGAGTTTTCTTTTTTAACAATGATGGAATCATTATTGTTTATTTCTACAGTTTTTGCTGATGTTAGGGATGGTATTTGAAGGTTTGAGGCTATCTCTGATGGGACAACCGATGTCTCTCCATCACTTGATTTTAAACCGCAAAAAACTATGAAGTCATCATCTGATATTATTTTTTTTATTCCGAGAGATAGTATTTTTGAGGTTATAAAGGCATCAGAGCCTTTTAAATTTGGGTCTGTTATTATAAATCCGTTATCAGCCCCCTTTGAGATGGAGTATTTTATCAACTCCTCTGATTGAGGCGGTCCCATTGTTAAAGTTATGACCTCTGATTGAGTTTTATCCTTTATAAGAAGTGCATTTTCTAAAGCATATTCATCGTATATGTTTGTTGCAAGTTTTATGTTTTCCCTTATAAGGTTGCCTTTGGAGTCAAATCTTATATCCTCTTCCTCAGGAACCTGTTTAAGGCAGACTATTATCTTCATTTTCTCAAATCCATTATATCTTCGGTATTTGGGCCAACAGATACAAGTGAGAGCTCGGGATATGGATAAACCTTCTTTAATTTTTCTACTGTTTCAAGAAATTTTTTTGATTCGCTGGTATCTGCTTCATCAAGATTTGATATTTTTTTGCCATTTAAAAGAAGGTCAAAGTGGGTTACTGCAATCTTTGTTGCAGAGTTTATCATAATTGCTTTTTTTACTGAGTCAAATTCAAACCTTCCTATCCTTCTTAACCTTTTTGAAACACTCCCAACCTCTCTTCCCTCACTGTGATATTTTTCAAGCTCGGACTCATCAAATATCTCATCTTCAAGTGGACCAGGACCCACTCGTGATACATATGGTTTCATCACAGCATAAACATCATTAACAGATTTCGGTCCAACTCCAGCCTCAGCAGCAAATGTTGAGGCTGTTGTGTCCCTTGATGTGGTGTATGGATACTCGCCGTGTAATAGTGAGAGTTTAAAGCCTTGAGTTCCTTCTATCATAACCTTTTTTTCCTTTGATATCTCTGTGTTTAAAAGCTCTGGAACATCCTTTATGTATTGTGAAAGCTCTTTAAAGTCCTTTGCAAATTTTATATCCCTTCGCTCTATCCTTTCCCTTACAGCAACACCAAGCCCTGTTCCAACACTTCCTATCTTTGTCATCATATAGCTATTGCTACGCTCCTCATTTCTTTGTTCCTCTGTTACAACAACACAGTGTGGGTCTATTATTATTCTGTTTTCTGTTTCAGTTTCTTTTATCTCTTTTAAAAGCCAGTCAAGTATAACATATGTCCCTGCTGAGAGAACAAGCTTTGTGGTCGGGTTTACAAACCCTGCAGGTATTGATTTTAATGGAAATATCTTTCCTTTGTAAAAAACGGTATGGCCTGCGTTTGGGCCACCAACCTTAACACAATAGTCATATCTATCCTTTATAGCAAGATATGCTGCAATCTTCCCCTTTCCCTCATCACCACCCTGTGTCCCAACAATTATATCAACCATTAATCCTCCAGTAAAAAACAGAAGTCAGAAGACAGATGACAGAAAACAGAAGTCAGATGTCAGAAATCAGAAAGAACAAGTCAGAAAAGCAACTCACTCTTCTGACTTTTAATTTTTTATTTTAGTCTTCTTTGCAAGCATTGATGCGATGCCAGTATATGGCAATGATACAGCTTTTTGTATTTCTTTCTTTATCTTTTCATTTATCTGAAGCCTGTCTATGAAATTTTCTATCTCTTTTTTTGTTATCCTGTGGCCTCTTGTCAAATCCTTCATCATCTCATAAGCATTTTTGATCCCATACTTCCTTAAAATTGTCTGTATTGCTTCAGCATAAACCTCAGGATGCTCATCAACAATTCTTACTGCCCTCAACTCGTCTAATGTTATCTTTGACATACCCGTTATAAATGAGTCGTATGCTAATATGCTGTGGCCAAATGCAACACCAATGTTTCTTTCAACAGTTGAGTCTGTAAGATCCCGTTGTAGCCTTGATACTGGAAATTTTGACGAAAAGAATTCAAGCATTGAGTTTGCAAACTGAAGATTTCCCTCAGAGTTTTCAAAGTTTATCGGGTTTATTTTGTGCGGCATTGTTGATGATCCAATCTCACCATCAACAGGCCTGAGTATTATCAGATCATCGCTTATGTATCTCCAGATATCCTGACAGAGCCCAATAAGTATGCTGTTTAGATGTCTTATTCTGTCAAAGAGCTCTATCCATGAGTCATGGCTTTCTATCTGGGTTGTGTATAAATTTATTTCAAGGTTGTAATTGAATTGAGTGTTTATGTGTTTTATAAACCTTGATGAAAAATCTGTCCAGTCAATATCAGGAAATGCTGAAACAAATGAGTTATAGTTTCCAACAGCACCGTTTAACTTTACCATTATTCTGTGATCTTTTATAAAATCATTCTGCCTTTTTATCCTTTCATAAAAGTTTCGCATCTCCTTACCAAATGTTGTAGGCGATGCTATCTGGCCATGAGTTCTTGCCGGGAAAACGGATGAAGCGTGCTTTACCGACAATTCCATAAGTATTTTTAAAATCTTTTCTGTTTCTTTGAGGAACACATCCATTATAAAACCTGAGATCATAAGAGAATAAGCAATGTTGTTTGTATCCTCTGATGTAAGACCGAAGTGTATAAGCTCTAAATTGTTCTTTATTTTATTTTCAAATGTTTTTTTTAAATAGTATTCCACAGCCTTTACATCATGGTTTGTTGGCTTTATCTTACCATCCCCCTGAAACTCTATCTTTTTTACCTCAAAAGCATTTTTATCCTTAAGATTATATATTTCTCTGATATACTCTGTTTCTTTTTTAGAAAGCTGTTTTAAAGGATAACCTTTTGATTTAAGATATAAGATAAGAAATATAAAATACTCACACTCAACCATTATCCTGTGATTTATAAGTGCTGACTCGGAAAAATAATCCCTCAACGGCTCAACCTTTGAGTGATACCTTCCATCAAGCGGTGATATGGCATAGAGTTTTTCCATACCTCTATATTTTACAAAAAACAAAGTTTTTGTTATATGTTTTTCTTTGAATATTCCCAGACCTGTCTGAGATAATTTGGAAATATTGTTTTATTTCTATCAACAATTCTGTAAAGCACCAATTTTTCTGAGTATTGGTTGGATATGATTTTTTCATAAGTTTTTTCTTCAGATAAATGCTTGTTAAAAAAATCATCATACTTTTTCATATCCTCATCCCCCCAGTAAAATATACTGTATCCCTTCTGTGTTCTAAATGCCTCTGTGACATTAAGAAGGATATGAGTTATTCCTTTTTCTTTTAATTTTTTATACACTTCATCACCATCTTTTGAGCCAATTGTAATATCAATTAGCTGGTTTCTGTCAAAAACAGAGCTTACCTCAAAGGGTTTGTCTAAATAAAAACTTTTTGAATCACCGAGGATAAGAACCTTTTCATTTGATTTAAGGTTTTCATTTATATACTTAAAAAGTGCATATGATGGGGATGGGTACCTCGGATGTGTCTCTGAAAGATAATCATCGCGTGAGATCTCACCATTTACAACCCTGTATCTGCCCTCACTTCGCATAAGATATATTATCCATGTTATTGAAAGGAATATGGTTAGATATGCTACAAATTTCATAAGTTTTTTTAATATGCCACCATAAACATCATTTATATAGTATGCTGCAAGAATCGACATGGCAAAAAACGATGAGAAAAGATGTCTTATTGTAGTTGAGCTAAAAGACCACATAATCCATGAAAATATAAAAACTATCCAGAGATATCGTATAAAATAATTTTTATTTCTTTTAAATATTGCAAGCGGAAGAATGAGTAAAAATAAAGGTGTAAAGAATTCTGAGTTTATTATCTGACCTGTTGAGATCAAAAATGGGTGTTTGAGCCAATCTGTAAAATTGAAACTGGAAAACTGTCTTACCTCTAACATAAAATTGTTTATCTTCTCAGCATCAAGAGTGGGTATGTTTTTATTGAATATAGAAATACCAAATGGATAGAGTGGATTTGAATAGTTTATATAGTTTTTTATAAACCATGGAACTGTAAATATAGCAAAAAATACTGAAAAGATTGCTATTTCTTTTAAAAACCAATTAAATCTAAATTCCTTATCCTTTATTTTTTTATAAACAACCACAACAAGAAATGAGATTATTATAAAGGCTGTGTTATATTTTGTTCCAAAGGCAAAACCTGAAAAGAGTCCGCACAAACCCATCCAGATAAGTTTTTTTGTATCAAGATATTTAACAGCGGAGTAGAATGCAATGATAATAAATAATGCTGCTATTATATCGCTTGCCGCAGCTTGTGAGGATTGAGCAACATGAAATATTGAATAAAAAATAACTGCTGAAAGAAGTGATGTCTTTGCTGAGATGTGTTTTCTAAAAAGCCAGCCAATTGATATAAAGCAAAAGACTGAGCTTATAAAGTTTATAAGAAGTGGGTTTTGTTTACCAAATGACACAAGCGAAAAAAGATATATAACTGAATGGTTCAGTGTAAGTTTTGAATAGATGTTATAGGGCATATCCTTTATTGAACCCTCTATGAGCCAGTAGTTTGGAACT
Organism: Elusimicrobiota bacterium; assembly: GCA_012517285.1. Taxonomy (GTDB): domain Bacteria; phylum Elusimicrobiota; class Elusimicrobia; order Elusimicrobiales; family UBA9959; genus JAAYVG01. The sequence goes on from JAAYVG010000037.1 coordinate 6,548, forward strand.
CCAAGATGATAAACAAGCGTATCATAAAAGATCTCAGGGGCCAATGACTGAACAAGGTTTATTACAAAGATAACAAAAAATATAAAGAAAAGAAGTTTGTTTGATTTGATGTCATCCTTAAACGATAGGCTTAACTTAAACCCATTTTTATAAAGTCTGAGAAAATAGAGAAGTATTCCCACTGATAGAAAGGAAAGATACAGTGGCCTTTTAATAAATCCTGCAAATCCTGTTGCCATTGTAAAAATCGCTATCGCACACAACCCTAAAACATATGAGGCAACAATCCCTTCCTTTTCTGGCACATCAAGCCTTAAAATTTTTACAACAAGTCTCCCCCAACCAATTACTGAGATTAAAAAAAGTATTATTTTTATTATTTCAAGTGTGTTATAAACAACTGTCTTTGTTATGTTGGATGAAAGATAGTTTGATGGGTTTATTAAATCAACAAACATCAAAAGGCTGAATGGAAACTTTGAAAAATAGGCAGAAAAAGTGAAGTATGATATAACAATAAAAACAGCAAACGCTAAGAAATAAAGTTTTTTATTTTCTTTTTCTTTTTTTTCAACAACAAGTTCCTTTGGCTGTTTATGATTTTTTTTCTTTGACATTTTTATTTTATTCCACTGCTTTTTTAAAATAGAAAATATAAATATTTTTTATACAAACCCATTCTCTTTTAAAAAGTTCAGTGTTATTTTACTCTCATCCTTTTTCAGGTATTTTGCTATTATATCAAACTCTATGTTTACAAATCTATTTTTTTCTAATAAATTGATATTAGTGTTTTTAAACGTGTGAGGTATAACACTGACATCAAAGCTTTCTGGTTTTACATTAAACGATGTAAGGCTTATGCCGTTTACACAGACAGAACCCTTTTCAACCACATATTTAGTGTTTGAAACTGAAACGGTGATTATATATGAACCATCCAATTCTTTTATTTTTTCAATCCTTCCAACCTCATCTATATGTCCGCTTACAATATGCCCGCCCATCCTTGAACCAAGCTTTAATGCCCTTTCAATGTTTGCAAGATCCCCCTTTTTAATGTATCTGAAGTTAGTCTTGGAGTATGTCTCTTCGCTTGTATCAAAGGATATTGTTTTTTTATCATGGTGGCCTACAGTCAGACATACCCCATTTACTGCTATACTCTCACCATTTATAATATCATCATAAACATTTTCAATAACAATCCTGTTTTTATTTATATCAAAAATCTTTAATAAATTTTCAACAATTCCCGTAAACATTTTATATCCTCTTATATACTACCATTATATCATCTCTTATCTTTTTAATATAATCCATTTTAAGTCTCGTGCCTAAATCATCATTCCTTTTCTTTAAAGCCTTATCAATTGCACTTATACCGTCAGAGCCTATAACAAGCGGTGAGATAAAAGCAACAATCCTGTCAAAAAAACCATCAGAAACAAAGCTACCAATAGTTCTTCCACCGCCCTCAATAAGTATATGCTTTATGCCATTATCATAAAGCTTTTTTAATAAATCTTTTATATCTATTTCTCCATTATGAAAAGTTGTTTTAAGTAATATGGCATTATTAGGATATTTGCTTTTTAGAGTTTCTCTGTCTGTGGATATGAAAACTCTTCTTTTTTCTTTAAATATATTTGATTCAGGAGATATTTTAAGATTTCTGTCTATAACACATACATCAGGTTGAACCCTAAATTTATATTCCCTAACATTCAGTAGCGGGTTATCCTTTATCACTGTGTTTGAACCTACAAGTATGCAGTCAGATTCAGATCTCAGTTTATGAGCATAAATCCTTGAATCCTTTGAAGATATCCACTTTGATTTATAGTTTCTATCAGCTATTTTAGAATCAATTGATGAGGCAAACTTTATAGTAATATATGGTCTATTTTCTCTCATATTTTTAAAAAAAGGTTCATTCAGTTTTTCTGAAAGCTCTCTCAGAACTTCCGTTTCAACAGATATCCCATTATCCCTTAAAATCTTTATCCCCTTTCCTCTGTGAAGTGGATTTGGGTCAATGCTTCCTACAACAACCCTTTTGATTTGTGATCTTATTATTAAATCTGTGCAGGGTGGAGTCTTGCCATATGTTGAACATGGTTCGAGTGTTACATAGAGTGTTGAGTCCTTGAGTTTATTGTTTGAAAGCTTTTTTATAGCATTTACTTCGGCATGCTCTTTGCCAAAAAATTTATGATATCCCTTTGATAAAATCTTTCCGTTCTTTACTACCACTGCCCCAACAAGAGGATTTGGATGCGTAAGAACTCCACCTTTTTTTGCCTCTTTTATGGCAAGAGACATAAAAAATTTATCAGATTCCTTTTCAGCTGTTTTTTCTTTCTGCATATATACACGAATTTTATTAATACGAAAACTCTAATAAAATATTATCTGGCAGCTAAACAATGAGATTGAACTTCTACCTATCACCAGTCACTGTTCCTCTCTGCGGCAAGCTTGCCTGCCGAAGCCGCTTCGGCGTAGGCAGGCAGGAACTATTTTATCTTTTCTATAAGGTTTGCCATCTCAAGCGATGTCATTGCAGCATCAAAGCCCTTATTTCCATGCTTTGTCCCTGCTCTTTCTATTGCCTGTTCTAAGCTGTCAGCCGTTATCACTCCAAATGATACAGGAACTTCGTTTTCCATTGAAACCATAGCAATTCCCTTTGCCGTCTCACTTGCTATATAATCAAAATGCGGTGTATCACCCTTTATTATTGCTCCAAGTGCAATTATCCCGTTATAATTTTTTTTGCTGAGTTTTTTTGCAATCAGAGAAATTTCAAAAGCACCCGGAACCCAGAAAACATCAATATTATTATCATCTACACTGTGTCTCTTTAAACAATCAACCGCACCATCAAGAAGCTTCTGTGATAAAAAGCTATTGAACCTTGATATCACAATAGCAAACTTTAAACCTTCGCCGTTTAATTTTCCTTCCATAACCTTCATCGCTCCTCCTTAAATAAAATGCCCCATCTTTATTTTTTTTGTAAGAAGATATTTTTTATTGTATCTGTTAGGCTTTATTTTTATAGGAAGCCTGCCTGTAACCTCAAGCCCGTATCCCTTAAGCCCTATTATTTTTTTGGGATTGTTTGTGAGAAGTATCATCCTTCTTATTCCTATGTCCTTTAATATCTGAGCACCTATTCCATAGTCTCTAAGATCCGCCTTAAATCCTAACTTATGATTTGCTTCAACCGTATCATAACCATTTTCTTGGAGATGATATGCCTTTATCTTGTTGCCAAGTCCTATTCCCCTTCCCTCCTGCCTCATATAAAGTAAAACTCCTTTTTGAGCCTTTCCTATCATTTCAAGTGCTTTTTCCAACTGTGGGCCACAGTCACACCTGAGTGAACCTAAAACATCACCTGTTAGGCACTCTGAATGAACCCTCACCATAACCTCTTCATCCTTTTTTATTCTTCCTTTTATGAGTGCTACGTGCTCCTTGTTGGTTATTAACTCTTTGTAAACTCTTATATCAAAATTACCAAACCTTGTGGGAAGCTTCGCAGTTGAAACAAGCTTGACCATATTCTCATTTCTTCTTCTGTATTCTATTATTTTTTCTATCGAGGTAATCTTCAGTCCGTATTTTTTTGAAAATTCAATCAGGTCATCAATCCTTGCCATACGCCCATCTTCTTTCATAATCTCGCATATGACAGCAACTGGTGCAAGCCCTGATAACTTCATAAGATCCACCGCTGCCTCAGTATGACCTGCCCTTACAAGCACTCCACCATCTCTTGCGAGAAGTGGAAACATATGACCTGGTTTTGTAAAATCTGATGCCTTTGCTTTTGAGTTTGCAAGAAGCCTTATTGTCTCTGCCCTGTCCTCAGCGGATATCCCTGTGGTTGTTTTGTTCTTTGCATCAACACTTATGAGCCAGTTGGTTTTGTAAGGATCAGAATTTGCCTTATCCATAGGATAAAGGTTTAGTTTCTCTGCTATCTTCTTTGAGAGTGGAACGCAAATAAGCCCTCTCGCATTTTTTGTTATAAAATTGATTTTTTCTGCTGTGGCAAATTTTGCTGAAAGAACTATATCACCCTCATTCTCCCTTTCCTCATCATCAACAACGATGACCATTTTCCCTTTTTTTATATCAGCAATTATATCATCTATAGGATACATATCACTCATAAGTATATTATATAAATATTAAAACACCAATTAATTAAAAGATATATGCAAAAAATATGGGGCATTCGGAAGATAGTAGAATGTTGGTTGTTTAGTTGTCTGGTTATTTAATCATCAGGATGGAAACAGATGTCAGAAGTCAGATCCTGCCTGCCGAAGCCGCTTCGGCGCAGGCAGGGACAGAAAACAGAAGACAGAAAAGCAAATTGGTTATTTAGTTATCTGGTTATTTAGTTGTTTAGGAAGAAAGGAAGAAGTTGGTTATATAGTTGTTTAGTTATCTGGTTGTTTAGGAAAGAACCAAACATATCATATTCTTCTTCTGACCTCATACATGGCAATAGCTGCTGCTATGGATGCATTAAGACTATCGAAATCAGATATTTGAGGGATTCTCAAAACCTCATCACAGTGTTCTTTAGTCTTTAGATGAAGTCCTTCGCCCTCAGAGCCAACAACAAGAACTATTGGAAAATTAAATTTAATACTTCTTACATCACTCCCATTCATATCAAAACCATATATCCAGAAGTTCTTTTCCTTGAGATAAATAAATGACTGATTGAGGTTCACAACCCTTACAAACTTTATTTTTTCTATTGCACCTGATGCTATCTTTTCTACCGTTGGTGTTATCTGACAGCTTCTATTCTCAGAAAAAAGTATTGATGAAAAACCCATACATACAGCTGTTCTTATAATACTGCCAAAGTTCTGAGGATCTGTTAATGAATCTATCGCAAGCCACATAACATTTTTTTCTTTTGCATCAATGTTCAAAGCTTCATCAAGCGAGTAATAGTGGATATCATCTATCTCAATAATAACACCTTGGTGATTTGATTTGTTGGACATCTTATCCATAAGTTTTTTAGGAGCAAACTGAACATTAATCTTTTTTCGGTTTGCCATCTTTATTATATCCATAAGCTTTGAGCCTGATGTATTCTCAACTATAAGCCTGTGAATATTTCTCTTTGAATTCTTGAATGCTTCCTTTACCGTGTTTATACCATATATGTATTTTTTCATTCTATTTCCTTGTTGCCGAAACTCATACCAACCTTCAATGCAGTTTTAACCTCAAATGAGGATGGGTCAACCCTTTTAATATTTTCTATTGCATCCTTTAAAGGAACATCAATAAAATTTTGACCTCTTATGGCAACCATATTTCCAAACTTACCTTCCTCAAAAAGATCCATAGCCTTTGCACCGAAGCATGTTGAAAGCCATCTATCAAAAGATGTTGGTGTCCCACCCCTCTGGAGATGACCAAGAACAACAACCCTTGCCTCAAAGTCTGTGTTCTCTTCAACAGTTGACGCAATTTTATATGATACACCACCCAATCGCAGGGGATCAGTGGAATTATTTACAACCCTTCTTACGGTAAGCTCTCCACCCTTTTCCTTAGCACCCTCTGCCACAACAATGATTGAAAAAAGCTTTCCATTAGCTCTCCTTTTTCTAAGATAGGAGACTATATCCTCTGAGTTATACTCTATCTCCGGTATAAGAATCATATCACCACCACCTGCTATTGCGGATCTCAAAGCTATCCACCCAGCATATCTTCCCATCGTTTCAACTATCAATACTCTGTCATGCGATTCAGCTGTTGTATGAACTCTGTCCACTGCTTCTGTTGCTACAGATTGGGCTGTGTCATAACCGAATGTATAATCTGTTGCTGCTAGGTCATTATCAATAGTCTTAGGAACTCCGATAACAGGAAGTCCCATCTCACTTATTTTATAAGCCATATTCTGAGTTCCATCACCACCAACAGTAATTAGGCAGCTCAGCTCATGCTCATCAAAAATCTCCTTTACCCTCTGAGACAGATCAGCAGGGGATTCGGAGCTACCGTACGGAGCAAGCGTATATCTGAAAGGGTTTGCTACATTGTTTGTTCCGAGTATTGTGCCTCCCTTTGCTATTATTCCCGTAACCATTCTATCATTGATATCAATAAAATCATTTTCAATAAATCCCTTAAAACCATCATTAAAACCTATCATACGATATCCCTTTCTCAAAGCTGCTTTGGAAACGGCTCTTATAACAGCATTAAGACCTGGACAATCACCACCACTGTTTAATATTCCTATTTTTTTCATACATTACCTCCGATAAAAATATACAAATAAGTATTTTACAGATTAATTATTAAAAGTTCAGATAAAATTCTATATGAACAATATGTTTTCTTCTCTTTCATTTGAAATTATATAAAGAAAGATTGAAACGACATGCACAGGATTTGCAAGCCTGAAATAATCATAATCAAAATGGACCTGATAACCATTTATAGAATTTTGATCAAGAAATAAAAATCCAATCCTTTTATCATTTTCAACATAAATACTGTAATAAGATCTGCTTCTTAAAAGCTTGTTACCGAGCAATTTTACTGCTAACCATATATCAGGATGATCATCCTTTATTGTGAATATAACGCTGTCATCCTCGTTAATGCACTCCCACTGTCTTTTAAAATAGCTCCCAATCTTCCTTACTTTAAGAACATCCCTTCCCTTGTTATCCTTTGTAACAAAGCTATTTTTCTCACCAACTACTTCACATATCGTATTTGTCTGAGAATCAGATATAACAAGTTTCTGCTTCTCCCTCTTCTTCAATACAACAGAATAGATTATGATTGCAATGAATGGAAGCTCTATGAACGAAATGATATAATTACCAAGCGGTAGCGAAGAGACAGCAGCAGCAAAAAAACCTTCTTTAACAAACTCACCAAGACTCCAGACTATGTGCACAACAACAATTCCAATGACACCCCACTTGTAATATTTTTTATACTCATGGTTGAAGTGTGATGAGAGGAACTGGTTATTCCTTGTTATTATCTGGGACATTGTTTCTGAAGACGTCACAAGCCTTGTTATTATAAAAGGAAAAATAAAATCTGGCGGCATCTCCTTTGGATATGGTTTTATTCTTGGATTTGAGTACTTTGAAAATCTTGATTTAAAATAGATGGTTGTTATAACATAAAGGATTAACAGTACAAGCATAAAATATTTGTTTATAGGGGTTCTTTTTATTATCTGTTTATCTGTGGACTGGTTTATAGCATTTTCAATGCTGCTGTTTATCCTTGAAAGTATTAAACTCTGAACACTTTCCTTTGGCTGTTCTTTGAGAGCCTCAGTCACAGCCTCAGTGCTGGTGATGATAGTTGAGATAGAAACATTTGACTCTGTAACTGTTGAAATTGAAGCTGATGAGACATTTACAACAGTTTCTGTAGATGGCTCTACAATTGCTGGTTCTGTGGATTCTGTGATGGATATATACTGAACTTTTGGTTCTGGTTTTTTAACTTTTTTTGCAATAGGTTTTGGCTTTGGAGGTGGCGGTAATTCTATCTTCTCACCCGGTTTTTTGAAGTTAAAGATAAGTTTTTTTACATCTCCTTCATCAAGCCCTGATGAAAGAAAATTATATGTTACACCCTGATATGTGAAAAGTCCAACGGTATTAATTTTTTTATCAGGATAAACAAAATAATAAAATTTTGCAGCATAGTGTATGGTTGTGCTCTTTATATCACTAGGTTTAAAACCTTTATTTATTAGTGCTTCTCTCTGTTCAGCTAGTCGTGAGTTCAGATAAAAATCAGATAACTCATCCTCCAATTTTATGAACTCAACTGTTGAACCATCTTTTTCTATTTTTAAAACAGATTGGGGATCATCACCCTTGATAACATTCCAACCATCAGCAAAATCAAAGACGAAGCTATCCACCTTGTATTCATATGAAAAAAGTCCGATGTTTATCAGCAAAAATGTCAAAAAAATAAATATTTTCTTCATAACCAGATAATCTTTTATACCGTATATATAATACATTATACCTTAATTAAAAAGCTTATAAAAGTTATTTGTGAACTACAAAAAATTAAACCTTTTTATCTGCTAACCCCCAAAAAAGATAAATCATCATTCTTTTTCGTATGGGATACCATCAGCTGATGGTGACTGTGACTTTGAAAGGCTTAATGCTAAGACAATGATTGTCAGGGCATAAGGTATCATTTGTATGAACTGAACTGGAATGTTTATACCCATTGTCTGAAGCTGGATCTGAATTGCCTCAGCAAATCCAAAAAGTAGTGATGCAATTGTTGCTAAAAGCGGATCCCATTTACCAAATATCATAGCAGCAAGAGCAATATATCCTCTTCCCCCACTCATACCATCTGTAAACTGGTGCTGATCATATGCCAGCCATACCCCACCGAGAGCAGCTAATGCCCCTGATACAAGGACTCCAATATATCTTATCTTATATACATTTATTCCAAGTGTATCAGCTGCCTCAGGGTTCTCTCCAACAGAACGAAGTCTTAGTCCAAATGATGTTTTATAAACCGTGTAATATACTGCAAATATTAAAACTATTGTTATTATTATCAGTGGTGATGAAACTATATCGCCAATAAGCGGAATCTTTGAGAGTGGCGTGTTTATCGGTGTAATCCCCGATATCCTTGATGAGTTTGATGATGAATGAAATATAAATTTAAGGAAAAATTTTGTCACACCAACAGCCATTATGTTCAATGCTATCCCTGAGATTATCTGATTTGCTCTGAACTTGATTGAGACATAGGCATGAAGCCACGCAAAAACTACTCCACCGAATACACCAAAAAGAAGCCCAAGCCAAGGATTGTTTGTGTAATAGTTTCCAATCACTGAAAAGAATGCTCCTATGAGTATTAATCCTTCAAGCCCGATGTTGACAACCCCGCCTAACTCTGAAACAGTTGCCCCTAAGGCTGCAAGTATGTATGGAATTGATATTCTTATGGTCTGTGATAAAAGTGATAGCGAAAAAATCTTAAAAAAATCATCCATATTAATCTCTTATCCTGCTTAAATATTTCTTTGCAAAGATATTAGAGGAGATAACAAAAAATATCACAAGGGCCTCTAATATCTGAATTATATCCTTGGGTACAAGTGCATTTATTACAAGTGTTCCGTGTGATAAGGCACCAAAGAGCAGTGCTGAGAATATTATGCCAAAAGGATTGTTTTGTCCAACAAGTGCAACTGCTATAGCCATAAAGCCAACACCTTGAGAAAATCCTTCCTCAAAATAATGCTTGTATCCCATTATAAAATTTATTGAGGCAAGGCCGCTAAGCCCACCTGATATAAGAAATGTAGTAAAAAGATTTCTGTTTATGTTTATTCCTGCAGTTTTTGCAGCATTTGGATTAAATCCTACAGCCCTTGTCTCATAGCCATATGGAGTTTTTGATATAACCCACCAGCATATGACGCAGAGTAGTATTGCTATTACAAAGGACATATTTGCAGGCGAGCCCTTAAAAGCAGTGATAAAATGATCCAACCTTCCAAGAAATGCTGACGATGAAATAGACTGAGTATGAACTGTTTCAGGAAGATGAAAATGATATGTTATGAAATAGTTTGTCAGTGCCATAGCGATGAAGTTCATCATTATTGTGGTTATAACCTCATGTGCCCCAGTTTTTACCCTGAGTATCGCAGGAATCCCTGCCCATATCGCTCCACCAACAAAAGCTGCAATAAGACATAGCGGTATGAGTACGAAACTGTTTAAATTTGTAAATGTAAATCCGACATAGGCACACAAAAAACCACCAACTATTATCTGTCCCTCACTTCCTATATTAAAAAGCCCTGCCCTGAAACCTAATGCTATTGAAAGCCCTGCAATTATGAGCGGAGTCGCTTTGAAGATCATCTGAGCAAGTCCATAAGGATTTAAAAATATCCCCTCAAAAAGCTTAAGATAAACCTCAATTGGATTTGCACCTGCAATAACTATAAAAACAGCACCAACAATAAATGATATTAGTATGCTTAAAAGGGTTATACTAACCTGGATAAAAAACTCTTTAAGCCAAAGTGGAAGTTTCATTTAACTTGCTCCTCCCATCATAATAAGCCCTAACTCATCCTCGTTTGTTCTGTCAGCTAAAAATATCTTTTTTACCTCGCCCCTGTATATAACGCCTATTCTATCTGAGAGTGAGAGTATCTCTGACAGATCAGCTGAGATAAGAAGTATAGCACATCCGCTATCCCTTGCTTCAATTATCTTTTTATGTATAAACTCTATAGCACCAACATCAACACCTCTCGTTGGCTGTGAGATAAGTATAAATCTTGGTTTTTTTGAAAGCTCCCTTGCAACAACGATCTTCTGCTGGTTACCACCTGATAGCATCCTTGCTTTGAGTGACGACTTTGGTGGATATATAAGATAATCATTTATCATCTTTGAAGCAAACTCTTCAACCCTCTTAAAATTTATATTAAAGCTGTTTGAAAAAACTTTTTCTCTATGCCTTCCTAATATCATATTCTCTGATACCGTAAAATCAAGAACAAGTCCATCCTTGTGCCTGTCCTCAGGTATATGAGCAAGCCCGATGTCAAACATCTTTTTAGGTGTTGTTCTTTTAAAATCTATATCCTTTCCAAAGATTTTGAACTGTCCAGAAACTGGTTTTCTAAGCCCTGCTATCGTTTCTATCAACTCACTCTGACCATTTCCCTCAACCCCTGCTATGCCAAATATCTCACCTTTTTTTATATCAAGCGATAAATTATTGACCGCAGTATGTCCCTTGGACGATAAAACTGATAAATTTTTTATTAAAACAACAGTCTCAGTTTTATTGATCTCATCCTCAGTTTTAACAGTTTTTGAGACCTTGAAAAGAACAGGCCTTCCAACCATAAGCTTTGCAATCTCGGCCTCATCAGTTTTTGATGTTTCAAGCCTTCCAACGGTTTTTCCCTGCCTCATAACGGTTATGTTGTTTGAAATCTCAAGAACCTCTTTAAGTTTGTGAGTTATAAGTATTATTGTTTTTCCATCAGATGAAAGCTTTTTCATTATATCAAAAAAGTATTTTGTTTCCTGAGGAGTAAGAACTGCTGTTGGTTCATCAAATATCAGTATCTCTGCATCCCGATATAAAAGCTTTAAGATCTCAAGCCGCTGTTGCTCACCAACACCCAGTGTTGAAACCTTGGCAAAAGGATCAAGCGAAAGATTGAACTTTTCAACAAGCTTTTTTACCTCTGCATTGGTCCTTTCATAATCAACAATAAATCCGTTTTTGGTTATCTCCTTTCCTAAGACCACATTCTCACTCACAGTAAGTGTTTTGACAAGCATAAAATGCTGATGCACCATACCTATCTTTAAGTCAATTGCATCCTTTGACGAATGGATTTTTACTTCTTTTCCTCTTATTTTTATTGTTCCAGAGTCTGGGGTGTAGAGTCCGTAGAGAATTTTCATAAGAGTAGTTTTCCCAGCACCGTTTTCACCAACAAGGGCATGTATCTCCCCTTTTTTAACAAAAAGCTCGGCATTATCATTTGCCAAAAGCTGACCGAATCTCTTTGTTATTCCCTTCAACTCTATCTCAAAATTTTCCATTTAAAATCCTTTTTAACTTATTTCCTGCTTTTTGCCTTTTCCTGTCACTGTTTTTGCTGTCCTCTGCTTTCTGACATCTGTCTTCTGTCCTCTGTCTTCTCTTTACTGATCACTGTCCACTGTTCACTGTTTCACACAGAAGGAACCTTTATCCTTCCCTCTATTATCATCTTTTTAAGCTCTTCAACCTTATTTATAACTGTCTGTGGTATTAAATCTTTGTTATGCTCATCATAAACATAACCAACGCCGCCCTCTTTGAGCCCAAACTCTTTAAGCCCACCCTTAAAACTCCCTTTAAGATAATCCTCAACTGTTTCATAAACTGCCACATCAACATTCTTGACCATTGATGTGAGTATGTATCCCGGTGCTTCATAATACTGATCCGAGTCAACTCCTATGGCATAAATCTTTTTATCCCTTGCAGCCTCAAAGACTCCAAGCCCAGTTGAGCCTGATGCATGAAATATTATATCTGCTCCCTTACTTATTTGTGAAAGCGATATCTCTTTACCCTTAGCAGGATTTTTAAATGCCTCACCAGTAACTCCAGCATATCCTACAAGAACATTTATCTTTGGATTTACATAACGAGCACCAGCAAGATATCCTGCTTCAAACTTGTGAATGAGTGGCATATCCATACCACCAACAAAACCTATTGTATTTGTCTTTGTCATGAGTGCAGCTATTGCACCGACAAGAAAACTTCCCTCCTCCTCTTTAAACTTTATTGCCAATACATTTGGAGGAATTGGTTTGTTTGGATCAACTGAATAATCTATGCAGGCAAATTTTTTATCTGGAAAATCAATTGCAACAGTGTTTATATCATCAGTGAAAAGAAAACCTGTTCCAAATATCAGTCCGTATTTATCAGATGCTAATTGCCTTAATGCAGACTCCTTATCAGCACCTTCACCCGGTTCTATATAATCAAATTGGACATTCAGTTCCTTCTTTGCTTTTTCTATACCGTTATAAGCAGAGTCGTTAAAAGACTTATCCCCCCTTCCACCAACATCAAACACAAGTGCTATAGCAGGCCTTGTATCCTTGAGTTTATCAGTTTTTTTGCATGAAAAAGATGGTATCATCAAAAGCAGAGTAAAAAATATTAAAATTTTATTCCTTGACATCTCAAATAGTATATAAAATTTAAGCCCCAACTCAAAACTCAAAAAATAAAAAATTGACAAAAAAAAGGACGGACATCTCAAAAATACCTGATTAGGCCGAAGCGACTTCGGCAGGCGGGTAATTTTTTACTTCAAGCCGCGTATAAATATATCCAAGAGAAGTTCCTTCCTGTCACAGTTTGCAAGCTTTCCTTTCAAGAACAGATTGATTCCTATCCCTCTAAGTATTGAAATGGTTATCACAGCAAGCGTCTCACAGTCTTCCTTCTTTATCTTTTTAAACTCCCCATTATTAACTCCCTCAATAAAAATCTCTTTAAGCATTTCTATTGCGGCACTGTTGTTCTCGCTCTGAATATTTTCAAGAAAATTAAGACGATTAGTTTCTGAAAAAATCACAGGATAGAGTTTTAGTTTCTCTCTAACAATGGAATCCCTCATTTTAAAAAAAGTTCTTAATTTTTCTTCCGCTGTTTTACAATTGTTCAATGTCTTTTTTATAGCATTAATAGCATTTATACGTTCAAGTTCACAAACTGCTCTGAAAACCTCTTCCTTTGTTTTAAAGTAATAATACAGAGTGCTCTTACCCTTTCCTGCTGCAGAGGCAATATCTTCCATTGATGATTTTGCCACACCATATTTTCTAAAAACACCAAGTGCAGCAATCAATATTTCTTCACGAGCCTTATCAATTTTTTCAGTATTTACAGTTCTCATAACTCATTATAGTTTTTCTGTATCGACCTAACACCCCTAAGCGTTTCTGCAGGCTGTTTAACATTTGCAGATTGAAGCTGATCTTTCTGTTTGTTTGTGCTATGCTGTTTTACATTTTTAGAAGGAATTTGAGGAGCATAAGGATCCCTTATACAATAACTTTTAGAATAATTAACCCTCTCCGTAGTAAAAGTCCTTCTTGATAGACAATCATATTCATAACACTCACCTGTTTTAGAATCAGCTTCCATACAGGCTCTCCAATCGCATATATCAAAGCTTTCTGTCTCTGGTTCCTCAGCCTGACCTAAAATAAAAATCATATTTTCACCACAGTTTACTTGTCTTGTACATCCAGTTCCAGCAGGATCTACATATTTCTTCTTCAGTGTTGAGGTGCACTCCCACTGTGAACAGTTTCCATTTGCTCCTCTCTGCACACATTCTCTTACCTGACATGTCTCCATTTCAACAGTTACTGTTGAAACCTGAACACAGCCCATACTCTGGGCATCTTGTACAGCAGCTCCAAGCTGTGTTGCAAACATTAATGTTAATAATCTTTTTATCATAACCGCTCCTTAAAAATCTTTTTACAACTGCTTTTAACAAATTCTTTTTTATCCTTTTATAGAACTTTTAGACCGATTTCGTATTTTGGTCTAATAATATTTTATCAAAAAACATTTGATTATGTCAAGCCATTGTAATGGTCCATTTATGTGTAGATTTAAATAGAATTTTTGATGAGTTCTATGATAGGGTTTGAAAGTATTCCAAGCAAAAGGGTTGCTGCTGCAGTTAAATAAATTACTGCGTAATTGCATACTGTACCCTCATAATCTCTTTTTTCCGCATCCTTCATAAAGGCCGGGATGAGTATCTTAAGATAATAATAGAGTGAGAGTGCACTTGTTAAAACAGCTATTACCACAAGCCATTTAAAGCCACCGTTTACAGCATTGTAAAATGAATAAAACTTTGCAAAAAAACCTGAAAATGGTGGAACACCGCTCAGTGAAAAGAGGAATATCAAAAGTGATATGGCAATGGATGGTTTAGAGTGATAGAGACCTTTAATGTTTTCATAGTTAAGGTCTTTAAAGTTTTTCTCTAAAAACATAATAACTGAGAAAACTCCAATTACTGATATAGAGTATATTATTGCATAGAAATATGCCTGCCAGTTTTCTGTGCCAAGAAAGGATATGGCAATATATCCTGCGTGAGAAATACTTGAGTAGATGATTATCTTTTTTATATCCTTTGAGTAGAGTGCTATGAGGTTAGGTATTACTATTGAAAGCACTATAAATGCATACATGGCATAGATGACAACTGATGTTGTGTAGCTTGAAAAAAGCCTGTACAAGGCCACAACTATTGAAAGCTTTACACCGCTTATCATAAACATTGAGACATTGGTTGGTGCCCCCCAGTAAACATCAACAGCCCATGAGTGCATAGGAACAAGTGCTAATTTGAATATGAAACCTGACATAAAAAGAAGCATTCCAATGTTTATATAAGGGTTAGGGCCTGATATGGCAAGAGAATTTTTTATATCAACGAGGCTTAATGAGCCCAAGCCAATGTATAAAAACACAAGCGAAAGGATCATAAAAACCGATGCAAATGAACCAAGCATAAAATATTTAAATGAGGCTTCAAGATTTTTATCATTCTTATTAAATCCTGTAAGACCATAAAGGCTCATAGAAAGAAGCTCAACAGATATGAACATATTAAAAATGTTTTGTGTGTTTATTAAAAGTATGGATGAGGTAAGGGATATAAGAAGAAGAAAGTAGTATTCACCGTATTTAAGGTTTTTGCTCATCAGGTCTGATGATGAGATTATTGATGTTATGGTTAAAAGTATTACAAATGATGTTAAAAGATTGTTTAAAACAGTCTGGGTGTATGTATCGCCAAAACTTCCATAAAATGGTGAATGTGAGAAGCTAAATGCAAAGGCAAAAAGGAGAAGGAAGATTATTATCTCGGTTATTGCTTCTGATTTTTTCTTTGAGTAAAGCCAGTAAAAAAGCGAAAAGAATGATGAGAGTATTAATATTATCAGTGTGCCAAAAGTTGTTGAATATAGAAAGCTTTTTGAAAGCATCTTTTCTCCTTACTTTAAAAAACTTGAAACAAAAACCTGTATCTTTGAAAGAAAAATATTTGGAAATACTCCTATCCAGAATATCATTATAACCACAGGTATGAGATATAACCATTCTCTTATGGTTAAGTCTAAAATCTTTTTGTTCTCATCCTTTTCAATTTTTCCAAAAAATATCTTTTCATATGCCATAAGCATATAAACCGCTCCTAATATAACACCTGATATGGCAAGGATGGTTAGTATTCTATGCGATTTAAATGAGCCCAAAAATATCAGTATCTCACCGACAAATCCATTGGTTGATGGAACTGCAATTGATGAGAGTGTTACTATCATAAAAAATGTGGCTATGAAAGGAACTGTTTTAAATATACCGCCGTAGTTTTCCATAAGTCTTGTGTGTGTTCTTTCATAGAGTATTCCTATCATAAGGAAGAGTCCGCCTGTTGATATGCCGTGGTTTATCATCTGAAGTATTGCTCCGCTTAAAGCTTCAGGGTTGAATGAAAAAACTCCTAAAACTATAAGCCCCATATGAGCCACTGATGAGTATGCAACAAGCTTTTTTATGTCCTTTTGAACCCATGCCATAAGTGAGGCATATATAACACCAAAGACTCCAACAGCACTTATGTATGGTGCTATCTGATGGGAAAGGGTTGGGAACATCGGTATGAGAAATCTAATATATCCATAAACACCCATCTTTAAAAGAACACCTGCAAGTATGACGCTTACAGCGGTAGGGGCTTCAACATGGGCATCTGGCAGCCATGTGTGCAAGGGAAAGAGTGGAATTTTTACGGCAAATGCTATTAGAAATGAAATAAAAACAAAGATCTGAGTCTTTCCAATAAGTGTATTTTTATAAAAATCAAATATTTCAAATGAGTTTATACCGCTGTTTTTAAGGTTTATGTATGTAAAAATTATTCCCGCTAACATAAGAAGGCTTGCAGCCATAGTATATATGAAGAACTTTATTGTTGCATATATCCTATTCTCCCCTCCCCACATACCTATCAAGAAATACATCGGAACAAGCATCGCTTCCCAGAATATATAGAAAAGAAATGTATCAAGTGAAACAAAAACACCTATTATCGCTGACTGAAGTATCAGAAGCCATATGTAATATTTTTTTATATCCTTTTTTATGTAGTTGTATGATGAAAGTATTGAAACAGGCATAATAAAGTTTGTCAACAGTATCATGAGTAGTGATAGCGTGTCAGCACCAACATAGTAGTGAATGTTCAGTGCCTTAATCCACATATACTTTTCTGTGAAATTAAAGCCCTTTGATGAATCAAAGTTTATAAACATTATCACTGATATTATAAAAACTATGAGTGATGATATAAAGGATATATATTTGACTGACTTATCGTTTCTTAAAAAAAGAATTATAAAGGCAGCAATCAAAGGGATTGATATTATAAGTGTTATTGGCATCATATGTATTTCATAATCTCCGTAAAAGCAAAAACAATATTTGAATAGATCCAGTAAATAAGATTTAAAAGAGGAACTGATGAGAGATAAACCAGAAGAATTATCGCAGTTCCAAACAACATATAGACTGCATATATCTGAGCATTTCCATTCTGTGATATGGCTGAGACTCTCCCCCCTTGATAAAATGCTCTTGCAGTTCCCTCAACAAGAGTTCTGTCAATTATGACACGATCTATAATATTAAATGTTGTTTTTGATATCCAGCCAAGCGGCCTTATTATGAGAAAATCATATATTTCATCGACATAAAACTTGTCATATACTATTTTGTGCAACCAGCTTAAGCTTGTGGATAAGAAATCCGAAATTCTGTCTACTGTTAACACAAAGCCACAGATTATTCCAAGAAGCGAAAGGACTACTGGGGTGTATTTAACAGTCAGTGGAAGAAACTCTTCTGTTCTGTTGACACCAGCAAAAGATATGAATCCATTTATAAAAAATCCTGAGATAATTGCTAATATTGCTAATATGTATAGGGGAATGGTCATAACAGAGGTTGGTCTGTGGGGATGAAGCTCTTTTTTAGATTCTTTTATAAATGCTATATTGAACATCCTTGTCATATAGAATGCTGTTAAAAATGCTGTTACAACTGCGACAAGCCATATTCCTTTATGCCCGCTTAAATAAAGGTTTTCTATTATGAAATCCTTGCTGAAGTATCCGCTTAAAAATGGAAATCCACTTATGCTCAGCCAACCGACTCCCATAACTATAAAGATATTTTTTAGCTTTTTGTTGAGGCTTCCCATATTGAATATATCCTGTTCGTTTGAAAGTGCGTGTATGACTGCACCAGCAGATAAAAACATAAGGGCCTTAAAAAATGCATGGGTTACAAGGTGAAATATTCCACCTATGTATATGCCACCAGCAACACCCATAAACATATAGCCTAACTGGCTTATCGTTGAGTATGCCAATATCTTTTTTATATCCCTCTGTGTTATTGCTATTATTGCTGAAAAAATTGCAGTGAATGCGCTTATGTAGAGTATGAAGTTGAGTGCAGATACGGATGCAGAATATACAGGTATAAGTCTCGCCACGAGATAAACACCTGCTGTAACCATTGTAGCCGCATGGATTAGTGCAGATACTGGTGTCGGGCCTGCCATAGCATCAGGTAGCCAGACATACAAAGGAAACTGTGCAGATTTGCCTGTTGCACCAATAAACAAAAGTATAGCAATAAGTGTTAATGATGAAACACCAAAAATTGATGTGTTATAAAAAAGAGAAACATTTGAGTTTATCGTATTGAAATCAAGATTATAAAACCCATTTGATGAGAGAATGTAATATATAACAACCATACCTGCTATAAAAAAAGCATCACCAACCCTGTTTGTTATGAATGCTTTCTTGCCAGCCTTTGAGTTGTTTATGTTTTCATACCAAAAGCCTATTAGAAGATAAGAGCATAGTCCCACTCCCTCCCAGCCAACAAATAGAAGAAGTATGTTGTTTGCAAGAACAAGCACAAGCATAAAAAAGACAAAGAGATTAAGATATGAAAAAAATCTCTTGAAATCGCTATCATCATCCATATATCCTATTGAGTATATGTGAATGAGAAAGCTAACTCCGCTTACGACAAGTGACATAATGGCTGAAAGCCTATCAAAGACAAAGGCAATGTTTATGTTAAGGTTTGTGATGTTCATCCAATTGAAAACAACGTCTGATATTGCTGTATCAGATGGCATCGCTTTAAGTCTAAAAAATAATATACAAGAAAAAACAAATGAAAGCAGTACTGCAAGTGAAGCAATTATAGAAACTAAATACTTTTTTATAAACCTTGAAAAAAGAAAGTTAATAATAAAACCTGCAAGCGGAGCAAATACTATCCATCTCACAAGCGATGAACTTGTCATTTAAATATCTCCTTTATGTTTGAAAGTTTTTTTACATCAAGTGTTTTCATTCTTTTTGCTATGACTATTATCAGTGCAAGACCTATGGCAGCCTCTGCTGCAGTTATCGCAAATATTATCATAACCCAAACCGGAGGAAAAAAAGAATATTTTATCCACACAAGGTTGGCTATCGCAATGTTTAAGGCGTTTACCATAAGCTCTATTCCCATAAGCATTATTATTATATTTGTTGTTTTAAAAAATACAACCATTGACATAAAGAAAAGTATAAAGCTAAATATCATAAATTCAAATTTCATTATCATCACTCCTTAAAAAATTATAAACCACAACAACAGCAACAAAAAGCAGCAGTGAAGAGAGTATTAGCTGAAACGAATATGTTGTAAAAAATGTTATTGCCACATCCTTAAAAGAAACGATCTGTCTTGTAAACTCTAATGGTGAGTATGCAACGAGGGAACAAAGAGCTAATGCAAAAATAGCAAAAAATCCACAAACAGAAAGCACAGCTATTATGTTTATGTACGGGAATTTATCCTTTTTATCATTCACCCTTCCTATAACATTTATAGCAGTTACAAAAAGGATCATCATGGCACCAGTATAGATTATTATTTGGAAAACTCCTAAAAATGGCATATCCATAATAAAATACATAACCCCTGTCAAAAGAAAGACAACAAGCATAGAAAGTATGCTTCTAAATATATCCCTTGAAATTATTATATAAAGCATTGCTAAAAGTATGAGAAAAGCAACACCATAGAATGATATCATCTCAATCATTTTTATCCTCTAAGTATTTGTTGGCTAATCTATTTGCTGCACCTGATTTTGATATGGTCTCATGAGGTAAATGCCTAAATAGTTCATTCTTTGTTAAAAACAGTCCACCATTTTTATAATTTCTAAACCTATCATAGCTTCCACCAACAATCTCCCCTGTGTCCATAGATATGGCATCCTCAGGGCAAGCCTCAACACACAGTCCACACATAACACATTTTGACATGTCTATATTAAAAACCTTCGGATATTTCTCAACATAGTTTTCTGTCTCATCAGCCTCTATGTAAATGCACTTTGACGGGCATATTGTTGCACACATCATACAGGCGACACACTTTGGGCTTCCGTCCTTTCTTAACTTTATTCTGTGAAGTGATTTAAGCTTGGCATTTCCAATAAGTGGAAGGTTTTCCTCTGGATAACTTACTGTTATGATCCTTGAAGGGAAAAACAAATTTATAAAAAAATGCCTCATCGTTACAACAAGTCCTTTTACTATCTCAACAATATATATACTCTCCCAGAAGTTAAGTTTTTTTTCATCCAATTTTTTTGTTCTTATCATATCAAAACGCTCTCACAAAAAAGGCTGTCACAACAAGGTTCAAAACAGAAATCGGCATAAGGTATTTCCAGCAAAGCTTTGTTATGTGATCATATCTAAACCTTGGCAGTGTCCATCTTATGAATATAAAAATACAAGAAAAAACAACCGTTTTTACAGAAATGCTTAAGAGTTCAAGGATTACTTTTATATAGTGATTGACAGGTATTGAAATATTTCCAAGCGTAAAGCCAGAGTCCGAAAGATAAGGGACCTGCCAGCCACCAAAGAAAAATATTGATATGAGCATTGAGAAAAGAACTATCTCAATATATTCCCCAAACATAAAACCAGCAAACCTCATAGAGCTATGCTCAACAAAATATCCTATTATCTCACTCTCACCCTCAACAACATCAAACGGTGCCCTTTTGCTTTCAACAAGGGCAGCCGTAAAAAATATCAAAAATGAAAGTGGTTGAAGAATTATCCCCCATTTGGGGACAAATCCTGAGATATTTTCTCCCTGAGCTGATATAATGCCAGAAAGCGATGGGCTTGAGTATATCATTATCACAGGAAGTATTGATAATACCATCACAACCTCATAGGAGATCATCTGAGCCTGTGCCCTTATTGAACCCAACAATCCCCAGTTGTTACCAGATGTAAATCCTGCTAAAAATGCCCCATAAACTGCAAGCGATGAAAAAGCAAAGATCAAAAAAACTGAAAGGTTGGAATCTATTATCTCAAACCTTGCAGTGTATCCAAATATGTTTATATAATTTCCAAAGGGAATGAATGCGAAGACGAAAAGTATAGGAACAAGTGATATTATAGGGGCAAGTGTAAAGAGTATCTTGTTTGCATTTTTAGGCATAAAATCTTCTTTCATTATCATCTTTATTCCATCGGCCACAACATGGAAAAGCCCCCAGAGTGTAAAGCCAAGTATATATGCTCTGTTCGGTCCAACTCTGTCCTGCATAAGAGCACTGAGTTTCCTTTCGCCCACGGTAAGAACTCCTGCAAGTGTCATAACTGCACCGTATAAGATTCCTATTTTTACAAATGTTTCAATAAGATAAAATATCTGTGGTTTATAGATTATAAAATACTGAATTAAATCTGATTTGATAATATCTAAACTCATTGTCCTTCTTCCTTATACTTTAAATCCTTTATAATACCTTTGAAATTAAAATCTGGATAAACCGCAAAGAGATGTGATACCTCCATAAGAAAATGATGAAGATCAAATGTGTTTTCTGGTGAGTTTACAACCTTTGCTGTTTTTCTGAGGTATCCCTGCCAATTGATAAAGCTTCCATCAGTTTCAAAGTATGTTTTTAACGCAATAAGGCAAGGGTAGCTGCTCTTTTTGTATGAAAACAGTATCGTTTTTACAAGACTTATTCTGAGATTCTTTATATCCTCATAAAAACCTATCACAATATCATACTCAGCATACTCTGATATATCCTTTATACCGTATTTTTTAACCAAAAGCTTTATCCCGTTTGAGTTTGGGGACTTATCAGAGTTTATCAATATTCCATCCTCTATTTTCTGCTGATTACTTTCAATTGAAAAAATATATGGAGTTTTTAATACATTCTTGGCAAGATATATAAGTGAAATATTATCCTCTATTGATAAATAGTTTGATAAAACAACTGCTATTCTGAGCTTATCATCCATTGCCTTTGATAGTTTGTTAAAGACCTGCTTTACAGTCTGTCTTTTATTATACTCAGTCCCATTTATCATTGAATGTGTTAACCTTTCAGAGGAGTTAACTATCTTATAGTTCATTCTTCCATCATCACACATCCATGTGTTTGTGTAAATATTTGGTTCAGGTGTTATCCTGTATATTGTGTTGTTGTTATGCCAGATATTTATCTTACATCCAGTAGCACAGAGTGTACATATGGACTTTGTAGTTTGAAGCATATAAACTCTTTGTTTGAATCTAAAATCCTTTGAGGTGAATGCTCCAACTGGGCATATGTCAGCTATGTTTAATGAATATTTGTTTGTGACCCCTTTTTCTGGACTTATATCAATAAATGCTCTATCCCCTCTTGAGTTTACAAAAAGCTCATCAGTTTTAGTAACCTCATTTGAAAACCTGACACATCTTGTGCAAAGTATGCATCGCTCATTATCAAGCACAAGATATTTCCCCACCTCCCTTCTTTTTTGCTTTTGATTCTTGTTTTCTAATTTGAATCTGCTTTTTCTGAGTCCGTAGGTAAAATAGTAATCCTGAAGGAAGCATTCCCCAACCTGATCGCATATAGAACAGTCAAGCGGATGATTTATTAAAAGAAACTCAAGCACATCCTTTCTTGCCTTCCTCACTTTTTCTGAATCAGTTTTAACAACCATACCCTCTGATGCTATTGTTGAACATGCCGTCTGAAGCTTTGGCATCTTTTCTATCTCAACAAGACACATTCTGCAGTTTCCTGCAACCGAGAGTGAGGGATGATAGCAATACCTTGGTATATATATACCGTTTCTCTCGCATACATTAAGTATGCTTTCTCCATCGTTTGCTATCAAGTCCTTTCCATCAACATTTATCTTTGGCATATTTCACAGCTTCCTTCAATGTGTTTATCAAACTCATTTCTAAACTTTTTAACAAAACTCATAACAGGCATAGAAAGTGCATCAGCAAGAGGGCATATGGTTCTGCCCATCATATTCTCGGCTATCTCATAAAGCAAATCTATATCCTTTTCCTTGCATTTGCCTGATAATATTTCTGAAAGTAATTTATATATCCAACCTGTTCCTTCCCTGCATGGAGTGCACTGTCCACAGGACTCATGGTGATAAAACCTCGCAAGTATATACAATGCCTCAACCATACACTGATTATCACCGATTATTATCATCCCACCAGAGCCCAACATAGTTCCAGCCTGAGAAAGCGACTCATAATCAAGGTTTACTTTCATAGCCTCATCAGCGGTTATAACAGGAACAGATGAACCGCCAACTATTACAGCCTTAAGCTTTACACCATCCTTCATACCCATAAGGTAATTTTCAAGAAAATCTTTAAAGGAAAGTCCTAATTCTATTTCATAAACACCGGGCTTATTAACCGGACCACTGACAGAAAAGAGCTTTGTCCCACTGCTCTTTTCTTTGCCTATCCTTGAATACTTCTCACCGCCCATAATCATTATATATGGGACAGCTGCAAGTGTCTCAACATTGTTTATCACGGTTGGCGACGAAAACAATCCTTTCGTTGCAGGAAATGGTGGCTTTATTCTTGGCTTTCCCTGTTTACCCTCTATGGATTCAAGAAGTGCTGTTTCTTCTCCGCATATATAAGCACCTGCTCCTCTCACAACCGTTATGTCAAAATCAAATCCAGAGTTTAAAATATTTTTTCCTAAATATCCGCTTTCCTTAGCCTCATAAATAGTTTTTTCAATTATCCTTGCTTCCCTTACAAACTCACCCCTTATATATATGTAACCCTTTGTCGCTCCAATTGCATAACCTGCTATTATCATCCCTTCTATTATTGAGTGAGGGTTTTTGTGTATTATCTCCCTATCCTTAAATGTTCCCGGCTCACTCTCGTCGGAGTTACAAACGACATACTTCTGACTTTTATCCTTGGGTATAAATGACCATTTCAATCCTGTTGGGAATCCTGCGCCACCACGCCCTCTTAAATTTGATTTTTTCACCTCATCAATAACAGATTGAGGAGTCATAGTCAGTGCTTTTTTAATAGCATTGTATCCGCCATTTGTTATATATGTTTTTATATCAAAAAGTTCTTTCTCAAGTATTATTTTCATTACTCTTTCCTTAACTTATCAATAAGCTCGCGAAGCTTTTTCTCATCCATATTTTCATAGTATGTATCGTTTATCATAACAACAGGGGAAGATCCACATGCCCCAAGACACTCAACCGTTGTATAGCTGAAAAGCCCATCATCGCTTACCTCATGCTCATTTATCTTAAGGTTTTCTTTTATAAAATTTATTATATTCCTTGCTCCTGACATACTGCAGGAAAGGTTTCTGCAAACCTGTATGTGGTACTTCCCTGTTTTTTTCTGGTTGAACATTGTATAAAATGTTAAAACTGATTTTATCCTTGAATAAGGCATATCTATTAGAGATGAAAGCTCTGATATATCACCATCGCTTATATAATTGTTTTCCTTCTGTATCTCATAGAGAAGCGATATCAATGCAGATTCTTTTTTTTCAAATTTTTCAACTATGCTTTTATAATTTTTTTTAATTTTTTCACCCAACATATCATCTCTCCAACTCGCCACCTATCATATTTATCTGACCGAATGTCGCTACAATATCAGCAATATATCCACCATTTATAAGTCGTGGTAATGCTCCTGTTACAGGAAAGCATGGTGGCCTTACCTTAACCCTCCATGGCTTATGAGTTCCATCAGAAACTATATAATAACCTAACTCACCATTTGCCCCTTCAACTGCAAAATATATCTCCCCCTTAGGAGTTTTTGGTCCTTCAAATGTAAGTTTGAAGTGTGAGATAAGCCCTTCTATTGAACCATAAACCTCATCCTTTTGGGGTAATCTTACGCTGTAATCATCAACATCAATCGGGCCATCAGGAAGCTGGAGAAGAGCCTGCTCTATTATTTTTCTACTCTGGTTTATCTCCTCCATCCTCACAAGAAATCTTGCATAGTTATCACCACCGTCAGCTACAGGGATCTCAAAATCAAATCTGTCGTAAACAAGATAAGGAGAATACTTCCTTACATCATAATCAATTCCAACAGACCTTATAAGAGGTCCAGTAAACCCGTATGAAACAGCATCCTCTCTTGTTATTTTTCCTGTATCCTTAAGCCTATCGTAAAATATTCTGTTCCTCTCAAGAAGCTTCCTTGTGTCTGAGAGGTAGGAATCAACCTTTTTAAGTGCGTTTTTTGTAAACTCAATGAAATCAGGAGTGAGATCAAAGCTTGTCCCACCTATTCTGAAGTAGTTTGGTGTAACCCTTCCACCGCTTGCCATATCACCTGACTGATATAATAACTCTCTCGCATTTATCAAATAAAAATAAGGAGTAAAAGCACCCAACTCCATTGCATTTGCTGCTATACAGGTGAGGTGATCAGTCATCCTCGATATCTCACTCATAATAACTCTTATATACTTTGCCCTTTCAGGAAGCTCTACCCCCATCATCTTTTCAACAGCCATAACAAAGCCAACCTCATTTATAAATGGGGAGACATAATTAAGCCTGTCAGTGTATGGAATTATCTGGTTGTAGTTTGAATTTTCGCAAGTTTTTTCAAAGCCTCTGTGTAGGTATCCTATCTCAACCTCACTGTTCACAACCCTTTCTCCCTCAACTGTAAGTATTATCCTCACAATTCCATGCATTGCAGGATGTGATGGTCCCATATTCAAAACAAGCCTACCATCCTCAAGCTTTGTAATATTGTTCTCAAGGCTCATTCTTCCTCTTCATTCTTACCGACGTCCCTTAGATTTATTCTTGGCTGCCTTTTTTTAAAGGGGTAATCCTTTCTCAAAGGATGGCCAACAAATTCATCATACATGAGTATCCTTTTAAGGTTTGGATGATTTATAAATTTTATACCAAACATATCATAAACCTCTCGCTCGTGCCAATCAGCAGAGTGATACAATGAGGTTATTGAATTGACTGTTAAATCCTTTTCATCAACCAGAGTTTTTATGATCAGTCTTTTATTGTTCTTATATGAAAAAAGATTATAAACAATCTCAAACCTTGTTTCATCATTTCTATCAGGATATCCTTTATAATCAACAGCGGTTACATCCATAAGAAAATCAAAACTTTGTTCATCCTTTAAAAATTTTATTACATCAAAGACATCCTCTTTTCTTATAACAATTGTTTCATTGTCATAAAAAACAGAAGACGATAAAATTGATTTTTCAAATTTTTCTTTTATTATGCCAGCTAATTCCATTATTTTCATTTTATAAGCTTTTCTCTCTGAACATGCTCCTGAAGCTTTATCAAAGCATCAAGCACAGCCTTTGGTCTCGGCGGACATCCCGGTATATAAACATCAACAGGAATTATCTTATCAATACCATCAACAACAGCATAGTTATCATAAAACCCACCGCTTGTTGCACATGCTCCAAAAGACAAAACCCACTTTGGTTCAACCATCTGCTCATATGTCATCCTTAAAACAGGTGCTAATTTCTGATTTACTGTTCCTACAACAAAAAGCACATCAGCCTGTCTCGGCGAAAACCTCGGGAACTCTGCGCCAAACCTTGCTATATCATATGTTGAAGCAAACGTGCTCATAAACTCCATACCGCAGCAAGCAGTAACAAAAGGATAGTCAAAAAAAGAAAACTTTCTTGCCCAGTTTATAACATACTCCATCTTTGATGTTGCCCAGCTTTTACCAAATATTGTTTCTAATCCCATTTTAAAGCTCCTCTTTTAATGACATAAAAAATAAGCACAAGGAATATTAAAATAAACACAAACCCTGATATAAAAGCAGCCTGAGGAATTTCTCTTATATAAGATGCCCATGGATAGAGATAAATTATTTCTATATCAAAGACAAGAAAAAGAACAGCAACCCTGTAAAAATTTATGCTTATAGTTTTTGTTGGCTTCTGTGCCTGAGGCATACCGCACTCAAAGTTTTCAGACTTTATAGGAGTTTTGACCTTTGGGCCAAATATAAACGAGAGGGCTATCATCCCCCCTGCTATTGCAACTGCAACAATAAACATTAAAAAAACCACAAAAAAATTCATAAAAATATTATACAAAAAATATTAATTAAAAAATTTTAGAAATGATTTAAGGACACTGAAAAAGTGGTCTGGTTGTTTGGTTATTTAGGAAGAGTAGAAGTAACCGCGTAGGTCGATTTTGGAAAAAAACTTAATGGAATTTGCTAACAATACTTTAAAAAAACTTGCAGTTTTGTTTGATATAAATTCTTAAACTTCTTATATAATTTTTTATTTATAAGATTTTCCGCCGTTAGGCTTTTTCACTGCCACCCGAGAATGGTAATTTTCTGATTTAGCAAACTTTTCAATCATCTATTCTTCTTTTCTATCAGTTTTCTTTTATTATCTGAGCGGCTATCTCATTTTTCTGGATGTTGTTGGAACCCTCGTATATCTGGGTTACCTTTGCATCCCTCATAAATTTTTCAAGCCCGAAGCTTCTCATGTATCCCATACCACCACAAAGTGTCACACACTGTTGTGTTATGTCAAATGCAGTATCAGATGCATAAAGCTTTATCATTGCAGAGTATTTTGTCCATCTTGTTCGTGATATCTTTTTTATTTCATCCCTCACTGCAGTCTTGTTTTTTACTGCGTTTTCAAATGCCTTTATATATGTTTCATCCATTTTTATCACTGTTGAATATAAAAGAGCCTTACTAGCCTCAAGCCTTGCCGACATATCTGCTATGCTGTGACTTACTGATTGGAATGATATGACAGACTGGCCAAATTGTTTCCTTTCCTTTAAATATTTTATTGTAAGTGACAAAGCACCTTCAGCAATACCTATCGATTGAGCAGCAACGCCAGGCCTTGAGTAATCAAATGTTTCTTGAAGTATAAAAAGTCCAAAGCCCTCAGGGCCAAGCATATTTTCCTTATGAACTCTCATATCCTCAAAGAATAGCTCTGTGGTCGGGTTTGATCTTATTCCCAACTTTTTTTCTTTTTTGCCGATTCTAAATCCCAGTGTATCTTTATCAACGAAAAAGCAACTTATTCCCCTTGCTCCCTTTTCTGGTGCAGTTTTTGCAAATATGACATATATATCCGATATATTTCCTGATGAACAAAAGTGTTTCATCCCGTTTATTGTATAAAAATCGCCATCCTTTTTTGCAGATGTTGTTATCGCCGTGGCATCAGAACCAGCATCTGGCTCTGTTAAGGCAAATGCTGCAACCCTATTCCCTGATGTAAGGTGTGGAAAAAGTCTTTTTCTCTGTTCATCGTTTGCATAGAGTATAAGAGGTATTGAACCCAGTGCTGATGTTGCGGGAAGAAGTGCAAGTGAACCGTCAACCCTTGAAAGCTCTTCTATACACAGACAGAGTCCGGTAAGACCTGCATTTATTCCACCGTATTCCTCAGGGTATATTATTGAATAAAAGCCTGATTCTTTGTAGCTTGAAGCAAGCTTGGCTGGAAATTCTTCTTTCTCATCATACTCTGATGAGAGTGGCTTTAAAATCTTCTCAGCAAAATCCCTTGAAAGATTGATTATCTCTTTCTGTGTATCAGTAAAATTAAAAAGCATATCACCTCCATCAGTGTTTATCATCGCTGTTTGAAACATTATTTACGGATATATTTAAAATCTCTATCGCCTTTTTTGCGGCATCCTGTTCTGCCTCTTTTTTGCTTTTTCCTTCGCCGACTGATATTTCTTTGTGGTTTATATTCAATGAAACAATAAACTTTTTTTCATGGTCAGGTCCTACCTGAGAAACTATTTTATAGTATGGAAGTGCTTTGTATTTTTTCTGGCAATACTCCTGTATATCAGATTTATAATCCAGAGCAAGGGAAAAGTCACTTTCTATTAAAAATTTTTCTATCAGTTTCTTTGATTCATCAAAGGCACCATCTAAATACATTGCCCCGATAATAGCCTCAAAGGCATTTGCCGATATCTGAGGCTTTGCCCTTCCACCGCTTTGGACCTCACCAAATGATAATTTTACATACTTATCAAGATCCAGTTTTTTTGCCCATCTATAAAGATTTTTTGACGAGACAAGATATGATTTAAGCTTTGATAGATATCCCTCATCCCTATCGGAAAACTTTCTTACAAGGTATTCTGCAACAATAAGACCTACAACACTATCCCCAAGAAATTCAAGCCTTTCATTGTCATAGAGGATTCTTCTTTCAACAGAATAAGATTTATGAGTCAAAGCACCATCAAGAAGCTTCTTTTCCTTAAAAGAATAACCTATCTTGGCCTCTAACTCTGTATAATCCGAAAACATTAAATTTTACTTTGAAATTTTATTTGATATATAGTCCACTGCCTCACCAACAGTTTTTATCTTCTGAGCATCCTCATCAGGTATCTCAACATCAAACTTTGTTTCCATTGACATAACCAGCTCTACTATATCAAGGGAGTCAGCGCCTAAATCATCCACAAACTTTGAATCTTCTTTTATCTCTTTCATATCAACCGAGAGTGATTCAGATATCAGCTTCTTTATCTCATCCGATATGTTTTCTCTTGTCATTGCCATTTTATTTCCTCCATTTCAAAAACTCTAAAGTATTATTATACAAAAAAAATTATTAATATCACATATATAATCCACCATTGACACCTATAACCTGACCAGTTATATATGAGGCGGAATCAGATGCAAGAAATACCGCTGCATCAGCAACATCACGAGGCAACCCTAATCTTTCAAGCGGTATCTGAGAAATTATCTGCTGCTTTGATTTTTCATCTAATTTATCTGTCATCTTCGTCTGAATAAAACCTGGAGCTATAGCGTTTACAGTTACATTTCTCCTTGCAAATTCCCTTGCAAGTGATTTTGTAAGACCAATAAGTCCTGCCTTTGATGCTGAATAGTTTGCCTGACCGGCCTGTCCGCTCTGCCCAACAACTGATGCGATATTTATTATCCTTCCGTATCTCTGTTTTGACATATAAATAAAAACATTTTTTGACATCAGAAACGGACCCTTTAAATTGACTGATATAACATCATCAAAATCTTTTTCCTTCATTCTCAGAACAAGGTTATCTCTCGTTATACCTGCATTGTTGACAAGCACATCTATTCTTCCAAACTCATCCATAGCTTTTTTGACAGCATTTATACATTCCTCTTCAACACTAACATCATGCTTAAAACCAACTGCCTTAACAGAATATTTTTTGGAGATCTCATCAGCAATCAAATTTATATTTTCATTCAGATCACTCATTAAAAGATTTGAACCTAACTCAGCAAATCTCTCAGCCATGGATTTACCTATACCATCAGCTGAACCTGTTATTAATATCACTTTATTTTCAAAGCCAGTCATTCAGCAACCCCACCAAGATTTGTCATTTTTGAAACTTCAATGTTTTTTTCTATCTCAAATTTTATCTTCTCTATAAGATTCTGTGAAACAACATTCTTTGCATTTTTTATGGCAGCAAATATCGCCTTTGATGTCGTCCTGCCATGACCAACAAGCACTATACCGTTTATTCCAAGCAGAGGCACAGCACCAAGCTCATCAGGATTTGTTTTTTTAATAAGGTCATCAAATATTTTTTTCATAAGGAAAGCACCAATCTTATATATAATTTTTTTGCTTATTCCCTTTTTTACAGAATGAAGTATAAACCTTGAAAGCCCTTCTGAAAGCTTAAGAACAACATTGCCTGTAAAGCCGTCAGTAACAACAACATCAACAAGATGGGCAGGTATATCTCTACCCTCAACAGGGCCATAAAACCTTATCTGATTGCAGCTCTTTAAAAGAGGAATTGTTTCTAGGACAAGACTGTTCCCCTTTGTTTCTTCCTCACCTATTGAAAGAATGCCAACCTTTGGCTCCGATATACCAAAAATATTTTTCATATAAACAGAGCCCATTATAGCAAACTGCAAGAGATGATATGGCCTTGAATCCATATTTGCACCTGCATCAAGGACAAGAGAAAAACCCTTTTCTGTAGGATAAGGTATTGCCAATGCCGGTCTTGAAATACCTTTTATCCTTCCTATCTTTAAAAGTGATGCAACCATTATTGCCCCAGAGTTACCAGCAGAAATAAAGGCATCAGCCTTTTTATCCGCTACAAGCTCAGCACCTATCATAATGGAGGAGTTGGGTTTGTTTTTACACTCTTCCACTGGCTCCTTTGACATTTCTATTATCTCAGGACAATGCTGAATAGTTATTTTTGATGGGATATGCTTCAAACCTAATCTTTTAAACTCATCCCTTATCTCATCTTCCCTGCCAGCAAGGATTATATCAACACCAAGCTTGTTCACAGCATCAACAGATGCCTGAACATTTGGTTTTAAACCAAAATCTCCACCGTGAGCATCCACTATTATTTTCATATTTTTATAGCTTAAAGATAAAAATTATATTATTTGTTTTCTTCTTGCCCTTTTGAACCTTTTTCCTTCTTTGCTATAACTATCTTGCCCTTGTAATATCCGCAATTAGGACAAACCATATGAGGTCTCTTCAAAGCACCACAGTTAGGACAGACCGAAAGATTTACGATATCAAGTCTTGAATTCTGATATCTCCTTTTATCTCTTCTTGCCCTTGTATGTTTTCTCTTTGGATTTGGCATAATTATCTCCTTCTTTATTATTAACTTCTATTTTATCAAAATTATTGATATTTGTTCTACACTGCTTGGAGCATAGAGGTTTCATCGGCTCGCTCAGTGTAAGGGTTTCTCTGACAAGTGAGTTTATATCTATACACTCATCATCCTGACTGTAAGATTCTGAGAAATCCTCTTTAAGAACTGTTTCAAAAGGCTCAGCACACCTCGAACATATTTCAGTTACCCTGCTGAGAGTACTTCCATTAAGAAGAATTAAATTTTTATACAATGAGAAATTAACGGTAACAGTTATATCTTTTGTGATCACCATATCACTGAAGCAATCCTTAAAACTATTTGGATCAATCATAAACGAGTCAGTATATCTGACTGAGTTTATAATATCCTTTACATAAAATTTCAATTTATCTTTCATCTGTTTTCTCTTTTATATAGTAATCACTCTTTCCTGAAGAATAATAAATTCTCGTGAGCATCTCAGCTATCACTCCAATAAGACCTAAAAGAACTCCTATTATGGAAAGGAATATTGCCACGATAAAAAGTGGCTGATCCTTCACAAATATATGATTATACCATTTATTGTATATCGTAATCAAAAAAAATATTGCAGAAATAAATATTGAGCAGAATGAAAAAACGCCAAAAAAGTACACTGGCTTTGTCATGAAGTTTCCCATAAACTTGACAACCATAAGATCAAGAAGAACCTTGAAAACCCTCATAATTCCGTATTTTGATTTTCCCTTTGTTCTTGGCCTATGGTTGACCTCAACCTCTATTATATCTGCCCCGGCATATCCACACATTGCGGGAATAAATCTGTGCATCTCACCATAAAGGTCAATCTTAGCAAGTATATCCTTCCTGTATGCTTTTAATGAACAACCATAATCATTAAGCTTTATCCCTGTAACCCATGAGATAAGCCAGTTTGCTATTCTTGATGGTATTACCCTCGTAAAAAACGGATCCTTCCTGTTCTTTCTCCAACCATTGACCAGATCATATCCCTCATCAATCTTTTTTAAAAGCATAGGGATATCATTTGGATCGTTTTGAAGATCTCCGTCCATGGTTATTATAATATCTCCCTTTGCTTCCTTTATCCCCGCTTTCATAGCAGCAGTCTGACCAAAGTTTCTTGCAAACCTTATTCCTTTAACTCTACTGTCATTTTTTGAAATATCCTTTATAACATTCCAGCTTTTATCAGTGCTACCATCATCAATAAAAATCAGTTCAAACTCTTTAATAGCTGATAATATTTCAATATAAAGCTCTTTTATGTTCTTTTCTTCATTATACACTGGGACTATGATTGAAATGTTTCTCATAAAATAATTTTCCTGTAAAGCTCTTCCTGTTCTTTAACCATAAAATCTATATCAAACTCAGAAAGGTCAGTATTTAACACGCCTTCTTTTAATGTGTTAAATAATATTTTATTATTAATTAATTCTTTAATCAATTCTGACATCATAGCTGTGTCCTTCTGATCAACAATAAAACCATTTTTTTTATTTAGTATCAGATCGTTTACGCCATCAGTCCTATAACAGACAGGCACACTCCCAGATGACATAGCCTCAACAAGACTTCTCGGAAGTCCTTCCCAAAGTGATGTAAGAATGAATATATCACCAGAAAGATGTAGTAAAGAACTATCCTCTATCCAACCTGTAAAAAAACATCTATTTGATATGCCCAATTCCCTTGCCTTATTTCTGTAATGCTCAATTTTCTCACCACCTCCACCATATATAAAATATACATCAAAGTTTTCTTTTATCACTTTGTTAGCTACTTCTATAAAATCATCAGGATTTTTTTGAGGCTTGAGATTTGCAACGGTATATACTATTATACGTAAATCCTTTTTTTCTATTCCAAGTTTTTTAATATATTCATAATTCTTTTCTTTTTTAAACCTTGACATCTTTATTCCACTTCTTATCACTCGGTAATTATTATTCTTTAGTATTTTATATTTGAGTGCAGTTTTAAGATTATCATTTGAGACAAATATTATAAAATCAGTAAAAAGGGAAGATATTCTTTCAAGAAATATATAAAGCCATCTGATATAAAATTTTTGAAAATCATTAAACCCAAAGCCATGATATGTGTGAACTATTTTTTTAACACCTGATAAAAAGCCAGCTGCTCTTGCAATAATTCCAGCCTTTGAAGAATGGGTATGAATTATATCAGGCTTTATCTTTCTCAACAAAAAAAATATCTTTAAAAATGCAGCAAGATCATTGAACGGTGAAATCTCTCTTCTAAGCTCTTTTATAAAAAAAGTTTTTACACCAGATTTTCTTGCCCTCTCATCAAGCATCCCCCCCATGCCTGAAACAAGTATGACATCAAATATGTTTTTATCCATATTTTCTACAGTATAGAGTGTGTTCTCCTGAGCACCACCCAACTCCAACTTTGTTATTATATGGACAACAGATATTTTTTTCATCAGTTTTTTATCACGGCATCAGGGAAATAATGCTTTAATATATCCTTATACTTATACCCCATATTTTTTGCTAAATAATTTGCCCCGTACAGACACATCCCATTGAAATCACCAGTACCCACCCCTCTTATTATAAAAAAATCAGGGAAACTTCCATCCATCACAGGCCTTATATAAAAAAGATTTGATCTCATTGTCCCAGCAGATAAAATCTTTCTGACATCCTCCTCACCATCTATTTCAACAGTTCCAGCTGTCCCATCTATTTTTATGGACTTCACAACCCCGAAGTCGTCTCTCTTTAAAACAATTATATTTTTTATTCTTCCAATCTTATAAGAACTGTTAAGCCTTTTTTCTATCCATTCGGGCCTCAAGATAAGAGCCCATGCAATATCAGCAATACGAGTTTTATCCTCAGGCATTGAATACGGCTTTGACTTAAAAAAATCAAAGTTTATCCATTTAAAAAGTGTGAATGGGGTCAATTTATCAGGTTTTAACGAGCCATCATCAACACCAGAATATGTCTTTCCAGCAGCATTAAGAGAATATGAAGCGTTATAGGTATCTGAAGACTTTGATAAAAGCAATTCATTTTCAGTAAGATTTGATGCAGAGATATAATCTGTATTTTCATACTCCAGTCCATTAAACTTAAACATTTTATCGCTGTCAGGAATATCAAACAATTTTTCTGGATTTATCTTTTTAAAAAGTCCTGTTCTTACAACAATGGCAAGAGCCTTTAAATATTCATCTCCATCCTTGGGCCCTTGAACCGCTGAGATATATGCAGGAAGTATATGCTCAATGTAGGTATGATTTATCAAACTCATTCCAGCAGTTGAGAGAAAAACCTCCAGACTGTTTGATACTTCCTTATCACTTTTATTAACCCCTGAAAATCCTGAGATAACAGATGGATTTTTTATCAGTATAATCCCATTTTTTTCTTTAAGCTTTATTTCAAAGTCAGACCTCGTAGAATAGAGCTTTGATTGAAGGTTATCGATCAACTCACAAATATTTTTTGATTCAGTATATTTTAACATATAGCGAACATTTTTTTTACCATTCAATGAAATCCTTCCAAGATTTTTATCATATATTTCAAAATCAGAGTTGGATACGAAATAAAACGATCTCAGAGATGATAATTTTCCAGTTTCATCTGAATATAACCCTATTCTAAAAGGAATTGTGGCCTTTCTATTGACAAGAGGTTCAGTATGAGCAAGACCATCAAGTCTAGACCAGTAAAATATCTGATCAGCATCCTTATTAATTCTTTTAATAAGTTTTTCTGCTTTTTTTGAAAAATCAGAATTTTTAGTATCTATTTCTTTAAGCGTAAAATAAGATTGCCACGCAGGCAGATAATTGTCTGTATCATAATACATATCTGCAAGCTCTATAAGTGCCTCAATATTGCGAGGATCATATGTCAGTGAATCCCTTAAAAAGCTTATAGCCTCCCTTTCCTTTTTTAGGCCAGTATATATATGAGCCATAACATAACTTGATAAAGGGAGCATTGGTGGATATGATTTATAAACGGTTTTTAACTCCTCACCAGCTTTATTGTAATCCTTCATCTTCACTTCAATCAAAGCTCTGAGAAACCTTGAGAAAAAAATTAGATCATCATCAGCAGTAATGGTAAAAAGATTATCAAATGAATCAGCTGAAGCCTGATATCTATTTAATGAATAGAATGAAAATGACCTTTCAAACTCCAGATAAGGATTATTTTTAATTGCATCAATCTTATTTAAATATTCTACTGCAGTGGAGTTTTGAGCAGTTTCATTAAGCAAGACAACGAGATCCTGACCGGCTTTTAAATTCAAAACTGGATCAGTTGATTTATCAACTATATAGCGAAGATTTTTTATTGTTTCCAAGACCATACCGTTTTTCCAGCTCTGAATAGAACTGTTGTATATTTCCTCAAAATTATCAGAAGCAAAAAGGTTTGAAATAAATAAAAACAATAAAAGTTTTACCATAACTAACATTATAACAATTTAATGAAATGGATTTTTGGGTTATTCGTAAACAGGGTTCACTAAAAAGGTTATTTAGTTATCTGGGAAGAAAGGGGAAATTAGTTATTTGGTTATTTAGTTATCTGGTTGTTTGGGAAGAACAAATTAGTTGTAAAGAAATCACTCTTTATCTGCCTTCTGTCCCTGCCTGCCTAGAGAAACTATGGCAGATTATATGTGTTAAATTAATGCTGACTACAAGTCCTTAACACATTGCAGTGGTCGCAGTCTCTGCTTTCTGACATCTGTCCTCTGTTTTGTCTTTTCTGATCACTGTCCACTGACCACTGATCACTATTTTGATGGAGATTTGTCGTTTTCTTCTTAACCTTAATCTCAATCTTAACCTGTAGTTACATTATCCTAAACCTCCACCGTTATACTTCTTCAGTGCCTCATAAATATATCACTTTTATTATTCTCTAATTCTGCAGAATTAGAGAATATAAATAGTCATTATGTATTTTTAATTTTTAAGATGGGATATTTATTGTTTGTTTTCCAAATCTTTTTTTTGTTTTGTTTTACCGTTTATAAAGGCATATACCAATGAAATAAGAGTGCCACCAACCATTATTGAGCCAGCCCAATCATGATCTTTTAAAATACATATAGTTCCACATACAATCATAATTAGAGCTATAACAAAAGCAAAGATCTGACCTCGTTTACTTTCACTTATCTGTTCATGTATCGCAAAATTTTCTAATTCTATCCTGTGTGCATTTTGATTTTCTGCCATTTTTAAAATTCTTTCTGGTGCATCAGGAATGACATTTTTATATTTCTCAAGTTCGGCAGCAGGAGGAATTGGTCCGGAATAATGAGATGTAACCATTATTCTACTCTGTTCTGGAATTTTATTTTGACTGTCAGGTAATTTGTTATTTCCCATATTCCTGTTTAAATTTTTCAATAGATTCCGCTATATCATTTCCAACCATACCCCAATCATTTTCCAATGCTTTTGTATCTGCTTCTAAATCTGACTCAGAAGTATTAAATTCGAAATAGTTACCACCAATATTTAAAACACTTCCTATACCTTCAGTAAATCCGATGTTTGGGAACAAAAAATCTGTTCTGAATTTTCTTCTTTCCACACATCCTCCTTGTCTCTTAATAATTATAGTTTACAACATAAATATCATTCTTTCAAGAGAAAATAATTATTTTTATAATTCAATGTTGTATTATTTGCTGTTCTCTATTCTTATAAGACGCCTTCAACATGTATTTCCCAATAAACTTCATCATTTGGGACAGTAGAATCTAATATTATTCCAATTTTTAAATTAGGTAATAATATTATTTCATTCTGGCTCAGATTGAAATTAGATCGTATTTTACTTGGCCAATTTGATATATCTTTCATTCTTTCTGGGTTTATTCTACAAATATATCCTGATTGTTTTTGTTCAGTTGATCTTGGTTCGGAACCAAATATTCTCTCCAAGTTTCTCAATAATTCGCTATATGATCTAACAAACTCCTCCCAAGTAAAGTTATCACCTATTTTAACTTTTACTGGTTCATAAGTTATTATTTCCATAATTTCTCATTTTTATTTAAAGAAAATTCAGTTCTGATTATTATTTATTTCTCTTATATAATCCTCAGCCAATTTTTTGTTTGTTGCTGCTGTAAAAGCGTTTTCTAATATAGGAATGAGCCTGAAATAAGTATTTTGAGCAAGTCACGTTTTTTTGAATCATTTTCCTCCTTTATAATATTTTAACCAATTTTCATCCAAGATATTAGCAAATAATGTATCTTTGGCTTCTTGCATCATCTTTGCAAACTCATTATCACTGTGCTTCATAGCAATATTATCAAGGATGTTG
>JAAYVG010000038.1 GCA_012517285.1 Elusimicrobiota bacterium
AGCTAAGTATATATTATCCTTTTTCTTTATCCTTCTTATAAATGCCATAATGTATATTATATACACTACTATAAAAAAAGTCAAGCATATTTTCTCAATGGCTTTTTAGTAGTGTATAATTTTCAGGGTAAACTTAGGTATTTGGTTGTTTAGTCCTTTAGTTGTTTAGTTATTTAGTTGTCTGGTTATTTAGTTGTTTGGTTGTTTAGTCATCAAGATAAAAACATGGATTCAAATAAATTATTCCTGAAACTTTTCTGTATGACTACATCTTGGGTAGTTGGAGCTTGGCTTACAGTCCATTTCAATTAGGATCTCAAATTCACTTTTACTTGCCATCTCCTAGAAATATTATATTAAATATTTAAATCAGTTCAATTTTTTATATAATAAAATAGAGGAGTAAATTAATATATTATAGATATTAAATTTATTAATAATTTTTTAAAGGATATGTTATGAGTTTTAAATTATGGAGTGATACTAATCCAAAAGCAAAGAAAGAATTAAAACCTGATCTTGGTATGAGAAGCTGGGATTCTCTAAATACAGGGGATAAATATAAGATCTGGAAACATTTAGAATCTTATTTATTTGATGAAGAACCACATAGATTTCATGGACAAACTTCGGAGCCATATTCCTTAAAGACAAATGGAATTTTTTATTCTATAAAATCTCTTAATGAAAGATATAAAGTAAGAAGTTATGCAAAAAATTTTTTAGAAAAATCAGATTTAGCTTCAGCATACTATGACTTTTATAAAATTTTTATGGAAGAAAAAGGAGATGTCGTAATAGAATTATTATCCCTATACTGCCAAGTCTTGATCTCTGAAATAGAAAAGGAAAAAAGCAACATAAAATCAATAGTTCAATACTACAAAGCTTCGTTATCCGGAAAAAATCAAAGAACAGATAAAGAAACAAATGAAACAGAAGAAGATAAAAAGATATTAGAAAGTTTGAAATGGGAAGATTTTGATAACTTTTCAAAGAGATTAAATGAGGTTTTTATTGACTTTGGTATAAACCTTTATTTAACACGGGATGGCTTCATACCCCGTCAAGATAAAAAAATCACTGAAGAAATTTATGAACCGGTTATTAATTTTTTATCCAACAAAGATTTCAAAGAAGTCAACAGAATATTATCAGATGCATTCAGTGAATACAGGCGTAATACTTTTGAAGGATACAGTAATTGCATAACCCATGCAGTTTCTGCTATTCAGGCATTCCTACAAATTAAAGTTAATGGCAAAACAGGTAGTGGAAATATAAAAGATTTAATTAAAAAAGCTCAAAAAAATGAACTAATTCCTAATGATTTTTTTACTGAAAAAATATTTGATAATATGGAATCAATTTTTGCAAGAGAAAGACAGGATATGGGAATAGCTCATCCTAAAAAAGAGTATTCAAACGAAAAAAATGCCTGTCTGATATTAAACCTAACTATGGTATTTATTCAACACTGTATCCAGAAATAAATTATTAAATTATTCCTGAAACTTTTCTGTATGCCTACATTTAGGGTAGTTAGAACATCCCCAAAATTTTTCTCCCTGATGTTCTCCCCTTGTTGCAACTCTCAATACCATAGGCTTATGACAGAACGGACATAACGGCGGCACAGCTGTTTTTGAAGTGTTATTTAATTCTTTCTCCTTTAAATCAGGTGGCATAAAATCTTTCTCACTATATTTAGTTCCACTTGAACTATCTTTATCATCATTTAGAATTAAAACTGATTTTTTTTGATAGCTTTTATTATAAGTTTTATTGTTAAAATCAGCTTTCCCATCTTTTTCATTATGCTTTTCTTTTACTTTACTAATAATTTCAATAAGCTTTTTACCATTTATAAGTTCTACTGGTTTATCCGCTACAAAATCAATTGCTGGCTGAGTAAAATCACCTGAACAAATCACAACAGCTTTGCTTGCATTCTCACTAACCATAACCCCATATATCTCCCTTATAACTTTCACATCAACCTTATACGCCTTCCAGTGCTTACACTGTATTACAAGTTTTTCTCCATTCTTTTTAGCCACAATATCTATTCCACCATCACTGACATTTTCCCCACCAGAATGATAAACCGAATATCCCTGATTTTTATAAAAGCTTTCTATGAGAGACTCAAACTCCTGCCATGATAATTTTTTTATATCATCAAGAGAGATAGTATTTTTAAATTTCTGATTCTTTAACAGTGAAACAAAAAAAGATATCACTGCAATAAAAAACACAATGACACTTAAAAACTTCAAAGCAGGAGCAATTATAGGCCCAATATTGAAAAACCCGGCTTTTATATTGCTATTTCTCAACACAAGATAAATAATATAAAGAACAATTGAAACAGCCAGATTTACCTTCCAGCTTGATTCAATTAAAACCTCAAGATTAGTTTTTTTAGCCATTTATCCTCCAGAAATTAATCTTAATAAAGTTTTTTTATTTATTCATATCATAACTTTGCTTGATTAAATCAAAAACTGGCTCAATTTCATTTTCTTTGCAAAGTTTTACTTCGTAATCACCATTTCCCCAGTGCCCAATTTTTTTGGGTTTTGTTAAATCACGAGCTAACTTCTGTGGATCATTAAGATGTCCACTCATTACATTTAAAAAAATTTTAAGACCATATTGGTTAACCACTATATCTGTAAAATTTGTCGATGTTTTATATGCAATATATTTTGCTTTTGCCTCTTCTATAATATTTTTATCCAACGATAATATTTTTTCCCTCAAACCTTGAAACAAATCAATTATTTGTTGATTAATTCCATTAAGATGATCATTTATAGAGTAAGTTTTTTGTAATTGTTCATCCTTTTCTTTTCCCCGCTTTGCTTTTTTAATTATTCCCGATGTTGAAATTTTAACTTTTTGATAGTTCTCTGGCTCTAAATATAAAATATTTTCATCATATATGCGATATCTTAAAAGTTCAATATTGATTGGCAATATATCAGCGGTATCAAGATCAAACTTATTGTAATTTTCAGCGATACATATAACACGAGGGGAATCCCAATCTATTTCAAAATCAATTTTTTTATTTTTACATAAAACTTCAAAATCAGCTTTATGATCAAGAAGCCAACGCAAATATGAAAGTCCTTGATTAATAACATTATCGTTTTGATTCTTCTTATATTCAATAATACATGGAGAACCATTCCTATCTATACCAAGAGTATCAATTCTCCCTCCAAAGCTTGTAGAATATTCATGAGCGAGAAATATAATATTCAAAATTTCATTTAAATTTAACTCAAAAAGTTTTTGGAGATTAGACTCTAAATCAAGATTACACACCATTAGTTTTTTTACTATTAAATTATTTATTTTAAATAATGCCATATTTTCATTTTCCTAATTCTTTTTCAATATCTTTAATCGATGGTAATGACTTACGCAATGTTTTAGGAATCGTACGAGATAACTTATATTCTGAAACTCCCATTGGTTTTGTCATATTTCTCAAAGCATATTCCGCAATAATTCTATCTCTATTTTTACAAAGAATAATCCCTATTGAAGGATTATCATTATTATTTTTTATTTGGCTGTCAACTGCTGAAAGATAAAAGTTAAGCTGACCAGCATCTTCAGGTTTAAAATTTCCTGTTTTTAATTCAATAACGACATAGCATCTGAGCTTCAAATGATAGAAAAGGAGATCTATATAAAAATCTTTACCCGATACTTTTATATGATACTGCTGACCTACAAATGAAAATCCCGCTCCGAGTCCTAAAAGAAATTTTGTTATATGACGAAGAAGTTCATTTTGAAGCTCTAACTCTTTTGCGTTTCTGGAAATGTTTAAAAAATCAAAGATATAGGGGTCTTTTACTGTTTGTTGAGCAAGTTCAGATTGAGGATAAGGTAGAGTTCTCTTAAATGTGGTTATTTTATGTGTTTTTCTTTGTCTTTCATAAAGCTGGCTTTCTATCTGATGAATTAAGACATCTCTTGACCAGCCATTTTTGATAGTTTCGTTGATATACCATATTCGTTTTTGATAACTTTTGACATAATCCAGAATTCTAACATTGTGCCCCCATGGTATTTGTGCAACAATCTGTTGCACAATTAATTTATCAGGATATGCTTCAGCAAACGCCCGCATATATTTAAGATTGCGAGGAGAAAAACCTTTCATATCTGTAAAAGTTTTTGTTAAATCACTGGCAAGGTGATCTACTACTTTTGTACCCCATCCTTGTTCTTTTTGCTGTTTTAAAATTGTAATTCCGATATCCCAATATAATAATATCATTTCTTTATTAGCCGAAAGAATCGTTTTATGGCGTGCTTTACGAATTTTATTTTTGAGTTCTTCAAGAATAGTTATGTAGGAAGATGTGTTTATAGTTTTTATATTCATTACATTCCTAAAATCTTTTAAATATTTTCATTTTACTAAATATTCTTAAATTAGATTTATAAGTTAGAAATTTATTTTATTCTAAAATCATTTAAGTTTTTTTATTTTTAGTCCTAAAAATCAAAAGTTGAGTTAAATAAAAACCAGCCATATTTACTTTCCAACTTGATTCAATTAAAACCTCAAGATTAGTTTTTTTAGCCATTTATTCCTTAAGAAAATTATAATTATATCAACTCTGACAATTTTGTTACTGACTTAAATTTTACATCTGAAAATTCTTTAAAATGGGCTTCACCACATTTTATTTTCATAAGTTCAGATGTCCTTAAATCAAGCTTATTAAGATTATACTTAGTTTCAGCTACAAAATATATTCTCCTATCATTCTTATAAATCAATGCCCAATCAGGATTATAATTGCCTATAGGAGTTTTAATAGTAAACCAGTCTGGTAGTTTTATAAAAAATTCAATATTATCATTGTTTTCACAATCTTTTGCAAATTTCTTTTCGACCTCAGACATAGAATCAATTACTATATTCTCGGATATAGTCTTTTCAATTCTTGTAACTTTGTATAAATTATCGACATATGCTTCTATATCCTTATCAGAAAACAACATCATAGAATATTCCTGTCCAGCTATTTTCTCATACTTTATACCATCTATCATCAAATCATATAAAACAGACTTTATCTCTGATACTGCCAAATCAAGAAACATTTGAGGATTTTTTAAAATATCAGTTAATCTTTGGGATTGTTTTAATATTTGAAGTATTGTAGATTTTGTTAAATCAGTTCTATTCTGTATATATGTTATGATATCAGGAATATCAATTTTAGAAATGTTAGATAATCCATTGTCATAGCTCTCTCCAACGATATCAGTTTTAATCCCATCCTCATCCATCTTTATACTTGCCCTAATAGCTTTTATCTTCGGCTTTTCAACAACAGGCATGTTTTTTATTTTTCCTGCTGCATTTGTTATTAAAGTTTGAGTATCATACCTTACTTTATATGAAGTTTTCTGTTTTATCCTATTCCACAGATCAACAAACTTCTCATCCATCTCAAAACCTTTTTTATATTTTACTTCAACTCTGTTTTTTTTATTTTTAATTCTACCCTCAAAATTTACACCACATTCATCCTGCATTTCTGTTTGCAATTTTCTGGCAAAATCTTCATAGCTTTCGTTTGC
Source organism: Elusimicrobiota bacterium (assembly GCA_012517285.1). Taxonomy (GTDB): domain Bacteria; phylum Elusimicrobiota; class Elusimicrobia; order Elusimicrobiales; family UBA9959; genus JAAYVG01. The sequence goes on from JAAYVG010000038.1 coordinate 5,623, forward strand.
AATAACTGTAAGACGATTTGTATTTTTATCTTTTATTCTCTCCCCATCCTGATTTACACACAATCTCAAGCCACGACCAATCTCCTGCCTTTTTTTCATCTCAGATTTTGTTTCATTCAAAGTGCAAATCTGAAAAACATTCGGGTTGTCCCATCCTTCCCTCAGAGCAGAGTGTGAAAATATAAATTTTAATGGCTCATTTATATCTAAAAGCCGCTCTTTATCCTTCATTATAAGCTGATACACATCGTCGTCATCATTTGTTTCACCAGATGAATCCTTTAAAAAACCAGTCTTTTTGTCCTGAGCAAAATAACCGTTATGCACTTTATCAATAGTAAATTGTTTAAACCCAGAACACATAGTTTTCCCACTCAATTTCATATATATTTCTTCAAACCATAAAGCAAACTTGCCTTTGTTTACTCTTTTTTGTTCATCATAATATCTGTAATTTTTAACCCTGTCAATAAAGAAAAGAGTGAGGACCTTGATCCCTTTTGGGAGAAGGACCTTCTCTTTTTTAAAATGCTCTTCAATAGCTTTCTCCATTTGATACTTCATTATTTCATCACTTAGTCCACCATGAGTCTGCCCCTTATATAATATTTCACCATTAGAAAACTCAACAAGCCCTGCCTCTCTGTCAATTCCATTAATAATATATCCATCTTTATAAACCTCTCTATAATTGGAAAGGGTATAAAGATCATCCCCAGCTTTTGCAGTAACTAATTTCTGCAGAACCCCCTTATCAGTGTTTACATCAATTTTAATTTTAACTAATATCTTATTTTTTTGTTTACTGATTATATCATCAATCTGAATAAAAGCCCTGTTCTTATCATTATCTGCAAAAACAGAATCAACCTCTATCTGTTTCACAAGTCCAAGATCATATGCCTGAACAGGATCCAATCTATAAATTAAATTATAAAGATTTTTATGTGTTGCAGAATATCTCAGAGTAAACACAGGATTAAGACTTTCTATAGCTTTCTTACGAATCTCAGTCTCCATATTCTGAGGTTCATCAACAATAACTATAGGATTTGTTGACTGAATAAATTCAATTGGCTTTTTACCATTAAGTTTATCATTTGGCTTGTTTATAACATTCTCATCTTTTGCAAAAGAATCTATATTAATAAGCAATATCTCTATATTATTGCTATCAGCAAAATTTCTTATAGATGATATATTTTCCCGCAAGTAAACACTGTATTTAGCAGGTATTCTGTTATAAATATTCTGGAAATGCTCATAAGTGATATCAAGACTTTTTAAAACGCCTTCTTTAATTGCTATGCTTGGGACAACTATGACAAACTTCTTAAATCCATAACACCTATTAAGCTCATAAATAGTTCTCAAATAAACATAAGTTTTACCTGTTCCTGTCTCCATTTCCACGGAAAAATTCATACCATTCAATTTTTCAGAAATAGGCAAATTATTATCTTTTTGAACCTTTTTAAGGTTTTCTAAGACTTGTTCCTCTAAAATAGTTAAATTATTTCTAACCCCTGAATATTTCAATCCAAAACTATCACTAAACTCAAAATCACCCTTGTTTAAAGATTGACCCTCAAAAAGTTTTATCACAGAATTAACGGCATCTAACTGATATTGCTGATTTGCATCAAAATGAAGTTTCATAATCTTCCTTTCAAAATTATTACACTAAAAAATATAAAAATTATTTTTGATACAGATTACAACTTACATATTTTTTTTCTACACCATCTATATATCTGTATTCAGGCAAATTCAACCTTATTGCTATATTTTGCCGTCTTACAGCTTTCCTAAACGAACGTATTTGATTATCAGTCCAGTTTGAAGCAATAAAATATTCTTTCGAAGTCTGACTTTTAGCTCGTGGTTTATAATTATCTTCAGTTGCATTTAAAGGTCTATAACGACAATCAACCACCTGAACTCCCCACTTACGACATTCCTCCAATTTTTCACACATCTCTTTATAATCTAATGAATTATGATTATACAACATAAACACATATATATCCTGATTTCTGTAACCTGCATTTTTTAAAATTTCTACCTGATTCTTAATTTTTTCTTTTAATTTTATACTTCCATCCCATGCTATTCTCGGTTTTAAAAATCTTGCTTTTTTTAATGAAATAGCCAATTCAGGGTCTTTTTCTAATATTCTTCCATCCAATCCACTCTGACTCTCGCAGAAAACTACTCTATCATTAATTTTTGAATTTTCAATTTCTTTTAGAATTAACTTTATATTAGGATTAGCCAGAAGATTATTATCATAAAAAATCAATTTATTTGATCTAATTTCTTTTAAAATTGTTTTTTTATAAGTTACTTCAGGTTCTATTTTCCATGTTCCACAAAAATTGCAATGACGGAAGCATCCTCGTGAAGCATGAATTATCTGATAATCTACATTTACAAGAGAATAGTCAGGCTCGTATTCTTCAGCCTTACCATTTCTATACAACCCAGTATAAACCTTATCACATCCAGTGTATTCCTTACAATGCTCAGGCATAAGTGATGCATAAATACCGCCCACTTCTATTTTTGACTCTGGATAAAGTTTTTTATAATAATTAACACTTTCTTTAACATACTTTGACCAATATGTAAACAGAGAAGTTATCTTTATCTCATCTGGAACAAATTTTGATGGTAAATTTCCTCTATTTAAACAAATTGTATCACCCAAACTTTTATGATAAGAAGCTATTTTCAATAGACCAATAGGTAAAAAATCTGAGTGATTTTTACTTTTTGTTGATATAGGAAAATTTGGTTCAACTAAAAGAATTTTCATTGTAATTTTTTATTATTAAAAATAATAGAATAAATATCTTCAAATATTGATATAACCTTTGTTGTTGTAAGAATAATAGTTGTAGGATGAGCTGAATCACACCTTATTTGATAATCAGCTTTTAAACTACTATACTCCGTTTTATTAATCATTGATTTATGAAACAAATACAACATCAATATATTATCATTACCATCACGTAAATCTTCTTGGGTATAGTCATTTCTTATTTGATTATTGTAATATTTATATGGAGTTTTTTTTATATTTTTGATATCATTTAAGACACGATTATATTCCTCTAAATCTTTCTCAATCAAAGTAATAATCTTACTAATTCCAGCAGCCCAAATCATTACGACTGCAGCACGAAGACATCCTTTTTCTAAACATGTTAAAGCCTCAGCAATATAAGAATGTTCTTCTTCACTTAAATTTTTACCTAATAATTCATATTCAGCCCTAATATCCTTAATTTTGGTTTCTTGCTTAGGAGTAATACGAATTGTTTGTGATTTTGTTGATGCTATATCTTTCGAGTTTCTTTTACAAATTTTTTGAGTAGATTTCTTCACCTTTAAATATTTATCTAATGACTCTTGAATTGTTTCCGGTGGATTTTTAATAAATTCTTCAAGAATTTTTTTGGCTTCAATATGATTTTTATCTTTAAAAACAGATTTATATTTGTCCATTAAAAAACGTGTATTTACCAGATATCCATTTGAAGCTTTTTCAACAAGTATTTCCCTAATTTTATCCTCCCCATATACTTTTACTATTTCTGGGAAATTACTCACTAAAGGCGACAAAAAACTCTTTTTGATTTGAATCAAATAACTCACATCTAAATTACCGGAAATCACTTTATCAATTACAGCCTCATCATATTCACATAAAATCAACAAATCTTCAATTTCATGTTCCCTATGAAAAGTAATTTCACGTAATTTTTTCTTTAATTCTGATTCACTTATATTAGGTTGACTATTTTTTAAATCTTCTATAATTTTTCTAATAGATTTGGTTTCAGAAGGTTTTTCCCATTGCTTTCGTAACATATGAATTTGATATGCAAGTATGCGAGCATCAGCATCACTGGCTGCAATTAAACAAGGAACAGTAATAAGGTTTATTTGTTTAGCAGCTCGTAATCGTCTTTCTCCATCTATTAAAACATATTTATCTTTTTCAGATTCATTAGGCTTAACAATTAATGGTTCCAGAATCCCATAACTTTTTATTGAATTTGTTAATTTAATAAATTCTTTATCCTTAAGAATATTTTCCTCAGATTCTCCACGTGGATTATTTTTATCAAACTCAATTGTATTAATCTGTAAATTTTTTCTACTCTTAAAAATATTCTTTATATTCCCCATAATCACCTCTTCCATTTTTTATACCGTCAAGAAATCTATTTCTGCGTCTTTCATCTGAAGAGATATGTTTGTTTTAAGCTGATCATTACCCTCAAATATACTATCAAGACATACTACTTTATTTGGCTTGAGTTTTATTATCTCTCTCAAACATTCCTCATCAACCTTTGAAAGCACAATAACCATTTCATTATCAGCAACTATATAAAATTTATTTTTATCTTTTTCATAAAGCGTTATTTTTGTATTAAGGTCATATCCAGACTTTAATAGCAACTCATAAACTATATTTTCCTCTCTGGCTTCCGGCTTTAAAGACTCTTTAAAGATATCCATCTGTTTTTCCAAATCATCCTCATTATCTATAAAATCACCGCGCCATATCTTAAAATTAGAATTTTTTAATTTAAAAACCTTAAATCCTAAATCCAGAGTTTGATTTTTATCTTTTACCTCATCACTCATTTTTTTAATAACTCTCCTAATTCTTTCCTTACATATCTCAGCTATGGTTTGATAACCTGCTTTATATGCCTCAGAATCTTCTTCTGTTTTTTCTGGGAGCTGAACACAAATAAATTTTCTATTTCCACCATCCTCCTTATTCAATTCCATAACAGAATGAGCAGTTGTCCCAGACCCTGCAAAAAAATCAAGAACAATATCGTTAGGATTTGAGGCAATTTTAATTAAATAAGATATTAATCCTATTGGTTTAGGATAATCAAATATTTTTTTATTATCAAACAATTCTTTAAACCCTTGATGTGATACATTGTTTGGAAAATCCATAATAAAAGTACCATATGGGATAATTCTATTAATATTATTTAGGTTATTATCAATAAATTGATATTCCTTGAAATAAATTCCCCATTTGTTTTTTTTATTTTTCTTCAACACAATAAACTCATTTTTAATTCCCCATTGAAGCTTATTTTGAGACCATCTCCAAGTAAAACTTTTATCTTTTTCATCTCCTCCAGGCCATATTTCTAAATTTTCTTCAACTCTTTTTTTTACAATTTTCTTTAAATTTTCATCAAATACTAAGAATTCTTCTCCCTTTTGTATTACTATAGGATAGTCTAATTTTTCTGAATAATGGATCCCATCATCATCCATTCTTCTCAAATAAAAACATCCTCGCTCATTTTTAAACTCATCATCATATTTATATCCTTTTAAATTTGATTGTTGCTTATTAACTGTTAAAGAATTAATACTTTTACAATAGCAAATACAATAATCATGTTCATTCGCAAAAAATGTTGAATCTTGTTTACCTGCAAGATTTTGTCTCCTAACAAAGCATGCTACAAAATTTTCCTCTCCAAATATTTCATTCATTATAAGGCGAAGGTTATGGACTTCATTATCGTCAATTGATACAAAAATAACGCCATCATCCCTTAAAAGATTTCTTGCAAGAAACAATCTTGGATACATCATTGAAAGCCAGTTGCTGTGATAATGCCCATTTTCTTTAGAATTTTTTCTGAATAAACCTTCCTTTAAAAGATATCCTTCCTCATCCTTTTCTCCAATTCTTTTTAAATATTCTTCTTTGCTTTCCTGAAATTTATCAGGATATATAAAACTATCATTTCCTGTGTTATAAGGCGGGTCTATATAAATCATCTTAATCTTACCGTAATAAGATTTCTGTAAAATCTTTAAAACCTCAAGATTGTCACCCTCAATAAAAATATTTTCTGTTTTATCAAAATTGACTCCCTCATTACGAGATGGCGATAATGTCGCTGTTGTGGTTGTCTGTAAAACTTTAAAAGCTTCACTTTTTCCTGCCCAGTCTAAATTATATCTCTCATCACTGTTTATTACTAACTTTCCTAAAGTTCGTCTTAAAGATTCAAAATCAATTTTCTCTTCCCTGAATGCTTCAGGAAAGATTTCTTTCAATTTATCTATTTTATCATTCGCAATATTTAATGAATCTTTTTCAATATCTGTTTTTTTATCCATATTTTTATTTTATCACTTTTTTCAATCTTTAATATAATTCTATAAAAATTAAGTGTGTAAAAAAAAGGTAATGTATCATATTATGTGTAATTAGTGAGAAGTGAGAGTTGACAATGTAGATAAGAAAGGGTTATCCTTCTAAGTATATTGAAATAACAAAAAAAGGAGGATAACCCAATGAACAGTATACAAAATAATGGAGTTAAAGAGCTATATTTTACGGAGGAGGATATAGAGGAACGGATGAGTGGAGTGAAAGAAGACTTTTGGGGAGATATAAAGGCAGAGACGTTACGAGGAGTTAAATTGCTACTTGAGAATAGTATGGAGATAGAAATACAGGACATGATAGGAGCGAAGAGGTGGGAACACAGTCAAGGGCGAGAAGGGATGAGGAATGGGAAATACCGACGGACATTATGGACAGAATACGGCTGGATAAGTGATATAAGGATGCCACGATTAAGGGAAGGACGAGCAGAAATAAAGACGATAAAGAGGTATCAAAGGCGAGCGGAAGATGTTAATAAGCTGATTATGAATATGTTTATATATGGGGTATCTACTCGTAAGATAAAAGAAGTGCTTACACCGTTATATGGGCGAGAAATGATAAGTGCAAGTAGTGTAAGTCGGATAAGCAAGGAATTAAATAAAGAGGTAGAAAAGTTTCATTGTAAAAGCATATCAGATGATTACAAATATATATTTTTAGACGGTATATATTTAAAGGCGAAGAGTCCGATAAGATCTAAGAGGCGATGTATACTTGTAGCATATGGTATAAAGGTAGATGGTAAAAGGGAGTTAATAGATTACAGATTATCAGGTGGAGGCGGTGAATCAGAGAGTAGCTGGGAGAGTTTTTTAAACCTATTATATAATAGAGGTCTTGAAGGAAAGAATATAGAGCTTGTAATAATGGATGGTAATAAGGGATTATATAATGCAGTAGAGATGATATGGCCACGAGCTAAGAGGCAGAGATGTTGGGCACACAAGCTGAGGAATGTGGCGAACAGAGTTCCAAAGAGGATGCAAGAAGAATGTCTTAAAGGAGCGAGAGGAATATACGATGCTGATAATAGATATAAAGCGATAGAGGCATACAAGGGATGGTCGAGGAAGTGGAAACAAATAGCACCAGAGGCAGTGAGATGTTTAGAAGAGGATTTAGAAGATTTATTATGGTTTTATGATTGTCCAAAAGAGATAAGAGTAAAGGTAAGGACTACAAACATAATAGAACGAGTGTTTAGAGAGGTAAGGCGAAGGACGAGACCAATAAGTTGTTTTACGAACACACAAAGTGTAGAAAGAATAATCTTTGCTGTGTTTAATAGGCAGAATAATATTTGGAAGAATAAACCTTTAAAAATTGAAAAAGAATAAAATTATGAAATTACACAAAATTATTGACATTACCTAAAAAAAAATTTTGCTTGACATAACAAAAAAAATTTGCTATAATAATTTTATATGCTATAAAAATAGCAAAGATCTTTAGATAAGATAAAGAAGTTTAAATAATCTTGCTCAAAAAGCAAGCGGAGGTTTGCTAGCTTCCCTTCCGATAATAGGTTAAGCGGCGTAGAGAATCTACGATTTTGTTTATGCCCGCTTATTCCGTTAGAAGGAAAGCGGGCATTTTTATTTTCCGATTGTTTTTTAGCAAAAACGGGTTGGTTGCTGACTTCCATACCCTTAAGGCAAATGCCTTAAAAAAATGGTAAGCGGGACGGATGTTTTGTCCGTAAAAAGATTTAGTCTTTTTAATAGCCTGCTCGCCAGTATGGGAGCAGGCTATTTTTTTTTAGCAAAAAAGGAGAAATTATGAAAATAACAAATCAAATATTTACATCAGAGTCTGTATCAGAAGGACATCCAGATAAGATGTGCGACAGGATATCAGATGCTGTTCTCGATGCTTATATAAGCCATGATTCACTCTCAAGGGTTGCCTGTGAAACTATGGCATCTCACAATGCTGTTCATATAAGTGCTGAAGTATCTTCATCTCATTCAATGAGTTATGATGAAATAAAAGAGATTGTAAAAAAGGTTATATATGATACCGGTTATGACGAGGAATGGGGTTATGATCCTGAAAAATTGAAATATATAATAGAGATTGATAAACAATCAAGTTATATTGCAAAAGGAGTAGAAAAATTTGGAGCAGGAGATCAAGGAATAATGTTCGGCTATGCAACTTCTGAAACTCCAGAGTTTATGCCTGCAACTTATGTTTATGCAAACAGAATTCTTTTAAGGTTGAGGGAACTGAGAAAAAATGGTGAAATAAAAAACATTGGGCCTGATGCAAAATCACAGGTGAGTTTTTTATATGATAGCAACGGCAAGCCAGAAAAGATTACATCCATTGTTTTATCAACACAGCACAATAAAAATGTAATTGATCACAATGGTGATGTCATGGATGAGTTTAAAAATGAAATTATTGAAAAGGTGATAAAACCAGTATGCGGCAATTACATAGATGATATAGATTATAAAAATATACATATAAATCCAACAGGAAGCTTCTTAAAAGGTGGACCAGCAGCAGACACAGGATTGACAGGAAGAAAAATAATAGTTGATACTTATGGTGGAAGAGCGCCACACGGCGGTGGAGCATTCTCTGGCAAAGATCCAACAAAGGTTGACAGATCTGCAGCTTACATGGCAAGAATGGTTGCAAAATCGCTTGTCAGTGCGGGATTATGCGATGAGTGCCTTATTCAGCTTGGCTATGCCATAGGAGTTTCACAGCCTGTATCTGTTTATGTAAACTCATTTCAGACAGCCGAAGTGTCCGATGATATCATAAAAAATACAGTTATAAAAAACTTTGATTTTTCACCTAAAGCAATAATAGAACTCCTCGAACTGAGAAAGCCCATTTATTACAGAACAGCAGCATATGGCCACTTTGGAAGGAATGAGTTTAAATGGGAAAGCGTTAAAAATATAAAGGAGTAGTGGAGGTTTTATGAATGATTGTAAAAAGAGTAACTCTATTCTTGAAAGCATAGGGGTTTACGGTTACAGCGAGGTTGAAACCCTGATTCTTTCATCACTTGTAACATATGAGCCGATAATACTAATAGGAGAGACCGGAACAGGCAAAACATTTCTTCTTAACAACCTTGCAAGAGTTTTAGGACTCAGGCACAAGCATTATAATGCATCGCTTGTCTCATTTGAGGATCTTATAGGATTTCCATACCCAGATAAAACAGGGAATAATATAAAGTATCTTCAAACAGAGGCTTCTGTATGGGACGCAGAATCCATACTTGTTGATGAGATAAGCAGGTGTCAGCCATCGGTTCAGAATAAATTATTTTCACTTATATATGAAAAAAAGCTGTTAGGCATAGAACTGAAAGATCTCAGGTATGCATGGGCAGCTATGAACCCACCAACAACCTCGGATGACGATGAGAATAATATTTATCTTGGTTCTGAAGCCCTTGATATTGCTCTTGCAGACAGATTTTCACTGTTTATAGACTCACCTTCATGGGAAAATTTATCCAGTAATGATAAAAAAAAGATAGTATCAGCTGAGTCTGAGTTTAGTGAATGTGATGTCAATAAGGATTTCATAAACCAAATTGAAAAAGCAAGGAAAAGGTTTAACAGACTAATAAAAAACATACCTGATGAGATATCCGAGTATTCAAAAAACTTTACTGATATAATGAACAAAAATAATATTTTGATATCTCCCAGAAGAGCATATAAAATATCAGTAAATCTAACCGGGATTATGGCGCTCAATGGAAATTTAAAAGAAGCTGATTTTATCAACGTTGTGGAACACAGCATTCCGAACAGATGTTTTGGTAAAAAAATTGATAAAGATAAGATCATGATAGCACATAAGACTGCTATGATGATAACAAGGGAAAAAAATAAGATGTGGCTCTATCAGTTTTTTACATCAAGCTCAATAAAAGAAAAAATCGAAATACTTATAAAAAACTGTAAAAATGAAGAGGAAGGAAATGAAGCAATCTTAGAATTTATAAGAATCAGCAAAAAAGAAGAACTTATACCATTCTGTTTCATTGTTTACCCTGCCGCAGTGATCAAACTAATACCTGCCGGGATTCAAGCAGTTAATGAAATGGGAAAGATTGCCATGAGAATGTATGATTTTAAATATAAGGAAAGCTATAATGATTTTAATGATCTTGCAAAATTAAAAGAAGCAAATCTATCTATGATAAATGATAAATATAGAGAAAATATGGCTGAGAAATTCTTATTTGCATGCCTAAAAGAAGGTATTGATATAAAAGATCCTCAAAAAATGGAAGAGGATATATATCAATCAGCTCGTATGATAAGCAATATCATAAACAAAAAGGAGGTTATATGATATTAAATTTTTCTGTCAAAGCTCCACCCAGAGGATTAAACCAGAGAATAATTCTTGAAACTAATGATATCGATGAATTAAGTATTTTTTCAATAAATAACAGTGATGATGATATGAAAATAATTCCTGTTATTATTGCAGGAATATTTTTCAGTTCTAATGAATCATCACCAATCAATAAAATATTAAAAATTGTTGAAAAAACAGGTATTAATGATATCAACAAACTGAAATCAAAATTCAATTATCCTGATAAAAGATTGATATGCAGGGAACTTGATGACAAAGAGTCAGTATTAATACCTGATATAAACAAATCTGATGATAACGAAATACTTAAGAATGCACTGATACTTGGGCTTTGCTCTGATTATTTATATGACCCTGAAAGAGATATCATTCTAACAAACTCAAAAATAAAACGAGTAGTTGCTCTCTACAGACCGGAGGATTTTTATGGATTATACAATTTCGGAATATGAGTTTAAAAATATTATGAGAGAGATGTGTGACGAAGAAATTACAGCTGATAAGGTGATTTCCTTATCAGAAGTAATTTTCAGTCAAGATGTTGAAACGCTTTCTCTATCAATTACTAAAAATAAAATTATTATGTATGTAAATCTTTCATTTATAAATAATAACTGTCAAACAGAATCACACATAAAAGCACTTATATATCATGAACTGCTCCACATAGTATTTAATGATACTCTTCTTTCATCACTTGATACTCGTGAACATGAAATAAACAACATAGCACTTGACGCTTCAATAAATGCTATCATCCACAAAAAATTTGGTGATAAGTATTCATCTTTTATGTCAATTTTTTACAAAGATACTGAACCGTATTTTTTAAATATTTTAAGAAAACCTGAGATGGAAGATAAAATAAAATATGAAAATGATAAAATTTTTTTAAACCTGTGGAATGGAATATATTCTGGTACAGTCACTGTTCAAAATATAAAAGATTTTTTAAAGGATAGGATATCTATATCTGGTGGAATACCAAAAATAATCCTTATAGGAGGACCTTTTGTTCTAGGTTTACCTATTTCAGGCAGAAAAACTAATCTTAACATAGTCACAGAAGAATCTTCTGTTTCAGATTCATCTAAGACTATGGATAAAGCAGGTAAAAATAATGAAGAAAAAATGTCTAAAATTATAACTGATGCTTTTAAAAAAATTATAGAAGACAATGATTTATCTAAGACTATGGATAAAAAAGGTAAAGGGAATAAACCTATGAATAAAGAAGGTGAAAATGATAAAAAAAACATATCTAAAATTATAACTGATGCTTTAAAAAATTTTATAGAAAACAATGCTTCATTTAATAATTATAATGCCCGTGATGCTGGATATTCTGATGAATTAGTAGAGATCTATGATAAAGGTAAAGAAAGCAAGGAAGAATGGAAGAGTAAGACAGAAAAACTTATAAGGAAACTGCTCACGCCTCATAAGAATATTATAAAAAATAAGAAGAAAGAATTAGTATCACTATCACCTGTTCTATCATCAAATGATAGAAGAGCCATAATAAAAAGTATATGGATGCCAACCATACCATTTTCAAACAATATATATGAACAGAATAAAGAATCTCAATTTACAGATGTTTATCTCGATGTTTCAGGTTCTGTATCTTTAGAATTGCCATTGCTTATAGATGTGCTTAACAGTATGAATGACCTTATAAAAAAACCATTTATGGCATTCAGTAACAAGGTGGATAAAGCCGTTATAAGATATAACAGACTCTACACATCAAGCACAGGAGGAACAGATATCAACTGTGTGCTTGATGACATATCAAAAAAGAAACAGAAATCAGTTCTCATAATAAGTGATGGATATTTTTTAGAGACAAAAAAGGAATTGATAGAAAAAACAAAAAAAACAAAGAAATTTGCACTCATTCTTCCTAACGGCAATGATAAAATGTTTAAAGAAGCAAATATTAAAACATTCTGGCTGGAAAAATTTAAATGACAAATTTAAAAAAGTCTTCTCAAAATCCATACGATCGTGTCAAAATGAAGGAAAACTAATCATCAGGATGTAAACAGATATCATCAAGATTAAAACAGATTGAAGGCACGGATGTAGACAGACAGAAAAACAAATCATTTAATCATCAAGATGAAAACAGATGTAATCAGGATGAAGACGGATATCATCAAGATGTAAACGGATATCGAATAGAATGCAGCAATCTAAATAATTTATGAATATTTTTTGTTAGGTTGGCAATAAGCCCGAAGAGTTTAAAACTCTTCGGGCTTAATTAACTAAATGCTAAACTCCGCTCTCCATTGATTTAAGGAAATCTTTGTTTGATTTTGTAACACCAAGCTTGTTTATAAGAAGTTCCATTGCATCAACAGGTGAGAGAGGGGCTAAAACCTTTCTCAATATCCAGACCTTGTTAAGCTCATCATCGCTTAACAGCAGCTCTTCCTTTCTTGTAGATGTTCTGTTTATATCAATAGCAGGGAATATCCTTCTGTCAGAAAGTTTTCTGTCAAGATAGATCTCAGAGTTTCCTGTCCCTTTGAACTCTTCAAATATAACATCATCCATTCTGCTACCTGTTTCAACAAGAGCAGTAGCAATTATGGTTAAAGAGCCACCCTCTTCTATATTTCTTGCTGCACCAAAAAATCTTTTTGGCCTTTGAAGTGATGTGGATTCAAGACCACCTGAGAGAACCCTTCCGCTTGATGGGGTTATGGTGTTGTAAGCTCTGGCAAGTCTTGTTATTGAGTCAAGAAGGATAACAACATCCTTTTTTAACTCAACAAGCCTCTTTGCCCTTTCAAGCACCATCTCAGCAACTTGAACATGCCTTTCTGCTGGTTCATCAAAGGTTGAAGCTATGACATCACCCCTGACGGATCTCCTCATATCTGTGACCTCCTCAGGTCGCTCATCTATCAAGAGAACTATGAGTTCTATATCTGGATGATTTGTGGTAAGAGCATTGGCAATTTTTTGAAGTATCATTGTCTTACCAGCCTTAGGCGGTGAAACGATCAAGGCACGCTGTCCCTTTCCTATTGGAGATATCAGGTCTATAACCCTTGTTGTGAGTTCATTCTTCGCCGTTTCAAGCAAAAATCGTTTATTTGGATGAAGTGGAGTTAGGTTATCAAAAAAATACCTATTTCTAAGCTTATCGATAGGAACTCCGTTGATTGACTCAACCTGAAGAAGTGCAAAGTATTTTTCACCCTCCTTTGGTGGCCGCATCACTCCATATATTTCATCACCCTTTCTCATACCAAATCTTTTTATTTGTGAGGGTGATACATATATATCATCATGGCTTGTGACATAGTTATATTCTTTTGATCTTAAAAACCCATATCCTTCGTTATGTACATCAAGCACTCCTGATCCCCTTACAAGTCCACTCTCCTTAGCTTGAATCTCCATTATCTTCCCTATGATATCCTGTTTTTTCAGACCATTTAAGTCCTCTATCTTATGCTGTTCTGCTATTTTCATAAGCTCACTAACAGTCATCTTTGAAAGCGAGTTCATATCAAGCTTTGAAAGGTTATCCGCATCATCCTCATGATGGTTTTTTATGTTTCTTTCTTCCATGTTTACTCCTTTTTAGGTTTTAATTTAATTAAAGCCTCATAAAGCATTTTAATATCAGATTCAAGTTCATCAATATCACCATTATTGGCTATGACGACATCTGATCTATCTATCTTAAATGAATCTGAAAGCTGATTCAACAATCTTCTCTCAGCGTCTTTTTTAGACATCCCTCTCCGAAGCAATCTGTTAAGGATGTTTTTTCTATCAGCTGTTATGACAACACTCAAATCAACAAGCTCATCAAATCCTGTTTCAAACATAAGCGGAACTTCTATGACTATTATGCTGTCATTTAGTTTAGAAATATCTAAAACTATAGACTCTACTACTAAGGGATGAATAACATCCTCTACAAACTGCTTTGCTTTTTTATCGTTGAATATAAGCTTGGCAAGTTTCTTACGATCTATAGCTTTTCCCTGATCAGATAGCTCAGGATACCTGCTTAAAATTCTATCACAGTTTTTTTTGTTTGTCAATACCAGTCTGGATTTTTCATCGCTTGAGAGAGTTATACATCCATAGTTGTTAAGGAACTTTAAGGCTGTGCTTTTGCCACTTCCTATTGTACCACTAAGACCTACAACAAGATTTTTTTTTGATATATTTAAAAAATTTTTTTTATATCTATTAAATCTCATCTTTACAGTTGCGACCAACGTTGACCATATTTTACATTAACAACAAGCGGAACTTTTAGAGTAAAACAGTTTTCCATAATATTTTTTATATCATTGATATATTTTTCAAGGCTGCTTTTTTTTATTTCAAATATAAGCTCATCATGGATCTGAAGAATAAGCTTTATGTCATCCTCATTCTTTATTTTTTTATATATCATCACCATTGCTTTTTTTATTATATCGCTTGATCCACTCTGAACCGGCATATTTACAGCCATCCTCTCACTTAGAAGCCTCAAACCTCTTTTCGCAGAAGCTATATCAGGTATAAATCTTCTCCTACCAGCAAAGTTTACTACATAACCATTTGATCTTGCAAATATTATGGTGTTATCAATCCATTTTTTTACACCTGAATATTTTTTAAAATAGTTGTCTATGTAAGTTTTTGCATCCTCATATGAGATATCTGCCTCAAGAGAAAGTCCAAGAGGAGTCTGTCCGTATATTATACCAAAATTAACGATCTTGGCTATGCTCCTGAGCCTTTCATCCACCCGGTTTTCATCAATATTAAATATGGATGCAGCAGTTTTTTTATGAATGTCTTCTCTGTTTAAAAATGCTCTTATAAGTTCTTCATCATCGCTTAGGTGAGCAAGAACTCGCAGATCTATCTGCGAATAATCAAAGGAAACAAGGAAGGAGTCATCAGGAGACTTAACACAATTTCTTATTCTCTGACCCGTTTCAGTTTTTACAGGAATGTTCTGAAGATTCGGGTTGAAGCTTGAAAGCCTTCCTGTTTGGGTTGTTGTCTGATCAAAGGTTGAGTGTATCCTTCCATCAACAATGCTTTCTTTAAGTGTCTCAACAAAAGATAACAGCTTTGAATACTCCCTGTGTTTGAGTATAAGGCCAATAAGCTCAGGGCTGTATGGCTTAAGAATTTTTAAGACATCCTCGCTTGTTGAATATCCGCCTGACTTTGTCCTGTAAATATTTTGATATTTATCATCAAGTTTTAGATTTAGTTTTTTAAATAAAAAATCTGACACCTGTTTAGGAGAATTAAGATTTATATCATATCCTGATTTTTTTACAAAATCATTTTTAGCATTTTCAATCTCATTTTTAAACTCAGAATATAAACTTTCTATTTCAGTTAAATCAAATCTAACTCCATTTTTTTCCATAGAGTATAAAACCTTTGAAAGCTCAATTTCATTTGAGTAAAGTTCTTTTATACCATATTCTTCTATCTTTGAATACAGATCCTCTGCTATCTCTTTAAAGTAGACTGTTTTTATATCCTGAGTTAAAAAATATTTTTCCTGAATAATCCTTGTTATATCAGGCTTTCTAAAACCACCATTCACCAGATGATACATTATATATATATCATCACAGTTTGATATATCACCATCATAATCAGCAATATGAAGTATATTTTTAAGATTATAAAAGTATTTTGAGATATTCCTTTCAAACAGTTTCAGGAGCAAATCTTTGCTTGTATCAGTGTAGAAATCATCATATGATATTGTATCTTCATCTACAGCAAAATACTTTAAATCAAGTCTGGCGAAATCCTCAGACAAAAGTTTTTTCAATTCTTTTTTATCCATCACAGCACTCTTATCAATAAAACTAATTGCTTCTCTAAACTCATATCTTTTTGCAAGCTCAATCAAGCCTTTATCATCAAATCTATCAACCCTGAAATCAAATATATTAAAATTTAAAGGGACATTTTCATCAAGTCTTAAAAGCCTTTTGGCATTATTGATATCATCAATAGAATCTTTTATTTTTTTGAATTCCTTTGACTCATCAGATTCAAGAGCCTTTGAAACTATAGAATCGATATCGCCGTATTCATTTATCAATCTCGCAGCAGTTTTAGGACCAACACCGCTCACTCCCTTAATGTTATCAGAGCTATCACCAACCATAACAAGATAGCTAAAAAGCTTATCAGGTGGAAAACCATATTTTTTAACAATATATTCAGGACCAAAATATTTATCAGACTTTCCATCCCAAATACAAATCCTATCGTTTATGATCTGCATAAGGTCTTTATCAGCACCAACGATAACAGCCTCAAAGCCTTCATCAACAGCCCTCTTTGCAATGGTCGCTATTATATCATCAGCCTCAAAGCCTTCCTTGGAAATACTTTTTATACCCAATAGCTCAAGTACATTCCTTGACTTTTCTATCTGCTTTAACAGCGATTCGTCCATCTTTTTTCTGTTGGCTTTATAAGCCTCGCTTATATCCCTTCTAAAGCTTTTGCCGCTATCGTAGCAGGCAACTATATAATTGCCTCTCTCCTTTATCCTGAATACAAGCCTTATAAAACCATACAATGCTCCAACTTCCTCACCGGATGAGGTTAGAAGCTTGGGTAAAGCATAATAATTTTTGAAAAGAAAAGCATAGCTATCAATTATAAAGATTTTTTCCATATAAAACTAATAAGGTTTTAAAACACTTTATTGGATTAGAACTATACCCCTTAAAAACTGCAAAGGCTCAGATTAACTCATCAATCACTTTTTTTATCTCTTCCTTTGGAAGCACTCCGACAAGTTCCTTAACAACCTTTCCACCCTTGAAGAAAATAAGTGTTGGTATAGCAGAGATCTGATAGTTACCAGCAGTCTGCGGGTTTTCATCTGTGTTTAATTTTACAACCTTAATCTTTCCCTCATACTCCTTAGATATCTCATCTATAACAGGAGCAAGCATCCTGCATGGACCACACCATGGTGCCCAGAAATCCACAAGCACAGGTGTGACAGAATTCAAGACCTCTTTTTCAAACTCTGAATCATTTATATTTAATGCCATAAGATCTCCTTTTTAAAAAATCAATACTATAATATTTTACTAAATTAAAACAGTTTCTCTCATATGCCGAGGTCTAATTTTATAGCTGACGCAGAGTATCTCTGATACAATAGATACAGCTATTTCATTGGGAGTTTTACCACCAAGGCTGAGGCCAACAGGCGAATAAACCCTTTTATCCCTTTGGGGATATAATCCTTCCTTATCAAGCCTTTTAAAGATCTCTTTGACCTTGCTCTTGCTTCCTATCATACCTATATAGCATGCCTTCGTATTCAATGACTCTCTCAAACATTTTTCATCATATATATGCCCTCTTGTAACTATGACAATATATGTGTTTTCATCAACAGGATATTTTTTTAACGCTTTGTGTGGAAGATCATTTATTATATCAGCAGCGTTTAAAAAATTATCTCTGTTTGCAAATTCGTTTCTATCATCTGCTACTGAGTATGGGATTTGAAGGAAATCAAGAAGCTTTGAAAGGCTCAAAGCTACATGTCCAGCTCCTAATATAAGAACTCTGACAGGCCATGTATAAACCTCTATCAAGACCTCAACCTTGCCCATACAAAGAGCATCTATTCCTGACGGGGTTAGATCAAATACAAGCTTTTTATTTTCATTCTTTTTTATACAATCAACCGCATCTTTTATAACAAGATGCTCTAACTCGCCACCGCCAATTGTCCCATATATTGTTTTATCAGGATAAACAATCATCTTTGAACCAATATCACGCGGGGTTGAACCCTCAGAAGAAACTATACTTACTACTGCAAGATTCTTTTTATTGTTTATATCATCATTTAATCTTGATATTATATCGGTATTCATATTCTAACCTGCTTTTGATGCAATCTCTCCCATCTCAAACATCGGTATAAACATTGCTATAACAATAAAACCTATAACAGCTCCCATAAACACCATAACAATAGGTTCTATCATTGAGGTAAGACCCTTAACAGCAGCATCAACCTCTTGGTCATAGAAATCAGCAATCTTTGAAAGCATATTGTCAAGGCTTCCTGTTTCTTCACCAACAGATATCATCTGAACAACCATTGATGGAAATACATCTGACTTCCTAAGTGGATCGGATATCTTTCCTCCCTCCCTTATTGATTTCATGCTGTCAAGCAGAACCTCTTCTATGATTTTGTTTCCACTTGTTTTTGCAACAGTTTCAAGCCCCTGAAGTATTGGAACACCTGATTTAACAAGTGTCCCAAGCGTCCTTGAAAACCTCGCTATGGCAACCTTTTTTAATATCATACCAAAAACAGGTAGTTTTAAAAGTATGTAATCAAACTTTCTTCTACCATCATCTGTGCTTATATATTTTTTTAGGCCGTATCCAGCACCACCAGCAACAATTATTATATATATTATATTTGCTTTTAAAAAGTCAGAAATACCTATAACTATTCGAGTTATCAAAGGCAGCTCTGCTCCAAAACCCATAAATATGTTCTTAAATATTGGTATGACAAATATCACAAGAAAGATGGTAAGAACAATTGCTATGCTTCCAACAATCATTGGATACATAAGAGCACTTTTAACCTTATCCCTAAGAGCTGAAGAAGATTCAAGGTATGTGGCAAGCCTGTCAAGTATAGTATCAAGGATTCCACCTACTTCACCAGCCCTTATCATTGAGACATAAAGCTCATCAAAAGCTTTGGGGTGCTTTGCCATAGCATCAGATATTGAAAGCCCTCCCTCTATATCCTGCCTGATACGCTCTATTACCTGTTTGAAATTTTTTGTTTCAGCCTGAGACTCCAGTATCCCGAGGCTCTGAACTATTGGAACACCGCTTGAAACAAGAGTTGAAAGCTGCCTTGAAAAGATGACTATCTCCTTTGCTTTAACCTTCCCCTCTTTTGATTTTTTCTTCTTTGATTGAGAAATACTTACAACTGATAATTTTAAAGATTTGATCTTGTTTATTGCTTCCCGCTGATCAGAAGCCTCCACCTCACCATCAACCAGTTTGCCCTTCTGATCCTTTGCTTTATAGCTGAATACCATTTATATTAATTGCTTCCAAGAACAGATTTTTGCAGTAGTTTCTTAAGATCCTCAGGGTCAGGAGATCTGTTTATCGCCTCCTGATAGGTTATCTTCTGCTTCTTATAAAGTTCAACAAGCGACTGGTTCATAGTAACCATACCAAACTTGCCACCTGTTTGAATTATCGTATTTATCTGTTCAATTTTTCTTTCCCTTATCAAATTTCTCACAGCCGAGTTAGCTATCAAGACCTCACTTGCAAGAACCCTTCCCTTACCATTTGATGCGGATACAAGCTGCTGAGCAAAGACTGACTGCAAAACAAATGATAGCTGAACCCTTATCTGCTCCTGCTGATGTGGAGGAAATACATCTATTATTCTGTTTATGGTCTGAGCAGCATCTGATGTGTGAAGTGTAGCAAAAACAAGGTGACCTGTCTCTGCAATATTTAATGCTGCACTTATGGTTTCAAGGTCTCTCAACTCTCCTATGAGTATGACATTGGGATCCTGTCTCAAAACATGTCTTAGGGCCTGAGCAAAGCTCTCTGTATCGGCACCAACCTCTCTTTGATTGACTATGCTTTTTTTGTGAGTGTGAACGTATTCTATAGGGTCCTCAACAGTCATTATATGGTAATTTGTGTTCTCATTAAGATAATCAATCATTGAAGCAAGTGTTGTGGACTTACCAGAACCAGTTGGACCTGTAACAAGCACAAGCCCTTTCTGCAACTTCATTATATCATAGGTAACTGCTGGAAGTCCAAGCTCATCAAAGGTCATAAACTTATTAGGTATTGATCTTATTGCTGCACCTATTATGCCTCGCTGTCTGTAAACATTCATCCTGAGTCTTCCAAGCCCTTTTATACCAAATGCAAAATCCAGTTCATTGCTTGCCTCAAACTTCTGCCTCTGAGAATCAGTCATAAGTGAAAATATAAGGGTCTGACACATCTCAGGAGTTAGTTTTTCATAAGGAGTGGCAATCAGATCTCCATCTATTCTTAGCATTGGAGCGGCACCTGCAGTAAGATGCAGATCGCTTGCCTTTTTTTCATGCATCAATATAAACAAATCACTCATCGTTACCATAAATTCCTCTTTTTAATAGTTATTAATATATACCAAAAAACTTATATCAATTAAATAATATCAATTTAT
This sequence comes from Elusimicrobiota bacterium, assembly GCA_012517285.1. Classification (GTDB taxonomy): domain Bacteria; phylum Elusimicrobiota; class Elusimicrobia; order Elusimicrobiales; family UBA9959; genus JAAYVG01. The sequence goes on from JAAYVG010000038.1 coordinate 26,502, forward strand.
TAAGATCTAATCAACATCACTGCCTGTTACCCTTATTATTTCCTCAACAGTTGTAAGCCCCATAAGCATTTTTCTTATAGCTGATTCTCTCAGAGTAACCATCCCATTTTTTTTAGCAATATCCTTTATCTGATTGGCATCAGCCTTATCTATTATCAGTTTTCTTATCGGATCTGTAACCTCAAGTATTTCATGAATCCCTACTCTCCCCTTATAACCGGTGCCCGTACATCTATCACAACCCTTTCCCTTATATAGGATTAGCTTGCCATTCTGTAAATTTTGATCAATAAGACTTTTTGGGGCACCCAGCCCTGTTATAAGCTCAGGCTGAACCTCATATGCTTCCCTGCAAGCCGTGCAGACAGTTCTCACAAGACGCTGTGCAACGATCATAAGCAGTGTAGATGATGTAAGGAATGGTTCAATGCCCATCATCCCTATTCTTGTTATTGATCCCGCAGCATCGTTTGTGTGAAGCGTAGAAAAGACAAGGTGGCCAGTCATAGCAGCAGTTATAGCTGTTGACATAGTTTCAAAATCTCTTATCTCACCAACCATTATTATATCTGGATCCTGCCTCAAAAACGATCTCAAACCACTTGCAAATGTTAAACCAACATCAGTATTAACGCTCACCTGATTTATCCCATCAAGATTATACTCAACAGGATCCTCTATGGTTGATATATTGACATCAGGAGCATTCAAAGTTGCAAGGGCAGAGTAAAGCGTTGTTGATTTACCAGAACCGGTAGGACCGGTTATAAGATTTATACCGTGAGGTGCCTTTATACACTTTGAAAATATTGCTAAATTTTCTGGCTCAAAGCCTAGGTCATCAAGCCTCAGCTTTAAACCTGATGAGTCAAGTATCCTCATAACAATCTTCTCACCAAAGACACATGGCAGCACAGATACCCTTAGATCTATCTCTTTATCCATAAGCCTTATTTTTATTCTTCCATCCTGAGGAATTCTTCTCTCAGATATATCAAGTGTTGCCATTATCTTGAGCCTTGATACGATAGCATTATGAAATTTCTTTGGTATCGGTGGTTGAGGATGGAGAACGCCATCTATTCTGAACCTGACCTTAGTTTCCTTATATGATGGCTCTATATGGATATCAGAGGCATGAGCCTTTATAGCTGATGATATTATGATATTGACCATCTTGATTATCGGGGCTGCCTCGTTTTTGTTTTCAAGTGATATTATATCATCCTTTTCATCATCCTTCTTTTCAATGAGAGATAGCTCTTCATCGCTTTCATCAGATTGAGTCTTTTTTAATATTTCATCAAGGGCCTGCTGTGAAGATTTATTTCCGTAATATTTTTCTATCGCAGATGAGATATCATCCTCAAGTGAAAAAATAGGCTCTATGTTAAAACCTGTCATAAGCTTGAGTTCATCAAGAACAACAATATTTAGTGGATCAATCATAGCCACGCTTAAAAGGTTCTGATCCTTTTTTATCGCTATAAGATTATACCTTCTTGCTATGCTTTCAGGAATTAACGAAACAATATCAGGACTGAGATCAAGATTTGATAACTCAATAAATTTTATGGCAAACTGCTTGCTTAAAAATTCAAGAAGCTGTTTCTCTGTTATAAATCCTTTTTCTATCAGTATCTGCCCAAGCTTGAGTCCACTTTTCTTCTGATCTTCAAGGGCCTCATTAAGCTGCTCACGAGTTATAAAAGAATTTAAAACAAGCATTTCCCCAAGTCTTTTTGATATGTTTATTTTAAAATTTGCCATTAATACCATTATACATAAAGATTAATATATCTAAAACATCTCATCATCCTTATCCATATTCTCAGCTATTTTTTTATTTTTTTTGCTAATAACCTTTTTTGTTGTGACACTCCCAGAAAGCAGTTCTATTGCATTATTATTTATACCCCTAATAATTTTATTTTTTTTGACATCGACCTCAAAGAGGTAAACTATTGGTTCACTTTTATACCTTAAAACCCTGTACTGCACAACAAATAGATCCCCACTGAGATATGTTGCATTCCACTCCTCCCTGACCTGATTGCTCGCTGAAAAAGTATTTGAGAACCAATTGCCAATACTTCCCTTTCCACTGCCAAGTTGGTAATTTTTTACAACATCTATCGCTTTTTTAACATCATCATTTATTTTTGCTATGTCTATATCTGATGAAACTGTAGATTGCTTCTTTGCAGCATCACCTTTACTATCTGCAACAGCTTCTTCCTTTGGAAACTTTGGAGTGGCATAGGATTGATTTGATTTTGAATCCGATCTAAGTATATACATTATTGACACAGCAAAAAGAGCAACGAATAGAATAGCAGCTAAGACTTCAATAACAACCTTAAACTTACCACTGCTTTTTTTCTTTTTCATCCCCTGAGAAAGATCTATTTTATTATCTGGAGGCTTGATCTCTTTATCAGACGCGTTAACTGTATTTACTGATGGCTCAGTAGGAACTGTTTTATCATTTTTATTTTTAACTGAGTTTTCTAAAGCAATATCAGGGGTGGCTGTATCCATTGTTGAATCAGATGAATTTTCTTTATCACCTGCATTAACAACAGCTACAGGTTTAACAAATCTTTTTGGAGGTGTGAGTCTTAAATTCTGTGAAAGCAATGGGTCAACATCCTTTTTTTCTTCTTGTGGCTCATCATTTTTTTTGTTTTCATAGTTTAACTCCTCAATATTCTTTGATTCAACCACATCCATATTGGTTTTAACAGGCTCAAGTTTTATATCAGCAAACTGAAAACCAGTTTTATCCTCAGTTGCTTCCTCTTTAAAGGAATCCAGCTTCAACTCATCAATATCAACATCAGCAGCGACAGCACTATCATCGGAGCTGTCTAAATTCATATCAACCCTTGAAAGATCTCTGACAGGCCCAGAGAATGTATCAAACTCCTCTTCCCTTTCAGGCTTTCCCTCATCTTTAACATTTGTCTCAAAAACATTTTCTTTTATAATGGTTTCATGATTATTATTTTCATCAACACCACCAGCTATAACACCATCTGTCCTATCATTTTTTGTGGTTTCTTTATCCGATTCATAAATACTTTGAACAGATGTATTTTCATCATAACTGTTAGCCTCAACTTCGGAAATTTTTCCAAAATCAGTTTCCTTGTTTAAAAGAATCTCATCTTTCTTCTCAATAGTCTTTATATCATTTTCTTTTATAACAGGTTTTTCATCCGTTTTTTTTGATTCAGCTAAATCGGTTTGTTCAGCATCTTTTTTTACATCTCTAATCCCTTCTGATAATATTTTTATCTCACTATCCTTTTCAAAAAGCTTGTTTTCATATCTCTGTATAAGATTTGTGGCTCTATCAAGATTTTTTTCTATGATATCAATCCTTGATTCAAGATATGAGATCTTGTCCTTATAAAGCTGTATTTCTCTTTCTTTGATCTCAATATTTTCCTTTAAGACCTCCTTTTCTCCTATAACCTCATCCAAATTGTCTCTATTCCTATTTTCTTCAATTGAGCTTACAGAATTTATGATCTCATCGATATTGATTTCATCCACTATAACATTTCTATTAAAATATTTTTCAAACTCTGGAAGTTCTTTTACAAAATACCAATTTGATGGCTTAACCCCATCCATCTCATAGGGGCACACCAACAGATCCTCATCAAAATAACTTCTATTAATGATTTCTTTTATATTTAATGGCCCGAGAACGTTATCGTTTACAAATATCCAGTATCTCATAAATAAATCTTAGTAATAAAAAAACACAAAAATATGAAATTTTTATTACAAATATAACAAATCAAAGATGATAGATTTCAGGACAAGCTATCTGATACAATTTTTAGAGCTTCATCTATTCTTTTAATGACAAGATCTTTACCAAAATATTCCATCATCTTGAAAAGCGTAGGGCCCTCAGTTCTCCCGCTCACGCTTACCCTAAGAGGATGGAAAACCTGACCTGCTTTATAACCATTTTCTTTTGCAAAAGCCCTTGTTTTTTCCTCTATGACAGTATCCTTAAAATCATCTATTGAAGTATAAACAGCTTTTATACCACTCAGTATTTTTAAAACCTCAGGCTTTTTTAAAACCTTCTCCACAGCATCAGGATTGTAGTTGATCTCATCAATGAAGAAAAAATCTACCAGCTTTGGTATATCGCTCAAAAGCTTATATTTTTCTTGTTCAAGAGCAACTATCTCAACAGGACTGACCCTTGATTTTGATAGATCTATGCCTGCATCTTTGATAAATGGGATGGCATAATCAAAAAGCTGATCCTTTGATAGCTTTCTTATATACTCACCATTCATCCATTTAAGCTTGACAGGATCAAATATAGCAGGATTCTTTTGGCATCCATCAAGGCTAAACTTTTCTTCTAACTCTCCAACCTCAAAAATCTGCTGACTGTCCTTGGTTGACCATCCCAAGAGTGCTAAATAGTTTTTCATAGTATTTGGAAGATATCCCTCCTTCCTATACTCGCCAACACTTGTTGCCCCATGACGCTTTGAAAGCCTTGAACCATCAGGTCCGAGTATCATTGAAAGATGAGCAAACTCTGGAAGCTTCCAGCCAAATGCCTTGTAGAGATTTATCTGCAAAGGAGTGTTGGAAATGTGATCATCACCCCTTATTATATGGGACATCTCCATAAGATGATCATCAATAACACAGGCAAAGTTATAGGTAGGATATCCGCTTGCCTTTATCATTATAAAGTCATAAAGAAGTTTGTTCTCAAAAGATAGATGACCGTGAATAAGGTCATTCCACTCAGTGACTCCATCATCTGGCATCTTAAACCTTATAACAGGTTTTCTTCCCTCAGCTCGAAATTTTTCTATCTGCTCATTGGTAAGATTCCTGCATCTTCCATCATATCTTGGAGGTCTTTTCTCAAGAGTTGCCTTTTTCCTCATCTCTTCAAGCTCTTCAGGGGTACAGTAACAGTAATATGCATACCCCTTCTCAATCAAAAAATCGACATATTTTTTATATATTCCCCGAGCCTCTCTTTTGCTCTGGATATAAGGGCCATAATCACCCTTTTCATCATCCTCACTCATAGCACCCTCATCCCAGTTCAATCCAAGCCATTTAAGACTTTCAAATATTGAATGCATTGATTCTCTGGTACTCCTAAGTTCATCAGTATCTTCTATCCTCAAGATGAATGTCCCGTTATATTTTCTTGCGAAAAGATAATTAAAAAGGGCAGTTCTTGCTCCTCCTATATGGAGGTGCCCGGTAGGTGAAGGTGCAAATCTTACTCTTATTTTATTGTTTTCCATAAATAATATTATATAAAAAAGATTGAGATATATATTTTAGGGTTCGCTATTTTTATTAAAAAAATAAGGTTATAACCATTCCAAGTTTGTTATAATATATTTTATTGAATTTATGTTATATACAAATGATAACGGCAGAATTTAATGGCGTAAGTGTTGTTTTTAAAATATATAATTTCTAAAATTTAATTTAGGGTTCACTGAAAAAGTCTATTTGCGATAGAAATTAGCCGATTTTTAGCCGAGACGAGGAGCGAGGAGCGAGCATACACGAATAGTGTCTGTAAACGACGAGCAACGAAGTCGCAGGCAAAAATAGACAATTTATACGCAAAAGGTTTGAAAAAATTGCCCGGAATTTGTTAACAATACTTAAAAAACCTTGCAGTTTTAATCTAAGTTTCAATGTTTTAAAGAACAATTTTTCATTGTTTAAAATTCAAAGCGTTAGACTTTTTCAGTGAACCCAATTTAGAATACAGGAATGAGGTAATTATGAAATACTGGGCATATATAAACGATGAAATAAAAGGCCCTCTTGAAAAAGAAGAAATAATGAAGTTAGAAGGATTCAATGCTTCAACACTTATCTGCCCTCAATCACCTCTTGAGGAGGAGACAAAGGAGTGGAAAGAGGCTTCATCCTTTCCTGAATTTGCCACAGCTGCCACTCCTGCACATAATATTGATGAAACCAGTAAATCAGAGGGAGACATAAACTCCGGAAAACTTAATGTATCTGATAAGAAAGAAGACATAATGATAGAAAGATTCAGTATGGAGAACATATTTACCACTCCCGTTGACTCTAATAATATAAATTTAGACATACCAAACACCGATCCTCTCACACTCTCACAGATAAGAAACAGAGAGGATGAAGTCTCTCAAGATCTTTCATCAGAGGAAGAGGTAAAAAAGAGAACAAGCTCAGATCCAATGACACTCTCACAGATAAAAAACAGGGGAGAATCAATGATTGAGAAAATGGAATCAGATAATGAAAAGAAAAATACTGTATCACAAGACTCCACTTCAAACGAATCAAATGATGTTGAACCAAAAACTGATGATGATACAAATAAAAATCTTGAAGGAATAGAAGACTTTGATATACCTGATACAGATTCACTCATTTCTTCAGATGTATCTGCCACAACTGCCGATGAGCAACCAGTTGAGATGCCTCGCGAAGAACCAGAAGAATTTAATGTAAAACCGTTGGAAGCAAAGAATATCACTGAGGAAGATCTTAAAATCTCAACTAGAGAAAGCAATCAGGATAACGATGTTAATATGTTGCCCGTGGATGATCTAAAATCAACAGATATAAACGAAAACACTATGGGCAGTTCCTCTGCCAATATTAACAATAATTTATCAAACATATCAGAAACAGACATAAACAAAATAAAGGAAGAGATCCTTTCTGAGGTAAAAATACTGATAGACGAGATAAATTCAGAGACTGTAAAAAAGGAAGAGCTTGAAAATATTAAAAATGAAATTGACAATAAATTATCAGCTATATCAGTTCCGCCTCAGCCACAGAGCGACACCAACGAGGTATTAAATCATCTTGAGATAGAGGTCAATGATTTATCAGCAAAGCTTGATATGATTCAAAAAAGGCTTGATGAATCACAAAAAAGCAGCACAACTTTAAAACAAGAGGAAGAAGTCATTGAGCAAAATCTAAAACCTGCAAACATAGAAAGGCTTGATAAAGTGGATAAGAAAGAAGCTACAAAAACTGTTGTTATGCCGTTGGATGAAAAAAAAGAAAATAAAAAATTATCAGAGTTACCAAAAAAAATTTTAAAGCCATTGATAACAATTATTCTCATCATAGTAGCTGCAGTAGGAATACTTTTTTTTCTCAAAAGTGCTGGCATATTTGATATAACAAAGCTGTTTTCTAAAAAGGATAGCAATATTCAGATTCAAACCAAACCTCAGGTGGATAAGACAGATAACTCAACAAATCTTCTTTCACCAGATATATCGACAATGACATCAGTCTCTACAACAACGGAAACAGGGAATTTTAATCTGATGAATTCTACACCAACACAGCTACCAGAGATGAAACCAGGCGAACAGATGAAACTCGGCCAGAATAACCCTCTAACTTCTGACAATGCTATACTCAATGAGGTTAAAAATTATAGGATGGAAATAAATGAGAATTTAGAGCAGGTGATAAAGAAAATTGTAAGAGAGAAGAAGGCAAATGTTAACAGTATAAATTGGGGGATCATACCTGATAAGGATAGCACATACTTAATAACAGCAACTGTTAAAAACAAAAAAAATATTCTTTTTAAGTTTAATTATGAACCGAACAGTAAAATCTTAAAGCCGCTGAATACTCTTTCTATTAACACAATAAATATTCTTATGGGTAAAGCAAACCCACAGAGGCAAAACAAAAAAGTTCAACCAAAATCAACTGCAAAACAAAAATCAAATACTCATAAGACTGAACAAAAACCTTTACAACAACCTACAAAAGAAGCTATTCAGGAATCCACTGATGAAGAACCTATTGATAAACAAAACACCGATGCTACAGGTGGTGATGAGACATCTGAGGATGAATATTTAATAATTGGTGAATAGCAATATCGTTTTCCCTTTGGTCCCAGTATATATTAGGGCTTAAAAATATTTATTTATAAACCAAAGCCCCTTTAAAATATATCATTTAATTGATAAAATTTATATAGTTATGGTTCTTAAGCTTTTGGGAAAAAGGTTTACACTGATCCTTTTATTGAATGCTATAATAGCTACAGCTATGCCATTTTTACTTTGTTCAGAGGCTATTGACCCTGATGTAGAAAGATATTTTGAGGGAAAATACGGTTATTTAAACGTCAACAACGGTTACAGGGAAAGCCCCGTATCAATAGTTTCCACTGATGAGCAATACAAACCTGATACAACTGATAGAGCTATGGAGTATTCAGTTCTATCTCAGGCTGATTTTACTGATATTCCTCTTCACTACAAAATAAAGAACATAGCTACATCGGGGGCTATATCATATTACATATCAAAAAGTGACAAAGAAAATATTAATTTTAAGAGCTATACGCTCATAGATATAAATATATCAAAAAAAAATTATTCAAAAGTAATGACCATGTTGAGTAAAGATTATGGATTTATAATGGCAGGGGAAGAGAATTATATAGATAAAAAAGACAGCCTCTTAACCATATTTGGCTGGATAGAGGAAAAATATTTTAACAAACTTTCATATGTAAAAGATATTGAATCCTATTCTTTATCCAAAAGAGATATAAAAGCTCCTGTGATGGGCATATCAATGACTGTTAAAATACCCAACGACAGAAAGATAGATGTTTTTGTATTAAAGTTTATAGAAAAACTCGAGGAATATGGCTTTCAGAAAAATAACATTGAGATGCTATCAGATGGTAAAAAATACAGGTTTGCTGTTATAAAGATAAATGGGCTCATACCCATAGACAAAACACGCGAGCTCATATCAAACCCTTTCGTTATAAAAATAAATTCTTGAAAAAATTCAACTGATATTTTTCAAGATAATCTTAATTTTTAGATACCATATCCATTGCAATTTTTATCGCTTCATACATGGAAGTTTCATCAGCCGTATTTTTATAGGCAATATCAAAAGCTGTCCCGTGAGCGGGTGATGTCCTTATAAAATCAAGCCCCCATGTTATATGAACTATATCATTTTTATTGTTAAGAAATTTTAAAAGAGGAATGAGCTGATCATGATACATAAAAAAACCACCACCAGCTTTTTTATTATTATATTTTTTTAAAAGATCATCTGGATTATAAGGCCCAATTACATCAACCCCAGCTTTATTAGTTGCTCTTATTGCAGGGATTATTTCTTTTACTTCCTCTTTTCCTATGACGCCATCATCACCACAGTGAGGATTTAATCCTGCTACCATAAGCTGAGAATTACAAGCAAAAGCATCAGTCATAGACTTGAATAGCTTCAGTTTTGATATTATGTTGTTTTTTTTGACAAACCTGCTAACATCCCTTAATGCAACATGCTCTGTTAAAAGAGCAGTATTAATCTCACCCTTTTTAAAACACATCAACAATTCTTTTTTAAATCTATCCCTCAGATAGTCAGTATGACCAACATATTTTATTCCAGCAAGAGCCCATGCTTTTTTTGATATTGGAGCAGTAACAATTGCGTCAATCTTTTTTTTCTCAGCTAATTTTACTGCTGTTTCAAATACCTTAAAAGAAAGTCTTCCTGAAAAGACATTTTCCTTGCCCCTTACAAGTTTAAAATTACTGACAGAAGTTTCAATCAATGAACAGAGGTTTGAGTCCCAGCCATTCTCAATAAAAACCGCTTTACTACCAACAAGAACTATTTTTCTGCGGTCTTTCTCACTAAATCTTCTTAAAGCCCTTACTGTGATCTCAGGACCTATTCCTGAGGCATCACCCTGAGTTATAAGAATACTCATTGTTTAAACTTTTGATCAAACACAACTATCTTGGCTGTTTTTTTAAGATCATCAATATATTTGTCAAGCTCCTTTGCAAAGGATTGTTGCATCATAATATTGGCAAGATCATCCTTAACCATCTCAAACTTTATCTTTTGAGCTATTCTTTTCTCTGTAACCTGAATTATATGATAACCAAAATCAGTCTGTATAACATCAGATATCTCACCCGGTGCAATGGAGAAAGCAACCTTATCAAGGCTCTCCGGCAACATTCCCTTAACAACATATCCGATATCACCACCATGCTTCGAGCTTTCGATGTCATCAGATTCCTTAGCAGCTATATCCTCAAAATCTGCTCCAGAGAGAAGCTGTTTCCTAATACCGTTAGCCTTTTCAAGAGCCTGATTTTTTGAAACGAGATCATCACCTTTTGATTTTATAAGTATATGCCTTATCCTTATCCTTTCAGCAAACATATCTTTTAATTTATTTGCTATATTTGTATAATCATCCATCTCTTCACTGCTCAATTTAAGAGACGATGTAGAATTGTTTATGATGGCAATTATATTATCATAAAACTTTTTTACATCATCATCAGATGGGGACTTAACCTTTGGCCTTATAACCTGATCTATCAACTTCCTTGCCATAAGATCCTTCTTCACTCTTTCCCTGAAATCATCATAGCTTATATTCTGCTTTTTTAGCTCATCAAGGAATAAAGCCTCAGCATCCTTCTGAGATATTTTATTTCCTTCTTTATCAACAGAGAATCTATTCTTCACCTCTGATATACCATTGTCTATTTCACGCTCACTTACTTTTATCCCGAGCTTTGTTGCTTCCTGTTTTATAAGAAGCTCGCTTACAGCCTTATCAAAAGCCATTTTATTTATCTTATCCTCGCTTCCTTGCTGTTTCAATATATCTGGAGCTAACTCAAGATATTGAGAAAGTATTGCCTGTTTTGAGCTATTTATATCAGAATTAAAAATAGCCTCTCCATTAACCTTTGCTACCACATCCTCCTTAACCTCGGAATAAAGAGGCATAGATAGGAAAAAAATGAAAAATATCTTATTTATATTCTTCATCTACTACCTCCACCTTGTACTTGGACTGAAGCTTATCCATATATGAATCAAATTTTTTCTTTTCAAGAACATTCTTTATCCTTTCCTTAAACTGCACATTATTAGGATCATAGCTATTCTGAGCAAGCTTTTTAACTATATGATAGCCAAGCTTTGTTTTTATGATTCCGCCCAACTCACCAACCCTCATCTTAAAGGCCATATCCTCAAGCTCAGGCATAAGCTCACCCTTTATAACAGGTGGAAGCTTATTAACAACAACGTTAGGATTATCCTTATACTTCTTTGCTATACTATCCATACTCTCACCTTTTTTCATAGCTGCCATAATGCTCTGAGCAGTTTCATAATCAGTTGTTATGATCTGATCAAGCGAAACCATATAAGGATTTTGTTTTATATACTCTGTTACCTCATTATCAGCTATTTTAAGTTCATTCTCTCTAAGCTTTTCAAGCCACATCTTTGTAAGCACCATATCCTTATATTCCTCAAGCCTCTTGTTAAGCTCCTTTTCTATTTTATCAATGTTTTCCTTGTATTCCTTAGAATTTTTAACATCACTGTTTTCCGATGCCATCTTAACAAGCCTTTCATTTACAAGTATATCAAGAAACTGCTTCTTACCAATCTTTGTTTTAAGGTAATCGAAATCTCCTATTTCCATAGCCTTTTCATTCAAATAATCCTCAGTTATAGATGTATTGCCAACCTTTGCAATAACCTTTGACTTGTTTTCCTTTTTCTGGCATGAAAAAAGCAATGCCAAAATTGATACCGACAGTATTATGTTTTTCTTCATATTTAACTCCTGTAATTAAACAATTAAGCAGTTTAATTATCATAATAAAAGTTTAGCATTTTTTTATAATCTATTACAAAAAACTTGTTGATACATAAGATATTTTAAATCCATATATTAAAATTTTATACTGTTTTAGATATGTTATAATATAATTATGACAGAAGAAAAGCATATCACGATAGGTGATATTCTTGATTGTAAGAATATAATAATAGAAAGAAAAGGTTTTAAAGATTTAAAATCGCTAATAGATTTCGCTGTTTCTAAAATTTCCCCATTTCTCCCTGAACGCTTTACACCTGAGAACATCAAGGAGAGGCTTGAGGTAACAAATCTTGACTATTCTGTTTTTGAAAACGGCCTCTTTATCCCGCATCTAAAACTTGAAGACCTTGATGACTTTAAGTCTATTCTTATTATTACGCCGAATCCTGTGAAGGATAACAGGATAAAACACAGCATATTTATTACTTTTATGTTTTTTTCTCCGCTTTCATCCGATTTTTTTGATAAACATCTTAAAATACTCAGTTCAATCACGCAGTCATTTAGAGATAATATTCCAAAATTGATATCGATGAACTCACCATCTGAGATTTGTTCCTATATAAAATCCATCAGATAATTTATATGAACAAAAAGATAAAGAATATTTTAGTGTTAAACACAGCAGTATTGAGTTTTATTTCTTTCTGGAGAGCAGGCTCAATAGTCCTATGCGACTTTGCTTCAAGCGCCTACTATGCTGGTGGTATTGCTGCAAAGGCATACGGGCCGGCATTCCCATATTTTATACTCGCAGTAATGATTCTGTCAGGTTTTCTTTTGATGACTTACATAGAATCCTCCTCTATTTTTACAAGAGGTGGGGTTTATATGACGGTAAAGACATCAATGGGAAAGTCTATGGCAAAGTTTTCTGTCTCTGCCCTTGTCTTTGATTATCTCTTAACCGCTCCCATAAGTGCAGTGAGTGCCGGACTTTATTTAGCATATCTTCTGGAAATAATCTTTCCATATCTGAAAATAGGCTGGAACATAAATCCAAGGGGTGTTGCTGTTATCTTTTCACTCATTATGATAGCATACTTCTGGAGAGAAAATATAAAGGGGGTTAAGGAATCATCAGAAAACAATTTAAGAATTATCATATTCACAGGAGTTGTTGCACTTCTTCTGCTTGTCCTTTCAGTATATACGGTTACAAAGATAGGATTCAAATGGCCAGAATTTAGGCTTGAGTTCAACAAAGAGTCATTAGGATGGACATCATATTTTAGTTTTTTAAAACCTGTTGGATTGATAGGCATCATAATGGCTATGGGACATTCAATACTTGCCTTGAGCGGACTTGAAACGCTTGCTCAGGTTTATCGGGAAATAGAGGATCCAAAAATAAAAAATTTAAAAAAGGCTGTTGTGTTCATATTTATATCAGCCCTAATTTTTACAGGCTTTCTTACATTTCTTTCAGCAGTAATAATACCATACGATAAAATAATAAGCAGCTACTCAGAAAATCTATTGAGTGGCCTTGCTATGGAGTTATCTATACCATATGCAGCAAGGGTTGTTATGAAGACACTCGTAGTCATATCTGCACTGCTAATACTTGTAGGTGCTGTGAACACTGCCATAGTTGGAGCAAATGGAATACTCAACAGGGTTGCTGAGGATGGCATTCTTCCAGACAGCATAAGGAAGTTACATCCCAAATATGGAACAACATATAAAATCATAACCCTTATTGCTGTACTACAGGCAATTATAGTTATACTATCAGGAGGAGATGTTTTTCTGTTAGGTGAGGCCTATGCCTTCGGTGTTTTGATGAGTCTTACATTCAATCTTTTATCCTTAATATTTTTAAGATTTAAAAAATCTATGGAACCACGCGAGTGGATATTTCCACTTAATATAAAGAGTGGAAGATATGAGATCCCGGTTGGACTTATAATTCTTTTTTTGATAATCTTTTCACTTTTTCTGATGAATCTTTTAACAAAAAAAATTGCAACCATATCAGGGATTACCTTCTCAGTTGTGCTTTATATAATCTTTACCTACTCTGAAAAAAAGCAATCCCATGAAATAGACCTGCATGATATAGAAGGAGAAGTTGATGATGAGAAGGTCAACATAGCCACAGAAAATGATATATTAAACATCTTTAAAGACTTCAAAAAAACTGAGAGAATCCTTGTTCCTGTTAGAAATCCAAACAACCTAACACATTTAAAAAGTGTTCTTGAAACAGCCAACGATGATAACACTGACATTATTGTGTTATATATAAAGGTTGAGAAGGGCTATGAATACTCTTCAGATTATGAAAATCTTACAAACGATGAAAAGGATCTTTTTAGAAAGGTTATACTGTTAGCTGAAAAATATGGGAAAACAATTCATCCTCTTATAATTTTTTCAAACGATCCTATATATATTATTGTCTATACCGCTTTTTACGGAAGAGTGAACAAAATTGTTATGGGGGTTTCAGGTAGGATGGGTGCTGAAGCTCAGCTTGAAGAATTAGCCATAACGTGGGGTATGATAAAACCAAAAGATTTTAATGGTAAAATAGAAATAGATATAATATGGGAGTCAAGGACACTGTCTTATACGCTTACTTGAAAACCATTATATTAGAGATAGATAACGGAAATTAATAATAAGACAGTCAAAACAGATTTATTTTAAATCCTGACTTTCATATGCTCGGAGGTTTATATGGCTATAAGAAGAATAGTAAAGTATGGAGAAAGCATACTCAACAAAAAAACAAAAAAAATAGACTATAAAGAAATGAAAAATGAACTTGATAATATAATAGCTGATATGTTTGATACATTAAATTTTACTCATGGAGTGGGACTCTCCGCAAATCAGATTGGGCTTGACATACAGTTATCCATTATAAGCATGGAGGATAAAGAAAAAAATAAGAATTATAACATTGTAATAATAAACCCCCAAATAGTTTCTTACGGCGAAGAAATAATAGAAGAGGATGAGGGCTGCCTTTCTTTTCCAGGACTTTTTATCAAGGTTAAAAGGCATACATCCGTTGTTGTAAGGGCATTAAATCAAAAAGGAATTCCTATTGAGATAAAAGCATCAGGACTTTTAGCAAAAGCACTCCAGCACGAGATAGATCATCTGAACGGCATCACCTTCATAAAACGTATTCCAATTGCTCAAAAAATCAAACTTAAGCCAACGCTTTTAAAACTAAAAAAACAATGGAAGAATATAGATGAATCAAAGATGAAACCTGAAGTTATGTGAAATGGATAAAAAAGTTATTTTTTTAGGAACGGACAACACAGCAGCTGAGTTTTTGCAAACTCTTTATGATAATGGTTTTAATATTAAAGCGGTTATAACACAGACAGATAAGCCATTCGGTAGAAAAGGAATAATAACTCCACCACCAGTTAAATCGCTTGCTCAGAAGCTAAAGATTGATGTTTATCAGCCTGAATCTTCAAAGGATATAGAGACCTTGCTTGATCAAATAAAACCAGATTTTGGTATTGTCGTAGCATACGGAAGGATACTTTCAAAGAAAGTACTTGATATGATTCCATATGGTTTTTTTAATGTACATTTTTCTCTTCTGCCAAAATACAGAGGTGCTGATCCGGTAAGAGCTGCTGTTTTAAACGGCGAAACAAGGACTGGTGTAACAATATTTAAAATTGATGAAGGACTTGATACAGGTTCAATACTTCTTTCAGAGAGCATTGAAATAGGATCAGATGATACATCATATATGCTCTTACAGAGGCTTTCAGTTCTTGGAAGAAGGATGATGATTGAGGCTGCAAAAAAAATATCATCAGGAGATATAAAACTTTTGCCGCAAGAAGGTGTTGCAACATACACAACAAAAGTAACAATAAAAGACACTTATATTGATTTTAATATGCCAGCTGAGAAAGTATATTCAAAGATAAAGGCTTTCTCATTTGATCCCTATTCAAGGTTCATTTTCAAACACAACCTTAAGAACGCAATGGTTCAGATAACATCGGCTAAAATCAATAAATCAGATAGCAGCAATTTTCCTCCTGCCACTATCTCTGGTTTTGAAAAAGGAACTGGTATTTTTGTAAAATGTCTTGATACAAGCATACTCATTGAAAAGGTAAAACCAGAGGGTAAAAAAGAAATGAGTGCCTATGATTTTTTTATAAATGGTCTTAAGCTCAAAAAAGGAGATTCTTTGATATGAAAATAAATGATATACCAGCCAACTATAAATATTTTTTAAAGATTTTAGTAGTAATGCTATCCATATTAGTCCTTTCATACTTTATGATAGACTGGGTTATAGGCTCTGTAGTCCACTCAAGAAAAGAGGTTATTGTTCCTGATATAAAAGGAAAATCAGCTATGACTGCACTCGAGCTTATATCTGAAAATGATCTTGCTATGAAGATAAAGGGATTTGAATTTGATTCATCTGTTCCTGTTGGAACTGTCCTGAGGCAAAATCCACAATCAGGTATATCTGTGAGGGAAGGAAGGATAATAGAGGTTGTGTTTTCTCAGGGTGGAGAATCAGTCTTTGTTCCAAACATTGTAGGTATGCCTATAAGAAATGCAGAACTTCTTCTGAGACAACGGCAATTAATACTTGGAGAAATAAGTGAATCATATTCAACAAAGTTTGACAAGGGAATAGTTATGTATCAGGATCCAAAGGTCGATTCACAGGTTTCAAAAAATACATACATAAATCTTATAGTATCAGCTGGGAAACCTCCAAAAGGGGTTATTCTTATGCCTGATTTTCGTCAGAAAAAAATATCAGACTTCTATAAATGGATAGAAGAGAACCCAAACGTTAAATATACAATAAACAGAGAAAAAAATACAATATTCCCAAAAGACACAATAATAGATCAGAATCCAGATTATGATGTTCAGATAAATGAAGCAACAAACGTTATAATAACAATGAGTGATAGTGATGAAGAGCAATCAGTTGAAGAGTATAAAATTGTTTACAACCTCTCTCAGAGCGGTTCACAGAGAAATGTCAGGATAGTAGCCATTAGCAGAACAGGTGATAAAGAGGTATTCAATGCTATAAGGGATCCCGGTTCAAGGATAGAGCTTTCAATACCAAAGACATCAGCTGATAAGATAAGGATATTTGTCAACGGTATACTTGTAGAGGAAAGACAGGTCAGGTGATAAGATCTTAGTTGTCTGGTTATTTGGTTATCTCGTTATTTAGGAAGAAAAAGAAGATAGTTATCTGATTGTTTAGTCAATTAGTTTTTTAATCTTCTGGGAAGAAAAACCATAAGTAACCTCGTAGGTTACTTATGGTATAGGATTTATTCTATCTGTCTTTATCAGACGTCTTATCCGTTTACATCTCGATGATTAGATAACCAGATAACTAAATGACTAAACAACCAATTAGTCTCAGATTTATAATCCCCTTGCATAATTCACAGCATTCTTAAAAAATTCATAACCTATGGACAAAATACCCTTATTCTTCCATGGCTGTTGCAAAGAAAAGAATACCCTCTCAGGATGAGGCATAAGCCCAAAAACATTTCCCGAGTTGTTTGTGATCCCTGCTATATCGCTATAGGAGCCATTAGGATTTTCCAAATACAAAAGTGCATCAAGATTTTTTTGCTTTAAATCTGATATAATAGATCTGGTTGATATGAACTTTCCCTCACCATGAGCTATGGGTAAATAAAATTCATCTGGCAAACCCTTTGTAAATATACACGGACTGTTTTTATTGACCCTCACCTTAACCCACCTGCATATGAAATGACCGAGATCGTTTGAATAAAGCGTTGCCCTCTGTTTCAGTTCAATATCATAAGGAAGAAAGCCAGTTTTTACAAGGACCTGAAATCCATTGCATATTCCTATCACAGGTTTTTTTGCTTTTATAAAATCATTGAAATCAGACTTAAGTTTTTTTATTCTCAATGCAAAAATCTTTCCGGCTGATATATCATCACCGAATGAAAACCCGCCGGGTATTGCCATGATGTCATAATCAACCAGTTTCTTCGCTCCATTTAAAAGTTCATTGATATGAACAAGCTCAGTCCTTGCCCCAACAAAATCAAAAGCACTCCTTGTCTCCAGATCGCAGTTTGTTCCAGAAGCCCTGAGTATTATAACCTTTGGTTTCATCTCAATACTTCCCTTTCCCAAAATTTTTTTAAAACTGCAGGGTTTTCATTTATCAGAACAACATCATCATTTTTTATTATAAATGAATTTTCATCAGATGTATCTCCAAGTTTTATAAAAGGCAATCCCTTCATTAACTCTATAAACTTGTCCTCAAACCTTTTATCAACTTCAAGAACTATTCTTGAGCCACACTCGCCAAAAGCAACTTCCACATCTGAAACCCCATATTTTTTACAAGCCTTTGATATATCAACATCAACACCATATCCGCCTAACGACATCTCAAACATAGCTGATAAAAGCCCACCATCAGAAACATCATGTGATGCCAGTATGTAATTTTTCCTAATTGCATCAATTATCCTCAGATATATTTTTCTGTTCTTCTTCAGATCAATCGGTGATATATAATTATCTTTTTCTCCAGAAATTTTTGAATAGACAGAGCCACCCAATCCCTTCATAAACTCTCCAACAACATAAACAGGATTTCCCTCATTCTTGAAATCTGAACTTACAACTATTCTCACATCATCAACAGGGGCAACCGCTGATATAAGAAGTGTTACTGGTATTTTATAATTTTTACCGTTTATAACAGTCTGATTATAAAAGCTATCCTTACCTGATATGAAAGGTAGTTCCATATCTATAGCAGCCTCCTTTATTCCTATAGCAGCAGCTGTGAAATCACCCATAACCTCGCTTATGTTTGGGTTTGCCGAACAGAAGTTATCAAGAAGAGCCGCTCTCGTTATATCAGCACCAACACAGCAGAGATTTCTAACAGCCTCATCAAGAACATAAAATGACATATAATAGGGAGATATCTTTGAAATTGATGGATTTATTGCTGACGATACTGCAAAACCCCTGTAATCATTAAAATTTCCAACAACATTATACGGCCAGATAACACAAGCATCACTTGGGGTGGATTCATTCTTTGAACAGAATGGCTTTAAAACAGTCTGCCCCATAACCTCATGGTCATACTGCTCTATTATTGATCTCCTTGAACAAACATTGAGCTCGGATATAACCCTTTTAAATATTTCTAAAAAATTTATATTTTTAACAGTCAAATTTTTGTTAATTTTTCTCTCTTTATAAACCGCCTTTTTTTCTATCCTTGGAAGACCTGAGTGCAAGAAGCTCATATCAATATCAATTATAAGTTTATCATCATAAGAAACTCTTAATTTTTTATCATCAGTAAACTCTCCTATTATATAATACTGACACTCCTCTATCTCACATATTCTCTTAAGCTCATACACACATTCTTTTTTAACAGCAAGCACCATTCTCTCCTGAGACTCGCTCAGCCATATCTCCCATGGATTTATGTTTTTGTCCTTAAGCAAAACATTTTTAAGCTCAACTACAGCACCACAATCCGAGGCAAGCTCACCCACGGCAGATGAAAATCCACCAGCACCACAATCAGTAACAGCAGTGTAAAGATCAAGATCCCTTGCCTTTAAAAGAACATCAAGCACCTTTTTTTCATTTATAGCATGACCTATTTGAACATGGGATGACGAAGTATCCTCATCTATATCAGCTGACGAAAACGTTGCCCCACCAATACCATCCCTTCCCGTTGGTCCACCAAGCACAAATATAAGACTTCCAACTTCAACCTTCTTGGTTATTTTCTTCTTTTTTATCAATCCAGCTGAACCGACAAACACAAGTGGATTAAACAAATAATCATCATCAAAATAAACACTCCCATTTGCTGTTGGAATACCCATCTTATTGCCATAATCTCTCACACCGCTTACCACTCCTGATATTATCTTATGCGGTGAAAGAAATCCATCAGGAATTTCATATCTTCTGTCATTATAAGCAAAACAGAATACATCCGTATCAATCACTGGCTTTGCACCAAGCCCAACACCAAGTATATCTCTTATAACACCACCTACCCCAGTCTCTGCACCACCATATGGTTCAAGTGCACAGGGATGGTTATGAGTCTCAACCTTAAAGCATATCCCCCAATCAGATTTATCATAAAGCTCAATTATACCAGCATTATCCTCAAAAACACTGAGGCAGTATTTTTTATTAAGCTTTTTTGTTGTATAAACTATTGTCTCTTTAAAAAGATTTTTAAATTTTTTACTTAGCTTCACCTTTCCATTTTCATCCTTCCATATAAAATCAACAGGCCCTGAAAATGTCTTATGTTTGCAGTGTTCAGACCATGTCTGTGCTACAGTTTCTATCTCAGCTCTTGTAGGATTTCTCTTAAGCATTCTAAAATAATTTTTTACCATCAAAAGCTCTTTATCATTCAGCGACCATCCATATTTTTTATTCAGTGATAAGAGCTCCTTTTGAGATGAGCCTAAAAAATTTATCTCGTCTTGATTCTTTTCTAAAATTCTCATATAAATATTCTATAATTTTTTGAGTGGTCACTGAAAAGTTATTTAGGAAGAAGGATCATCATGATGGATACAGATAATAGATCAGATGAAAACGGATAAAAATCATGATAAAGGCAGATAGAATAAATAATTTAATCGAAGTAACCGTTTTGGTTATTTGGGACTTATCAAAAAATCGCCCAAAAAAAAGATGATCGTATGGAATTTGAGAAGAGTTAAGCAAAAATAAGACCAGAAGTCCCCTCATAGATTACTCTTTTATTCCTAAACGACTAAACAACGAGATGACTAAATAACTAAACAACCAGACAACTTTTTTAGTGTCCACTATCTATATATACCAGATATTTTTTATTTTTTGTGCTCTTATACCACTTTTTAATGGTTTCAACAGCCGCATTTTTTAGATCTTCATCATCATACCCCATCGCTCTGATAACAGCCCTTTCATCATTTTCATCAGGATCCTTTATGTATCCGAGCTGTTTTATTGATCTAAGATATGTGTAATAGTTTATTGGTCTATTCTCTGAAACAAATATTCCTACATCATCTACCTTTTTTTCAAGATTTTTCTTTTCAGGTTTAAAAAGATAAAACAAAACAGCAGCCAGAATCAGAAGTGAGATAGAAAAATAAACTCTTTTATTTTTCCCCTTCAAATCAAATCTAACAAGCTTCTCTGAACCACATATATCACATCTTTCATTATCCAGATCGTTTTTATATCCACAGTTTTTGCATAGCTTATATGACTCTTTTGCCATACAATATTCCATCACTTAGATTATTAATAATAACAGGACAAATAATGTTTGTTTCAAATACTTCATCAACAACAATCTCAACAAAGTTTGAACCCAAAAAAATTGTTTTACCATCCTTATGCTTAAGGCTTAATGAAATCACCACCTCTCCAATAAGAGATTTTTTATAATCATCTCTCAGCTTCTTATCCAGCATGTGTGCTTTTTTAGATCTTTCCTTCTTTATCCTCTCATCAAGCTCTGGCATACTCTCTGATGCAGTGTAAGGTCTCTTAGAATATGTGAAGATGTGGAGACCACTCAAGCCGAGAGAGCTTATAAAGTCCATACTATTATTGAAGTCGTCATCGGATTCACTTGGAAAACCAACTATGATATCGCTGTACAGCCCAGGATTTTTCATCCTCTTCCTTATCAGCTCCATTCTTTTAGAGTAAAATGATCTGTTGTAAGGCCTTCTCATAAGTGAAAGTATTCTATCACTGCCACTCTGAAGCGGTATATGAAAATAATTACAGAATCTCTCAGAATTCGAGCATATATCTACAAGCTCCTCGTTTATCTCCATAGGCTCAAGCGATGAAAGCCTTACCCTGAAATCACCTTTTAATGATGATAGCATCCTTAAAAGCTCATTAAGTTTTTTACCTCCACTATCATAGGCACCAAGTCTTGTCCCTGATAACACTATCTCTTTATATCCATTATCAATAAGTCTTTTTATCTCATCAACAGCAGTATCAAAAGGTTTTGATGAGATACTGCTCCTTGCAAATGGGACAATACAGTAGGAACATTTTAAATTACAGCCATCCTGAAGCTTTACAAAGGCCCTCGTCTTTGAATAAAAACCATTTATACTAAAATAGTTTGTAGGAATATCTCTGCCACTTAAAGCTGATGGGATTTTTTCTTTTTCATCATTTTTAAATATCTCAATATTTTTTGAAATTTTCTTTATCCTCTCAGCGAAAAGACTTGCCATACAACCAGTGATCACTATTCTTGCATCAGGATTTTTTGAAGCGATCTTCTTTATAAAAGAGATTTCTTCATTTTCAGCCCTTGCTGTAACTGAACAGCTGTTTATCAAAAAAACATCCCAATCATTTTCAGATACAACAAAACCGGCAGATACAAGATTTTCAACTATGCTCTCGATTTCTATCTGATTTGTTCTGCATCCAAATGATTTAAAATAAATCTTCATATTGTATTCATAGCTCCAACTATAACAGCCACAGCAGCAATAGCGGCTGTCTGAGCTCTCAATATATTTTCTGAAAGCATCAATGTCATACAGTTATGGCTTACCATAAATGAAACCTCATCATCTGAAAATCCGCCCTCAGGACCTATAAGGATATTGAACTCATTCAAATTCATAGCTGCGATGTCAGTTGCATTGTATATCTTTCCATTTATAGCAGTTCTGTTTGCAATAATGATATCTCGTTCAAATATATCTTTGAATTTAAGAGGGCACAATACCACTGGGATAGAGTTCCTTTCGCTCTGTTTAACAGCTGATTTAATTATTTCAATCATTCTAAGATTTTTTTCACCGACATCAAACTCGTAGTGTTTTTGAGTATAGTCACTTGTAAATGGTATGAATTTATCAACCCCTAACTCCGTTCCCATCTTTATCACAAGTTCAAAGTATTTTTTTTCTATGAATGGTATATAAAGATTTATCCTGTATTTTTTCTCTTTTGCTATTATTTTTTCATAGGGCTTTAAAACAGCTCTCCCATCATTAAAACCAATGACACGTGCTTTCCATTGATTTTTCCCATCAAATAGTTTTATCTCATCACCAACTCTAACCCTTAAAACCTTTTTTAAATGAAACGACTCTTCATCACTTAAAATTATCTCAGATGTGTCTTTAAATATTTCTGTTGTTAAGAACTGCATTTAATTCAATTAAAAATCTTTTTAAAGAATCCACCATCATCTTTCTTTTCGCTATCATCCTTTAACTTATCCTTATCAAAACTCTCCTTTAATTTTATGAAAAGCTCTCTTTGCTCGTCATTAAGATGAGTAGGTGTCTCTATCTTTATATTTATCAACACATCACCGCGCTTCCTTGAGTTTGGAAGTGGCATACCCTTTTCATTAAGCCTCAATGTTTTACCATACTGAACGCCTCGAGGAATCTTTATCTTTGTTTTTCCGCCCTCTATCAAAGGGACATCAACCTCACATCCCAGGACAGCATCTGCAATGTTTATCTTTACATCATAAAGCAGATCATACTTGTTTCTTTCAAAATGGTTGTGATGTTTTATATGAACCTCAAGATAAAGATCCCCTGCATCGCCATTTTTGTTTACATCACCCTCATCCTTTATTCTTAAAACACTTCCATTATCAACACCAGCAGGAATCTTCACAGAAACCTTATTCTTCTTTGTAACGACACCACTACCACCACAGCTTCTGCATGGTTCAGTAATGATTTTACCCTCCCCATGACACTTAGGACAAGTCTGAGTAAATGCAAAGAACCCTTGAGAATACTGAACCCTTCCACGACCATTGCAGTAATCACATTTTTTTATTTTTGATGCACTGCTTGCACCCTCGCCATGACATACATCACACCTATCCATTCTTTCATACTCAAAATCAAGTTTTTTACCATTGAAGGCATCCTCAAGTGTTATATCTATATCAAATTTCAGATCTTCACCCCGTCGCTCATTTTTTCTTGATGTTCTTGTTGAGCCACTACCAAAAAAACTTTCAAAAACATCTCCAAAAACATCGTTTAAATCACTGAAACCTTCAAACCCACCTCCACCAAATCCAGAACCTCCAAATCCACCCTTAAGCCCTTCCTCACCATAAGCATCATATATTTTTCTCTTTTCATCATTTGAAAGGACCTCGTAGGCTTCATTTATCTCTTTGAAATTAGCCTCAGCCTCACTGTTGCCAGGGTTTCTATCTGGATGATACTTTAAAGCTAATCTTCTAAAAGCAGATTTTATCTCATCCCCTGTAGCATTTCTTGAAACTCCAAGTGTTCTGTAATAATCTTTTTCTGCCATATTGTTTAGTTAACAGAAACAAGTCTTTCACTATGTCTTTTAAAATAACTCTATACTTTACATAGTTGTATATAAAAATGACCGCTGTAATCTGTTAACATCCTCCATTTATCAAAAGCATCCCCGACCGCAATGCGGTCGGGGGGTAATAACCTACTTTGTCAAACACCCAACACTATATTATTTTTTGTTATCATCAACCACTTCAGCATCCACAACATCTTCTTTCTTATCATTAGACTGATTCTGCTGTGTCTGCTCTGTCTGAGACTGAGATTGCTGCTGATTCTGTTGCTGTTGAGCCTTATAAACAGCTTCTCCTAACTTTTGAGAAACATTTATAAGCTCCTCCTTTAATTTCTTTATCTTTTCAACATCATCACCCTTTAATGCTTCCTTTAGATCAGAGATTGCTCTCTCAATGTTAAGTCTCTCATCCTGAGATATCTTGTCTCCATAATCCTTGAGCGATTTCTCTGTTGAATATACTATAGCATCAGCCTCATTTTTCGCTTCTATGATCTCCTTCGTCTTCCTATCTTGGTCCGCAAACTTTTCAGCCTCTTTCACATATTTATCTATATCATCCTTTGTAAGTTTGTTTGGGGCTGATATGGTTATATGCTGTGATTTTCCAGTTCCAAGGTCCTTTGCTGAAACCTTCAATATTCCGTTCGCATCTATATCAAATGTAACCTCAATCTGCGGTACACCCCTTGGTGCTGGAGGAATGCCATCAAGGTCAAACTTTCCGAGGGGGACATTGTCCTTTGCAAGAGGTCTCTCACCCTGAAGAACATTGACTGTCACAGCCGGCTGATTGTCTGTTGCAGTGGAAAATATCTGAGTTTTCTTGACAGGTATGGTTGTATTTCTCTCAATAAGCTTTGTCATAACACCACCCATGGTCTCAATTCCAAGCGAGAGTGGTGTAACATCGAGCAAGAGTATATCCTTAACATCGCCTGTAAGTATTGCTGCCTGAATAGCTGCACCGTTGGCAACACATTCCATAGGATCCACGCCCCTTTCAACCTTCTTGCCAACATAATCCTCAACAAACTTCTGAACTATAGGCATTCTTGTTGGTCCACCAACAAGTATTATCTTATCTATATCTGTTGATTTAAGCTTTGCATCACCAAGAGCAGTATCTATTGAGTTCTTACATCTATTTACAATCCCATCAACAAGAGACTCCAATTTTGCCCTTGATAACTTCATTGAAAGATGCTTCGGCCCTGATGAATCAGCAGTTATGAATGGAAGATTTATATCTGTTTCAAGAACTGTTGAAAGCTCAATCTTTGCTTTTTCTGCTGCTTCCTTTATCCTCTGCATTGCAGTGGAGTCACTCTTTAAGTTTATACCATACTGCTTTTTAAATTCATCAACTATCCAGTCTATTATTGCATTATCCATATCAGTTCCACCGAGCTGGGTATCACCGCTTGTGGAAAGAACCTCAAATGTTCCTTCCTTTCCTATCTCCATTATTGTTACATCAAGAGTTCCACCTCCAAAGTCAAAAACCATAACCTTCTGATCCCTTCCTAACTTATCAAGACCGTAGGCTAATGATGCCGCAGTAGGCTCATTAACAAGTCTTACGACTTCAAGCCCTGCAATTGTTCCAGCATCCTTTGTTGCCTGTCGCTGGTTATCATTGAAATATGCTGGAACTGTTATAACCACCTTTTCAACCTTATCACCGAGAAACGCCTCCGCATCCCTCTTTATCTTTTGAAGTATAAAAGCTGACAGCTGCTGCGGGGTGTATTCCTTATCAAATACTTTATACTTGTAATCAGATCCCATCTTTCTCTTAAAAGCACTCACTGTCCCCTCAGGATTTGCAATAGCCTGCCTTCTTGCAGGTTCACCAACAAGAAGCTGACCATCCTTTGTGAATGCCACATATGATGGAAATGCTTTTCCTCCTATAGTTGTTCCCTCTGCAGCTGGTATAAGTGTAACCTTTCCTCCCTCCATAACAGCCGCAGCTGAGTTGGATGTTCCTAAATCAATTCCTATAATCTTTGACATAAATACCTCCTTAAGTTTCTGCTTCAATCATTATGATTACTATCTTCTTTTTTTACATCACTCTTATCCAGATTCTTATCATCTATAACTTCTTCCTTCTTCTTTGCTATCTTAACCTTTGCAGGTTTAATAAGCCTTCCATTTATAAGATAACCCGGCTGAACAATATCAACAACCTTATTGTCGTCCTCTTCGCTACCATCAACCGTAGCAACTATTTCACAAAGCATCGGATCATATTTTTTGTTCAGTATATCAATCTGGGTCAACCCTTCTGACTTAAAAAGTTTATCAAACTCTGCAAAAATCATATTGAGCCCTGTCTTTATATCATCAATAGAAGAGTTAGGAGATGTGAGATGATCCTTTGCCATATTCATCATCTCATACACAGGAAGCATGTGCTGCATAAGATCATACCTCCCCCATTCCAGTAGCTCCTTTTTTTCCTTTTCTACCCTCTTCCTGTAATTTTCAAACTCAGCCTTAAGCCTCAACAACTGATCATAGTATTCATCAGCCTTAGCCTTATAATCATTCACTTCCTTCTCAATTTCTTCCTTTTTATCCTCACACTCGTCCACCTTTTTTTCAGCTTCTTTAATCTTTTCTTTTATCTCTTCAGAATCTGTTTTCTCATTTTTCTTCATAAATCCTTTGTCTCCTCCTCCCATTTCTTTAGTATATCCTCTATCATCATACTCATAGAGTCAACTATTGATATAACCTTAGGATACTCCATCCTCTTAGGCCCTATAACACCTATAAGTCCGAAATTTTTATCACCGGCTGAATAAGCTGATGTTATAAGGCTGAAGTTGTTTAATTCCTTTATCCTATTCTCCTTTCCAACGCTTATCTCCATAAGTCTTCTTCTCTTAGGATCGGTTTTATTCTCTTGAACCGCTGCGGAAGGAACCCTATTCAAACTCTCAGAAAATCTTTCCTTTATAAGCTTTGAAAATTTTTCTTTTTCTTCAAGAAGCCTTGCCATACATCGAAGCTCATCCACCGATAACTCATCGCTTTCATCGTAAATGCTGCTCATTCCTTCAAGGAATACCTCATCGCCCTCCTTCAATATAGCATTAAATATATCATAAATAGCATAATATATCTCACTGTTATCATTTGAAAGAAAATCCTTTACTATGATATCCCTTGCCTCTTTTATAGTAAAATCTCTGAGCCTCTTATTAAGTACGAGAAGCATATTTCTTATATTAAAGCCCTTCGTATCCTTTATTGTAAATGGATAATGTTTTACAAGGCCATTTTCTGTGACAATTATAAATATATAATTGATGTTTGAAACCTTAACAATATCTATCCTTTTTATATGCTCATCAGCCATATCAGCTGATATAGAAAAACCAATCTTTTTTGTCAGATCAGATAAAATCTTTGTGGTATGCCTTAAGAAGTAATCAAGCTCTGCAATCTTTCTCTCGTATTCTATCTCTATTTTTTCCTTTTCCTGCTCGGCAAGATTCTGTAGCTTTAAAACGCTGTCTATATAGCTCCTGTATGCCTTATCGGTTGGAACCCTTCCACCAGAAGTATGAAGCTGCTCTAAATATCCCTCATCATCAAGCTCTTTCAGTATGCTTCTTATGCTTGCCGGCGATATATCAAACTGTTTTGAATCAAAGATATCCTTTGAACTCACTGGCCTTCCTGTTGATATATAATTATACATCACCCAGTTGAGTATCTTATCCTTTCTTTCCTGTGCTATCTCTGGTTTTAGTATCCTCATAATTAGCAACTCCATCAAAAGATTGCTAATATTAATTATATCACAATTATTTAAAATTGTCAACAGGTCTGCATGAGTGCTAATTTTGGTCAGGCTATCAGTAATTCTCAGTAAAATCTTTTATACTTACTGTATAGTATTTAGTGCCACAAGGATAGCCCGGTGTAGGGCCACAGTTCTTATTGATATCACCAAATGGATTATCCTCACTTTCTATAATAGACTGGACGGATTGGGTTGTTTTATTGATATTATACGAATCAGACTTTGTCTGTTGGGATTGATTGACAGGTTTTGATGGTGTCAGCTGCTCTGCATTTCCCTTGATCTCATTCTTATTGCATGAAGCAAAGAGAGAGACAATAAGTCCAGCAAAACCAATAAGTGTAAAATTTAAAAATTTTTTTGAATCATTTTTTTCAACACCTGTATTTTTTAAAAGTTCGTTTATTTTCATTATAACCTCCCGCAAATCATTAGAATTGTTTACTCTAAGCTTCCAATTACATTATAACATTTTTAAAAGCTGCTCCAAATCTTTCCAGCTATATTAGATGCTTTTTCAAAAACCTCTTTTTCATCAATACCAATTTTAAGCTCTCTGTTTTCCATAAGGACATCGCCATTAACTATTGTCGTTGTGACGTCAGACTGAGATATACCAAATATCAGATGACCATAAAAGTTATCAGAGCTCAGAGGGGTGTGAGGGTAGTAGTCAAGTATAACGATATCAGCATAATTACCCTTTTTGATCTCAGCTATTTTATCAAAATGCCTTAATGCTATTTTTTGATTGTTCAGTAAAAGCTTTGAGACTTCAGCAAAACCAGCTGAAGGATTTTTGTTTTTTAGATGGCACATCCAGAGTGCTGCCCGCAACTCCTCCATCATATTGTTTGTCATTGCATCCGTTCCAAGCCCGTAAAGTATTCCATTTTTAGCAAATTTTAATATATCGGATATTCCAACTGCATTGTTAGCATTTGACTGTGGGTTTAAGACAACAGGAGCGTCATTAATCCTTATGATATCCATCTCCCTTTCGTTGACACAAACACAGTGTGCTAATATTGTTTTAGGACCAAGTATAGAAAATTTATTCAATCTTTCAACTATCCTCATATTGTATTTTCTGATACAGTCCTCTTCATCTGAAATATCCTCAGCACAATGTATATGAAAACCTGAGTCAAGGCTGTTGCC
This sequence comes from Elusimicrobiota bacterium, assembly GCA_012517285.1. Classification (GTDB taxonomy): domain Bacteria; phylum Elusimicrobiota; class Elusimicrobia; order Elusimicrobiales; family UBA9959; genus JAAYVG01. Next base: position 55,637 of record JAAYVG010000038.1, read on the forward strand.
AAGATCAGAAGCTATCGCGAGGGTCTCATCCGAAAGGGTAAATGATGCGTGAAGTCCAAAAAGACCTTTGACAAAATTATCATTGTTTTTTCTGTTGTGCCTTATAAATTCATAGTTTTCCCTAAGTCCTTCAATGGTTTTCTTTTTACCATCCCTGTCCGATACCTCATAGCATAAAGATGCTCTCAAACCACAACTTCTGACTGCTTTCTCTATTTCAAAGAGAGAACCTCTTATCGCAAACGGGCTTGCATGATGATCTATTATGGTTGTTGTTCCATTTTTAATTGCGTTTATAAGTGCAACCAAGGCACTGTAATATGTTGCCTTTAAAGAGAGTTTCTTATCAAGCCTCCACCACAGATTTTCAAGAACTTCAATAAATTTCTCTGATGGTTTTACTCTGTTAAGCCCTGTGGAAAAGCTTGAATAAAAATGCATATGTGAGTTTATAAAACCGGGCATAACTATCCTGCCGTTGGCATCAATAGTTTTTTTTGCATTTATTTTTTTTGAACCAGATTTAAATATATCCTCTATGATCCCATTTCTTACAAATATGTCATAGTTTTTTAAAACTTTGCCAGATTCAGGACCAGTAAACAGAACAGCATTTTTAATGATTAAAGTTTTCTGCACATCTCCTCCGGAAGTATAAGATTTAAAATGAAGATATAACCAGAAAAGAACAGACGACCAACCTCTCCCGGGCATGGATTCGAACCATGAATTACGCCTCCAAAGGGCGCTGTGTTACCATTACACCACCCGGGAATAAAGGCTTTTTATCTAATTTTATTTATTGTTGTTTTCCTGCGGAGTTGATGATCCCTGCTCGGTCAATGCCTTGTTATAGGCATCAAGGACAGCTTTCTCAAGCTTACTCCTGAATTCATTGGTTATTGGATGTGCAATATCCTTGAATGTCCCATCCTTTACCCTTCTTGACGGCATAGCAACAACAAGCCCATTTTTCCCACTCACTACCTTAACATTATGGACCACAAACATCTGGTCAAATGTAATAGTAGCAAACGCTTTTAGCTTATCATCAGGTCTCAAGTGTATTCTTACTTCTGTTATTTCCATAACGTTCTCTCCTTTCCATACTAATATAGTGAGGCTAACGAACCTTTTTTGCCGAAAAGCCCCTCAATTTTTACCACAATTTTAATTATACAAATTTTGTCAAAAAAACAAAATCAAAGCTTTTTAAAAGTTTTTCATATATTTTTTTAAGCTTCTGATAATCATAGCTTATAGCAAAAATGCTTGAGCCAGAGCCACTCATAAGTGAAAACAAACCCTCGCTTAAAAGAAGTTCTTTTAATTGACCTACCTCTTTTGATATATTAAAGGTTGTTGCTTCAAGACGATTAAAAAGATAGCGAGAAAAATCTACCATCTTTTCCTCCATCAGCTCGCTTACAAACATATCAAAAAGATCTGTTTTAGGGGTATATTGATGATCCATAGATTGATAAACTTCTTTCGTTGATATGCTTACTGATGGAAAGACTACAAGTACACTTGGCAGAAAAGCCTTGATATCCAAAGGAGTCACAATCTCACCCCTTCCCTCACAGCAAGCAAAGCTGGTGTTTTTTAAAAAGAATGGGACATCACTGCCGAGACTTGCCCCGATATCAAAGACCCTTTTATAATCTTTTATTTTAAATATATCTGAAAGAGCAGCAAGGGTCATACCACAGTCAGATGAGCCACCACCAAGCCCGGCACCCAGAGGAATATTTTTTGTAAGTGTTATTGAAACACCCGATTTAATATCAAACTCCCTCATAAACATATCAGCAGCACGATAAACCAGATTGTTAGTATTGGCTATGTTAAAAGCGTTTGATTTGTTTATAACTTCAAGGCTTATACCTAATGACTTTTCATTTATTGATATTTTCAATGAATCGTATATATCAACCCTTGCAAAAAGACTTTTTATATTATGGTACCCATCATCGCGTCTGCCAAGGATTTCAAGAAAAAGATTTACTTTTGCAAAGGCCTTATATTCATCAGTAATCATACTTAATATCTATTGTTTTGGTTTTTAAATTCACTCTTATATCATCTATATTTATCTCGTATCTGTAAGGGATGTATGTGTTATCGGAGGAAGAATATCTTCCAGCAACAGGTCTGAAATCACTAAAATTTATAACAAAGGATGTATCGGACGTATATTTAAGATAATCAAGCGCAAAGGCATTGTTCTTCATACACAACTCTACTGTATCGCTGCTTTTAAAAACACTGTGATAGTAATAACAACCATTGTTATATTCTATAACCTTCATATTACGTTCATAATCCTTATAAAATGATGACGTGGTGTACCATTTTATAGCAAGCAATATATCTGTTGCATAGCGTTCAAGAATCTCGTTAGGAATCCTTTTATCAGATATATCAGTCTTTATGTTATAGTTTTTATTAGATGCCTCAAAGCTTAAAATTGGCGTGAAAAGCGGGCTTAAAAGCTCAAAGTTCATATACTTATAGTTAGGGTTTATAAACATAACTCCATTAAACGTAAATTTTATATTCTTCTGCTTAAACAGCTTCTTATAAGAATAATTAAACTCAGCATCAAATGTGGCAGTAAATCGCTTCTCAGGATTATTTAACATAAGATTACTCAAGAGATCTCCATAGTTAATTTTATAGACTATAGACATAGCTTTTTTATTCAACTCATCAAAATTTTTTGGGCCAAGCACAGCAGTTGCCCAGTATGACTGATAGGCATCTCCAATATTGTTCATCTTTAGCAGTATATCTCCCTCGTGTTCATATATAAGAGGGTCTGGATCACCACTCCGCTTCCTTATAAGATCAAGTGATTTTTTTATATAAGAATATGCCTTATCATAATCACCCTTTTTATAGTATGCCCAAGCAAGGGAATCTAAGTATGCGGGGTCATCAGGAGATAGTGAAACAGCCTTTTCAATCATCGCTGTTGCCTCTTCCAGTTTAATGCCTCTGTCCACAAGTGAGTACCCTAAATAATTTAAAACGGAAGCATCATTTGGATTTTTTAACAGAAGGTATCTGAAATGTCTCTCAAAGCAATCAACATCGTTTAACCTTTCACATATAACTCCCAGATTATATCTTGCCTCATAAAAATCAGGCTTTGTTGAGATAACAATCTCAAAATAATTGCGAGCAGATTTATCATCTCCATTATCCATATAACCGAGCGCGAGATAGTATGATATATCAGGATTATCAGGCCATTTGTTATGAGCATCGTTCAGGATTCTTATTGTCTCATCCATATTGCCAATCATTATATTGTAATAGCTCATCTTTAAAACCATATCCACATCATCCTGCCATTTGTTTATCTTAGAAAGATAGCTTTTTGCCTCAGCATAATTCTTTTTGTTTTCATTTAGTATGCTGAGCCACCACAATGCTTTTGTATCCTCAGGATTTATTTCAACTGTCTTTAAAAAATATTCCTCAGCCCTGTCATATGCCTTTGTGGATATATAAAGCTCTCCGAGCCTGTTTGTTACCTCAGAATTGGTTGGTTCAACGTTCAGTATATTGTTGTAAGCCTCAATTGTTTTATTGAAATTATTTTTATTTTCCCAGTAAAGTGCTAAAAAATAATATGGCTTTGGATTGTACTTATCAGCCTTTATGGCAAGATCAATGTATTCAAGCATCTTTTTCTCATCCTTCTTTGATGAATAGATAACAGCTATATTATAATAGGCGTCACTTTTAAATGATGGATCTATTTCAATTATCTTCTTTAGATATCCTATGGACTCATCAGGATTATCCACAGTGATCACAGCAAGCTGGTAGTATGCATCAACGTTATCAGGATCAAGCTCAATAGCTTTTTTATAGGCAGCCTTTGCCTCCTTAATTTTGTTCTGAACCACAAGAGAGTTGGCATACATTAACCAGTTATCAGAGGTTGTAGAATCTATCTCCACAAGCTTTTTTGATATCTCCTCAGATTCCTTTATCATTCCATTCTTAGATGAAATATCAAATAGATATTTATAAAGGAAAGGATCGTTTTCCTGCTTGTTTATGTTGCTAACTATATCAAAACTTTTTTTATAATCCCCTGCTTTCTCATAGAACAAAGCATCAACAAAATCATAATAATTATCAGCAAACAGCGGGGTTAATGAAAAAATCGAAAAAAAGACCAAAATAAAATTTTTCATCCATCCTCCATTAAAAAAATAACAGCTCCAGAAATCAATACCTTTATAATATCATTTTATAATTTTTAATCATCAGTGTATCAATCACGCATCAAATTATATAAAATATTACCGATAATACTGACAAATAATTTTTAAATATTGTAAAATTAGGTTTATGGCAGATATTGAATTTAAGGATGCAGAAAACAAAATAAAAGAAGTTGAGAATATATATATTGAAATCGATGGTATATATAACATAAAAGAAAAACAGGAAAGATTAAAGGGGCTTAAAGAATTAACCAACTCCAATGATTTTTGGTCTGATCAGCAAAATGCTCAAAAAATTACAAAAGAGATAAATGAAATAGAGAATAAGATAGAGACACTTAAAAAAATAAAAAATGAGATTGATGATTTTAAGGTTCATCTTGATTTGACTAAAGAGGCAGGGGATTTAGATGAACTTAAAATACTTTTTGAGGAGATCAAGGATGCAGAAAGAACTCTTAAATCTCTTGATTTTGAGTTAAAGCTTTCAGAACCATTTGATAAAAGCGATGCTATATTATCAATACATGCAGGGGCAGGTGGAACTGAGGCCTGCGATTGGGCAAATATGCTTTTGAGGATGTATATGAAGTGGGCATCATCAAAAGGTTTTCAATTTATCATAACAGATATGATAAATGGTGATGAGGCTGGTATTAAAAGCGTAACAGCTTTTGTTAAAGGAAAGTATGCCTATGGATATCTTAAGAGTGAGATAGGAGTCCACAGGCTTGTAAGAATATCACCATTTGATGCAAACAAAAGGCGACATACATCATTCGCAAGCATTGATGTACTCGCTGATATAGAAGACGATATAGACATAAAAATTGAGGACAAGGATATTGAGATGGAAACATACCGTGCAGGTGGACACGGCGGACAGAATGTAAACAAGGTTGAAACAGCTGTGAGGATAAGACATATACCAACAGGAATTGTCGTATCCTGCCAAGTGGAAAGATCCCAGTATCAGAACAGACTTAATGCCATAAAAATGCTCAAAGCAAAGCTCTATGAGATAGAGATGGACAAGAAAAGGTCCCAGATGGAAAGAAGATATGATGAGAAGGGTGATATAGGCTGGGGATATCAGATAAGGTCATACGTTTTTATGCCATATCAGCTTGTAAAAGATTTAAGAACTGACTATGAGACATCTCAGGTTGATGATGTTATGAACGGTAAATTGGATGATTTTATGCATAGCTATTTGACTTGGAAGGCCACAAACAAGAAGGTTATTTAGTCATCTCGTTGTTTAGTTATTTAGGAAGAAAAAGAAAATAGTTATCTCGTTATTTAGTTATTTGGTTATCTGGTTGTTTAATCATCGAGATGAAGACAGATTAAGTCAGGATGAAAACGGATATCAGATAAATAAGAAATTCCTTTAAAATCTGACATCTGACCTCTGCTTTCTGACATCTGTCCTCTGTCTTCTGACTTCTGAATTATACAATCTGGCTCTCGAATTTATGATTGACTCACACTTACATTTATCAGATTCCCAATTTGATATTGATAGGTACAACTTAATAGATAATTGTTTATCAAAAAATTTTAAATCATTTCTTGAAATACTTTGCTCGGCTGATGACTGGGATAAATATCATTTGTTTGAAAAATATGCTGATTATTTTTATTTCGCCTTTGGAATACATCCGGAGTATCCATCACACTTAAATGATAATAATCTTAGAATGCTTGAAAAATATTTAAACATTAAAAATGCTATAGCCGTCGGTGAAATAGGAATTGATCTCTGGTATTATCCAGACACCATTGGCCAACAGCTTCAACTTATGGAAGCTCAGGTGGATATTGCAAACAGATTAAAAAAACCGCTTATATTTCATATAAGAAATCCTCGTGAAAGCAACAAGGCATATGATGAATTTTTTGCTTTTATAAAGACCAGAATTAAAAATTCAATGGAGATACCTGCAGTCATACACTCGTTTTCAGGAACTCTTGAAGATGTTTCTAAAGCTTTGGATCTGGGATTTATGATAGGTATAAACGCAACACTAACATATCCTAAAAACCAGATTTTAAGGGATGCTGTAAAAAAGGCAGGAATCAAAAATATTCTAACAGAAACAGATTCCCCATATCTTCCGCCGCAGAGCAGTAGGGGTAAGAGAAACAATCCATCGAACATAGCTGAAATAATCAGAAAGATATCAGAAATACTTGAAATACCTTTCAAAGAGATTGAAATGCAAACGGAAGAAAATTTTAAAAGATTTACCAGAATATTTCATTCATAGTCAGTTTGTGTTGTTAAATTTGTTTATGTTATTTTTTTAAACTCTTCTCAAATTTCATACGATCGTGTCAGAATGAAGGAAAACTATTTTAAATTTTATATAAATTTTTTATGTATAAAGTTTTAGGGGGCACTGAAAAAGCATCAGCGACTGAATTTTTCTGATTATTCTTCAATCTTAAATCTGCTAGCCATATACGACCAAAGCCCTGAGAATGCTGCTATCAGAGGTATTGTCAGTGGTATAAAGTTATATGATAAAATATTCATCAATGAAAGTATCAAGGATGTGAAACCCTTTGAAAACCTATATGTAAAAGCATCAACAAACTGTTTTGCACGATATCTTGTGTCATAGGAAAACGGTATATAAATTATCTCCTTTGATGCCCTGTATATTGAATAATCCATAGATTTAAATATCATAAGCACAAGCGATGCTGAAAACAGAGACGGATGAATGAATGAGTAAAGCGAAGTCACAATATGCAAAAGTGGTATCAGCACAAGAACATATTTTACTTTAAACTTTCTTAAAACTATAGGTGTTATAAGGAATTGCATTGTAAAAGATATTATATTAACCTTCTGCCAAAAACCACCTAAATATGCAGTTCTTAGATCAACATCTGATATATACTGCTGAACATAATATGTGAAATTGATATCACCGAGTGTTGAAACTATCTGTGCTATGAATACTACAACCGCAAGAAGCATAACTGTTTTATTTTCAACAAATATGGAAAGATGAAGATGTCCTTTCTTGCCACCCTTTTCATCATCTGCTGGCTTTGGCTCGCCACTTATGTTATAAGCATAATAAAGAAAGAGTAATGATGGGAACAATAAAAACGATGAATAAAGGATAAGACTTTTTGTTGTAAGTCTTACAGCAAATGATGAAACAAAATATCCACCAATTAATGACCCTAGCGCACCAAGCCCTGCCATAGGACCATTTAGTATTCTTGCCTCATCCTGCTTTAATATACTGTTTATATACGACCAGTAGATTTCAGACAAAACAACGATATATCCTTCCTTAAATATAAGAAGTCCAAAACCTGCCCACGCAATTTTTTTAAGCGTCAAAAAATATAAAGAAATAATTGATATAAACACAAAAGCAAAATAAATAAGCATTGTTTTTTTACTACCAAATTTTGATAGCAAAAAACCATAAAAATATATTATGAGAAAAAGAAATATCGGGGTAAGGGTAAGAGCATAAACCTTAGAAGAAGCAGGAAAGAAACTTAAGAAAACCGATTCACTGCTTGACCTCATAAATTCATAAGCCATAAAACAGAACATTGCAGATACACCGGCAAATATGGTAGCAACCCCTACCTTTTTACCTCTTTCTGTTTTTATAAAATTTAAAAAACTCATAAATTACCGCACTACTGATGGTCATTTTTGGAGTGTATAAAGAAACTATAAAATATAGGATAAACTGTGTTTAAAAAGATGACCTGTGAGATTATTTTTGGTTTATTATGGTCTTCCACCCATTATGAGTGCAAGTATAGCTTTAACCGTATGAAGCCTGTTCTCAGCCTGATCAAAAACCACACTCTGAGGACCATCTATAACTCCATCCTCAACCTCATATCCTCTATCGGCTGGAAGTGGATGCATATATATAGCCTCTTTTTTTGCCAACTTCATTCTGTTAACAGTGCAGACCCAGTCCTTATACTTGTTGAGATATTCCATTCCTATTTTCTTTTTATCATCCTCAGGAATATTTTTTTCAGCTAAATACTGATGACATCCCCAAGACTTTGGATATACAACGTCAGCATTTTTAAAAGCCTCATCCATATTATTAACCATCTCAAACTTTGATCCAGTTTCCTTTGCAAATCTTTCTGCATCAGCAACAGTCTTTGGCATAAGTTTAAACTCTGGCGGATATGCAAGTGTTACATCAGCACCAAATCTCGGCAAAAGTGTTATAAGCCCCTGAGGAACTGAAAGTGGTCTTGCATAGGCTGGTGCATAAGTCCATGCTACAGTAACCTTTAAACCTTTGAGACTATTGGTTGAAAACTTTTCCTGAATTGTCATCAAATCTGCTATTGACTGGCATGGATGGTCAACATCACACTGAAGGTTTACAACAGGAATATCGGCCTCTTTTGCTACCTCTCTTATATACTTATTCCCTATTCCATAGAAACAATTCCTTATAGCTATGCCATGACCGTATCTTGAAAGGACACGACCAGTATCCTTTGGAGTTTCACCATGTGAAATCTGCATCTTATCAGGCGTAAGATCATGAGCATGGCCACCAAGCTGAGTCATAGCGGCCTCTGTGGAATTTCTTGTCCTCGTTGACTGCTCAAAAAACATCATAAAAAGTGTTTTATCCTGCAACAGTCTGTGCTCCTCTCCGAGTGCAAACTTTATCTTAAGATACTTTGAAACCTCAAGAGCTGTTTCAAGCTCCTCCTTTGTCCAGTCAACTGTTTCTATCCAATCCTTTCCTCTTAAAAGCGTTTTCATCTCTCCTCCGTAATATATAAAAAAATCAAATCAGTATATTAAAATTATTATACAAAAATAAATCAAAAAAAATTAGTTGCAGCTGACTTTGTTAATAAAAGCCTTGCTATCTTTTTTTGTTTATCTATATGTAAACGCCTACTGCTGACAGATATGATTTAGTGGGCTTTTTAAGTAACCCCTATTTAAACTTTATTTTAAAAATGCTAATAAAATTATCTTTTTTTAAAAAATCTGTATATGAGTTCAACAATTTTTTTTATATCCTTATCAGTGTGGGCATATGAAAGAAAGTCTGCCTCAAACTGCGATGGAGAGAGATAAACCCCATTTTCTAACATAAAATAAAAAAATTTTGCAAATTTTTTAGTATCACTTTTTTTAACATCATCATAGTTTCTCGGTATTTTGGGATTAAAAAACACCGTAAACATTGTCTCAAATGAAGAGATGGATATGCCTTCAAATTTTTCATCCTCTAAAACAGCAATAAGCTTTTTTATCTTTTCAACAGGGTTTTCCTTTTTTATAAGCTTCATTGTTGATATGCCTGCCGCCATGGCAACTGGATTACCGGAAAGCGTTCCTGCCTGATAGACATCACCCAATGGTGCAAGAAGACTCATAATCTCTCTTTTACCACCAAAGGCTGCGACAGGAAATCCTCCACCTATTATTTTGCCGAGACATGTTATATCAGGCGTGATCTTAAAATATTTTCCAGCAGAATTTCCTGGTGTTCTAAAACCTGTTATCACCTCATCAAATATAAGAACTATTCCATATCTCTCTGTTTCTTCTCTTAGAGTGTTTAAAAACTTGGGCTCTGGTGTAACAACACCCATATTTGCAGCGACTGGCTCAACTATAACACAACCGATCTTTCGCCAGTTTTTTTTCAGAAAATTTTTAAATATTTCTATGTCATTATAAGGAAGTGAAAAGGTATCAAGAACTGTATTTTTTGTTATTCCAAGCGATGATGATTCTGGCGACTCACTGACCCCTGAACCAGCATTTATAAGCATTGAATCAGAGTGTCCGTGATAGCATCCATCAAACTTAACAACCCCATCCCTTTTTGAAAAACCCCTTGCAAGCCTTATCGCACTCATAACAGCTTCGGTTCCAGAATTAACAAACCTTATCATTTCTATATAAGGGATAGCATTTACAACAAGCTCGGCCATATCAACCTCAAGCGATGTTGCAGCACCGTAGCTTGTGCCTAACTCTGACTGTTTTATAACATCGCTGATGACCTCATCCCTTGAATGACCGAACAAAAGCGCCCCCCACGACATACAGTAATCAGTATATATATTATTATCAATATCCCATATTTTATTCCCTTTTCCCTTTTTTATAAACCTTGGTGTCAGGCCAACATTTTTAAAAGCTCTGACAGGACTGTTGACTCCGCCGGGTATTAGTTTTATTGCCTTTTTATATTCGTTTAATGATTTTGTCGTTTTCATATTATTCATTTATCATCCTTAATATATCCTTTGCAAAATAGGTTATAATTATATCAGCACCTGCTCTTTTTATTGAAAGAAGTGTTTCCATAACAGCACTTCTCTCATCAAGAAGTCCATTTTTGCAGGCAAACTTTATCATAGAATATTCACCGCTCACATTGTATGCGGCAAGAGGCATGTCAAACCTCTCTTTTGCCTTTGATATCACATCAAGATACATAAGTGCAGGCTTTACCATAACTATATCAGCACCTTCCTTTATATCAAGCTCAATTTCCCTCATCGCCTCCCTTGAATTTGATGGCGGCATCTGATAGCTTTTTCTATCACCGAAGCTTGGAGCGGATTCTGCCATATCGCGAAATGGTCCATAGAATGCGGATGCATACTTTGCAGAGTATGACATTATAAGAGTATTTTTAAGTCCATTGTCTTCAAGTGCCTTTCTTATTCCCCTAACCATACCGTCCATCATAGCAGATGGTGCAACTATATCAGCACCGCTTAAAGCATATGAAAGGGCAAGCTCAGAAAGTGCTTCAACTGACTTATCGTTATCCACATATTCATCTTTTATAATCCCACAATGGCCACTTTCTGTGTATCCACAGAGGCAGACATCAACCGCAACAACCATATCAGGAAATTTATTCTTTATCTCACTTATTCCCCTCTGGACAAAACCATCCTTTGAAGCTGATTTTGATATATCAGAGTCTTTAAGTTTTTTATCTGTCACACCGAAAAGAAGTATGCTTTTTATCCCCAATTTTTTCACATCAGCAATCTCTTTTAAAAGTAGATCTATTGAAAATCTTTCCACCCCAGGCATTGACGAGATTATATCCTTTTTATTTTTACCTTCTATTAAAAACACAGGATAGACCAGCTCATCAGTTGAAAGTCTGTTCTCCGCCAGAAGTTTTCTTATTGAATCATTATTTCTGAGTCTTCTCATTCTCGTATCAGGAAATTTCATACCGCCTCCAGTAAAACTATAAGCCAACTCACAGTGAACAAGTGTTTTGTTTGAAATATCTTTCCGTTCTACGCTACCAATCTGCTATTATTATTTTACAATTTTTAATTCAAATAAAACATTTTGTTCCCCTTAAAAATTATGATTATTGCTCATCCCTCGGGATGATATTTTTTATGCATAGATTTAATTGCAGAGTTGTCCAAATGGGTATATATTTGAGTCGTTGTAAGGCTTGAATGACCCAACATTTCACTTATTGACTTGAGATCAGCCCCGCCGTTTAAAAGATGAGTTGCAAATGTATGTCTAAATATATGAGGGTATATATTTTTTTTTATACCTGCTTCCTTTGCAACCTTTTTTATATCCTTCCATATCTGAACACGACTAATTTTCTTACCGCTCTTATTTAAAAAAAGATATGGATCGGTTTCTCTCCCTTCAAAATGAAGCTGTCTTTCATCAAGATAAAGTTTTATAAGCATTCTCGTATCCTCGTTTATCGGAACTATTCTTTCCTTTGAACCCTTACCTGTAACCCTTATCCATAGCTGATCCAGATTAAGAGACTCAATAACAAGTGATGATGCCTCACTTACCCTTATGCCGCTTGAGTAAAGGAGTTCAATTATAACAAATGTCCTTAAAATATTAAGCTTCCTTCCGTTCATAAGTGAGAGCAATTTGTTTATATCTTCAATTGATAAAAAATCAGGTAATTTTCTGTCAATCCTTGGAGCTTTAAATGAAGAAAATTTATTTTCTTTTATTCTTCCATCTATCAAAAGAAATCTGTAAAAAGATTTTATAGCCTCAGTCTTCCTGAAAAGGCTTGATGTGGTATATTTTTTTTCTTTAAGAAAAAAGAGATATTCCTCAAGAGTTTTGTGATTTGCTGTAAGAAAATTTATATTCTTTGTATCGCAGTATTCAAGAAATTTTTTTACATCCCTCGAATATGAAAGCTTTGTGTTTTTAGAAAGATTTTTTTCAAGAATAATATAAGATTCAAAATCTTTCAGTATTGTCTCATACATAAAAAAGAGGAGGTTATTTTTTCTTTTTTTCGTCCTTCTTTACCTCTTTGGTATCTTCCTTCTTTTCTTCATCCTTCTGTGCACTGCTTATTTCATTATTGTTCAGAAATTTTTCTCTAAGAAGTTTTTCTATCTCAGCTGATATCTCTTTATTGTTTTTAAAAAATTCTTTAACATTATCCCTGCCCTGACCTAACCTCTGACCTTTATATTCAAACCAGCTACCCGTTTTTTCTATTATTCCACTCTCCACTCCCATATCCAGAAGGCATCCCTCTTTTGATATTCCCTCGCCATTAATCATATCGAACTCAGCCATTCTGTATGGTGGTGCAACCTTGTTCTTAACGATCTTAACCCTTATCTTAGAACCTACAACGAGATCCCCCTGTTTTATATTTTCAATCTTTCTTATATCAAGTCTTACCGATGAATAAAACTTTAAAGCAAGTCCTCCAGTGGTTGTTTCAGGATTTCCAAACATAACACCTATTTTATGCCTTATCTGATTTATAAAGATTATTGAAGTCTTTGTGTTTGATGCTATTTCTGTTAATTTTCTAAGTGCCTGAGACATAAGCCTTGCCTGAAGCCCCATATGCTGATCACCCATCTCTCCCTCTATCTCTGCTTTAGGCACAAGAGCAGCAACTGAATCTATCACTATCACATCAACAGCACCTGATCTGACAAGCTTCTCAGCTATTTCAAGAGCTTCTTCACCTGAGTCAGGCTGTGAGATCAAAAGGTTATCTATATCAACACCAATCTTTTTGGCATAAAAAGGATCAAGTGCATGCTCTGCATCTATAAATGCAGCAACCCCATTCTGTTTCTGTGCCTCAGATATGATATGAAGTGTAAGTGTTGTCTTGCCACTTGCCTCAGGGCCATAAACCTCTATTATCCTTCCCCTCGGCAGACCACCAACCCCTAACGCAAGATCAAGCGATAATGCACCTGTGGGAATGACAGGAACATTTATCCTTGCAGATTTTTCGCCGAGCCTCATTATTGCTTCCTTACCAAAAGATTTTTCTATCTGGTTCATAGCAGCTTCTAAAGCCTGCTTTTTATCATCCTTTATCATAAAACCTCCTCGAAACCAATAAATTTTAAATCACTTGGACAAAAATAGTTTCACTGTAATCTAAAATTACAACCATAAATTTTTACTATAAAACTATAAGAATATAACTACTTTGCCATTCTTTCTACTCATTGTTAAGGAATATTTTACATTATTTTGTATTATAGTGAGCTTATTTTTTTAATCTTCTTATATTGAGATCCCCTGCTCCAACTTTAAAATTTATCCTAAAATCGGAAGAGCTATTGATAGCAAATTCACTCTTAAATTTACCATTTCCAGAATATGATATATTCATATCCGTTTTATCCGGGAAACTTAAATCAGCATTAAAAGCAACCACCGCTCCTATCATTAATATTTTAATTGCCTTCATTTAGACCTCCCAGACATATTATATCCCTTTATTTAGGATTTCTTCTCCCTTTGGCAAAAAGGATGAAAACATGCTTTTAAAAAGTTTGCCGTGATTGGGAACTAATAAATGCAAAAGCTCGTGGACTATAACTGCGTCCTGAAAGTGTCGCGGCTTATCCAATAAAGATAGATTAAAAGTAATCTGTCCTGCTGTGGAGCAGGAAGCCCATTTTTTAGACATTTTTTGAAATCTTATTCTCGTTGGTACGGCATGAGTTTTCTTTGACCAATATAAAACACGCTTTCTAAAATCAATTTTAAAATCGGAAGTTTCAGTATTGCTTTTAATTAAAATATTAGCCATATCAACCTTTTCTCGTTTTCATAATATTTTCAGCTATCTGAACCATTTTTATCTCCCCGACTACAGGCAAAAGGATTTTATAGAGTTTCATCTTTAGCCTGCGAGACTCCTCCGGATTATATTTATAATTTGGATATTCAAGCATAATTTCGTTTATACTTAAAGCAAGTTTTTCTGGCTCCGCCACATTCTCATTTTTTAAAATCCAGTAGGCGGTAAAAGTGTTTTCGTCAAAACCCTTTTCTTTTTGTTCTTTTCCAGCGGACTGATAATTATTATAAAGCTCTTCTATTTTTTTCAATGCTTCTTCAGTCGTAATTTGACGGTCCTCATACATTTCTTGTATAGCTTGTGCTCTCTCTTTTATGGGTATCAAATAAGGCCGCTCGCTTTCCTCAATGATTTGAATAACATGAATGATTAGATTTATAACTTTAGCCTTACCAGTGTTTTTTGATTTTATAGCCTTTATTATTTCCTCATCAAGTTTTACAGGAACCCCTTCTTTTTCTATAAGAGCCGTGCCTAATTCGCGAACTAAATCTTCTGTTTTGTGCATAAAGTCAGGAGAGACAACCCGCCTCGGGCTAAAATAATTTTTTATTACTTGATATAAAGCTGAAAGTTTTGAGTAATCTTTCATATATTTTTTGAGGAATTGGTCAGGTGAAATTATCTCATAAAGCATCTCAATCTCTTTATAAAAATCAAAGAACTTCTTTCTTTCAGATTTCTCCACCAAAGCCTCAACAGCCCGCTCAACCGCTTTATCATCAATAGTATCTTTACAATATTCCAAATATTCAACAGCATCGTTATCCATTAAATCGGCAAATCTCTGTTTAAGCACTTCAATGTTTTTTATTACGCCGTTTACCACATCAGAATCAAAAGCCAAAGCTTTTTCCAACCTTTCAAATATCCCGACAAAATCCAGAACAAAACCGGAAGGCTTGTTTCTCCCCTTATCGTCTTCATAAGGCCTGTTTACTCGGGCTATAGCCTGCAAAAGAGCATGGTCGCGCATCGGTTTATCCAGATACATACAATAAAGCAATGGCGCGTCGTAACCGGTAAGCAGTTTATCTGTAACGATTAATATCTTCGGCAGTTCGGCTGATTTTATGAAAGCTTTCCTGACTCTCTTTTCCTCTTCATCTGAAAGATAAAATTCTTTTAATAATTCACTGTCATTATGGCCTTTGGTATAAATCGGCCTCGAATATTCCTTCGGCAGATATTTATCCAACGCCTTTTTATATAAAGCGCAGGCTTCCCGGTCCACTGCCACCATGAAAGCTTTATAGCCAAGCGGCTCTACATTTTTAGTGAAATGTTCCGCCACAAATTTTGCCACTTTATCAATCCTTTCATTTCCTTTTAAAAAATTCCTCAGACTTACCGCTTTTTCAAGTATTTTATTCAACTCCTCTATATCGCTTACCCCTTCAGCTTCGGCAAGGCTGAAAAATTCCTTTTCAAGTTTTTCTTCAGGCACCATAATTTCATTCTGCGCCAGAGCATAATATAAAGGCAAAGTTGTTTTATCCTCTATGGATTCTGCAATGGAATATTTATCCAGATAGCCTTTATCATCTTCCTTACCGAAAATTTTAAAAGTCCCTTTACCGTAAGCGGTTTTATCTATCGGAGTGCCGGTAAATCCTATAAGGGTAGCGTTTGGCAAGGCGGAAACAAGATAATTCCCCAAATCTCCGCCCGTGCTCCTGTGTGCCTCGTCTATAAGAACAAAAATATCTTTTCTTTTATTAAGGCACTCGTCGGCTTTGTCAAACTTATGTATCATTGAAACAATAAGCCCCCTATAATCACTTTTTAAAAGCGTTCTAAGTTCATTTTTGCTTCCCACCGGCTTATGAGCATCCTTGCCGAGAATATTCGTTATCCAGCCAGAGAGCTGTCCTTCCAACTCGTTTCTGTCAACAAGCATAAGAACTGTAGGTTTTACAGGCAGGCGAAGTATAATCTCGGCGGCCTTTATCATGGTAAAAGTCTTACCGGAACCCTGTGTATGCCAGACAAGACCAGTTTTTTTGATAGGGTCTGAAACTCTCGCCACTATCTTTTCCACTGCGCGGCTCTGATGCTGACGCAAAACAACCTTTTTAAGATCATCGTCTTTAGTAAAAAATATTATCCAATCAGCAATCAATTTCAGAAATCTTTCCCTGTTAAAAAATGCCTTAACTTTTTTCTCAAAATTCTCCGATTCTTTATCTTTCCAGTTAAAAAGACTTTTTCTGTCAAAATTCCATGTTGGGCCATAATAAAAATCAAATATTTGGGTAATATTAAAAACCTGCGGGGAGGTAAGCATCTCAGGGGTTTCCTCGTGATATCGGTGGATTTGAGTTAAGGCTTCTTCCATATCCTTACTGGCGCTTTTCGTTTCCACTATGGCCACGGGAATACCGTTTATTATAAACATTATATCAGCCCTATTGGAACTTTTTCCATTCGTATAAGCCCATTCATCGGAAATCTGGAAAACATTTTTTTCAGGATTGGCATAATCAATCAAGGTTACATTCTTTTCCTGCTTCAAAGTTTCGACATAAATTGATTTTTCTCCCCTTAACCATTTGAGGATTTCATAATTTCCTTCTATATTATTCCTTACACTTTCCATTTTTTCTATTATCACATCCACATTTGACAAATTAACAATACCCGAATTTAAATCAAGCAGCTTACTTTTCAAGACTTCATAAAAAAATAAACCGCCTTCTCCTTTACGCAAGTTCAATGCCTCGTCCCGTGTCAAATAGGCCCAGCCGATATCTTTGGCATACTTAATCATCGGGTTTTGAACAGTTGATTTTTCGTTATCAAAGTTTGACATTATACTCACTTCCGTTTTGATTTCAAGGAATTGTCGCTTGAATTCTATTTCCCAATTTAGTTTTCAAATCTTCAATATTTTCCCAAATAATATGATTATACTGCCTTGTATCAAAATGTAGATCTTTTTCATATTCTTTTTGGCATGTGAAGATCACTGGAATACCTAAACCCTTTGCGAAACCTGCCTCATAATAAACCCCTCCCCTATCTCCAGTAAAATCTGCAATTAGAAACTTACTTTTACGAATTTCTGAAATAATTACATCGCAAATCTTTTCATTATGTTCCTTCTTATCTACGCGAATGGGGGTAAAACCCAAGTCACTTATAACTGATTTAAACCCTTTTTCCCAAAACTCATCCATCGATTTATCAAACCACATCGCTACAAAAACTTGATTGCTATTTATATTGCTTCCTCTTTCTAATTCTGCAACTTTATTCCATCCCATAGGAGTCAAACGAAGATCTTGAGAAATTATATCTTCTATCCCCACTATGTCTCCTTCAATTAATTCACTTTTAATCAACGAACTAACTATATACTCCCATGATTCTTCATCCTCACAATAGGCTAAAGGATACATATCCTCTACTAAGCTATTGATCCATTTTCCAGGTATAGCCATTTTAGAATAATTTAAGAGTGTTTTATCTAATCGCTCAGAAATTAAATATGGGAATTTTTCATTTAATATCTCATCTACCGAAATATAAAATGAATCTTTAATTTCTCCATTAACAATTTCTTCATTAACTTTCTCAAGCGTAATAAAAGGAGTTTTTTTATTAAGCACAGCACACTCGCGAGTATATGAGGAAATTTTATAAATTTCTTTTTTCATTTCTTCTTTTACTAAATACTTAATCGTCTGTGCAGAAATATAGAATTTACCACACTTCCGACATTCCACCTCATAAACATCCTTACCATTAACCTGATCCATTTCTACATTCTGTTTACATAAAGGACATTCTGACATAATTCCTCCTAATTTACCCGTATTTTCCCTGTCATAAGTTGATTAAGCGTGGAAGAAAAAAACTCATTATAAACTTCTAATTTTTTTCCCTCTATTTCTATTTTATTATCTATTGAAGTCAAAATGTTAGCAATTTCTTCTTGCTCATCTTTATTTGGAAGTGGAATAATAATCCGTTTAGCCATAGGAACTGTAAGTTGTGGTATTGGAGATTTATCAAAATATTTTTCAAAATTATTTATCTCTATCGCAAATTTTAAATAATATAAACTCACTATATTCAAATTTGGCAGAATAACTATAAGCCTTATTGCAGGAAAATAAGGTTTTTCTCTCAACACACAATAGCCTATTGTTCCTCTACTGGAAATTGTTAAACTTGGTTTTGACACTTTTATAATATTTGTATATCCATATAACCCCTGTTTTTTTTCTCCATTTGTATATATAGGAATTTTATATTCATCAGTTATGAGTTTTGAAAAATTATTTTTTGGAACATCTCCACCTGCAAATATTTCATCAACTATTTCCCCTAATCGCATTACCTCCCAGCTTTTTGGAATCTCTCCGATTTCGGTTTGTTTTAGCGGCTCGCCGTTAAGGCCTTCTCGGAAAAGTTTAGCCATTGTGGCAGATTTAAGTTCCTTTAAATTCTTAACTAATTTTTCCTGATTTTCCACAGCCTTTTGAATTTTTGTAAGCACTTCCGCGATTTTTTCCTGCTCCGTCTTGGGAGGACAAGGCAAAAAATAATCTTTTAAGATTTTAAAATGGCGATTATATCCTCTATTAGGAATATTTATGCTTTTAAAAGCATAATAAAGAAATTTCGGATTATATATTTCTTCATTGGCCTTAATCAATTTGGTTCCATCAGCTCCTGTTACAAATGGGAAATCTACATATTTGAAAACACGCGTGTGGTCCCCAAAAATTATTATTGGGATACACTCTTTGTAAACTTTACTTTCATCATCTGTATATCCAGCAATAAAATCATTACCCTGATCAACAATTGGATAAAGGCCATTTGTTTTATAAGAACTTTTTAGTTCAGAATCTTTTGATTCATTCAAATTATTATTTACAGCCTTATCAAAAGCCTTTATTTCCCAACTTTTTGGCATTTCTCCGATTTCGGTTTGTTTAAATTTTCGTTCTTGTGTTTTTGCGTTCATAAATTCACCTCGGAGTCCAAAGCGGATGGGATTGCCAATTATCCAGAAAACCCATGTGCCTCGGAACATCTGGTAATGGCTTTGGCTCATTTATCAACTCTTTAATGCGTTGAGAAAATGACGCTGACGTCGGTTTATCTATTGCTTGTAGGATGTGGCACAACGCAAAAATCACAGCCCCTATTTTATTCCTTTCAAGGGCATTCCAGTTTGTATCGCCATTCGGAAGCCGCAAAGATTTTACTGTTTTCTTGTTCCATAATCGGGAGTGATGGTCGCAGATATTTCTTACGTAGGTGAAGACATGTAGCCAGTTCGGGAAATATGCGGCAGTGCAGGAAAACCTTGAGGCAATTGCTTTTTGGTCCTTGAAATGCATTCCGCCAACAAATTTGGATAGCGAGCCTAAAGACATTACTTCAACTGCTACCCATATAGGAACAGACGGAAATTCTTCAGAATATTTTGCCTTGTGGTGAGCAATGAATACCTCTTTTGAATTCTGTAT
Source organism: Elusimicrobiota bacterium (assembly GCA_012517285.1). GTDB lineage: Bacteria > Elusimicrobiota > Elusimicrobia > Elusimicrobiales > UBA9959 > JAAYVG01. Next base: position 75,521 of record JAAYVG010000038.1, read on the forward strand.
ATCATCATACAACCGTTTTAACCAATCATCATGGGAAAAATGTTCGCTCTTGACCGGGAAATTTTCCTTCTGCTCATGCCCTTTTGCGCCATAAGTATGGGCGAAATAATACGCGACTCTTGCGCGTACTGCTACCTCAATGATTTCCAAAGCCTCGGCTATAAGCAGGCGCAATTGCCGGTCAAATTCATATAGCTGACAAATTTGTTCAAATGTGGTTCCGGGGCGGAATACATCGCGAGGTTCTTGAAACGGAATGCCGTAAACACTCAGCCGGTAATAATTAAAACGGCTAAGACACTGCTCGGCCTCTGTAGGGTTTAGTATGGTAAGCCCGCGGGATTTGAGGATATCCAATTGCTCCGTGTAGGTTTTTGGAGGTTTCATATAATACCTCCAAAAAAAGAAAGACCCGCCGATTTGTGCATAGCCTTGCGGCCAGAGGCCTGGCGGGTACTGTTAAATATATTATAGCAGAATAAAAGTATGGTCGTCAATAGCAATTCCGGAGATAAAAATGCCCACCGAAAATGCGCACTGGCCAGAAAGTTAGGAGGCGTGGCGGGCTTATTATTAATATTATAGCAAAATGACGATATCGCCACAATGCCAAATTTTAGTTCCATTTATACCCCAGTCTTAAAAAGATTTCTTTAAGATCCTGCTCGTTTTTGCTCTGCTCTTTTTCAATTTTTGCGATATCATCTAAAATAAGCTGGATATCCCGGTGTTCCACGGCTTCACCTGTCTCTATGAATCTGGAAGGCGAGATATTATAATCATGTTTTTCCGCTATTTCTTTGCATGATACAATCTTCAGAAACTTTTTAATCTCAACTCCCGAATTAAAAGCGGCAGATATTTTTTTTAGAGCCGATTCCGTTAAATAGTTCTTTGGACGGCCTTTTTCAAATTCATCAGAAGCGTTTATAAGAATTATTTTGCCTTTTCTTTCCGGGGACTTATTTTTGTTTATTAGAAGGATTATCCCTGCGGCTGTGGTATTGTAAAATAAATTATCAGGCAAAAGTATAACCCCCTCAATCAAATCATTATCAACAAACCATTTGCGTATGGTCTTTTCCTTGTTTTCACTCTGGCTTCCGCTTCCACGGCTGGCCGCGCCAGTATCAAGCACTATCGCAGCACGACCCTTGGGCTTAAGCGAAGCGTGTACATGCTGGACCCATGCCCAGTCTGCGCTTGATGCAGGAGCATAGCCACCACGTGAGGAAAACCTTTCATGCGGATCATTTTCATAAAAATCCGGGTCGATATTATCCTGATTCCACATGGGATTTGTGACTACAATATCAAATTGCTTAAGCCCACCTGATTGATCCTGAAATTTAGGATTTGTCATGGTATTACCGCGAAGTATCTCCCCTTCCATATCATGGACAACCATATTCATTCTCGCTATGGCGAAACTGGAACCGGTTAATTCCTGGCCGTAAAGCTTAAGCGGCTTCTTAACTTTTTCTTTTCCATCCCTTGCCAATAATTCTAATTGGCATTTTACAAGCAATCCGCCTGATCCTGAGCAGGGGTCATAAATCTCCTCGCCCTGCTTTGGCGACATAATCTTCGCTATAAGCCAACCGACTTCCTGAGGTGTGAAAAATTCTCCCGCAGACTGACCCGAACTTTCAGCAAATTTTCTGAGCAGATACTCATAAGCCCTACCAAGGAAATCTGGCTCAACATCGTTTATACCCAGTCTGTAATCGGGATTGCTGAATTTTTCTATCAGGCGATTAAGCGCCTCATCGCTTATCTCACGCTCACCATTATGAGTGGCATTAAAATCAACCGTATCTATCACTCCATTAAGCGAGGGATTTTCTTTCGCTATAAGACGAAGGGCGTTCGTGATTTTTTCGCCGAGCGTTTTGGGAGTTTTGTTATCCGTATATTTAAATTCCTTACGGCCACTTAAAACCGGCCACGTCGCTTCTTCGGGAATATAAAAACGCACAAGAGAATGATCCGCTTCCAAAACTTTTCTCGCAGATTCCTCATCGCCATATTCTTTTACAAGCCTTGCTATTTCGTCTTCAAAAACATCTGAAAGACGTTTTATAAAAAGAAGCGGCAGGATATAATCCTTAAATTTTGGAGCGTCTTTTTCCCCTCTTATAGAGCATGCTGCCTGCCAAAGCATGGTTTCCATATCCTTAATATTCATCTGTTCATTATTTGAAAGGCCAGAAAGAAGATCCTCATAACCTTTGCCTAATTTTTCAATATATTCCCAAACCATACGAGAAATAGTTGGATTAGGTTTAAACTGACCTTTTTCCCAGCGAGCAACTGTCAAAAGCGATACTCCAAGTTCTTCTGCAAGTTTTTGTTGAGTTAAGCCTGTCCTTTTACGAAGTTCCTTTATAGTTTTTGAAAATTCCATCAAATTCTCCTTAAATATAACATATGATACATTATATATCATATGTTATATTTTGTCAATGTTTAGAATTATCTCCCGACTCCCGCATTTTTTTAGTTAAAATCGTCAGGATGAATACTGATTAAGTCAAGATGTAAACTGATTCAACCAAGATTTAAACATAATAGTTATGATTCTCTCGTAATTAGAATGATATGATAAAGTCTAACGGTGGAGATTTAGGACAATGTAACTACAGGTTAAGATTAAGATTGAGGTTAAGAAGAAAACGACAAATCTCCATCTAACCCAAACCCGAAGTAACCTACGCGGTTACTTTTGTTTCTTTCCTAAACAACTAAATAACCAGATAACTAAATAACTTTTTCGGTGCCCCCCTACTTATGGTAAAATAATAAAAAGTCATAAAAATCTGATGGGTGCAGTTCACAAACTTATTCTAATTACTTTTTTTTACTCAATATATTCTAAATTAGGTTCAGTTTTAGCAAATATTATAAATCATATTTGCACTTTTCACCTTTTTTGCAAATATAAAATATTATATTTGCGTTTTTGACTGGTTTTTAAAATATGTTAATATATAGATTATGATAAAAATGACTAAATTTATATCTGGAAGATATATTCAAAGATATCAATATAAGAGTTTTGAACCCTCTTTCATAAACGACCAATGGCTCATAGACAACAAGGATGTTATACTGTTATTAAGTAAATCTGATAAAAAAATAGGAGAGCTAAACGCTTTTTCTGAGCTTATACCTGATATAGATTTTTTTATTAAAATGCATATAGTTAAAGAAAGCACTTTGAGCAGCCGTATTGAAGGGACACAAACAAATATAGAAGAGGCTATTCAAACTCAAAAATTTATTTCACCAGAGAAAAGGGATGATTGGCAGGAGGTTCAAAACTATATACAGGCAATGAATTATGCTATTAAAAGACTGAATGAGATTCCATTAAGCAACAGACTTTTAAAAGAAACTCATAAGATATTACTTGAAGGAGTTAGAGGCGAGCATAAACAACCAGGAGAGTTTAGAAAAAGTCAGAATTGGGTAGGTGGGAATAGTTTGAATGATGCGTCTTTTATCCCACCTTCATTTGAAAATTTAGAAGAACTCATGTCGGATTTTGAAAAATTTCTTCATAACAAACATACAAATCTGCCAGATTTGATTAAGATTGCAATTGCACATTACCAGTTTGAAACAATACATCCATTTTTAGATGGAAACGGTAGGATTGGAAGATTGCTTATAACATTATATCTTGTAAATAACAATATTCTAACAAAACCAACACTGTATCTATCTGATTTTTTTGAAAAAAATAGAAGTCTATATTACGACAATCTCAATAATGCAAGAGTTAATAATAATCTTATACAGTGGATTAAATTTTTTCTTGAAGGCATATATATTACTGCAGAAAACAGCATTAACACATTTAGAAAAATAATATCATTAAAAAGTGAGACAGAAAATATAATCATTAATCTTGGAAGAAAGCAAACACATGCTAAATTGTTGATTCAATATTTATACGGGAAACCAATCATTAATATAAATGAGGCGGCAGAGATTCTTGATATCAATTTTTCTACTGCTTCAAGACTGATAAATGAACTGGTAAAAGCAGAGATATTGAGAGAAAAAACTGGTTTTAAAAAGAACAAAGTTTTTATGTTTGAGAAATATCTAAGACTTTTTAATTCTTAAATGATCCACCAACCGAATTATCGCCATTATCACATGATGTCTTTTTTCGTCAATTTTTTAGATTAGATAATAAATAATAAAATTGCTTTTCTAAATAACTTTTTCACTGCCCCTTATTCCTTTTCTTTTTTCTTACTGCAATTATTTTATCACTTATATCAGTGCTTTGAAGTATGCTGCCATTGCCCGTCATACCGTAGTAGGCATGCTCTATAGGTGTATCAGGACATATATATGTTCCCCTTTTAATCCCTTTTGGATCCTTAGCAATACCTAACCACATAAGCCATACATTTGTGTTTGCAAAATCCTTTTCCATAAACTCAGGTTCTGCAGCAAATATCTTTTTTTTATCTCCAAACCCGTCAAGTACAGCAGCACTGTGATAACCGCAGTTTTTTGCAGCTATTATATCCTTTTCAGTATCGCCTATGATATACACATACGATGGACTTATCTTTTCTTTTAAAATTATATCAGCATCCTTAACTGCTGTTTTGAGCATATCCTCACGCTTTTCATGCTTCTCACCAAAACCACCAAAAAGAAAATAATGAGAAAGCCTTGATGGCTCTAATTTTATATATGCCCCTTCCTTAAGATTACCACTCCCAAGCCCTATTAAAATATCCTTTCTATTCGAAAGCTTTTCAAGAAGTCTTTCTATCCCCTTTATCTTGAAATATTTTTTATTCTTGACAGAATACTCAACCTCTTCTGGCAAGAATTTTATATAAAGCTCCTTTATTTTCTTATAATCTTTTTCTGATGGCTTTTTATTAAAAGCACATCTGTATGCATTTTCAAAATTAACCCTGTCGGTTGAGCCCTGAAGCTCAAAAAAACTACACACATTTTTTGGGCCTCCCATAGCTGATAAAGCTTTGTTCAATGCCCTTAAACCCGCACCACCAGTATTTATAAGAGTTCCATCTATATCAAAAAGTATTACTTTTGTCATAAACTATTCTTCCTTTTTTTATTGTAATTTTATTGAGATTATCACCAAAATAATATGCTATTTCACGATAATCTTTTACATCCATAACTACGAGATCTGCCTGCATATTAGGAATAATCATACCAACACTATTATTTACACCTAAAACACAAGCCGCATTGTATGTGGATGCAACGATTGCCTCCTCAACACTCATCTTCATATAGTTCACTGCAACAGATAAAACAAACTGCATATTCCAGCATGGAGAAGTGCCCGGATTAAAATCTGTAGCAAGAACAACATTAGCACCATTCTCTATGAAATTTCTTGCACGAGGATACTTTAATACCCCCATAAAATAGTTTGATGCCGGAAGAAATATGGCAGAGACACCAGATTTTACCATCCTTTTTATGTCATTGCTGTCAGCAAAATCAAGGTGATCTGCAGAAACTGCTTTTACCATTGAAGCAACATAAGAACCACCTGAGTGTGCAAGCTGTTCACAGTGAACCCTTGCGATAAAGCCAAGCTTTTTTGCATACTCCAAATAATCCACTGACTCATCAATGCCAAAATGTCCATCATCAACAAATATATCAACATATTTTGCAAGTTTTTTTTGAGCAACAGCAGGTAAAACTTTATCCTTTAAATATTTTAGATATTCTTTTGAGGATGAAAATTTTTTAGGAATGGAGTGAGCACCTAAGAATGTTGGTATCATATCAAGCGGAATAACTGGAGCAGTTTCCTTTACAACCTCAAGCATTTTTATCTCATTTATAAGATCAAGCCCGTATCCACTTTTAACCTCAACCGTTGTCGTTCCGCACTCAATAAATTTTTGAGCAAAATATTTAAGATTTTGAGCAAGAATTTTTTTTGATGCTTCCTTTATATCTCTGGCACTTCTGTTTATTCCGCCACCAGCCTTTTTTATATCAAGATAGCTCTTCCCATTTGCTCTCATCTCAAAATCAAGAAGCCTTGGTCTTGCAAATACAGTGTGTGTGTGTGAATCTATAAAAGCAGGCATAACAACGCCATTTGCTTTTATGTTGATGTGTTTATCATTCTTTGGAATGCGTTTTATTACATCGCTTTCCTTGCCTGCATATTTTATTTTTTCATCCTCAATATAGAGAGCTGCATTTTTTACTATTGAAAGCTCTGAAAGGTTTTTTGATATTCTTGCAGCCTTTGGACCTTTTAATGTCAGTAGCTGGGTTATATCTGTTATCAATATGTTCATAAAACTATTGCCACCGAGAACAAGAAACCAAATATCAGAACAAACTTTGATGTTTCTCTGACAAGAGCTGAATAATCAGCAACTCTTAATACTTTAAAAAGATTATACGCAGGAAACAAACCAATTATCAAAACAGCTGAGGCCATTGAAAAATTTAAAAAGAAAAAGGCTATAACAAAACTCAGCAAGAGAAATGATAAATAAATATTTTTAGCCGCTTTAATGCCAAATACATCAACAGCTGTTTTTATTCCTTTTTGGCTGTCAGAACTATCATCCCTCATATTGTTTGCAAGGAGTATGTTTACTATTAAAAGAGCTGTCGGAAGTGAAAGATAAAGTGAATCTAAAATGAATTTTTTTGCCATGATCATAACGCTTCCAGTTACTATAAGAGGGCCAAAGCAGAGGAATATAACGATCTCACCGAGGGCTCTGTATTTGAGTGAAAAAGGATTTGCAGTATATATTATTGCAAGCAAAAACCCACTAACGCATATCCATAACAAATTATACAATGAATATTTAAAAATTATAAAGAGACCTATTACCGCACCGAGTGAAAACAACAACAAAGAAAGAAAAAAAGCATTTGAAGGGGTTATAAGCCCCTTAACAATTCCTATGTCATCAGAGCTTTCATCATCAACACCATTTCTGTAATCGTAGTATGTGTTTAAAAGATTTGCACCTATATGGATTGATAGCCCTGCAAAAAAAACAAGACAAAAATCAAACCAGTTAAACCATCCATTTTTATATGAATAAACCCCTGATATAACCATAGGAACAATTGATGCAGGCCATGAATAAGCCCTCAACACTATGCACCATCTTTTAAACAAACTCATAAAAAACTCCAAATTGTACCATAATAGTTGTACTCTACAACTTTACTATTTCTCCCTTTCTGTCATTGAATACATAAAATTATATAGTTCAACCGCTGCCTTTTTGTTTGGCAGTTTGTGGACATCAGTCTCAACTTCTTCTATAAGTTTCAATGCCCTATCCCTTGCCTTTTCTATATATCCATTTTCAATTATGTATTTTTTTAACTCATAAAGGGAGGTCAGATCAGCTCTATCATTAAAAAAACCCTCAATCCTCTTTCTGACATAGTCATCGTCAAGAGATAATAGAACAGGATAGTTTATCTTACCCTCAAGTATGTCCTTGAAAGTATCCTTTCCTATTGAGTTTTCATCGCCACTTATATCAAGTATATCATCTATTATCTGGAAGCTCATACCAAAGCTATCAGAAATCCTTTCTAACTCACGAGAGAAGCTCCCACCTGATATCAATCCACATGAGGTTGCTATCCATTTAAAAAGCGGTGTTGTTTTGAGGGATATAACCTCAGAATATATATCACTACTTATTATTTTATATCTGCTGTTCTCTTCAAGGAGTGCTCCCTTGCTCATATCCTCAACACAATCAGCGAGTGAAAAAGATATATCAGATGATATTGAATTTGCTTTTCTGAAAGCAATTGCTGCTGTAAAATCACCAACAAGTATTGCCATATTAAGACCAAAGGTAAAATTTATCGTCGGATTGCCCCTTCTTTTCACACCATCATCCACACAATCATCATGGAGAAGAGATGCAAGATGTATAAGCTCGGCCGATGATGCTATCTTTATTATTTTATCAGTATCAATAGCCAATGCATCTGCTATATGATATGCAAACCTTGTTCTTGTAGCCTTCCCAAGGGGATCTATAAAATTTTTCTTGAAGTCAAAATATTTTTCAGGGATGTCTTTGAGGGAGGAGTTGATATCATTCTTTACAGCTATTAAAAATTTATCCATAAAATTATAACTTTATTTTATTTTTTATACTGTTCTGCCAGTCTGTTAGCTTATCAGTATTGAGCTTTAGTTTATTTTGAAGCTCATACTGTTTATCTTTTATCATCTTATCAAGTGATTCCTTTTGCTTGTTTATTTCGTCATCTATTTTCTTTGATATCTGTTTCTTTGCTTCATCCACCTGTGCCTTGAATGCTGACTGAAGCGATGATGATATTATTTCAGCTATATCAGTCTTGAATGAAATTGATGGGCTTTGAAACCTTCCCCCCACCGAGATATCAATGGTAAAAGTTTTTATATTTGAAAGCGACTGTTCTATTGTCCTGTTTATCAGATCATATTTTGAGGTAAGATTAACAGAAGGATTGACATTAACATCTCTGAAAAGTATTTTTATATCAGATTTCAAATTGTCAGAGACGGTCTCAAGGAGAATGGATGTATCCATAAACGCTTGAGGGATATCAAGCTTTATCTGATTGTTCCCAAACGAAAGGTTGTTAAGCTTTGCTCCATAATATTTTATATCTGTTTTTGATGTAATTGTGGATGAATAGATATCAATTACAGAATAAAGAGATATACTGGAGTCATCCTTTTTGCCTGACAAATTTATTTTTATCGGCTTTGGATATATATGAGGCTGGGTAGTAAGGTTTTGAACGCTTGCAGAATAGGCTATCGGGTTATCAGGTGTTAAAACACCATCTATATGAGCCATAACAAGAAGAAATTTAGGATATGATTTTTCTTTTGGATATGAGATTATCCTGCCTCGCTTTTTCTTTTCCTCTAAAACCTTTTTTTTGGGATTATCGGGTATATATTTTTTAGTATTTTGAGCAAGTGTGTAATAATAGCTTATTTTATTCATCACACTCTCGCCAATAAGCATTTTTGAAATATTTTCTTTATCAAGATCTGGAAGCTTGGCAAGCTGTGAAACCCTGTTTATGTCATTCTCCCTTGCTTTGTTAAGCTCATCATAATAATCCTTTGTTTGATTTATAAGCCTTTCAATCTCTTTTTTATCGCTGTTATAATCCTTTAATAAACTGTCAACATCCTTTTTTACATCAGCTACAAGTTTCATCTGCTTTATAAAATTCTTTTCTTTTTTTACAGCATCAATTTTTTTGTTTATCTCCTTTATTTTATCATCGTACTTAGAAAAATTAATTTTATCATCAATATTTTTATAATCATTATTATATTTTTCTTTCAGCTCATTTATAAGCTTTACAGAATCAAGGCTGTTTGCATCAATTTTTATACTGTCAATTGCATCGGTTTTTATATCATCAATCCTGCTGGTAGCAAAAGATTTCAGGGTGTTTAAATAGTTCTCTACGAATGCTGGCATCTGTGTTTTTTTAATCTTTATTTTGCAGGATGTTTTCCTTGGAGTGGAGAACTCAAGCCCGCTAAGAAAGGCTTCGTTTATAACAAACTTTTTTTCAAACAATGGTTTGGGAAGAAGAGAAAATCTCAGTTCTTTAAATTCAAAAAGATTTCTATACTCTTTATCTTTATTACCGACACTAAGGCCTTTTATATTCAATGACAGGTGGAGAAAACTTGTTTTAAGGTCCTTTATATCTGCCTTAGCCTCAAATGTTGACTCAAGTGCTTTAACAAAACCCCATTTTAATATTGGGTCAAATGCAAAATAAAAGAATAGATATATAATGATAATTAAAAAAGCCCTCGGTATTATATAGCTCCACTTCATATATTAAATTCCTTCATCAATTTTTTCATTTAAAATACCACTCAAAAAGCCAGCTTGCCTTTATGACCTTTACAAACTTGGAGTTTGAAATCTTTGTAGCAAGCTTGTTCTTATAAAAATTGCCAAATCTTTTACCACATCTATAAACAGGCCAGAAAAGAATAATTCCTGTTATAAAACCACCCATAAGAACCGTATTGTTAAAACCTGTCCAAGGTAGCACTGGAGTATTGTATAGCTTAGTAAAAAGTGGTTTTAGCGAGTCAAGCGTAAGGATAAAGTAACCAATTTTATCCGTTAGAGGATCAGTAATAAATGATAATGATGAAAATAAAAAAATTGAGACAAGAAGCATAGGGATGTTTGTTTTGAAGCATAATGATATTATTAAAATAAGTTGTGCAGTAAGGTTGTCCTTAGGAATTATTCCTATGACCATACCAAAGGCAACAGCAAGCCCTATTTGATACGGCTCATTTTCTTTTAACAAACCCTTTATAAACTGTCTTATGAGTGAAACAGGATTCATAATTATCTTTTTAAAAGCATGGTAATAAGATTACCTTTGCCTACAAAACTTCCCCCGGAGTCATAGGTTGAGTCTGATGTTTTTACATACTTTCCCACATAACTCCCTGAAGAATCGTAAAGCAAAAGCTCATCTCCATTATCCACTATTTTTCCAATATAGCTTCCGCTTGAATCTGTAAGAACACTATCTGACATAAATCACACTCCTTTTGGTTTTATAAAATCCTCATCCTCCCAGTCACCAGGTATGCCTGATATCGGGGATAACCTCGGATCTGTATAATTCTTTGCCTCAACCTCACTCATCTTTCTGAACTCTTCCTTTATCTGGGCATATGATATATCATACCTTTTGATCCTCATCGTAGAAAAATATGACGCTACGTACATTGGCAGTGATACCAGCATAAAACTCCAGCCATATCCATAGCTGTTAAGCCTCGTAAGCATCCAACCACTAAGGCTCTCCCAGAATGATATAACAAATGTTGAACCACACAGAATATATGAAACAATAAAATTTATCTCAGAATTTTTAGGTATTGCAAGGATAACAAACATAAGCGATATATAAACCATTATTATTATCATTGATCTAAAAACCCAGTTTTTCCATCTGTCCCTTGACATCACTATAACGCCATACACAGGGTGATCTATTATTTCAGCATCCCTTCCCCAGTCAAGCTCTATATTAGATTTGGTCTTTGAATAGGTTGATGATTGAACCTGAGCAAATAAGTTCAATTTTAAAAAAAACAGGATTGAAAATATAGCAGCCGGCAATAAATACTTCATTTTCATTTTATCCCTTCTTCTGTGAGCGGAGGAGGAGTTATTGTATCATCATCAATCTTATAAAATGTAGAATTTTTTTTGAGGTTTATCATATATCCAACCTCTTCTAATTTCTTTATCTCTTTCTTTGATTTTTCCTCAGTTTTTAATTTTATCTTTGGCTTCATCTCTATCATATCAAAATAATGCCAGTATGTTGTAACAACAGATGCAACCATACAGGTTATCATAAAACCTACAAAAAATAGATCCTCCCTGTCCTTTCTTATCCAGTATTTTTCTCTAAACTTTTTTATAAAACTGCTCATCAGTTAAGACCACCTAACATTTTTGTAAGCTTTTCAAGCTTTATTGAATTTTCACTCAATCTGTCCTTAACCTTTTTAACCTCTGACTCAGGAGCTTTGTTAAGAAACTCTTTATCATTTAACACTGAACTCCACTTTTCATTGGATCTGTTCAGTGCCTCAATCTCTAAAGCTATTCTTTTTTTCTCCTTATCAAGATCAATATCTCCATCCACCATAACATATATTTCAAAATCTCCTGCAACGCTTTTTATTGATTTTCCACCATTGAATGATTCAAGGGTATCAAGCTTTGATATCTTTGCTAAATGCCTTATATAATCAGTGTATCCAGATATCTCACTTATCCTTTCCCTTTTAGAGATAAGATTGACATCTATTTCTTTTGTTGGATGGATTGAAAACTCCGATCTTAGTGTTCTTATCTCCTTTATTATTTCCATTAATATGCTCATCATCTCCTTTGAGGAATGATCTTTTAAATCATTTATTTTTTTAATTCTGGTATCAACAAGAAATTTAGCCTCATCACCAAATTTTTTTCTGAGTGCTGAGTATATTTCCTCTGTAACAAAAGGGATAAACGGATGAAGCATCTTCACTGAAAGCCCAAAAACTTTTAATATAACACCCATCTTATGATTTTTAAGATCACCGTTCAAATAAAGCTTTGATAGCTCTATATACCAGTCGCAAAACTCATCCCATACAAACCCATATACAGCATCAAGTGCCTCACTGAGCATATAATCATCCATGAGTTTCCTATACTCATCAGCAACCTCATTCACTCTGGTTATAATCCATCTATCAGTTAGATCAAGCCTGTCATCATCTATTATGTAAGTTTCATCATCCTTAATATTCATCTGTATAAACCTTGAAATGTTGTATAACTTATTTATAAAATTTCTACCACCTATTATTGAATTCTCACTGAAAGGTATATCCTTTCCACCTATAGCTGCTATTGTAAGAGAAAATCTCATTGCATCAGTACCATACTTTGACATCATATCAAGCGGATCAATAACATTGCCCTTTGATTTTGACATCTTCTGACCATGCTTATCCCTTACTATTCCGTGTATGTAAACCTTTTCAAAAGGGATATCTCCCATATGAAAGAGTCCGCTTGAAATCATTCTTTGGACCCAGAGATAGATTATTTCATAACCTGTAACAAGAACTGATGTGGGATAAAAATAGGCAAGCTCCTCAGTTTTTTTAGGCCAGCCAAAAACCGACATTGGCCATAATGCTGATGAAAACCATGTATCAAGGACATCAGGATCCTGAACAAGCTCTGATGAGCCGCAATCAGGGCATACAGAAGGTTTCTCAATAGAAACTATTGGCTTTGCACCCGCCTTTATTGAAACCTTTACTATCTCACCCTTTTCATTAAAAACAAGCCCTGCTGAAGAACATTTTTTACAGTAATATGCCGGTATTCTGTGACCCCACCATATCTGCCTCGATATACACCAATCCTCGATATTATTAAGCCAGTCAAGAAGAGGCTTAACCCATCTCTCAGGATAAAATATGATCTTCTTATCATTGAGTGCTTTTATAGTATTTACCGCCATAGGTTTTGTTTTTACAAACCATTGCTCGCTTATCATTGGCTCTATTGAGTTCAAACACCTATAACACTTGCCAACTGAGTGTGTGTATGGCTCTTCCTTTACAAGATAACCAGCGGCTTCTAAATCCTTTACAATCTCCTCCCTTGCTTTTACAACTTTGAGACCAATATATTTTTCAGGGCAGTTGATCATTCTTCCATCATCTGATATAACCTTTATCATTTCAAGGCTATGTCTTTGCGATATCTCATAGTCAAGAGGGTCATGTGCAGGGGTTATTTTTACAGCTCCTGTTCCAAAAGTTTTTTCAACCTTTTCATCAGCAATAACCTTTATTTTTCTGTTAACAATAGGAATAATAATATTTTTACCAATAATTTTTTTATATCTTTCATCGTCAGGATTTACAGCAACTGCAGTATCACCCAGCATAGTCTCTGGTCTTGTTGTTGCAACAACAATATATTCACTGCTGTTTTCAACAGTATATTTTATATACCATAGTTTTGACTTTTCCTCATCATACTCAACCTCTATATCACTGAGCGCTGTATAACATCTCGGGCACCAGTTTATCATCCTCTCACCACGATATACAAGTCCCTTATTCCACAGTTCCTTAAAGGCTGTGTTAACTGCAAGTGTTCTTGGAGCATCCATAGTAAATCTTATGTTTTCCTTTGAAAAATCTATTGAACAGCCAATTTTTTTAAGCTGATTTAATATCGTTGAACCACACTCGTCATACCACTTCCACATCCTGTCAAGGAAATCCTGTCTCGTCATATCAGACTTTTTTATCCCTTCTTTCAGCAGTGATTTTTCAAGAACATTTTGAGTTGCTATACCACCGTGATCAGTTCCACTAGCCCAGTATGTATTGTATCCCGACATTCTCTTATATCTTATTAGTATATCCTGCATTGTATCGTCAAGGGCATGACCCATATGAAGTGCACCTGTTATGTTTGGTGGGGGAATTACTATTGAAAAAGGCTTCTTTGATTTATCTATACGCATATCAAAGAGTTTTTCTTTTTGCCATATATCAATCCATTTCTCCTCAACAAGTTTAGGGTCATATATCTTTGCCAACATAAAAACTCCTTATTGCATTATATCCGATATGATGCTGTTAGAAACAAAAAAATATTCTTTTTTTATTCTTACACTATCTTTATATTCTTCCATATATCCTTTTGATATCATGCTTAAAATTTTATCTTTAAATATCAAATATGTGGGGCTTTTTTTATCAAGCCCTGAAACCTTTCTGAGCGATAGCATTAAAATCTCATTATTTATATCTTTTTTATCAAGCTTTTCACTGTATTCTAATTCTATTTTACCATTATTTAGGGCAGTTATGTAAGTCCTCACATCTGATATATTCTTATATCTCATATCTCTTATATGAGAGCTTGCAGAAGCTCCTAATCCAATATAATCTCCCCAGTTCCAATAGTTTAGGTTGTGCTTTGACTCTTTTCCTAATAGTGAGAAGTTTGATATCTCATAGTGCAAATATCCATTTGAAACAAGAAAATCACAGAGAAGAAAATAAAAATTACTCATTTCATCATCATCAGTTTTGACCCTTCCATAGAAAGGAGTATTTTTATGTATCTCAAGCCCGTAAACTGATATATGATCTGGCTTTAAATCAACAGCATTTTTTATATCACTCACAAGCTCTTTTTCTGACTGGCCCGGGATACCGTATATCAGATCTATGTTAACATCAAAATATTTTTTTACAGCATCATATTTTTTTAAAAAATCATCATAGCTGCTGAGCCTGCCTAAAAATTTTAAATATTTATCAAGGCTGCTTTCAAGCCCCAGTGAAACCCTTGTGATATTGAAATCTCTCAATAGCTTTATCTTATCATCATCAATTGAATCAGGATTCGCCTCAAATGTAACCTCATCAAGTGAGTTAAATCCTTTAATATTCGCCAATTTTCTAAAAATTTTTTCAAGCGATTTTATATCAATAACTGATGGAGTTCCACCACCAAAATAAATTGTTTTATATTTTTTTATATTTTTGTTTATTGTTTTACTTTGAAGTTCAATCTCTTTTTCGAGCGATCTGATATACTCATTTATCAAGTCAGTCTGTGTAACGGAATAGAAAGCACAGTAATTGCACTTTCGCCTGCAGAATGGGATATGAACATAAATAGAAAAAAAAGACATAGAGCAATCAGAAGACAGAAAAGACAAAAAGCAATAATGGTTAGTGAATAAGGTGTTTCCTTTACTGCCCACTGTCCACTACCCACTAATCACTAATACAGTGGTCAGGTAGTAAGCAGTATTCAGAGGACATTGTTCAGAAATAAAGTAAACACCTTAATTACTCTCCACTAGCCATCGATCACTGTCCACTAGTTTTATTGTCTTCTTTTGGTTTTACTGTCCACTGACCACTGATCACTGTCCACT
>JAAYVG010000039.1 GCA_012517285.1 Elusimicrobiota bacterium
CTTTTGGCAATAAAGACAACGCTTTTCTACTACGGCTTCGTCAGAACTCGCTTACAGACTACTTTGTAGTATGCTCGCTCGTCCTTCCTCGCCTCATAACGAAAATCATTGCTTTATTGCTCAAATAGACTTTTTCAGTGACCCCTATGATAAAGATATAAGAGTTCCTTCTGCAAGGCAACTTATCTATAAAGATAAGCGGGCAAATCCCTTAGGGAAGATTCCTGATGATGTATGGCAATTTTCAAGAGTTTGTGGCACTTTTAAAGAACGGATAGGGAAGCATCCCTGCCAGATGCCTGAAGACTTGCTGGAATTAATAATAAAAACGAGCTCTAATCAAGGGGATTTGGTTTTAGACCCTTTTGGTGGTACAGGAACGACATCAGTAGTGGCTAAGAGATTAAAACGAAACTTTATAACAATGGAAATATCAAAGGAATATTATAATGTCATATTAAAAAGACTGGACGGCAAAGTTTCAGATATTAAAGAAAAGGTAAAAAATGAATCAGAAAATAAAAGGACATTATTTGATATAATATGATAGTTTCAAAAAACTATTAAATCTGTAAACTTTCAACAATTTCACATATTATATGAATTACAATGGAGTGTATTTCCTGAACCCTTGCTGTGCTGCCTTGAACAGTAAAGGAAATATCCGCCATATTATAAAGCTCGCCAGAGCTCCCAAGTATGGCTATCGTTGTTATCCCATTTTCCTTTGCTTTTTTGAAAGCGGAAATAATGTTTTTGCTTTTGCCAGAGGTTGAAAAACCAATCAAAATATCTCCATTTTTACCCAATGCCTCAATCTGTCTTTCAAAAATTTTTTCAAATGAATAATCATTGGATATGGATGTGATTATTGATGTATCAGTTGTAAGTGCAATAGCAGGGTATGCCTTCCTTTCCCTTGTAAATCTTCCTACAAGCTCTGCAGCAAAGTGCTGGCTGTCCGCTGCACTTCCGCCATTCCCGCAGATCAGTATCTTGTTGCCGTTTTTAATAGCTTTATGAATTATCTCTGCTATCTTTAAAACTATATCCTTTTTATCTTCAAGTTCTTTTAACGATTTTTTATGCAGTTCTATTATTTCATTAAAAACATCTTCCATACTGCCTCCAGATAAACAGCTTTCACTATTTTATAAGTGTTCCTACATCCTCACCAATAATTGCCCTGTATATGTTCCCTTTTTTATGAAGATTAAAAACCCTTATCGGAATTTTGTTTTCCATACAGAGGCTCAATGCAGAGTGATCCATAAATTTAAGTCCTTTCTTAAGGGCATCTATATATGAGATATCTTTTATCATGGTAGCATTCTTATTTATTTTTGGATCATCACTGTAAACACCATCAACCTGAGTTGCCTTGAGTATTATTTCAGCACCGACCTCAGCCGCTCTCAAAGCTGCTGCTGTATCTGTTGTAAAGTATGGATTTCCTGTTCCTCCGGCAAATATGACAACTCTACCTTTTTCTAAATGTCTTATTGCTCTTCTTCTTATGAACGGTTCTGCTATCCTTGATATTTCTATTGCAGTCTGGACTCTTGTTATAACCCCTACGTTTTCAAGGGCTGATTGAATTGCCATAGCATTTATTATTGTTCCAAGCATTCCCATATTGTCTGATGTTACGCGATCTATGCCATTATGATTTTTTTTCGCTCCTCTCCATATATTTCCACCGCCTATTACCATTGATATCTGAATTTTTTTGTTAGCAGCCTTTTTTATTTCTTCAGCTATAAATGTGAGAGCTGTGGGGGAAATAACATTATGCTCTGTCCCTGACATCAATGCCAGTGCCTCACCTGAGAGTTTAAGAAGAACTCTTTTGGTCATATGCCTCCTCAAAAAAAAAGCCGATTTCCCTTTTAAAGGAAATCGGCTTCAAATATTTAATTATTTTTCATCTATTCAAGCCCGACTATGAATGTATCAAACTTTTCAACCTTAAGATTGACTCCTGTTTCCTTTGATACAAGATCCACATACTGTTTTATGTTTAATTTGCTATCCCTTATATATGACTGCTCCATAAGACATGTCTCTTCATAAAACTTATTGATCCTTCCCTCAAGCATCTTTAAAAGAGCAGCCTCACTCTTTCCCTGATTCTTTGGGTTTGATCTATAGATCTCCTTCTCTTTTTCTATTACCTCTGCTGGGACATCCTCTCTTCTTGTCCATTTTGGTCCCATAGCTACAGCCTGCATACTAAGATTTTTAGCGAGTTCCTCTATCTTTGAGGTATCTGATGGTGTCCCCTCATAGGATATTTTTATAAGACATGCCTTTTTGTTATCACCGTGCAGATAACTGCCGATGATAGTGTTTAAATCCTTTGTGTATGTTACTCCTCTTCTTATTTGCATATTCTCACCAATCTTCATAGCAAGATTGTTAAGCTTCTCTTTTGCCGAAGGATCTTCGACAGGATTGAAACTATCATTTCTTAACATATCATCTGCTATTTGGTTGGCAAGATTTACAAACTCCTCATTCTTTCCAACAAAATCTGTTTCACAGTTAAGCTCGAGCATAACATATTTGTTACCGTTGTTTTTCAAAACAACAATACCCTCTTTCATTGCCCTGCCAGATCTCTTAGCAAGACCGCTCAATCCCTTTTTCCTTAATATCTCTACAGCTTTTTCAAAATTTCCATCCGCTTCTTTAAGAGCATTTTTGCAGTCCATTATTCCAGCCCCGGTCTGTGCTCTCAACTTCATCACATCTTCATTTGTTATAGTAGCTGCCATTTAAATCTCCTTATTGTTCAACCTTTTCATCAACAGAAGAAGTATCTTCAGCATTAACATTTTCTTCTGTTGCTTCCTCTGTTGTCTCCTGAACGCTGGTTCCTCCAGTATTTTCAGAAGATTCAGCTGTTTCAGTCTCATTCTGGGCATTTTCTTCAACGTTTTGTTCAGGCTGTTTGTTTGCTTCCCTTCCCTCTATTATAGCATCTGCAACTGAAACGCAAAAAAGTCTTACAGATCTTGCAGCATCATCATTGCCAGGTATAATTATATCAACCGAATTAGGATCTGCGTTTGTATCACATACCCCAACCACTGGTATTCCTAATTTCCTTGCTTCTCTTACTGCATTGTATTCCTCTGTTGGGTCTATGACAAACATAACATCAGGAAGAACCTTCATATTCCTTATTCCTGACAAAAGCTTTGTCAATCTGTTCTTTTCCTTGGTGAGCCTTGAAACCTCCTTTTTTGACATAACCTTAAAATATCCTTTGTTCTCCATATTTTCAAGCTCTTCCAATCTTCTTACTGAAACCTTTATTGTCTCAAAGTTTGTAAGCATTCCACCCAGCCATTTTTCATAGACACAAAATGCGCCGCATCTTTCTGCTTCAGATTTTATTATCTCTTTGGCCTGTTTTTTTGTTCCTACAAAAAGAAATGTCTTTCCTTCCTTTGAACTATCAACGACATACTGGTAGGCCTTTTTAAATTCTTTTATAGTTTTTTGAAGATCAAGGATGTGTATCCCATTTCTTTCACCAAATATATATTTAGACATCTTCGGATTCCATTTATGTGTCTGATGACCAAAATGAACACCTGCTTCTAACATTGATTTCATTGTAACATTAAACATTTTTTAACTCCTCCATAAAACAACTATAATGGTTGTTTTTAGTAATTCTGCTAAAATCAATCACTCTACCTTTTAGCACTATAAAAATAGTATATCAAATTTTATCCAATAAAAAAAGCATAATTTATAAATAAGTTAAACCCAAAAAATTGATTGCTGTTGTTCTTAGCCATTAAATTTAAAGAATTTTATTTTACAATTCACTAATACAAGTTGATTGCAACTAAAATATTATGAAATAAAAAATAAATGGATAAAGACTTAAAGTAATGGAAAAACTCCTCTTACTTTTTTTTGCTATAATTTAGATATTATGAAGATTACACTTGCGCAGCTCAATCTCAAAGTCGGAGATATAGAAAACAATATAAAAAAAGCAAAGGATGCGTATATAAAAGCTGAAAGGGAAAACTCCGATATAATCATATATCCTGAGCTTTTGACCACAGGTTATCAACCACTTGATATGATTGCCAATACCGATTTTATAAAGGAAAACATAAAGGCTGTTAAAGATTTTTCAATGATAACAAAAAAGACCGCAGCCGTAATTGGTTATGTTGACTTTAATAAAGGCTATGGCAAAAAATTTTTAAACTCAGCAGCTTTTATTCAAAATGGAAAAATTATTTATAGTTTCAGCAAAAATCTTTTGCCAACATATGATATCTTTGATGAAAAGAGATATTTTAATGAGGGGAACAATTACAGGATAATAAAATTCAAAGGAAAGAAGATTTTAATAACAATCTGCGAGGATATATGGAGCCAGACAGAACTACTTCCTGATAAAAATCTTTATTCAAAAAATATTATAAAGGATTTTAATCCTGAGCTCATAATAAATCTTTCAGCATCACCATATTATCATGGTAAGGCTGCGTTGAGAAAAAAAATTCTTTCAAGGCTTGCTCGAGAAAAAAAGGCTGATATAGTTTATGTTAACACTGTTGGAGCAAACGATGAGCTTGTCTTTGATGGTTCATCTATGCTGATTAAGAAAAATGGAGATGTTTATACAGCAGCAGCTTTTGAAGAAGAGGTTATAACCATAGACGATAGCGTTAATAAAAACATCATTGATGAAGACCTTTCATTTATTGAAAATGCAATAATAACTGGTATAAGGGATTATTTTATAAAACAGAATTTTAAAACTGCTCTAATTGGAGTAAGTGGTGGAATAGATTCTGCAATTGTTCTTTATCTTACCTCAAAAGCAATAGGCAATAAGAATGTTAGGGGAATCTTGATGCCTTCAAAATTTACCTCAAAGCAAAGCATTGATGATGCTATAAAACTTTTGAAGAATTTAGATGTAGGCTATGACACAATCTCAATAGATTCTCTTTACAAGCAGTATATAAAAACTCTTAAACTTGATGAGTCAAATATAGACATAACACTTCAGAACATTCAATCAAGGATAAGGGGAAACATACTGATGAGCTATTCAAACAGATATAATAGTCTTGTCATGACAACAGGAAACAAATCAGAGATTGCTGTTGGATATTCTACGCTTTATGGTGATAGCTGTGGAGCCATAGCTCCTATAGGAGATCTGACTAAAACTGATGTCTATAAGCTTGCAAATTATATAAACAGGAACAGTGAGATAATTCCTTATTCAATCATTCAAAGGCCACCAACAGCCGAGCTTAAATACAATCAGAGGGATGATGATGATCTCCCACAATATTCGGTTCTTGATAAAATAATAAAACTTTATATAGAGGAGGGAAAAACTCCAGAAATGATAAAAAAGATTACAGGCATGGGTAGTGTAGTTGAGGATATTATAAAAAGGATAGAAAGAAATGAATACAAAAGAAGACAAATGCCTTTGATATTAAAGCTTTCTAAAAAAGCCTTTGGAAGCGGGAGAAGAATGCCTATTGTGAAAAAAATTTATATATGAAGAAAAAAATATTTTTTTGCTTTCTAATCTTATCTGCTTTTTCGCTTTGTTATGCTGACGATAAAAAATTTATAAAAGAAAAGGATACGATAAAAAAAGAGTTTTTAAAAGAAAAGGACAGAAACGATATATTGAAGGTTTTTAATTCTACACCAGAACCTGAGGGTGGGGTATTAAACAATATAGCAAAGAGTGTTATATTTGATATAAAAGGGAATCCATTTTTAGTACTACCTATTGTAAACACAAGCAAGGATTTAGGAATTGACTGGGGATTTATGCCTGTGCTTATGCTCAAGGGAAAGAATGATTCAATATCATCTGTTATTGCACCATCAATAACAAAAAATGCTGATCTCGGTTATACCTATGCCTATAGACATTACTTTTTTCCGACAGAAAAATCACTCATAGTTGCAAGGGGATATCTTTCAGAACATGTCCAGAGAGAGGTGTTTTTTCATTATTATAATCCGGAGATTCTTGGCTCGAACATAAGATTGAATGCTGAACTCAGAGACTGGCACAATCCTAAATCATCATTTTATGGTTATGGTATAGATTCTAAAAAGAGCAATGGTGCGAACTACACCTATTATCTTAAAGGTGGGGAGTTTAGTTTGAGCCTTCCGCTGTTTAAAAATGTTTATTTTGATTACACTCCGTCGTACTACCAGAACAAGGCAGAAAATGGTATATTCACCAATAAAAAATTTTCAGATTCCTTTCCTGTTGAATATTCAATGTATAACAGTTATAAATCTTTTTTTACAAACAGATTTTCAATTCTCTTTGATAACACCGATCATCCATTTATACCAAAGATAGGAACATACTTCATTTTTTCAGGTGCATTCTCAAAAAAGGGACTTCTTTCTGATTATGACTACTCCATATATACTCTGGAATTAAAGGATTACTATAATTATAAACTCCTTGATAAATCAATAACAGCTGTAAGATTCTTACTTCAATGGCAGACTGGTGATGATATTCCTTTTTACAATATGCCTCAGTTGGGGGAATCAACTGGTCTTAGAGAGGCTGGCGATGGAAGATTTGTTGATAGGGCAAAAATGGTTTTAAACATAGAGCAGAGGTTTACAATAGTTAAACAATCTGTAATGAAATTTTTGACGGAGTTGGAAGTTTCACCATTTATTGACATAGGAACTGTTGCCCCATCGCTTTCAAAAATTTCAACTGGTGATTTAAAGTATGGTCCTGGCCTTGCACTAAGAATAGTCTTAAGACCACAAATAGTTGGTACTGCTGAATTCGCTTTTGGTTCTGAGGGGATGAACACAATAGTTAAAATAAACTATCCGTTTTAATAGTGGACAGTGGTCAGTGGGCAGTGATCAGCAAAACCCAAAAGACAAAACAGTGGTCAGTGGACAGCAAAAAAGAAGACAGAAGACAGAAGTCAGATGTCAGAAAACAGAATACAGAGGACAGGAAAGAAAATTAGTTGTTTAATCATCGGGAAACACTACGATCCCGAACCGTATCACGGTTCGGGATCGTAGATGGGGTAACGAGTAAGAACCAAAAATAACTGAAGCGGTTACTTTTGGTTCGCAGCACTTAGAAGTTTTTTTAACTAAAAAATGTGTAAGTCATAAAGAGGGGTTGACAAAATAAAAAAATCTGCTATATATAAGTTATAGGGCTGTCACCCAGATAGAACGGGTTTAAGACAGCCCTAATTTTTTTACCAGACAACCAAATAACAGAGGTCAGAAGACAGAAAACAGAGGACAGACAAATAAGAAATTTCCTTAAATTTTGCCTTCTGCATTTTGACTTAATCTTAATGTTTATCCGTTTTCATCCTGATGAATCTGTATTCATCTCGATGATTAAATAACCAAATAACTATTTTATCTCTTTCTGGATATGCTGCCAAGCCCCTTTTAAGTCCTTTGATATAACCTTTAAATCCTTTGAACTAACCTTCTTCACTCTTTCATATCTTTCAGTCAGTTCATCAACAAGATTATCATATTCTTCCTTTGTAACATCTTTCATATCTTTCATCTTTTTTAGGAGCTCTGTTTTCATCTCAAGTCCCCACTGAGCAATCTTTTCTCTATTTTTTTTGTTTTTCTCTCCAGCTAAAAAATATATAGCTGCTGCTGCAACTGCTGATAATGCAACTCCACCTGCTATAACCTTTGTCTTTTTTTCCATATATCCTCCTTAATAACCCTTTCAATATGATATCTGGCTTATGTCAGATATCTCTATAAAAAGATTATATATATTTTTTAGCATTGTTAATCTATTATTTTTAATTTTCTCATCGTCAACCATAACAAGAACAGTATTAAAAAAACTTTCAAGTGGTTCACGAAGCTTGATTATTTCCATAGCAGCAGTTTTAAAATCTGAGTCGTTGATGCTTCTGTTCACCTGTTCACTTATCTTTATGAAACTGTCATAAAGTTTTTTTTCTTCATCCTTTTCAAAAAGTGTTGTGTCTATATTTGATTTAGGAGTAAAATCCTTTGTGATATTCTTGAGCCTTTTATATATCAGAGCAAAGTTTCTGAAGTCATCTATATTTTTTAATGAGTTTATTACTTCAATCCTTTTTATGGCTCTTGCTTCATCACCCTCTTTTAAAAATATAGATTTAACAGAGTTTATAACATCAACCCCAAATTTTTTGCTTTCAAGATATGATTCGAGCCTCTGATATATGAAATCAAGAATTTCATCTTCAAGTGTTTTTATATCCTTTTTGTTTCTGATATCATCAGGATATGAATCATATGAAAATTTTATAAGTTTTTTAAGATTTATATTAAAGTCGTTTTCATAAACAGTTCTTATTATTCCTAACGCATACCTTCTTAATCCATGTGGATCATTGCTACCATTTGGTATGATGCCAAGTATAAAATCGCCAACAAGTGTATCTATTTTATGAGCCACTGAAAATAATGAGGAATACTGATTTGATGGCATCTTTGAATCATTGGCTACTGGAAGATATATTTCACTTATTGCAAGTTTTATCTGCTCATCATAAATTCCGTAATTATTAGCATAATAGTAGTTCATTATCCCTTCAAGCTCTGGGAACTCATTCACAACGCTTGATGCTAAATCATAATATATGTATTTAGAAGCATTTATCAAATTTTCATCATAAATTTTAAACTCATTTGCAAGCATTTTGACAACACTTCTTACCCGTAATCCCTTATCATACATACTGCCAAGTTCTTTTTGAAAGAGCATGCTTTTGAGTTTTTCTTCAAATATTAATTTGTCAGTTTTGAGGTCTAAGTCATAAAAAAATATTGCGTCAGCACATCTTGCCTTGAAAACATTTAAAAATCCCTCTTCCACATTCTTATGTCCAACAGAAAGTCCGTCTCTTATTCCTAAGAAAAATGGTAAAAGATTTGATTTTTCATCAAGTATTGCAAAGAACTTTAATTGTTTCTTTAGCACAAGGTTCAATAATTCTTTTGGCAGTTTTAAAAAATCTGAAGAAAATTTTACAAGCACTCCACTTGGATATTCAGCTAAATACAGATTTTCTTCTATAAGATCTTCATCCTTTTTTACAGTTGCCTTAACCCTTTCTTCAACCCCTTTTATTATGTTTTCAAGGGCTTTTTTTCTCTTTTCATCATCAGCCATAACACAGTTTTTATCAAGTTGATTAAAATACTCATCAGGTTTTTTTATTGAAATCTTTTTAAAGCCTGTAAAGTATGATGAATAAGTAAACTTCGAGCTTTTTACTCCTGCAATTTCAATGGGGATAAGCCTTGTGCCGTATATTGCAAGAATATTCCTTATTGGCCTTGCAAAAACAAACTTGGAATCTTCCCAAATCATACTCTTTGGAAAATTAAGAGATTTTATTGCTTCTTTAAAAACGTCAGAAAGAACTTTCTCTGCGTTTATGGATGGGATAACTCTCTGAGCATAAAGAACTTCGCCCTTTTTTTCTACAAAAGCAGTTTTTAATTCTTCAGGCTTAACTCCACAGGCCTTTGCAAATCCTACTGCAGCTTTTGTATAATTTCCATTTTCATCCTTTAACATCCTTGCATTAGGTCCGTACGCTTTTTCAATAACCTTCTCTGTTCTTGATGAAACTGAGTATATAAAAACAGTAAGCCTTCTGTAGGTTGAATAAATTTTTATATCACCGAACTCAAGCCTTGAGTTTTTCATAAGTTCTAAAAGTTTTTCTTGAAGCTGCTTTTTTGCAATTAAAACAAATCTTGCAGGAATATTTTCCACAGTTAGTTCAAACAAAACATCATTCTTTTTCATTTTAACTCCTTCTGATCTTTGACCTCTGCTTTTGTTCCCTTGACATATTCATCAGCACATAACCTTGCCATATCTCGTATCCTTTTTATAAGATTTGCTCTTTCAGCAACTGATATAGTACCTCTTGCCATAAGCAGATTGAAGCTGTGCGATGCCTTCATAACCATATCATAAGCAGGATAAAAAAGTGAATCTTTTGTTAGTCTTAAAACCTCTTTCTCATAGTAATCAAAGTCCTGCCTTAATCTATCAACATCACTCTTTTCAAAACTATAAACAGAAAACTGCTTTTCCATTTCTTTGTGTACCTCTCCATAGGTTATTTTTTCATTCCACATAATATCAAATATGTTATCTTTTTTCTGTGAGAACATACAGAGTCTTTCAAGCCCGTATGTTATTTCAACAGTTACAGGAAAAAGATCAAATGATGCCATCTTCTCGAAGTATGTGAACTGTGTTATCTCCATACCGTCAAGCCATATCTCCCAGCCTATTCCATTTGCTCCGAGTGTTGGTGATTCCCAGTCATCCTCGATCCATTTTATATCATGCTCTGATATCTTTATCCCTATGGCCTCAAGCGATTTAAGATAAACCTTCTGTATATCCTTGTGTGGAGGTTTGATTACAACCTGATACTGATAATATTTTCCAAGCCTGTTAGGGTTGCTTGCAAATCTTGCATCTGCTGGTCTTCTTGAAGGCTCAACATAACATACTGCCGTTGGCTTTGTAGTCAGAACTCCAAAAAATGTTGCAGGGTTAAATGTTCCTGCCCCTTTCTCAAGGTCATATGGCTGGACCATTATACATCCCTGTTTTATCCAGTAGTCATTAAGGCTGTTTATTAAATTTTGAAAATACATAAATCCTCCGTAATTATAATTGAGAAGCAAGATTGTTATATTTTAAGGCTGAGCGAATCTGAAAATTTCTGTTGCTGTGTTCCAAAAGCTTTGAAGTTGCAAAATCAAGAAGGTCATCATAAAGATCTTCATATTCATCAAGCCGATATAACGATGAAAAATCTGGTCTGTGGATGAGATCCCATAGCTCTGATTCATAACCAATGTTTGTCATTTTAAATCCAGCACCGTAGTACTCAAGGAAATTCATTATAAAAACGATAACAAACCACTTTGAAACAGATTCTGTTGAATTGAGATAATCAAGCGATGAAAGTATAAGATTGAATTTATCCTCTGAGCTCTGATAAACTGGTGTTAGAGATAAAACAATATCAGAAATAATAGAAAACATCATCATCTTTTCTAAATTATTTCTCATCTCAGTATAAAAAGATATTATTCCACCACCTATGCATAGAGGCATTGCACCATATTTTTTCAAATAGAATCTGTAATCACCGTAACAAAAAAGTTCTGTCAGTGGCCTGAGCTTTGCAGCAGATTTTCTTGCACTTCTAAAATTGACCTCAAGCCTTCCATATCGAAGTGTAAAGATGCTCGCAATAACATCAGCCTCGTTGACATCTCTGTGTCTTAAAACAATTCCTTTATCGCAGTAATACATAAGATATATTGTATAAAATTAGAAAATCATAACAGCTTTTAAAATTATATACAAACACTTGATATCACATTTTTTTTCCCTACAATTTAATAAGATATAAAGGAGGAGAGATGAAAATTAATCTGGAAATCTTCCTGAATTACCATGAGTTAGAGGGAGAAAGAATTTTAAGCAAACATGGTGAATATTATAAACTCCCGCATTTTTAATCATCGAGATGTAAACAGATAAATTAGTTATTTAATCATCGAGATGTAAACGGATAAGACATTAGATGAATACGGATAGTTTAGTTGTTTGGGAATGCAGTGATTCTGTAGTGTATAAAATTGTGGGCAAAACCTCTGGCCAACTTCGTAAGTTGGAAATATAACTCCATTTACAAATTTTCGTCCAACTTCGTAGGTTGGACAGGTTATTACCTCTCACTTTTTCTTCAGACTTATGTTGTATTGGATAATTCTATATATATATTGTCTAATGATGTCTAATGTCGTATAATATATATGAAGAGCAAAAACAGTTATGGAACAAACCAAGCAAAAAACTAAAATGTTGAATACAAAACAAGCAGCAATATTTTTAGGCGTAAGCACAAAGACAATTTATCGTATGGAAAAAAAAGGTTTATTGCATCCTATAAGAACACCAGGAGGACAACGTCGTTTTCCTAAACATTCTCTTGAAACATATCTTAATAAAAGTCGCGAATTTGCCGCACCTCAAAATCCAAGCAAGTTTTTAGTAAAAGAAGATGAAAATGTTTATTTATTTAATTCATCGGAGTTAAAACAAAAATCACAGACGCATCAGCGAATTAATAGATTAGAACAAATCATTTCTTTGGGAGGATATTCTAATCATAATCAGCATTATAATTATAATAATAATATTAAGCACTGGATAGAAGAATGGGATTTTAAAAAATATCAAACAAAAACTTACACACACGGTTTTCATAATTATCCGGCGATGTTTATTCCACAAATTGCTCGTAAACTGATTTCAGTTTTTTCAGAAGAAAAGGATACAGTATGTGATATTTTTTGTGGCTCTGGCACAACATTAGTTGAAAGCAGTTTGCTTAATCGTAATTCTATTGGAATTGAACTTAATCCTCTGGCAGTTTTAATCGCTCGTGTAAAAACAACACCAATTAATCCCAAAAACTTGACTGATAAACTTAAATTTATTATAGATGAATATGAATCTATAAAGGATGTTCATCCATATTTTTTTACTAATATTGATTTCTGGTTTAAAAAGGATGTGATTAACGATCTTACACGATTAAAACAGGCAATTTCTAAGATTCCTGAAGAAAATATCCGTAACTTCTTTTTCGTCTGTTTTAGCAATGTGGTTAGAATTGTTTCTTATACCAGACATGGAGAATTTAAATTGTTTCGCTCTCCTAATAAAATGACAGATAAGTTTAAACCGGATGTTACAAGTGAATTTATTAAAATATGTGAAAATAATATTATAGGAATGAAAGAGTATGTAAATAATATTTTTCCCCATACCCATTCTCGTATCATCATGGGGGATGCAACTAAAGATAATGGAATACCAAATAATTCAGTAGATCTCATTATTACTTCGCCTCCATACGGAGATAGTCGAACTACTGTGGCTTATGGACAATTTTCTAGATTATCTTCTCAATGGTTGGATTTACTTCCACCTAACATTAAAGATATTGATAAAGAGTTAATTGGGGGAAAGAATAATGTTAACCTTAGCGATCCAATCTTAGACAAATCCATTACACTCAAGTTTAGCATTAATAGCATTGCAGACAAAGATGAAGAACGAGCAAAAGAAGTATTGAGTTTTTATATAGATTTAAATAAGGCATTAATACAGGCACACAATATTCTTAAACCCAATAAATACTTTTGTTTGATCATCGGTAATAGAACAGTAAAAGAGTTAGTCTTAAAAACCGATACAATTATTTGTGAATTAGCAGAGAATATAGGATTTATACAACAAGGAATTTTCTATCGTAATATTCCTAATAAACGAATGCCTTCAAGAAATAGTCCAACAAATGAAGCAGGTAAAACTGGTTCTACAATGCTGAAAGAAAGTATTATTTTATTAAGAAAGGTGTACTAATCTATTAAATCCACTATTTTTTTAAATAGATATGGCAATTTATTCTCATAAACTCTAAATCCAGTTCCATGATTTCGTGCCGTTGTTCCTTTGTCATGTAATCTTAAATCCACAAAAATATTCTCTGCCTTAAATTGATTAGATAGTAATTCTGGTGAAGTTCCTTGTAACAATTGAGCACGATAAAAATGAAACCACTCTCTCCCGTCTCTTTCTTCAGCAAAGGCAGATACAAGAATTAATGATGGTATTTTCTTTATAAAGGTTTCAGCCAAGTTTTTTAATGACCAAATTGCTATTATTTCTCCTGATATATGTCGTACCGATATATCTTTGTCATCTACATATAAGAATAAGCCTGCATTATTGGGTTTTAAGGACATTGTATAATAAAGACCTTTTCTTCCATTCCTATCTAAACTTCCATATTTTTTTACAGCTTCAAGCGGTGGCATTTGCCATACCTTACGATTAAAGGTGAAAAGGGTTATCATATTATTACTATCTGTACGATGTGCTTTAATCTCTGCATATCCAATGTCTGGTAAAGGCATGTTGTTTTCTTTTATACCAAGATATGTTTCCAATGTATGTCCTATTCCAGTAGGTCCTTTTCTTGTAGATGGAACAAATCCTTTTTCCTTTAGTTCAGATAATTTTTTTTCGAATTCTTTTAAATCCATATTTAAATTATAATTTTTAAAAATTATAAAATCAAACCATTATTGAAGTCATTATTATTTTTATCCATAAAAATTTTAAAAACATTACGATTTCCCACGATCCCGAACCGTGATACGGTTCGGGATCGTGGGAAAAATGTAATCGATGATTACATCCTGATGATTTTTCTTCCTAAATAACGAAATAACCAAACAACTAAATAACTATTCCTTGAGTCATGAGATCTTGCTCACGCGACGCGTGTCGTGTTAAATTTTAGTAATTTTATGTTATAATATACTTATTATGCTACCTACATATAGACCAAATGTTAGAAGAAGGAAAAAGAGAATTGGTTTTAGAGCCAGAATGCAAACTAAGGGTGGAAGAAAGGTTCTTTCTGCTAGAAGAAGAAAAGGAAGAGAGAGTCTTATTCCAGAATAAGTGAGCAGTTTGAAATTCTCATACTTAAGGCTTAAAAACTCCAAGAGTTTTTCCTTTGTAATGAAAAAAGGAAGGAGGCTTGTCTCTCCTAACTTTTTTGTTTATCTTTTAGATCTTTCATATTTGAACAATTATGATGGAGATATGAAATTCAAGCTTGCTATAACAGTGAGCAGAAGATGCGGTAGTGCTGTAAAAAGAAATAGGATAAAGAGATTGATAAGAGAATTTTTTAGATTGAACCAGAGAAGAATAAATAATAATCTCTGGTTTGTTATAAGAATAAAAGATAATTGTAATATTATGGAATATCGGGATATCTCTGATGAATTTGAAAAACTTTTCGCTAAGGCAAATATATTTAGGCTTGATTGATTTTATGTGGCTTTCGTGGAAAACCGTAAGGCCAATATTTGGATATACGAGTTGTAAGTATTATCCAAGCTGCTCTGAGTATTCAAGACAAGCTTTTAAATTATACAATCCAATTAAGGCATTGCTTCTATCAACATATAGAATTATAAGGTGCAATCCATTTTCAAATGGTGGATATGATCCTGTTACAAAAAATCCTGATTTTAGCTGGATTTATAATAACAGGGTGATCAGGAGATCTTTAAGGTGTAAGAAGGAGGAATAATGCAAAAAAATTTAATAGTAGCCCTCGTTTTGTCAGCAGTTATATATCTGATATGGTTTACCTATGTGGTGCCACCTCAGAAACCTCAGTTGCAAAATCATGAGCAAGTCCAGTCCCAGACTGTTTCATCAGACTCAAAGTCTGATAAAAAGGGATCAGCATTTGAAGCAAAGAAGGTTGAGATATCTGATTCAAATTACAAGGAAACAGAAAAAAAGATTGTTCAGAAAGATGCTTTGTTTGAACTGAAAAATGAAAAAGCAAGATATGTTTTTAACTCAGACCTTTCACTTAACTCACTTTACTATCAAAGCCCTGTTGAAACGGTAGATTTAATAATTGATAAAAATTATCCATTTTTATCTGTTCTTTCCGGCTTGAATTATAAAAAGATATCAGAGGATACAAATTCTATAACAGTTCTTGCAAAAAAAGACATAGAGATAGTAAAAAATATTGTCATATCTAAGAATAATGATATGAACACTCTCTTCTTAGAGTTTAAAAATAACACTAAAAATCAGTATGTTATTCCGCCACTTGAGCTTTCGATAGGACCTGGTCTTAATACTGTTAAGAGTGAGGAAAAAGAGAACACAAAGCTTGTAAGGGCTATATATTCATACCAAAAAGAAGGAAGGAAAAATCCAGTAATAGAAAAATTAAGCGGCAATTATAACAGGAATGATTGGCTCTGGGCAGCTATGGATAACAGATACTTTCTCTTTGCTGTTATGAATGATGGTATGTTTGATAGCATTAAATATTTTGATGAAGATGTTGATGGCCATAACTTTCCAAGGATAAGTCTTGTAACAAAGGAAATAGCTGTTCCACCTATGAGTACAAAGAAAATTGGTATAAAGTTTTATTCAGGACCCAAGGATTACTCGCTTTTAAAAAGTTTTGGCAATGGTTTACAACTTAGTGTTGACTTTGGTTTTTTTGCTCCACTTGCAAAGTTGTTTGATTCAGTTTTGAAGTATTTTTATAAGTTGGTTCATAATTATGGGGTAGCTATAATACTTTTAGGGCTTCTTGTCCAAATACTTATGCTTCCTCTTTCGATCAAGTCTTACAAGGCAATGGCAATAATGAAGAAGATGCAACCTGAGATGAAATCAATTCAGGATAGGTATAAAAAAGATCCTCAGAGAATGAATATGGAGCTGATGCAGCTTTATAAAAGATATGGAGCCAATCCATTTTCTGGATGCTGGCCTATGCTTATTCAGATACCGATATTCTTTGCTCTTTTCACAACACTCAGAAACTCATGGAACCTTCATGGTGCAAAATTTGTGTTCTGGATAAAGGATCTATCAGCAAAGGATCCTTATTATATACTGCCATTACTTATGGGTGCACTTATGTTTTTGCAGAATTACACAACTCCACAGGCAACTACTGATAAGACTCAGGCTGCGATGATGAAGTGGATGCCCGTGATTTTTACGTTTATGTTTTTAGCTTTTCCAAGCGGACTTGTTATATATTGGATAGTGAACAGTTTGTTTGCCATAGTACAGAACTATTACCTGAGAAAAACTCAAAAGATTTGAAGGGAGGATATGATGAAAGAAATAAGGGCTGAAGGGAAAACTATAAAAGATGCTATTGAAAATGGTCTTAAAGAGCTGAATCTTACAAGGGAACAGGTTGATGTGGAGGTTGTAAGAGAGGAAAAAAAGGGATTGTTTGGAATAGGCGCTCATAATGCCTGTGTTGTTCTAAGGGAAAAGATATGGGGTGATGAAAGCAAAAAAGAAAATAAGGCAGAGGAGAAACAGATAAAGCTTGAGATATCCAGTTCTGGTTTTAAACCAACGGGTAATATTCTTGAGGATACAAAAAAACTTCTCACTGATATCCTTGCATTCTCAAAGATTGATTTTAGGATAATAAGTTCAAGTTATAATGAGGCTGAAAAAACTGTTTATATCAATATTGAGACGAGGGATGCAGGTTTGTTGCTTTACGATGGTGCAAGAGGTCTTCTTTCTTTGCAGCAGTTTATAAGTATTGTTTTAAACAAAGATGATAATAATAAAAAAATAGTTTTTAGGCTTGATACTGAGGATTTTTGGGCTAAAACAGAGAACAGGATCAAAAGAGATATAGAGCATGCAATAGAGGTTATAAAGAGAACTAAAAAATCTTATGGAATGAAGCCAATGCACTCATCATTTAGAAAGATAATCCATGATATGGTTAAAAATGATTATCCAGAATACACAACATTTTCTACCGGTCATGGAAAGTTTAGAAAGGTTATAATAAAGCCAAATTTTAGAAGATATGGGAAGTCAAGGCAGAGTTTAGTTGATAAAAAAGAAGATATAAAAGAGGAGAAGGTAGAAAGCAAAGAAGAAAATGTATAATGTTGATGATACAATAGTATCTTTGGCGAGTGGGCCTCTCGGGGCTATTGGAATAATAAGGTTAAGTGGGGGTGAGTCTTTTCAAATTTCAAAAAAAATATTAAAACCGACCTATGCTTTTGAAAAACCTGTTTCAAACAGGGCATATCTTTTAAAAATAGTTGATGAAAATGGTAAGCTTCTCGACAGGGCAATGGTTATAACATACATATCTCCCAAAAGTTATACGGGAGAGGATATGGTAGAAATATTTTGCCATAACTCGCCATATATCGTAAAAAAAGCTTTAAAACTTTTTATAAACAGCGGGGCAAGGCAGGCAAGGGAGGGGGAGTTTTCATTCAGAGCATTTATAAACGGCAAGATGGACCTTTCTCAGGCAGAGGCTGTAAACGAGCTTATAAGTTCAGAAACAGAAAGGGAACACAGCATAGCTATAAATCATATTGAAGGGAAGCTCAGTGTTAAAATAAATGATATAAAGCAGAGCATAATAGATTTGATTGCCGAGATAGAGGTCAGGCTTGATGATACATACGAGGAGATGGATGATATAAATGCTGATAAGCTATTCTTAGCAACAGAAGATATAAGGAATAGAATAAAGAAACTATCTGATAGCTTCTCAAAAGCAAACTTTGTAAAGAATGGAATAAAGGTTGCAATAGTTGGAACACCAAACAGTGGTAAGTCATCACTTTTAAATTCAATAATAGGCTATGAAAGAGCTATAACATCTGATATACCTGGGACTACAAGAGATACTGTGGAAGAAAAAGCTCATATAAATGGATTTAAAACTCTTTTAATAGATACAGCAGGAATAAGAGAACACTCGGCAGATGATATAGAAAAGGAAGGGATGAGAAGAACAGTAAAAGCTATAAGGGAAGCGGATGTGGTTATATACTTAAGCGATATAAGTGCTTGCGATAACAACGATGAGAAAATTGCTATCAAAATTATAGAGGACAACATAAAGCCTGATGCTAAACTGATAAAGGTTTTTTCTAAATCTGATCTTAAAAGGAAAAAGGAAAAAGACGAGAATTACATTGAAGTTTCAGCAAAAACAGGCGATAATATCCAGATGCTTATGGATGAGATAACAAAAGGCTATGAAAAGGGAATTGACACTGCTTATGATGAGATAATAACCTCAGAACGACATTATCGCGCACTTTCTATTGCACTTAATGATATTAATATGTCGCTTCAAAAAATAAAGAATAAGGAATACGAGCTCGTTGTTGAACATCTGAGATCTGCTCTCGCTGATATGGAGGATATACTCGGTAAGACAACCTCTGATGATGTGCTTGAAAGTATATTCAAAAACTTTTGTGTTGGAAAATAAGAGGATAATAAAATGGAATTTCTAAAAAATATACAAATGTTTTTTAAAAAAACTGAAACATATATAAAAGATATAAATAAATTGAAGTGGAGCTATTTCATAACACTAATATTTTTATTTCTTGCTGTTAAAACAGGTTTTAACGTCATATCCTCACATGACTTTCCACCTGAACTTAGCTTTGATAAGACAGGTATAATAAACCCGACTGTGATTGAATACCTTGTATCATCTGCTCTTTCATTGTTAATAAATTTTTTGATATTTATACCTGCATTTATCTTTAATATAAAAACAGGAGAAAGAATGTTAAAATTTTTTCTTTTTAATCTATTTATTCTAATAATATTTTTAATTCCATTTCTTTTGAAAATCCCTTCGCTGTCCATTGCTTTTGCATTTCTTTTGTTATTGTCTACTGTTATGATAATATATAAAAACAGTGAGGAATATTTATTTTTACTTAAAGCCATGCTCTCTCTCTCCATTATATCTATAATATCAGTGCCATTTATATTTTTAGCAGAACAGGCTAAAAGCGAGTCATTCTATACACTTCTAAACATTTTCTTTGCAGTGATATATATATGTTTTTATATAAAGATAATAAAGATTAAATATGACCTTTCAATAAACAGGATTCTTTTATACTCTATATCATCAGCTATCTTTTCTTTTCTCTTTGGATTTATTTTGTACAAGTCGATGATATTCAATAGCAATATAATGAAGCTTATGCTTTATCAATAAAACATATGTCATATTTTATATACCCCGAATATTTTGATGTGATAGTTGTTGGTGCAGGTCATGCTGGAATAGAGGCTGCTCTAATATCAGCAAGAATGGCTGCCAAGACATTGCTTATTACACAGAACCTCGATACCATAGGCCAGATGAGTTGTAACCCATCAATAGGTGGAACAGGAAAGGGACAGATTGTTAAAGAGATAGATGCATTAGGCGGCTATATGGGGATAAATGCTGATAACTCATCAATAAATTACCATACCTTGAACACATCAAGGGGACCAGCAGTTCACGCCCCGAGGGCACAGTGTGATAAAAAACTTTATCATATGCTTGCCAAACAGCATATAGAAAAAGCTCGAAACCTTTTTCTTATGCAGGATGAAGTAGCTTCGCTTTATTTAAAAGGTTCAAAGCTTTGTGGAATAATAACTCGAAGGAATACAGTTTATCAATCAAAGACTGTTATTCTAACAACAGGAACATTTTTAAATGGTGTCGTATATGTTGGTGAGTTTTCATCAAAGGGTGGTCGTTACAATGACCCACCATCCACTATGCTTTCAGGGGAACTAAAAAAATCTGGCTTTAATATATTAAGGCTTAAAACTGGTACTCCTATGAGGCTTAACAAAAGAGGAATAAGATTTGATCTTTGTACAGAACAGAAATCTGACGCTCCTGCAAAGCCATTTTCAATATTCACTGATGAGAATGAATTAAATAGAAAAAAATTTATGCCATGCTGGATAACAAGAACCAATGAAAAAACATTTGAGATAATAAGCAAAAATTTAAACAGGAGTGCACTCTATTCTGGAAGAATAAAATCCATAGGGCCGAGATACTGTCCATCTATTGAGGATAAGATATTCAAGTTTCCTCATCATCCAAGCCATCATATATTTTTAGAGCCTGAGGGATTTAAAACAAATGAGTACTATGTAAACGGGCTTTCAACCAGCCTGAGCGAGGATGTTCAAAGGGAGATAATAAAATCGATTCCTGCTCTTGAAAATTCAAGCATTATAAGACCGGGCTATGCAATAGAGTATGATCTGATTGATCCAAAAGATTTAAACTTTAATCTTGAATCAAAGATAATGGAAAACCTCTTTACAGCAGGTCAGATAAATGGGACAACAGGATACGAGGAGGCAGCGGCACAAGGGCTTATGGCTGGGATAAATGCAGTTCTTAAGATAAGAGGAAAGGAGCCATTTATCATTAGAAGAGATGAGGGATATATAGGTGTTATGATAGAAGATTTAATAACCCGTGGTGTGGATGAACCATACCGAATGTTTACATCAAGGGCAGAGTATAGAATTTTTTTAAGGCAGGATAATGCAGACCTTAGACTGAGTGATTATGCATTTAAACTTGGTATATTTGATATGAGTCTAAAGGAAAGATTTGAAAGATATAAAGAAACTTATAATAATTTTTTGAGTGGAGTTAACAGCCAAAAATTTAATGAGGATGAAATGTTGCCATGGAAAGTAGAGAATGCAAGAATTGCGGCAGAGAATCAAAAACTTTACTCAGTATATATAGAAAGATATAAAAATGAAATTGAAAAGATGAAAAAATTTGAAAGCATAAGAATACCTAAAAACTTTGATTATAATGATATAAATGAGCTTTCAATAGAGACGAGACAAAAACTTTCAAAGATAAGGCCGGAGAACCTATCCGAGGCATATCATATACCGGGTATTACTGTTGCTGATGTTCAGCTTGTATGGGTTTTGATTGAGAAAATGAGATATGAAAGAAATAGAAGAAGTAATTAGAGAATATGACATCGAGATATCGCCTTCTAAGATTAATTCTCTTGAAATATTTTTAAAGGAATTATCTGATAAGAACAGAAGGATAAATCTTATATCAAAAAATGATGAGACAAAGCTTTTAAAAAGGCATCTCATTGACTCACTTCTGATTATGAGGACAGGATTTATATCAGATGATATAAAAAAAATCATTGATATAGGAAGCGGTGGTGGGTTTCCTGGTGTGGTTATGGCTGTGGTATACAGCAATATAAAAATAACACTTGCTGAAAAAATAAGGAAAAAAGCCCTTTTTTTGCTATGGATAAAGCAGATATTAAAACTTGATAACCTTGATGTTCTTAACAGAGAAATAACACGAAAGGAAGTTGAAGAATATGATGCTGTTACCCAGAGGGCAAGTGGAAAAATAGATGAGATTTATCCTCTTGCCATGAATCTTTTGTGCAGTGGTGGCAGCTTTATCTCATGGATGTCTCCTGATGATATCTCAAAATTTTTTAAAGCAAAACCTGATGCGGAATACAGATATCTACTTGATGATAAAAAAGAGCGGAGCATATCACTTTTCTATAAAAAATAGTATATTAGGGTTCACTCCCCTACGAGGGTAGTTCTGGTTTTTCTTACTAAATAACTAAACAACCAAAACAACCAGATAACTTTTTCGAAATGACCCTATTAAATGTTAAAATATTAATTATATAGAGTAGTAAATAAGATTATGGATATCATCTATAAATTAAGAATTGCGTTCTGGTTTCTTGTAGTCCTGATATGGGGGATATATCTCTATCAGTATATATCCACGGATATAAAAGATCTGGAAACAAATAAAATAATTCTAAACGGTGAGAGAAGAAGTTCAACCCCTCAAAGGGGAGAAAAAAAAAATCAGGATTACTCTCAACCTGAAATAATCACAACAATCCAATCCACGATTACATATCAACAAAATAATTCATTACAACAAAACAGAATAATGCTTGCCAATACTGATGAGATAAAGGAAATAATATTTCCTGAAGAGGGCTATAAAACTGAGGAAGCTATGGATGACAAAACAAAGCCTTCTGTCTCAGGAAAAATTAATGAAATACCCGAGGGGTTTGATTTTAAACAGACGAGGCACTTCAATCTTTATGTTGAAAAAGGTATAGATATAAATGAAATAGAAAGCCTTATTGAAAATCTGCATGGTGAAATAATGATAGATTTAATAGCATTTTCTCCATGGACAAGGGATACTAAAGTAACAGTTTACCTTACAAAAACTTCAACCAAGTATCAGGAGATATCAAAAAGACCTGCATGGTCTGGCGGAGCTACAAATTTGAAGGATAAGATAATTTATCTCTATAAAAGTGATGAGTGGTTTGGGATACTTGCCCATGAGTTGACTCATATATACTTTGATAGCTTCTTTGGAAGCTATGATAAAAGCCCTTTATGGTTGAGCGAGGGTATGGCTGTATATATACAGGTTGAAAGAGGAAAATCTAGTCCACAGTGGTTGAACGAAAATTTAAGCTATCTCAAAGATGGAGCTGGATATAATTTATCAGATCTTATAATGATAAAAACCCTTGATGATGCTGATGAAAAAAGCGTTAAGCTATGGTATGCCCAGAGCTTTTCGCTTGTATATCTTCTTTTAAAGATACAGCATGGAGACTCATTCTATCAGTTTTGTAAAAGAATAAAAGCCGGTGATTCCGTATCAAAGGCACTCTACCTCTCATATGGAAAACCATACACAACACTTGCTGCACTTGAAAGTATCTGGCGATATCAGATTAAAACAGAAACCCTAATACCCCAAAAGTAACATAGTAGGTTACTTTTGGGTTCTGTTTAATAAGACATACATCTCTGGCCATGCATTTGTTGATTTATTTATATAAAAACTACACCGATTCCATTGTGTCCGTTTGACATTCGTCAATTAAAAATCTTGACAATCTTTTAAAATTCATCTATACTATTTTTTAAGGTGGTGGAAAGTGGTGTAAAATGTTTTTAAGTGTATGAGGATGGATGAAATCTTTTTATGGAGAACATCAGTTTGTAATAGACCCTAAGAACAGGGTGTTTATACCATCAAAGTTTAGAGATGAATTAAAAAAAGAGAAGGAAAAGTATTTTATGCTGACCATAGGGCTTGATGGTTGTTTGTATCTTTTTTTGCCGTCGCTATGGAATGAGCTCTTAAAGAACAATATGGAGGTTTTCAAGTCAGATAACAGGGAAGAAGAAAGAGCCTTTAAAAGATTCTTTTTTTCAAATGCCTGTGATGTGGTTCTTGATGACCAAGGAAGGATATTAATACCTTCATCACATAGAGCCTATGCAGGGATAAAGAAGGATGTTGTTATAGTTGGAGTCGGAAATAAGATAGAACTCTGGAGCAGAGAAAGGTGGGAAGATTATAAAAATAAAAAAATATCTTCTTCATTGAACAAGTTTTCAAAAATCCTTGATATATAACTCAAGTATCTAAAAATTATGGAAGAAAAAACAAAATACAGTCATATTCCTGTTATGTTAGAAGAGGTCTCTGATCTATTGATAACTGACAAAAGTGGTATTTATGTTGATGCAACTGTTGGTATGGGCGGTCATTCACTAAATATGATCAAGAGGTTGAACAAGGATGCAAGGCTTGTCGGTATAGATTGGGATCCCGAAATGCTTGATATAGCAAAGAATAACCTTTCAGATTATTTGGAGCAGGTAAAACTTATTTCAGGAAACTTTGCAGATATCGATGGAATACTTAAAAAAGAGGGAATAACTCTTATATCTGGATTGCTTCTTGATCTCGGTATAAGCTCATTGCACTTTGATAAGGCATCAAGAGGATTTAGTTTTAATAAGGAAGGGCCTCTTGATATGAGAATAAATCCTCAAAACCCGATTACTGCATATAATATTATAAATTCATGGCCGTATGAACAGATAGAACACCTCATAAGAATTTGTGGCGAAAAGTTTTCTCGCAGGATTACATCTGCAATATTGGATAGCAGAAAAAGAGCTGATATAAAAACAACAACTCAGCTGAGCAAGATAATAGAGGATGTTATACCATTCAGTGAAAGGAAAAGGAGAGCATCACATCCTGCAACAAAAACATTTCTTGCTTTAAGGGTTGCTGTTAACTATGAGTTTGATAATCTTACAAAGGTGCTTCAGAGGTCATCACAGTTGTTATCAGCTGGTGGAAGGATAGCTGTTATTACATTCCACTCGCTTGAAGATAGAATTGTTAAAGAAACATTTAAGTCTATGGCAGTGGTTGGTGGCTGGAAGATTATTACCAAAAAACCTTTGATTCCATCTCAGTCTGAGGTGGATTCAAATCCACGAGCAAGAAGTGCAAAGCTAAGGGTTATAGAAAAATTGAAGGAGGGATTATGAAAAGAAAAAATATAAAATTTAGAAAAAAAATAATTAGAGTTACAAATAAATTGAGCGATTTTAAGAATGATATAACTCCTACCAAAATTTATTATATATGGGAAAAAAATAATTTAACAAAGGTAGAAACTTTTTCTGTATGATAGGGGGCATTGAAAAAGTTTAACGGTAGAGGTTAAAGGAAAAATTATGAAAATATTGAATAAAAAAATAGTTTTCATCTGCATCTGGTTGTTTATGCTACCCATAATTATAAGCTCTTATAATTTGAGGCTGAGGTATAAGGTAAGCAGTCTAAAAAAAGATATAAAGCTTGTAAGCACAGAGAATCAGTATCTCAAAAAAAAGTTTTATGCCAGTTCAACACTTCGAATGGTGGAAAAGCAGGCTATGGCCTTAGGATTTGAAGTCCCACAGCCATATACTATTATAAATATAGATTTGGAATCACCTTCAAATAATAAATATAAGGATAAAAATCTTTTTGCAAAGATTAATTTTTTTAACAGAATATTTAAAAATGGATGAACAATTTAAACAAAAGATTTCATATCATAAAAATATTTGTGATAGTTTCTGCCATTGTAATAGCATCAAGGTTTTTTTACATTCAGATAATAAAGCATAGCTACCTTTCCAACTACGCTAAAAAAGAGTATAGAAGAAAGACAAAAGAGATAATGCCGCGTGGCAATATATATGATATAAATGGAAACATATTGGCATCTTCAATTGTTAAATGGGATGTTGTTATAATGAAAAAGGATTTTGAATATAATAAAAAAAACATAACTTCTATTTCATCCATATTAAATATACCATCAAGAGAATTAGAGAGCAAGATTAAAAATGGTAAAAATTATGTAAAGATAAAAAAATATGTAGAAAAGGATGTATATGATAAAATAAAGGAGCTTAAAATAAAAGGTGTTTTGCTTGAAGCTCATCAGTCAAGGGAGTATCCTGCGAGTGTGGCAAGGGAAATAATAGGGATGAGCAATGAGAATAAAGGGCTAAGCAATTTAGAGCTGACATATGATAAATATCTTAGAGGGAATATTGTAAGCGAGGATCAGATAAGGGATAGCAGAGGTAATGTTATAAAGGTTATTGAACAAGCGACCAATGATGAACCATATGATATTTATTTGACAGTGGATGAAAGAATACAGAGTATTGTGGAACAGGTAGCTGCTGATTATTATAATAAACTTGATCCTGAAAAAATAATAATATTAGTCGAGGATGTAAAAAGTGGAAATATATCTGCTATGGCATCATATCCGCCAAACTATATAAACCTTACGCCGATTGAATATGTCTATGAGCCGGGATCAACCTTTAAAACAGTGATACTATCTGCAGGATTCAATGAAAATATTATAAAGGAAACGGATGTGTTTAACTGCGAGAATGGAAGATGGCAGATCAATAACAGGCAGGCTATAACAGATCATGAACCGCTCGGTAATACGGTTTTGAGGGATGTTTATGCACATTCTTCAAACATAGGTTTTGCAAAGGTTGGGCTTAAGATTGGTATAGAAAAACTTTATCCGTATATCAAAAAATTTGGTTTTGGAAGCAGATATACTGATTTTAGAGGAGAATCAGGTGGGATTGTAAAGGACTTTAAAAGATATAGGGATGTGGATATCATAACAACAAGCTATGGATATGGTATAGCCGTAACACCACTTCAACTGATAAATGCATATACTGCTATTGCAAACAGAGGCGTTCTGATAAAACCAAACCTGCTATATAAAATGAAAAGAGGTGAAGAGGAAATAGGACTCTCAAAAAGAGAGGTTATAAGAGAGGTAATAACTGAAAACACTGCTAAAAGAGTAACTGATATGATGATAAATGTGGTTGAAAATGGAACAGGGATTGCGGCTCAAATACCGGGATATTATATAGCAGGAAAAACTGGGACAGCAAACAAGTTAAATCTTAAAACAGGTAAATATGTAAAAGGGGCTAACGTTACTTCATTCTGTGGCTTTTTCCCTGCAACTGATCCACAGTATTCTATGCTCATAATCGTTGATAACTCAAAGAAGTATAAGTTTGGAAGCCAGACAGCTGCTCCTATATTTTCAAAGATTGCAAGCTATATAATAAGTATAAAAAATATAAAAAAGGACAGGGCTATAGATTATTCAAAGATAAATGCACCTAAAAAGCAGGAGGTTATGGCTAACTAAAGTCTATGAAACTGAAAGAATTATTAAATGGAACAGGGATATCCCCAAAGTTTGATATGGATATATCTGGAGTATCAATAAATTCAAAAAATATAGGCCCAAGCTATATTTTTTTTGCATTGAAAGGCAGCAAAACTGATGGTAATCTGTTCATAAAAGAAGCGATATCAAAAGGAGCTGCGGTAATAGTCTCAGAAGATGATATCACTGAGGATGTGAAATTTATAAAAAGCAATGATATATTAAAAACTCTCTCCGTGGTCTCAAAAAATTTCTATTCAGACCCATCAGCAAGGCTTTATACTGTCGGGGTAACAGGAACAAAAGGGAAAACAACTGTTTCATACATAATTGAAAATATTTTAAATTCTTCTGGGATAAATTCAGGGGTGATAGGGACTATCAATTATAGAAGCCACAAAAGAATCATATCACCTTCAGAGAACACTACTCCACTTGCTCCAAGGCTAAATGAAATACTCTGTGAAATTATAAATGATGGTGACAAAAGCGTTGTGTTAGAGGTTTCATCCCACTCACTCAAGCTCAAAAGGGTTGATGATATATCATTTGATGCCGCAGTGTTTACAAATCTTCAAAGCGATCATTTGGATTTTCATAAAGATCTGGCTGATTATGCAAGCTCAAAGCTTCATCTATTTGAGCTTTTAAATCAATCAAATAAAAACAATAAAGTCGTGGCCATAAATGCTGATGACCCATTTTCAAAAAAAATTATTGATAGGCTTGATAGTAACATAAGGGTTATAGGCTATTCTCTAAACAACTCATCAGAGCTTAGAGCCAAAAATATTGAACTTAAAGCTGATAGCAGTAGCTTTGAAATAAATGATTCTGGTCAGGTGTTCAGATTTGAAACACATCTAATAGGCAAAC
Organism: Elusimicrobiota bacterium; assembly: GCA_012517285.1. Lineage (GTDB taxonomy): Bacteria > Elusimicrobiota > Elusimicrobia > Elusimicrobiales > UBA9959 > JAAYVG01. The sequence goes on from JAAYVG010000039.1 coordinate 28,081, forward strand.
ATAATATATACAACATTCTTGCTTCATTATCGCTTGCAAAGCATTTGAATATTGATTTTAATCAGCTGATTGATATCATAAGAAATATAAAAGGTGTGAAAGGAAGGCTTGAAAAAATAGATTCAGGACACGGATTCTATGTGTATATTGATTATGCACACACTGAAGAATCATTGAGGCAGGTTTTAAAAACATTAAATTCAGTTCCACACAAAAGGATAATAACTGTTTTTGGTTGCGGTGGTGACAGGGATAAAACAAAGAGAGCTCCTATGGCTGATGTCTCAGCTGAGTTGAGCGATTTTGTTATAATAACAAGCGACAATCCGAGAACTGAAGATCCTGAAAAGATACTTGATGATATTGAGAAGAAATTTTTAGAAAAGAAAAGTAAAAATTATAAAAGGATAATCGACAGAAAAGAAGCAATATTTTTTGCAATAAATGAAGCAAGAGCTGGAGACATACTGCTTGTAGCTGGTAAGGGTCATGAGGATTATCAGATAATAGGAAGTAATAAAATTCATTTCAGTGATGCAGAAACAGTTTCTGAGGCATTGAAGGAGAAATATGGAACTTGATATAAATATAAAAGAACTTGCAACAGCAATAAATGGAAAACTCATATATCTCAAAAAGGATAAAAAAATTAACAGTTTTATAACAGATACAAGAAAAATAAGCTCAGGAGATGTTTTTTTGGCGCTTAAAGGCAAAAATTTTAACGGCAATGATTTTATTGAAGAGGCTGTAAAAAAGGGTGCGAAAGGGATTATTGCTGAGAGAAGTATAAAATTGGATGATTATAATAAATTGGATTTTTTTATAAGGGTAAACGATAGTCTTAAAGCACTTCATCTTTTGGCTCAAAAACATTTAGAAAGACTGGATCTAAAAACTGTATCCGTTACAGGATCAAATGGTAAAACTACTGTTAAGGAGATGACAAAGGATGTCCTTTCATCTTATAAAAAGACTGTTTATAACCATGGAAATCTTAATAATGAATACGGACTCCCTTTAAGTGTTCTTGAAGCAACAAAAAAGGATGAATTTGGTGTGTTTGAAATAGGCTCATCATCAGTTGGTGAGGTCAAAAAACTAGCAAGGATAGTAAAGCCTGATATATCAGTGATCACAACCATAGCACCTGAGCATCTTGAGTTTTTTAAAACAATGGAAAATATTTTTAAAACTGAAACAGAGGTTTTAAATGAATTAAAAAATGGTGGACTTGGGGTAATAAATGGTGATAACGAATATCTTAAAAAATTAAAAACTAAAAAAAACATTATTTCATTTGGTTTTTTGGCTGATAATAACCTTGTAATAGATTTTAAAGAAAACTTCTCTTCCTTTAATTTTAAGAATAAAAGAATAAAAATCAGACTTAAAAATCATATAAAACATAATTATCTTAATGCTGCTGCTGCCTTTATCTCAGGCTATCTTTTTGGTGTTCCTGAAAAAAAGATAATAGCTGCCCTTGAAAAATTTGATGGGGTTCCACTCAGGATGCAGATAATCAAAAGAAAGAAATCTGTTATAATACTTGATGCATACAATGCAAATCCACAGTCTATGGATTATGCATTGAGCGAGATATCAAAAAAGAAAAGATTTGCTGTTATACTTGGTGATATGAAAGAGCTTGGAAGATATTCTAAAAGATACCATACTGAACTTGCTAAGAGGGTATCTGAGATTTCTCCAGAGTATGTTTTTCTGATAGGACCTGAGATCAAGGTTGCATATGATTGTTTAAAAAAAGAAATGAAAAATGTAAAATATTATAGTAATACAGATCTCGCTCTGAAATATGTCAGAGACTTTATAAAAGAAAATGATGATATAAATATACTCATAAAAGCTTCAAGATCAATGAAATTTGAAAGATTTATTGCTGAAAATTAACAATCAGATATGTTATTTTTATATCTTGATGGCAAGTCATATTAAAAAATTGTATTTTGTTTTCTGATGGTTGATGACAATAGAAATTAACTGTATAAGGACACGAATATGCTCTATTATTTACACTTTTTAAAAGATTATTTTTTTCCACTCAACCTTTTTTATTACATTTCTGTAAGATTGAGCGGAGCTATGATAACATCATTCTTGATAGCTCTTCTGATAGCTCCTTTTGTGATCAAAAAATTAAAAAAGTATAAGATACAGCAGTTGCAGAGAGAGGATGGTCCTAAAACTCATCTTTCTAAATCAGGCACAACGACTATGGGCGGGATAATAATATTTATCTCAATGACCATCTCAACACTTTTGTGGGCTAAACCTGATAACAGGTTTGTGATAATACTTCTTGTATCAATGGTTATACTTGCTTTTGCAGGGTGGCTTGATGATTATACCAAGCTTGTAAAAAAGGATCCTCGTGGTGCACCAAGCTGGCTTAAATTTTTTCTTCAGATAATAGCATCGCTTGTGGTTGTTATGTATTTAGCAGTAAATCCTCCAAGCCACTTATATCCAACCCATATATTAATCCCATATACAAAAAACCTTATAATAAACTTAGGTGTCTTTTATTTTATATTTGAGATGCTTGTAATAATTGGATCATCAAATGCAGTAAACCTGAGTGATGGTCAGGATGGACTTGCAAGCGGACTTGTTATATTTGCAGCTTTAACATTTATAATAATGGCGTACTGTGCTGGTAATGTTAGGTGGGCTGAATACCTTAAACTGATATATGTCGAAGGTGCGGGGGAGATATCAATATTTTTAGGTTCTATGGTTGGAGCTTGTCTCGGATTTCTTTGGTACAATGCATATCCAGCAGAGATCTTTATGGGTGATACAAGTTCACTTTTTTTAGGTGGGACAATAGGAATAGCTGCAATAATGATAAAGCATGAATTGCTGCTTCCAGTTGCAGGAGGGATATTTGTTATAGAAACACTTTCTGTTATAATTCAGATGGCATCGTACAAGTTTAGAAATAAAAAAAGAGTTTTTTTGATGGCACCGCTTCATCATCATTTTGAGCTTAAAGGAATAGCAGAACCAAAGGTAACAGTAAGATTCTGGATATGCGGAATTGTTCTTATGCTTATAGCACTCTCGTCATTAAAGATAAGGTAAGTATGTTCAATCCTCAAAAATATAGATCAAAAAACTGTCTTATAATAGGGGCTGGTAAAAGCGGATTATCCTGTGCTGATCTTTTAATGGAAATGACAAATTCAAAGATCACTGTTTATGATAAAAAAAGTTTGCGATTGAAAAACTTTAAATCTGTGAGCGATGAAAACTTTAAAGAAATAATTGATACTATTGATTTTGCGGTTAAAAGCCCCGGTATCTCAAACAACAATCCAATTATCAATGAAATAATAAAACACAAAATACCCATTTTCAGTGAGGTTGAGATCGCTCTCTCATTCTCAAAAACAAAAAATATTGTTATGATAACAGGAACCAATGGTAAAAGCACAACCACATATCTTACGTACAAAATATTTAATAATTATTTAAAAAAGCATAACGCAAAAGCAGTTCTTGCAGGCAATATCGGTAAACCTGTATCGGCTCAGGTTTTAAAAGCAGATAAAAATGATTGGATTATAATAGAAATATCAAGCTATCAGCTTGAAGACTCAACATATTTGAAACCTAAAATTGCAGCTATATTGAACATAACACCTGATCACATAGAACATCACGGTAGTATGGAAAAATATATCGAGGCAAAGTTTAAAATATTCAAGTATATGGATAAAAATGGTTACCTTATAATCAATAACAGTGATGATATATTAAAAAAAATAAAACCCAGAAACACAAACATACTGAGATTTTCTATAAAGAATGATAAGAATGAGGCATACTATGATGGAAAAAATATTATACTTTTAAAATATAACAGTGAGTTAAGGCCGGCAAAAATTCAGGGGGAACACAACATAGAAAATGAGATGGCAGCATCGCTTATGGCCTCATCAGCCAAAATTTCATATGATATAATTCAGCAAACACTTGATAAGTTTAAAGGGCTTGAACACAGGATAGAGTTCGTAAGAGAAATAAATGGAGTTAGTTATATAAATGATTCAAAAGGGACCAATGTTGATTCAACACTTATAGCGTTAAAAGCCCTCGGCAAAGAAAAAAATATATGGCTTATTTTAGGAGGAACTCATAAAAATGCTCCTTATGCTCCATTAAAACCATATATAAAAAAGTATGTCAAAAAGATAATGACTATAGGTGAAGCAGCACCCATAATAGAAAAAGAACTCAAAGGGACAACGGATATAATAACTGCTAACACAATTGGTAATGCTCTAAAGTTTGCAAGAAAAGAAGCTGCAGTGGGTGATATCGTTCTGTTATCACCTGCATGTGCTTCATTTGATCAGTTCAAAAATTTTGAGGACAGGGGTAGAAAATTTAAAAAGATAGTTAAAAGCTTATGAGAAGGAAAAAAAATAAATTTTCCTCAGTATTTCCAAAAAATCTTAACATCCACTTTTTTGACTATAAACTTTTTACTGCTATAATATTTCTAACGCTTGTTGGATTGTCATTTTTATATTCAGCAAGTTCTGCACTTGCATATTCAAAGACTCAGAGCACACTGTTTTATGTCAAAAAACAGTTGTTGTGGAGTGTGTTTTCCATAGGCATAATGCTTTTTATATCATTTATAGATATTGAGAAAGCAAGAATATTTATACCTCTGATAACTGTTATCACAATAATCCTTCTTGTGATAACACTTTTTATGCCACCGATCCAAAACACAAGGAGATGGATTCCCCTCGGCTTTATGAATTTTCAAACATCTGAGTTTGCAAAGGTAGCATTTGTCCTTTATTTGAGCGATTACATAGATAGGAATTATTCAAAGATAAGGCGGTTAAAATTTTTTATAAAACCGACGATTATAATAGCACTGATGCTTCTGCTAATTGCTCTTGAACCTGATATAGGAACCCCAGCTTTGCTTTTTATTATTGCAATAGCAGTCTTTTTTATATACGGTGCAAAGATCTCACACATAATGACTCCTTTCATAGCTGGTATATCTTTAATAGTCTTAGAGATAATGCGACATCCATACAGAATTGAAAGGATGAAATCATTCATTTCACCATGGGATGATCCAACCGGTAAAAGCTTTCAAATAGTTCAATCGCTCGTTGCAATAGGAAGTGGTTGGTGGTTTGGCAAAGGACCAGGTAATTCAATAATGAAACTAAATTATCTTCCTGAGTCTCACACCGATTTTATATTTCCTATAATAGCTGAGGAAATAGGATTTTTAGGTGTTCTCTTTATCCTTTGTCTGTTTTTATATGTTTTTTTTAGATCGGTTAAAATAGCAAAGAGATCTACAAGCTCATTTTTATCAATACTAACTATATCTTCAGCCCTGCTTATAACCGCCCAGTCACTTTTTAATATGGCTATGTCAAGTGGCCTAACACCAACAAAGGGTCTGCCACTGCCATTTTTTTCATATGGTGGTTCATCGATAATAACAACTATGATGCTTTTAGGTTTTATATTAAACACATCGCTCAGAAGGAAGAATATATGAGAATAATAATTGCAGGTGGGGGAACAGGTGGACACTTCTATCCCGGTTATGTTATGGCTAAAAAATTTGAGGAACTCGGAGACGAAGTGGTTTTTGCTGTTAAAAAAAATGACATATCAATAGACTTATTAAAGAAGGATGATATCACATTCATAGAAATAGATATGATATCAATGCCAAGGTCATTAAATCCATTTAAACAGTTAAGATTTATAACAAAGTTTATCAGGTCATTTTTTTTCTCCATGAGAGTAATGAATGATCTAATGCCTGATGCAGTTTTTGGAACAGGCAGCTATATAGCATTTCCTGTGATATTTGCATCATGGTTTAAAAAAATACCTGTGTTTATACACGAATCAAATGCAATATTTGGTTTGGGCAATAAAATTGCAGGAAGATTTGCGAAAAAGATTTTTTTAGGTCTTCCTGTAAAAAACAATCCATTTAAAAATAAAAGCGAGATTGTTGGAACACCTATCAGAGATACATTTTTTAAAAATCAAAACAGGGATGAGATAGTTAAAAAGTTTAAGATAAAAGATGGAAATATGATAATCTCCTGTTTTGGTGGCAGTCAGGGTTCAGTTAACATAAACAATGCAATATATCATTTTGCTTTAAGAAGAAGGGAAGAAAAAAGAAAGATAACACTGATCCATATCACAGGTAAAAAAAATTTTAATGCTGTAATGGAAAGATATGAAATGGCTGGACTGATTGATGAAGATCTAATTTTAATTGATTACTATGAAAATATGAGTGAGATATATGAAATAAGCGATTTAATAATATCAAGATCAGGTGCTTCAACAATAACAGAACTTATATATACAGAAAAGCCTGCGATACTGATTCCACTTTCATCATCAGCGGATGATCACCAGTTGGAAAATGCAAAAATACTATCAGAAGCTGGTTCAGCAATCATTGTCAATGATGATAAAAAATTAACTGAAAATCTTTTAAAGGCAATAGATTTAGTTATAACGCAAAATGAACTTGATATTATGAAAAAAAGTTATTCAAAGCTAAACATTCCAAAGGGTGATAAAACAGCAGATATAATAATTAAGTCTATAAAAGGGTAACCTCGTAGGTTAAAGGGATAATTGAAAAAGTTCTCTAATCATCAATATGTAAACGGACAGATTAGTTATTTGGTTATCTGCTTGTTTCGGAAGAAAGAGAAATTAGTTATTTAGTTATGAATAAGCATAAAAAAGTAACCTAATTGGTTACTTTGAATAGTTCTGCTTCCCTTTTAGATCAAACCTGTTAGATCAAAACCTGTTAGATCAAAAGTAAATGTCCCTGAAAAATTTGCTATACTATATACTTTATAGCATGCTAATTGTTTTTCATCAAGTTTAAAATTTCTGCATCATAGTTAAAGTGATAATAGAGCAATTTAGATGTAATTTATTTTTTAAAGTTTTATATGTTTTTTATGAGTAAAAGGATATATTTATACATAAGTGTTTTAGTTGCGATATTATTTTTAACAGGTAATAACAAACTCTGGTCAGCGCCAGATAAGAGCATAATATATCAGGGGACACTCAGGAAGGATGGCAAGGTCATAACAGGAAATGTTAAAATGGAGTTTAAGATAGTGGACGGTAGTGGTACTGAGTACTGGACAAGTGGGTCAACAGTAGTATATGTAAACAGAGGATTATTCAGATATCAGATAGGAATAGATAACAAAGACGTGTTTAATAGCATACCATGGGGTGATATAACACCATACATAAGTGTAAAGATAACAGATGAGATAATTGGGGATATTACATTTCCTGAAGAAGGATTCAGCTGGACGCCATACGCTATGTATGCGGACAACGTTGTAGGGGGAGCACTTGTTAACTCCACCCAAACATTTACAGGAATAAACACATTTGACAATATAGTAAACATAAACAAAGAATTAAGGGTTGGGAAATCGACGATATCATCTGAGGGATGGATAACACTCGAGATATTAACAACGGAACCTTTACCATCTGAGGGCAGGATATACTACAGTGGAACTGATAAAAAATTAAAAATAAGCCTTGATGGAGTAAACTATGTTAATATAGCCACAGGAACTATTAAAGAAGGGCTTGGCCATGATGTAGTATATTCAACCAACATAGCAAATGGAGAGGTAAAGGATGAAGATGTAACACTAACGACTGGAGCGATAAAGTGGGGGAGATTTGATGATAATCGTATAACAATAACGACGGGAGCTATTACATCAGGGAAATTCAATGATGATAGAATCTTAATAACAACAGGAGCGATAAGCAGTGGAATATTTAGCGATGACAGGATAAGCATAAGCACAGGAGCAATTGTAAGTGGCAAATTTAGTGATGACAGGATTGCTATAACCACAGAAGCGATAACTAGTGGAAAGTTCAATGACAATAGAATATCTATAACTACAGGAGCAATAACCTCAGGGATATTTGGTGACGATAGAATATTCATAACAACGAGAGCGATAAGTGGGGTTGGAGCATTAGCAACTAAAGACAACATAACCGAGAACGATATTATTGGAACTATAAGCGACAATAAACTTAACAAAATAACAACTGCAGACAAGGTATCACCGAGTGCGATATCAGCAGGTGGGTTACCATCAAACATATACATAAGCTCAATAAACTCTGGCAATTATCTAAACGATGTAAAAGTATCGAGTGCGATATACTCAGATAGAGCAGGTATATCAGAATCATTGAGCGGTAATATAAATGCGAACCAGATAAACGCAGGGATATTAGCTACTAATGTAATAGCGAGCTCGATAGCATTAAATAGTGTAGGAAGTTATCAGATAATCGATTCGACGATAACAGATGCTGATATCAGTGCAAATGCAGCTATAGCATATTCAAAGCTAAATATAGCAGATGGAGATTTAACAATAGCAAAGACTAATGGATTACAAGAACAATTGAATAATATAGCAACATCTACAAATAATATACAAGGACAGATAACTAATTTAAACACATC
>JAAYVG010000040.1 GCA_012517285.1 Elusimicrobiota bacterium
ACAGTGATCAGTGGGCAGTGTTCAGTGGTCAGAAAAGACAAAAAGCAACAGTGATCAGCAGAAGCAAAAATATGGAAAATAATGGTTAGGTTATGATAAAAAGAATGGAAAGCACAGAAAAAATAAAAAATTATAAGGATTTAGTCGTATGGCAAAAAGGAATGGAGTTAGTAAAAAATATCTATCAATTAACCAATGAATTTCCTAAAAAAGAAATATTTGGATTAACGATTCAGATGAGAAGGGCATCTGTATCTGTCCCATCAAATATTGCCGAGGGACAAGCAAGACATTATACGAGAGAATTTATGCAATTTTTATATCAAGCATTAGGTTCACTGTCAGAATTAGAAACACAAATAATTATCGCAAAAGAATTAAACTATATTAGTGCAAGCAAAGAATTTGAAATAGATAATCAGATTATTGAACTTAAAAAGATGATTTGTGGCTTGGTGAGAGGACTACCTGCTGATTGACCACTGATCACTAACCACTGGTTTTGCTGATCACTGTCCACTGACCACTGATCACTATTAAAAAGGAGCGTTTATGGCAATGACAAAAAAAAGAAAAATATTTTTTACAATAATTGGTCTCGTTGTTATTCTTTTTATATTTTTGATAACTAAGAGAGTGTTTACCAATCAAGAGAAGGTTCAAGAGACAGCTGTTATTCCAGTTGAGGCTGCTAAGGCTAAAAGGCAGACAGTTCTTGATGCCCTGTATTTAACAGGAGATATTAAGGGTCAGAATGAAGCAAGGGTTTTCCCTAAGGTCCCTGGTAGGGTGATGGACAAGATAAAGGATGTAGGGGACAGTGTCGCTAAGAACGAAACTCTTGCTCTTGTTGATAGGGATGAGCCAGCTCTTAAATATGCACCAGGTGAAATAACATCACCTCTCACAGGTGTTATAACACAGTATTTTGTTGATATTGGAGAGTATGTTTCTCCTGCAACGCCTATATGCGAGGTTGCTGATATAAGTAATGTTAAAATCATTGTTTATGTTCCGGAAAATGATCTACCAAGGGTTAAGTTAGGTCAGAGCGCAAGGTTTACAACGGATTCATATCCTCAAAGAACCTTCTGGGGCAAAGTTTCAAAGATTTCACAATCACTTAATACATCGAGCAGGTCTTCAGAGGTTGAAATAATAGCAGCTAATTCAGATTTAAAATTGAAGCCAGGTATGTTTGCGAGGGTAGATTTAATAATAAAAACACATCCTGCTACAATTGTTGTCCCGAGAAAAGCTATTAGAGAATTTGGGGGTGAGAACTATGTTTATGTTGTAAAGGATAACAAAGCATACAGACAAAAGGTAACAACAGGTGTAACTCTTGAGGATGTAGTTCAAATAACATCTGGAATCTCTGATAATGATGTTGTTATAACAATGGGATGGAATAATATTACAGCAGATGGGGAAGCTGTGGAGATTACAAACAAATGAAAGAAAACATAAATAAAACAGTTAAAAACATAATAAAGCCGTTGGGTTTGCCAAACTTCTCAGTCAGAAGGCCTATATCAGTGCTAATGATTTACATAGGACTTCTTGTTTTATCAATATATTCTTTTACGAGAATGGGATTGGATCTTTTCCCTGATATAACATATCCTACAATAAGTGTCATAACAACTTACACTGGAGCAGGGCCTGAGGAGGTTGAGGAAAAGATAACAAAGCCTGTGGAATCACAGCTTTCAATAGTTCAGAATCTTGATAAGATAACATCTATATCAAGGGAGGGAGTATCATCAGTCCAATTAAAGTTTGCATGGGGAACAAACCTTGATGAGGCTGCAAATGATATAAGAGATAAGTTAGGGACGATAAGAAGACTCATACCAGATGAGGCAGACGATCCACTGATATTCAGATTTAATTTTCAGGATATCCCTGTTATCTTTATAGGTGCAACTGCTAATGAGTCATATCCAAAGCTGTATGACTTGCTTGACAGAGATATATCTGATATGTTAAAAAGAATTCCTGGTGTTGGTAATATATCTGTTATGGGTGGCCAGCCAAGGCAGATAAACATAAATGTTGATAGGCAAAAATTGGAGGCAAGGAATTTAACGCTTATTGATATAAAAAATGCTCTTGTGAATAACAATATTATGTTAGCAGCCGGTGATCTTAAGATTGCCACGATTGATTATCTTCTTAAGGTTCCTGGAGAATATTCTAATGTTGATGAGATAAAAGAAACACCTGTCGGCTCATATCAAGGAAATATAGTAAAGATCAAGGATATTGCTGAGGTTGAGGACTCTTATCCTGAGGAAAAAAGCAAGGCAATGATAAATGGTAAAACAGGTGCTATGATGATGATACAAAAGCGTTCTGAGGCAAACACAGTTAATGTCTGTGACAGCATCAAAAAAATGATTCCGGAGCTACAGAAGAGGCTTCCAAAGGATGTTAAGTTAACGGTTTTGATGGATAATTCCAAGGATATAAAAAGAACATTAAGCAATTTGTCAGAAACTCTCTATATAGCTGTAATATTAATATTTATAATCATAATGTTTTTTTTGAGGCGTATAAGACCAGCATTTGTTGTTCTTATATCAATACCTGTATCACTTATAGACTCTTTTATGATCCAGTATATATTTGGATACACAATAAACATGGTTTCACTACTTGCTATAACAATAGCAGTTGGTCTTGTTGTTGATGATGCTCTTGTTGTTATGGAAAATCAGATAAGGCATCAGCAGGACTTGGGTGAGAGTCCAAAGTATGCAGCAATATATGCAACGAGCGAGGTTGGAAGGGCTGTAACAATGGCAACATTTACAAGTTGTATTGTGTTTTTGCCTATGATATTTGCAACAGGTATAGCAGGGGTCATATTCAGACAGTTAGCTGTGGTCTTAGTTGTTACACTTTTACTTTCATTATGTGATGCTATGATGTTAAACCCTACACTCTGTTCCATTTTTTTAAAACCAGAAGAAGAAACAAAGCATGGAAGATTCGATAAATTTTTTGACTGGTCAGAAAAACAGTTTAAGAGTATGGAAAGATTCTATATGGATATAATCGCATGGGCACTTGCTCATACAAAAGTGGTTATACTTGGTTCATTGGGTATCTTTGTGGTAAGCATGGCACTTGTACCTATTGTTGGAACTGAGTTCATGCCAAGTATGGATAACGGTCAGATGAGTATATCGGTTGAGCTGCCTGTTGGCACAAGAGTTGAGGAAACACATAAAGTGATGACAAGGATTGAAGAGGAGTTTAGAAAAATTGTTCCTGAGAATTGGTTTGAAACAACTTTCTGGAGGGATGGTCAATCACGCGGTGGTGGTATAATGGGTTCAAAGAGTGGTTATCATATAGGTAGTTTTGGTGCTAACCTAGTGGAAAAAGATAAGAGAAAGATGTCTGTGGATACAATCACTGAAGAATTAAGAAGTAAGATTAAAAAGATTCCTGGTATATCAAGGGTTAATTCTTCTGATTCTTTGCAGAGAATAACCGGTAGTGAAGCTCCCATGGTTATAAACCTTTATGGTTATGATCTTAATGCTTCATATGCTGTGGCCGAAAAGATTAAATCAATAATGGATAACATAGACGGGTTTAAGGATGTTACTATAACAGCAGATCTGACAAGTCCTGAGTATCATGTTATTGTTGATAGAGCAAAGGCAGGTGCGATGGGTATATCTGTCTCACAGATAGCAAACACCGTTAACCTTGCGTTTGCTCAACAAAAGGCAAGCACATACAGAGAATCCGGCAATGAGTATGATATAGTGATTAGGATGAAGGATGAACAGAGAAAGTGGGAGCCAGACTTAGAAAACCTCTTTGTAAAATCTCCAGATGGTAAGCTTGTTAAACTTTCAACATTAGCAAGGTTTGAAAAAACAACAGGACCTCTTCAGATCGATAGAGAAAATCAGCAAAGGATTGTTAAGGTTACAGCAAATACATATGGTAGAGATCTTGGAAGCCTCACATCAGAGCTTGAGAAAAAATTAATGACGATAGTCTTTCCAGAGGGGATATCGTATTCATTTGGAGGCTCTGTTGAGGATCAGAGAGAATCATTTGCTGCACTGATTATGGCACTTCTATTAGGGTTGATGCTTGTTTATATGATCATAGCTGCACAGTTTGAATCACTGATAATTCCTCTCATAATAATGTTTTCAATACCGTTTGGATTTGTCGGTGTTATATGGGTCTTTGCAGCAACTGGTTTTAGACTAAATGTAGCAACATTCATAGGACTCATACTTATGGTTGGTCTTGTTGTAAAGCAGGCTATAGTTTACTTAGACTATGCTCTCCAGCTTGAAGAAGCAGATGTTGATATAAAAACTGCCTTGATTGAGGCAGGGAGGGTAAGGTTTAGACCAATACTTATGACTGTTTCTGCTATGATATTGGGTATGGTTCCGATGGCATTATCACAGAAACAGGGTAATGAGTTCTGGCAGCCACTTGCACTTGCTGTTATAGGTGGATTGATGGTTTCAACTGTTATAACACTTGTTCTCATACCTTCTGTTTATTATGTGATATTCAGAAAAAGAAAGAACAGACTTGTAGATGAAAGCCAACAGCAGGAAGTTATGTAGATATTTATATCAGCCAGAGCAATCTAAAATAGCCCCTCTTAAAGAGGGGTTATTTATTTCAAAATTTAAAAAACATTCCACCAAATGATGTAATTTCACTCTTAGAATCTATTATAGGGCTTTCAACTATTCTATCATTAAGCCTTTTATAAGAAACCATAAAAAATAAAAACTTATTATTATTTTTGCCAACAGGTTTTGTATAAAAAGCATCCGCACCAAAGCTCATAACATCATCGGGTTTATAGTAAGGTCTTTCTGGTAGAATCTCATTTTTATATACTCCATAGTTGAGATTTGCCCTCTCACTGCTTTCATATATCCCCTTGATCCTAAAATTAAACATTGATCCTTTATAAAAAATTTTTTTCCCTAAAAAAACTTCTGTTTCATAACCATTGTTTGAATTATTTATATCAAACGATATCTTTGCTCCAATGAAAAGTTTACTGAAATCATATTGATATGAGTTTGATATATTAAACTGTGTTTTTCTTTCCCTCATACCTTTCAGATAATCACTTTTATCAGGATCAAATCCAGAGAATCTTATACCAAAATTTAAACGATACTCTGATTTTTTTGAAGAGTAAATCTTGTATGAGCCACCAAGCCCACTAAAATTTAGTTTATCTCCATATGAAAAAGTTATAAATGGAAGTGGAAGGAATATATTATCCATTCCCTTATATATTGAGTTTTGCCATAGAATAGCAGGGCCTATGGAATAGTTAAATTTTTTGGGTTTCACTTCATCTGATTTTAAGATCAAAGGAATTAAAATAATTATAATTGTTAATGCTTTCCTGCTCACTATTAAATTTTACTAAAAATAAAATATTTTTTTATTTGGTAAAATATTACGATGGCAGTATAGATGATTGAAGTATTAAGATTGTTTGTTGAACAGAGATAATTAATTGATCGTCCTATGATTTCTGTCATCTGTTCCTGCCTGCGCCGAAGCGGCTTCGGCAGGTAGGTTCTGACATCTGTTTTAATGGAGGTAATATGAAAAAAATAGCAGTGTTTGTGGGAAGTTTAAGGAAGGGTTCTTTTAACAGGATGATGGCAAACGAGCTTATAAAGGTTGCTCCTGAGTCTTTAAAGCTTGATATAGTGGAGATAGCCAATCTTCCGTTATATAACCAGGATTATGATGACAAATCTCCTCATGAATACACAGAATTTAGAGAAACTGTTAAGGAGTATGATGGTTTTTTGTTTGTTTCGCCTGAGCACAACAGGTCAATTCCTGCAGCTCTTAAAAATGCACTTGATATTGGTTCAAGACCCTATGGACAAAATATATGGAACTCAAAACCCGCTGCAGTTGTAACTGTTTCAATAGGGCCTACAGGTGGATTTGGAGCAAATCATCATATAAGGCAATCACTTGTATGCCTTAATGTTGCTACAATGCCACAACCTGAGGCTTATGTAAGCAATGCATTTAGCCTGTTTGATAAAAATGGCAACCTTACAGATGAAAAAACTAAAAAATTTATTACAAGCTTTATGCAATCATTTGCTGTTTGGGTTATAAAAAATTCCTGAGATTATCTTTTGTGGAGTTATGGAGGAGAAATGGGTGTGATATCATGGGTTATTTTTTTGTTTAATCTTAATGCTTTTTCATCTGATAACACTGATATACTTTTAAGGGCCATGAAAACTGAGCTTGATGTGTCATATGAAAGATTAAGGGATGCGGAAAAGTTTCCTCTTTATTTTATGGGGTATGAGGTTTGGGATTATTCAGGATGGTGGGTGGACTCTAATTTAGGTGGAATAACATCTGAGAACAAAAATAATAATAGGGTTATGGTCTGTGATATGAGGATAGGTTCAAGGGAACTTGATTCAACACATGAGATAAAAAGCGATAGCAGCGAAGATGATAACTCTAAGAAGACTGATATAAGCTTTTTGGCATTAAATGATTATGATGCTATAAGGATGGATATATGGGAGCTTACAGATAAAACATATAAGAAGGCATTGAATAGGTATATAAAGGTTCTAACAAACAAGCAGGTCAGTGCAGAAAATGATGATAAATCAGGAGATTTCACATTGGACAAAACTACTGATGTTTTCTATCAAAAAGTTACGGAGGAAAATATCAATGAGGAAGGTATAAAGGAGTTGATAAAGAGGATGTCATTGAAATTTAAAAAATATGATTTTATAATTAATTCTTCTGTAAACTTTTCAAAAGACAATGTTACAAGATATATTGTTAACTCTGATGGTGCTCAAATCGTTGAGGGTAGAAGAAAGTATCAGTTGAGCTATTATGTGTATTCAAAGAATGATGATGGCACGGATCTCTCAAGGTTTAAGAGATATGATTTTAGTAGTATTTCTGATATGCCAGCTGAAAAGGATATTTCGCTTGATATAGACAAATCAATCTCAGAGTTGAAAGAGCTTTTGGTCGCAGAAAATTTAGAGCCTTACAGCGGTCCTGCAATACTTGAAAACAAAGCAGCAGCAGTTTTTTGGCATGAGATATTAGGACATAGACTTGAGGGGCATAGACAGAAAAGTGATAAAGAGGGTCAGACCTTTGCAAAAAAGGTTGGTCAGAAAATAATGCCAGAGTTTTTAACAGTTTATGATGATCCAAATCTTGAAAGCTATGGTGGAATATATTTAAACGGTCATTATCTCTATGACGATGAGGGGGTTAGATCAAGAAAAACACTGCTTATTGATAATGGAGTGTTAAAAAATTTTTTAATGCAGAGATCTCCATTGCTTAATTTTAATTATTCCAATGCTCATGGCAGAAGAAGTTCGGGATATATGAGTGTTGCAAGGCAGGGAAACCTTATAGTTTCATCATCCAAAACTGTTTCTTATGATGATCTGAAAAAGATGTTGTTGGATGAGATTAATAAGTCAAAAAAACCTTATGGTCTTATAATCAGCGATATAGAGGGCGGCTTTACTATTACAAGAAGGAATATGCCACAGAGCTATACAATACTTATAAAATATGCTAAAAAAATATATCCAGATGGTAGAGAAGAGGTTGTAAGAGGTCTTAATATGATAGGCACCCCTGTTGAAACATTCTCAAAGATAGTAGCAACGGGTGATGACTATGATATATTCAATGGTGTGTGCGGTGCTGAGTCAGGCTGGGTGGATGTCAGTGCTGTTTCTCCTTCATTGCTTTTTTCAAGCATAGAAACTGAGAAGGTTAATAAGTCCAATCAGAAACCACCTGTTTTAAAACCGCCGTATATAGGGGAAGATAGAACTCAGGATAAGGAGAATACCTTATTTAACTGATCACTGTCCACTATTTCTCCACTGTTTTTGCTGACCACTGATCACTGTCCACTGATCACTGTTTTGTTTTGCTGGTCACTGTTCACTATTTCGCTGGAGGTAAAATGAAGTTTTTATTTTTGTTAATTTTTTCATCAAATCTTTTTTCAGCCGAGGATGTTGTTCTTAAGGCTATGAATGATGAGCTTGTAAGAACTGTTAATAATTTAGAAATCAGTAATTTTCCTAAACCATATTTTATTGCATATCAGATAACAGATTCTTCTGTCTGTTCTATTTCAGCAAGCTTTGGTGATATAAAAGAGATAGATGACAGATTTATCAGATATGCTAAGGTTGATGTAAGAATAGGAAACAATCTCTTTGATAGCTCCAATTTTATTGAAGACCTGAACAATAGATATGAACCGTCTTATTCAAACATTGCTGTGGAGGATAATTATGATCTTATAAGACAGTCCCTGTGGAGTTTGAGTGATACAGCCTATAAGAATGCTCTGGATTCATACTCAAGGAAAGAGGCTTACAGAAAGAAAAAGGATATAAAAGAAAACTATGGTGATCTTACGGTTGAAAAAAGTGAACATTACATAATGGATGAAAGCAATACTAAAGTGAATATGGCTAAATGTGATAGTTATAAACTTTTTTTATCATCAGCCTCAGGGATATTTAAAAAATATCCATTTATAAAGTCTTCTGATATATATTTTACAAGGGATATATCTACTGATAGATTTATTAATTCTGAGAATACATATTATAAAAAAATCTCCACTTTGATCAGGATGAATATAAATACTGTTGTTCAGGACTCAGAGGGATATGAAAAAAACAGTTCAAAGAATTTTATCTTTGTAGATGATAGAGAAATGAATATAAATTTGCTGGATAGTATTGAGGATTATGCTAAAGAACTTTCATTGTCATATAACTCAAAGCCTCTTGATTACTACATAGGACCTGCTGTCTTTGAGGATGATGCAGCGGCTGAGTTTTTTAATACACTTTTTATAAGAAATATTTCTTTTTATCCGCTTCCTGAAACCGAAAATGAAAATTGGCTAAAATATTATTATGATATACCTGTGCTGGTTGATAGAAAGGATAGAAAGGTTGCTGCAGGTTTTATAGACATAACTGATGATCCTTTTATTAGAGAATACAATGGTAAATCACTTGTTGGTGGATATGATATTGATGATGAGGGTGTTGTTCCATCTAAACTTGTGCTCGTTAAAAATGGTATTTTAAACGATATCTATTCATCAAGAAGACCAAGCAAATTTTATAAAAACTCCAACGGCCATTCAAGGGGGACCTACGGAATGTTTAATAATACATTCCCATCAAATGTATTCATAAAGTCTGGCAAAACACTTGATTATAAAAAGTTTATGAAAGAGGCAATGGGCATTGCTAAGGATCAGAAGATAGATAAGATACTCGTGATTAAAAAACTTTCTTCTTATTCTTTTTCGGACGAATCTCTTCCACCTCCATCAATTGCATATTTGCTTGATATAAAAACAGGTAAGAAGGAGTATCTGTCACCTTCAAAGTTTGATGGCATAAGCCTTAGAGCATTGAGAGACATCACTTATACTGAGGATAAAGAAATGGTGTATAATTTTTTAGAAAGGGGTCCATTCTATTACAACGATGCAGTACCAGCAAGCATTGTATGCCCACGCTCAGTTCTTGTAAGCGAGGTTGAACTGATAAAATCAGATGTAAAGCCTGAGAAAAAACCTTATATATCGCGACCATACTTTGAAAGGTAGATCAAAACTAATTCTGTTTGGTTTTATTAAGCTGTGAGAAAAAATATTTTTCCGTTATCTCTGAAATGATGCTTGAATCAGGAACAAGCTCGCTTTCTGAGTTAACCCTTGTAGCAAGTGTTGTTATATCATGCTCAAAAACTTTATCAAGATATTGAGCGTTTTCTTTGTCTATTATATTTATGTTTAATTCAGTATCATACCGCTCGCTACGTGGATGGAGATTGTAAGAACCTATTGATACAAATATCCCATCAACCGTCATAAACTTTGAATGAAGTGTATCTCCCTTTTTAAGGTATATCCCTGCTCCTGATTTAAACAGCGGAAAGAGGCTTTTCATAGATACATCAGCGAGTGGTTTTGCTTCAGCATCTATACTTTCCTTTGAATTTGTAAATATGTTTACCTCAACACCTCTGGCTCTTGCTTCAAGAAGGGCTTCTGTCAAAGCTGGTATTGGAACAAAGTATGCATTTTCTATGTTTATCTTTTTTCTTGCCCCTCTTATAGCTTTTATAATAGCTGATAGAATTGGACTCCCAAACTCCTCTGGTGGATTTGAAAATGAAAAGGATATCTTTGTGTTGCCATTTGATTGGGATGATTTAAAATGATATGGAAGCTCTGGAAATTTTAATGAGTTTTTTTTCAGTTCATCATTCCATATCTCTGCAAATATCTCACTGGCCTTCGATACTGCTGGACCAGTAAACAATACATCAGTATCCCTCCACTTTTGACCATTTGGGTTCTTGTGAGAATAAGGGTCTCCAAAGTTCATACCACCCAATATTGCATATTTATTATCGATCACAATCATTTTCACATGCCATATATCTGACTTCCTATCCTTTTCCTTATGCCTTATAACTTTTATACCAGCTTTCTCCATCCTTCTTATTATTGAAACTCCATGGCTTTTTATTATGTTTCCGTCAACTATTATGTTTATATCAACACCCTCTTTTTGTTTTATAACAAGCATATTAAGAGCATCAGCTCCTGTTATATCATCATAGAAAGCCCAGCTTGATATAAAAATACTTTTTTTAGCATTTTTTATAAGGTAGTCTTTATATCTGAAAGATTCCTCTCCATCTATAAGAAACTTTATTGAATTACCATCTATAAATTTACCACCTGAAACGTTTTCAAAATCAGAGATAAAACTGCTTTGATCAAATGATTGGTCATTGGATGTATATGTCCTTGCCAGTATGTTTTTTGATATCAGCTCAAATGATGGGGCATGATTTGATGATATACTTGAGTCAGATATCTGAGACTCAATTGTGTGCCATAGAGTTGTTACATATCCCCAGTATATACTTGCTTGTTCGCTTGCAGAAAGAGGTATCGGACTGGCAGATGTAGCAGATGAAGATGGTTCTGGAATATCAGTGTTTGAAAAAAATTCTTCCTGTTGAATTCCAGCAGTTTTAAATGTATTGCTTATTCTATACTGTATATTATTGTCATTTCTATTTGTTTCTACCGTTAAGCAGTTTGATGATATAAAAATAAAAAAAGAAAACAACAAAATCTTGAATAACAGTATGTTTGATTTTTTCATAAATATATTTTACTATAATCCTAATTATATTAAAAATAGGAAAAAGACCTATTTTATGCTATCTCATTTTCCCATATATAAATTAGGTCCTATGGCTATTGATGTTGATTTTTGTCAATAAACATTTATAAGCCTTTCTGCTATAATAATAATTGTAGGGTGTATCCACTGAATGAGGTTAGGGGGGTGCATATGGGCGAGTTTGATTATATAGTAAAAAAAAGTCTTATAACACCAAGGAAAAAAATCAGTTTCAAAAAAAAGATTAAAAATTTTGGTAAAATAGTTGATGCCACAAACAAGCTTGTTAACTATATACTTGTTACAAAAAGGCATTGATTAGGTGGGTCTTTTTTCCCATTGACATATAGGCCTTTCAAGTCTTGATTGTTTGCCATATTTGATGTATTACATAGTTAGAGGTAGTTATGAATAATATTATTAAGATTTTACTTTTTATCCTTTTGCCGATTGTGCCCTTATTTTCTGAGGAGAATGATCTTTTGAGTGGTTATGATGACCTTATTAAAAACACTCAAAAGATAGAAAATCAGCAGGTAACTGCCAAGATAGACAGATCAACATCCAGCGTTGTAATGAAGGATAAATATGAATGGCTTGTCTTTGTTTTTATGAATGGTGTTAATGATCTCGGTGTTCTTAATTTTTCCAAAAATGATATAAACGAAATGGAGATGGTCGGTTCAACTGATAAGGTTGCTATGGTTGTTGAAAGCAATAAAATTGACAGGGATTCAAATAGATTTGCTTCTTTTTCAGATGGCGCAGTTACTTATTTTGTAACAAAGGATAATAGTAACAGCAAAGATATAGTTTCAAAGGTTATAGCTCAAACCCCGGATGGCGATATGGGAAGTTATAAACACTTTGCAATATCTGCTCAGAAGGCTATAAAGAGATTTAAACCTGATAAGCTTCTGGTTATAATATGGAATCATGGAAATGGTTATTTTGGTATATCTTATGATGATGTTAGTGGTAACAGTATAAGCGTGCCGCAGCTTAAATCTGCTCTAAAAAGCATATCAAAAACATATGGCAAAAAGATTGATATATTTGCTATGGATGCATGCCTTATGCAGATGGCAGAGGTTGTTGGCGAGTTAAAGGATGAGGCTAAGTATATTGTTGCAAGTGAGGAGATGATTCCGGGTGCTGGATATCCTTATGATGATATCCTTAATCTTATGAATAAAACAAGCGACATTAAGAGTGTTGCTCGTGGAATGGTTGATGTCTATGATAATGCATACAGCTCATCAAAGATGACAGCCTTTGGAAGGTATAATGATAAATCCACTACTCTTAGTGCTGTTGATACATCAAAGTATGATGAGTTTATATCAGCATTTAACAGATGGATTGAAAAAGCAATAAATTCTGATGATTTTAAAACAATAACTGATAAAAGTGTAACAGAAAATGCTTTTTTCTTTCTTAATGGAGAACAGCGTGAAACAATAGATATTGGTGTTTCTATGAACACCCAGACTGAGAATATTATGACAAGGACAACAGATCTTGTTGATTATCTCAAAAATGCCAGAGCCAAAATGAAGGATACTGAGCTGATTTCACTTACTGATAATCTCATAAATGTTATAACAAAAAAACTTGTGATCTCACAGAAGGGTGGTGATTATCAAAATTCTACTGGGCTTTCATACAGGGATAGAACATATGGTCTTGCCATATATTTACCATCATTGAGATATGATTCTAACAGATATGAAGCATTAAGTTTCTCAAAGGTTTCACTCTGGGATGAGTTTGTTAAAAAGATGCTTGGTGGAAAGATAAATTCATCTATCTCATCATCTGCTTCTCATGGTGAGGATGGTGTCATCGTAGATGATGAAGCATCAGAGGATGGTTCAAGCAGCCTACCAGTTAATAGTACTACTACTGCAAAAAAATCATCTATATCTCCAAAGGATATGCTCTCAGCTTTTTCTGCTGGCAGCAATACTACTGCTACATCGTTAAAGCCAACTAATAAGGCAATGGCCTCATTAAATGCTTCAGGCTCTTCTACTATTCCTTCTGCTTCAAACGGTGTTGTAAAAATAAGTGATAACATAGTTGCAAAACCATCAAATGTTTTTTCTACAACATATACAGAGAGCAAAACATTAAAACCTGATATCACAAAGCTTAAGGCCAGCAAATCAACAGTCGCTGAAAAAAAGTCAGGCAGTGGATTGTCCACTAATACTGATAATAAAGAATCAAAATCTTCAAGCTCATCTGATAGTTTTATAACCAGATCAAAGAATGCTATAAAAAGTTTTGCTTCATCAGCCATAGAAAAATCGAAGGATCTCTATGAAAAGGTTTTTCCTGATAAGGAGAAAATAAACGCTTACAAAAACAGGCTTGATGAGTTTGAGGTTGAGATTTCAACTAAGCTTAATGTGGTTTATGCGGATAAGCTTGTGAAGGATTTAAACCTTCAAAAAGAGCTTTTAAAGATAGATAAAGCAAGAACAAACAAGCTTATTTCTTACAGCAATGAATTGATAGAGCTTGATAGGATAGTTTCAAGGAACTATGATCCAAAGGAGTTAAATTCTTTGAGCAAAACACTTGAAACAAGGCTTGATAAATCAAGGATGATATGTGATCTTAGAATATGCATACCACCTGAAAAACTTGTTGAATGGATGGATGCTCAGGGAAAGCAAAGTGTGAATATCTCAAATATTGAGATAGCAATAAGGAAGTGGGAGAAGGTGTTTACAGATGGTCTTTATGTCGAGTCTGTGTCATGGGCACAGGCAGGCACTTTAAAATTTTCAACAACCTCATGGTCAAATATGAGCATAAAAGAAAGAAATGCTGTGCTTGGAAAGTTTATTGAGAGTGAGCTTCAGAATGGTACCACATCAAGTGCTCTTATAGCTATGAGTGATTCAAGGATGTCTCAGGTGGATAGATACAATGAACTCTCTATCGCTGTTGATAATGTCTCACAAAAGATGCTGGATATGAACATCCTCAATAGCGAGGAGCTTAAAGCAATAAAATCAAAGCCTCTTGATGAACAGATGTACATACTATCAAACTTTTTCGATCGTGGTGGATTAAAAAATGATAAGGATGTATCATCATATGTAAATATGATAAATGCTAACAGAAGCTCGTTTACATCTGAGGTTATAGATGCTAATAAAAGAGCTGCCCTGTCATCATATATCTCAGCCTCAGCAAAAACTGAGATATCAAAGACATCTACTGGTAAAAATCTCTATAACCAGCTATATACTGATAAAAAACCTGAAATATCTGTGGAGTATATCAATGGCGTTGAGTCATTAAACGACGGGAATAAAATAACCATTGATGCAAAGATAGTTGAGCAGTTTTTAAGGGTAAACGGTTATACCGCTGATGATTTGATAAAAAACAGTGTTGCAAAAAAAGAACTTTTAACATATATTTCTCCCCTTGTTGTCAGAGAAATGGCTGATATCAGCATATCAAAAAGTATGGGTGATACTTATTCCCCTGATGTTAGAGAAAAGTATTCAGCAGGTCTTCTTTATCAAGCAAAGTATACTGAGGAAAGAAAAGATGAGGCTTTTAAAACTATATTTGATAAGTTTTCAGGCCTGAGTGATTATGCTGATAAAGTTATGACTCTTAAAAGAAACTATGAGCAGTCTGATAACACTGATGATTTTATAGAAACTTCAGGGATGAGATATTATTCAAATATGCCTTCCTCATCATCAGCTAAGAGTGAGATTTTGATTGCTGTTCAAAAGGAGCTTGAAAGAAGGAGCACATTGAGCAACAAGGAAAAGAAGAATATTGATAAATATTCGGTATTTTCTGGCAAGGATGTTTACAAACTTTCACCGTATGATATAACAAATCATATAAAAGATATAAAAACTGATGATCTCATTGCCCTTGAGAAAAATTTAACATCTGATGATAACTTTGATTCAAAGCTATCATCAGTTATAAAAGGAATAAGTTAGTGTTCAGTGGTTAGTGGGCAGTGATCAGCAAAACCAATACAGTGGACAGTGACCAGTGGCCAGTAGTTAGCAAAACCAAAACAGTGGGCAGTGATCAGAAGTCAGAGGTCAGAGAACAGATGACAGAAAACAGAAGTCAGAGGTCGGAGGACAGAAGTCAGAAATCAGAATTTAAAGGAACTCCTTATATCTGTCTTCTGTCCTCTGTTTTCTGTCTTCTGTTATAGAGGAGGAGATGATATGAAATTGATAATCACAGCATTTTTAATGATAACAAATGTTTACTCTGCTGAGGTTAAAATGAAAAACTTTGTTATGGATAAAAAATATTTTTCCTGTAAAATACCAACTACATGGACTGCTCAAAGGAATAAAGAATCTGATAATAAAAATAAAATTTTTAAACTTGTTTTAATAAGTACAGAGGATACCAAGACATCAATAACATTAAAGTATTATCATCCATCAAGCAAAAAGGATTACAAAAGCTTTATAGATATTCAATCTAAGGCATCAGATGGTAGTTATGAAACTGCTACTGAAAAATATGAAGAGCCAAAGGATATAGAGGTAAACATTAGAAAGGCTGTGGAAATAAACAGAGAGTTAAAGGATTTTGAGTCAATAGAAGCCACAGCTTCAAATTCTTACTGGCTAAAGGAAAAAATAATAGTTATTCCTGCTAAGAAGGGATTTTATACAATATCATATTCATCCAAAAAGGAAAACTTTGATAAAAATATTAATATTTTTAATTCCATTGTAGCATCCTTTAAAACATTGTATTGAAATCTAAAAAAAATTAAAATATTGTAGAATAAATTATTGGTATATGAAAAACCTTAAAAAGATTTATTTATTTCTATTTGTATTTTTTATAGTTTTAATGGTTGTTTATCTACTTATTCAGCGTAGATACAGTTCAAGGGTGGTCATACCACCTCCTGATGTGGACTATGCTGCTGCACAGATTGCTCAGGCTAACAGATCTATTAATGATTTAAAAAGGGCACATATTGATGATGTGGATACAACTACTGTAAGGGTCTATGATAGTGGTTCATCAATAAAGATTGTAAAGAATGATGGCTTTGGTGGTGTCAGCGAAAAACCTGTTGATGCATTCACACAGCTTGCTGAAATGGCTAAAGAAAAAAATAAGGTTTATGTCAATCTTAAAGAGTCAGATCTTGATAAAAAGATCAATCTCTATGCTGATATGAAGACTGAAAAAAAATTGAAAAAGGTTGTCGTTCCTGAGATGGGAAAGGAACCATCAAGTATTACTCCTATTGATGTCCCGTGTGATTATAAGATTTTTCAATCATCCTCTGGATGGAAAAGCTTTACCGAGTACAACCGAATAAGGGAGAATATTTCTGATATAAATTTTAATAAGGAGCAGGTTGTTATTTTAATCTCCAAATCAGATATAGCTCAGGGGGTGTTTAAAATAGATAGTGTAAGCATAAAAAACAATACTGCTACTATCTCTTACAGAGTGAATGTCTTTGAAATTTCAGATGACAATCCTGACGCAAAAAGAGATTTCTACACCGCAGCAAAAATTCCTAAGAATATAAAAAATATAAAGTTGAAACAGATTCAATAAATCAATAATTTATGCAAAACAAATGGCCGATAAGAGATGACTTATTAAAGTTTCCTCACATTCACCTTATTCATACCTGTGCTGGTTCAGGCAAAACTGAAAAATTAGCAAGCAGATACATACAGTTTATTCTTTCAGATAGAATTATCTCAAACAATATCTCCAACATACTTGCCATAACATTTACTGAAAATGCTGCAAAGGATATGAAAAGGAGAATCATAACAATACTGAAAAACCTTGCAGTGGGTGAGAGTGAAAGAACATCAAGGCTCAATGAGTATCTATCGCTTGATGCTGGAAGATTAAAACAAAAGGCAGCTGAAGTAGTTGATTATATAATTGATAACTATTCCTTTTTTAATGTCGTAACCATAGACTCATTTCTTCTAAAGATATTTAACTCATCCATGAGAGAGCTGGGTTTTACTCCTGTGTCAGAGCTTACATTCAGCTATAATGATATAATTGATGATGCCTTCAAGAGTTTTATATACTCCGCACTTAAGGATATCAAGCTTTTAAATGAGCTTGATGAGGTGGTTGATATAATAAATCACACATCAAACAGATTTTTCATAAATCCACTTCCAGAGATTGTAAAGAGGTTTAAAGAGTTTGCTCTTAAAGAGGATGTCTATCTTAGAAGTATAAAACTTCCTGATAATAGTTTATCTAAAAAACTTTTAAAGCTTCAGAGTGATATATTGCTTACAGCTAAGAGGTTAAAATCTATATCTGGTGATGCAAAAATGTATAAAGGTGTTATTGATGCCATTGATAAGAATGATGCATCTATGATCGCGAATGCTGTTATCTCCACTAAGGGTTTATCAGTTTTCTATCAGCGAACAGAAAGGACAAGCGATATGGAGTTGCTTGAAAATGAAATAATCAGCAGATCTATAGAGTACATTTCTCTTGAGTCATGTCTTTATTTTTATCCTTATATAAAAGCATACAGATCATTTTTTGATTACTTTAATATTTATAAAAGAGAGTCAGAGTATGTAGTTCTATCAAACATTTCAAGGGAGATGGATAATTACCTAAATTCTGCTGATGATAGAGGAAGCCGTATAATGGATATATACATAAAACTTTCATCATTTATCAATCATTTTTTAATAGATGAGTTTCAGGATACTTCATATCCACAGTGGACAATGCTTCGTCCCCTTGTTGAGGAGGCGATATCAAAAAATGGCAGTGGGTTTTTTATAGGTGATATCAAACAAGCCATATATATGTTTAGAAATGCTGATTATGAAATAATAAAAGAGTTTATAGATAAGACTAACTCTGATAATAGGTATATAAATGTATCATCGCTTCTAAACGGTATAGAGGATTTTTCGGTGGATATAAACTACAGGAGTGGCAAAAAAATACTTGAATATGTGAATTCATTCTTTGGTTCCAATGAATTTGTTTCCTTCTGTCAGGATAACAATCTCAATGATTTCAAGGATATATATTCTGTTGAGCACAAATCGGCAAGATTGGATGATGGATACTTTAAGACAGTTGTAATTGATTTGAAGAATGGTGATGAAGAGTATGAGGATGATGCTGTAAAAAAGATGGTTGTTGATAGCGTTAATGAGCTTCTCAAAAGGCATTCTTATTCATCCATTGCAATACTCACCTACAAGAATGATAAGGCTCAAGAAGTGGTGGGATGGCTTAATGAAGAAAATATTCCTGTTGCATCCTACAGCTCTATGGATATAAGAAAAAATTATGTTATATCATCGCTTTTTTCACTGTTGAAATTTCTTGATATGCCAGATGATGATTTTTCATTTTCATCATTCATATTTTCTGAGGTTTTTTTAAAGAGGGTTGATGTTATAAAAAGAAAGGATATTGATGAGCTTATTTTTAATAGAGTTAAGGATGGGATGAGACGGTATCCACTTTACAAGCTTTTTAGGGAAAAATATCCAGAAATCTGGGAAGAGTATTTCTCAGAGCTTTTCAATGGCACAGGATACCTGAGTGTTTATGAAACTGTGAACCTTATATACAGAAGGTTTCAAATCTATGAAAATTTTAAGGACTATTCAGCATTTCTCTTTAAGTTTGTTGATCTTGTTTTCAATCTCCAGAGTTCATCAAAGATAAATAGTTCAAGGGAACTCATAGATTATATGGAGTTTAATAATATTGCTGATGACAATGAAGAGTTTTCAATAGAGCTTGCCTCATCTCTTAATGCAGTAAACGTTATGACATTTCACAAGGCAAAAGGGCTTGAGTTTGATGCTGTTATAAATCTTTTTGAAAAAAATATTGATTCAAACACAGATACAATGTATTTTGCTCAGATGGAGGATGGAATAGAGGTTTTAAAAATAAAGAAGGATGCCGCATCAAATATAAAAAATCTTGGTGATGTTTATATGGAAAAAAAGAGAAAGGATACTATATCTGATATAAATACTGTCTATGTCGCACTCACAAGAGCAAGGCTTGAACTGTATAATATAGTTGTAAAGAATAGCCGTTCAAAAAAAATATTAGAGCTATTTGAAAATGCAGAAGGTGGTAAAAAACCTGATATAAAAAAGGAAAAAAAGGATGAAATGCCATCCTATGTTGAGGGCATCCTTAGTGATGAAAACAAAATAATTCATCCATTTATAAAAAGGCCTGATAGAGAGAGTGAGACTGAGATAAGGGGAAGGATTTATCACAGGTGTCTTTCGCTTGTAGATTTTGTGGAAGATATCAGAAGTATGGATGAGATAATAGATCTTGCGCTGAGGGAAGAAAATGTAAGAGCTAATGACAGCTTAAGATTTGAGATATCAAAGAGGCTGGCTGATATACTTGCAGATCCATTCATGTCTGGATTTTTTAAAACAAAGGATGGGCGAGTCATAAGAAATGAGGTTGAGATCGTCTTAAAGGATGGGAATGTGTTGAGACCAGACAGAATTGTTGTGGATAGAGACTCGGTTTCAATAATAGACTTTAAAACAGGTAAAAAATCCTCAGATTATAAAGAACAGCTTATGAAATATATAAAAGCTGTTTCGGCTATATACCCTTTAAAAAAGACAGAAGGGTTTATATTCTATATAGATGAAAATTCTATTGAGAGGGTGAATGAAAAAGCTTGAAATAATCAATCCTCGTACATCTCTTGTGGACTTTATTGCTTTGGATATCTTAAAATCTTCGGATATAACAAACAATATTGTTGTATTTCCTGATATGAGGCTTGGTTATTATCTCAAAAATAGTATATCAGAGATAACCAAAACACCAGCATTTCTCCCACAAATATTTTCACTGGATGATTTTGTTCAAAAGCTTGCCTTAAAAAATTTTAAATTTAATTATATAGATTCTATTGATATGATGACACTCCTTTATAAAAACTTTTACTCTGATATAAAGGGGCTGTTTAATTCATCTGATATAAGCTTTGATAATTACTTTGGCTGGGGAAAATTTATAATATCTGATTTTGAAGAGCTCAGAATTAACAATATAAAACCAGAGAATATAAAGGTATATGATTTTCTTATAAGCGATAATATGACCATAAAAAATGAAATAGATATTCGCAAGAAGTATAAAAGGTTTTCAGAACTTTATAAAAAATTTTATGATTATCTTCTTTCAGAGAACAGATATTCAAGAGCAATGATCTACAGCAATTTTTCAGAGAGTATGGATAAAATAAACCTAAACGGTTTTGAAAATATAATATTTGCTGGGTTCTTTATATCAACTGAGTCAGAAAAAAGTATATTTAAATCCATATATAAGCTTAAAAACTCACACTTCATCTATATAGATCATCCACTTCTCAAAAACGCTATATCTTTTCTTGATGATGACTTTGAATCAGATCATAGTTTTGATATATCTGATAATATCAGGATAAGAAGAACCTTCAACCGTCATGAGGAGATCTTTGCTCTTAAAAACGATATAAGAGAATATGGAAAAATACTTGATGACGGCAGGATTGAGTTTGACAGTGATACGGCTGTGGTAATTCCTGACTCATCAATGATTCTGCCTCTTGTTGAAAATATGCTCTACGATGTTAAAAAATTTAACATATCAGCTGGTTTTTCAGCAAAGTTTTCGCCAGTTTTTTCACTCTTAAAATCACTTTCAAGGCTTGTTGAAAATTCTATTGAGGAAAACGGAAGATGCTTTTATCCGCTTTCATACTACATAAAATTTTTGTCCCATCCATACATAAAAAATCTTAAACTCGGCTCTGATGAAAAGAGGACATATAGCTTTTTATCTGATATTGAAGCTCATTATTCAAAAACGATGACGAAATTTATTGAGCTTTCTGATTTAAAGGATCTTCTCGGTGATGGGTGGGAGACTGTGGATTATATCAACAAAAATATACTGATACCTTTTGAGAGGATAGAGAATATAAAAGATTTCATATCAAAGGTTATATCGCTTACAGATTTTCTTATAAAAAACTCTCTTTCATCATCCCATCCATATTGGCTTGGTGTGATTGAAAACATAATGATAAAGCTGAGTGATATACTTGAGCGTGATATAGCTCTTGAAAGCTTTCGGAAAAAGAAATCATACTTTGTTTTTCTCGATACCATATTTGATGAGATAAACTGTCCCTTTGCTGGAAGCCCAATAGAGGGACTTCAGTGTATTGGATTTCTTGAAACGAGAGGACTGAAATTTAAAAATCTCTTCATACTTGATATGATAGATAGCGTTATGCCTCCTAAGAGTGATTTTAAGGGTTTTATCTCGGACTACATAAGAAAAAAACTGAATATAAGCGATCTTAAATCAACATCTGATATATACCGTTATTACTTTGAAAACATGGTTAGGAGTGCTCAAAATGTATTCATCTATCACACCGATAACAGAAAGGATGTCAGAAGTCCGCTTGTTGAAAGAATTGTTTGGGGGATTGAAAAGGAAACGGATAAGATTGATTCATCAGTTGATGATAAAATATTAACCCCCCGCATATCATTCAAATTAAATTCACCGGAAGCTGTGGGAAAAACTGATGATATAAAAAAGTATCTTAAAAACTTTTCATACTCCGCATCATCACTTTTAGCATACTCAGATTGTGAGCTTAAGTTTTATTATGGCTATCTTCTAAGACTTAATGAAAAGGAGGTTATTGAGGATGATATAACAAACAGGGATACAGGCACAATCATTCACGCAGTTTTACACCAGTTTTTTAAAAGGTGGAATAATAGGGTTCTTTTCTCTGATATCAGCGACGATGATATAAAAAAATACATAGATGAGTGTGTTAACACTGTGGTTGATAAAAGCCTTGACAAAAATTCACCCGAGACACACTTCATAAAAAACCAGATATTAAAAAAGGTTTTTGAGGTATATCAGTATTTTAATTACAACAGAAAAAATTTTTCTGTGCTTGGAACAGAGATTGAAAGAGAGGATATTGTGTCCTATGGTGATGAAAGGTTTAATATAAACGCAAAGAGCGATCTTATAGTAACAGATAAGAGTCAAATCCTTATAATAGATTTCAAGACATCATCAACATCCTCTTATTCACTTCCAAAGTTTAAGGCTCTTGAGACTGAGGATTTTAAAAGTGTTGGTTCTCTTCAATTACCATTTTACATACTAACATTCAAAAATCTTTTTAATGATTACAAAGATTTCAATGCTTCAATCATGCTTCTTGGCTCATCAACAGTTCAGGAGGATATGCTTTATGATGAAAAACATGAATTTGATGATCATCAGAAACTTTTTGAAGAACTTATAAAAAAAGAGATATACGATATAATAAATAGTGAATCATTTAATCCGACTGATGATAGCTCAAAATGCCTTCGCTGTGAATTTAAAACCATATGCTATGGATGAAAGAGTTATATGATGCTCGAGATATAATGTGGTAAAATGATTATATGAGTTTAAAAAGTAAAAAATATACACACAGTATAAAGGATGATTTTTTAGTAAGCGAAGAGGCGACAGAATACAATGACAGCAAAAAAAATCACTTTACTATCATACCCCTTCTTTTGATATAAGACTTTTTAATGCTGATGCCATAGATGTACTTGAAAAGGCAATGCCTGAATCTGTCGATATGATCTTTGCTGACCCTCCTTATTTTTTATCCAACAACGGAATAACCTGCAACAGTGGAAGGATGGTTTTAGTTAACAAGGGTGAATGGGATAAAAGCAGGGGATTTAAAGAAAACTATGAGTTTGTTAAAAAATGGCTTTTGCTCTGTCAGAAGGTTTTAAAGAGGGATGGTACCATATGGGTTTCAGGAACATCACATATAATATATTCTGTTGGCTTTGCTATGCAAGAGTTGGGTTTTAAAATACTGAATGATATCGTATGGTATAAAATAAACCCTCCACCAAATCTTTCATGCAGATATTTTACCCATTCTACTGAAACAATAATATGGGCAGCGAGGGATAAAGCAAGCCATCATTTCTTTAATTACAGGCTTATGAAAGAAATGAATAGTGGGAAACAGATGAAAAATTTATGGAATATTCTACCGCCCGGAAAGGATGAAAAAAAATTTGGTAAACATCCCACCCAGAAGCCTCTTCAGTTACTTGATAGAATAATAAAAGCATCAACAAGAGAAGGAGATCTGGTGCTTGATCCGTTCTGTGGCAGTTCGACAACAGGGGTTGCTGCCATAAAAAACAACAGAAAGTATATAGGCATAGATATGAGTGAGGAATATCTATCGCTATCAGTCAAAAGAATACAGGAAGCAATAAATAGGGGTCACTGAATAAGTCTAACGGTAGAGATTTTGTAAATGAAAAACTATATAAAAAGTTTAAAAATTTATATCAAAAACTGCACGGTTTTTGATATATAATGTTAAAAAAGTGTGCAGTTTTTATCACCTTTTGGCTTTA
>JAAYVG010000041.1 GCA_012517285.1 Elusimicrobiota bacterium
TCAGGTGGATGGTATGGTCCTGTGGATTATTCAAACTCAAATGGTATAGCAATATATATACCGGCATCATCTATAGGAAATGGATATTTAGACTTACAGTGGTCAAAGTATTCAAACTGGGATGAGATGATAAGCTGGTATTTGAGCAAGTAAAAAGTCTTAAAGGTTGTAAAATTACAAGGGCAGTCTTTAAAAAAGACTGCCCTTATTTTTTGGTTTTATAAATTTGCTAAAATAAATAAATGGGCGGTTAGCTCAGCGGTTTAGAGCGTTCGCCTCACACGCGAAAGGTCAGAGGTTCAAATCCTCTACCGCCCATTGCTGGTAATAAGTTCCGATAAAAGATTTGAAAAACAAATATTTTACTTAGGGTTCACTGAAAAAGTCTATTTGAGCAATAAAGCAATGATTTTCGTTATGAGGCGAAAAAACGACCGAGCATACTACAAAGTAGTCTGTAAGCGAATTCTGATGAAGCCGTAGTAGAAAAGCATTATCTTTATTGCCAAAAGAAAGATAAGAAAGTGCAAGGTTTTTGCAACATTACCCTAAAAATAGTGCACTTTTAAAGCAATAATACGCTATAATAGAGACAACTATTCATTTAGAAAATTATCTTTCGTTAGACTTTTTCAGTGAACCCTACTTAATCTATTATAGTGTAATAAAAGTTTATATAGATTGAGGATTTCTATTCATACTTCAGTGCTTCCACAGGATCAAGCTTCGCTGCAACACTTGCCGGATAAAGCGATGATATAAACCCTGTAAGCGATGCTATGACAATAGCAATCAATGCCATCCACCATCTGAACATCATCATATTTATATCACCCTTTATCTTTAAGTATTCAACAGCACCAATACCAATTATAACACCAAATATCCCACCTAAAAATCCAAGCAATATTGCCTCAACAATAAACTGCATCATAATATCAAACCTTGTTGCCCCTATAGCTCTCCTTATGCCTATCTCCTTTATCCTTGAATATATTGCAGCAAGTGACACATTCATTATACCGATACCTCCTGCAAGTATTGCTATAATCCCTATTATCATAACCGTCATCATATCCCTCTGCTTGTCTGCCATCTGATCCTTGAGTATCTCTATATAATCCCTCATATTCAGAAAAGAAGCATCGTTCTTTCTTGATTTTATAACCTCTGATATCAATCTTTTGTATTTTTCTATGCTTTCCCTGTTGCCAGTATCAACATTTATACCATCTATCGCTGAAGTGTTTTGATTGTAAGAGTATCCTTTTAAATTTTGAAGGGTTGTGAGAGGAACAAGTATGTTTGGTTCCCAGCTTCCAACTCCTATAAATGATTTTGGGTTTTGCTCCTGAGGAGGTTCCTCTAATACTCCAACAATCTTGAATAGATTGTTATTGATCTTTATATCCTTACCAACAAGCTCATTGTGTTTTACATACTCCTGAAACGAATCCTTGTATTTATAAAATTTATACCACTTTGGTTTTTTAAGCCATCCACCCTCTTTTATTATCACACATACCTTTTCTTTGTTGTCAATATCATATTTATTTATAAACCTTCCCTTCATCTTATATATCCAACCTCTTTTTTTCCACTCTGGTGTTATCCCTTCTATTCCTAAATAGGTGTCATAGCCCAAATCAGAAAATCTCACCCATTTATTGAAATACGGAGAGACCATATAAAGCTCTGGGAATGTCTTTCTTATTGCTAAGGCATCGTTATATGTAAGATACTTAGATTCGTCATATTCAGATCCCTGTTCCTCCCATCTGTTTTTGTTTTCTATATTTATTCTCCCCGGTCCATTTATCTCTATTGCTTTGTTCATTCTGTAGTTCATAGAATATACAAGTGTTAATGTATATATTATTGATATCACACCTATTGTTATGGAAAAAAAACTTAAAAATGATCTCATCTTATGATACTTGATTTCAATCATAGCACTTCTTGCTGTTTCAACAAGCTTCATCTATAACTCCGTCCTTTATTTTTATTATTCTTTTAGCCTTTTTGGCCATATTAATATCATGGGTAACCATAACAACAGTCATCCCCTTTTTGTTAAGCTCAAGAAGTATATCAATGACATCATTAGCATTTGATGAGTCAAGATTTCCTGTTGGCTCATCAGCCAGTAACAACGATGGAGAATTTATAAGTGCCCTTATTATAGCAACCCTCTGCTTTTCTCCACCAGACAGTTCAAGCATGGAATTTCTGGATTTACTTCTCATATTAAACAGATCCATAAACTCATCTGCTTTTTTTACAGCATCCCTTCTTGATGTTCCTAAGTAGAGTGCAGGAAGTATAATATTTTCAACAGTGGATAATCGCGGCAAAAGATTAAACGATTGAAAAACAAACCCTACCTCTTTCAATCTCATATAACTTCTTTCCTTATCATTAAGCTTTGATGCGTCAACATTTTTAAAATAATATTGGCCTGATGTTGGTATATCCAAAAAACCCATAATATTTAGCAGTGTTGATTTACCACACCCACTTGGTCCAAGTATTGCAAGAAAATCATTCTCCATAACCTCAATATCAACCCCCTTTAAAGCCTGATAAACAAAGCTTTTGGAGGTATAATTTTTAACTATTTTTTCACATCTTATCATTGTTCTATGTTAAGTGGTTTATCAGTATAAACCTCATCCCCTTCCTTTAAGCCACTTATAACCTCCACATAAGTTTCATTCCTCAGCCCTGTTTTTATATAAGTTTTTTTTGCTTTTTTCGTCTCAGGATTATAAAGATAAACAAAACTTTCTCCATATTCATCAAAAAGCCCTGAAAGCGGAAGTCTTAAAACACCAGTTCTTTTTTCAAGAACTGCTGAAACCGTTGCACTCATATTTGGTATAAGATTGAGACCATCTACTATATCTATCTCAACAGGAAATTTTTTCAGATCAGACTTTGATGAAAATGATATGAGCGATACCCTGCCCTTAGTCTTTTTATTTAGCACATCTATATAAAGATCAACCCACATACCCTTTTTTATCTTGATCACATCCTTTTCATCCACATCAACTCTTACAATCATTTTACTAAGGTTTGCAACCCTCATAATACACGTTGGATTATAGTCGTTCAATCCTGTAATTTTTTCTCCTACAAGCCTTATCTTTTCCTCACCACCATATCCATTATCAGATGAACACTTTAAAACAACACCATCAATTGGACTTATGACATCAACAGGAATAAACTTATCAGCGGAGCTCATACCCGGCTGAACAACAGCAAGCTTACTACCAACTTTTACCTCATCACCCTCCTTTACAAAAAGCTCTGATAATGTCCCGCTCACCAGAGAATAGATATCCCTTACATCCTTTGGATATACCGTACCATTTTCTCTAAACTCAACCTCAACATCTCCCTTCTCAACCTTAACCCTTTCTATGTCAGCCTCAACAACTGAGTATTTTTTATAAAATTTATATCCATAATAACAACCTGAAATGATTATAATTAATATCAAGGATCTCAATATCTTTTTTTTCATATACCCTCTCCTTTCCAAAGTTCCTCTCCTATTACCTTTTTATAATAAACCATTGCAAGGTATAAATCATAATAAGAATTTGCAAGATCAGTCTGTGAATTGAGCTGATCCTTCTGAGCATCCACAAGATCAATAACGGATGCATTTCCCTCGTAGTATTTCTGTTTTGTTATCTCAAGATTATCGTTTGATATCTTGGACTTTATTTTTGAAACCTCATACGACTTCTTAGAATAGGAAAACTGATATATAGCTGAAATGATCTCTTTTTTTATTGAAAGCTTTAAGTCATCAAGATCCCTTCTGGCCTCGGCAAGGTATATATTTGCCTCATAATAATTCTTATCCTTTGTATAGATGCCGGATGTTATTGGAAACGATAAGGAAAAACTCAGGGCATAAGTCTTTTCACCAGAACCTATTGAAAATATTTTATTCTTTGCATATGAAAAATCAAGCTTTGTATCAGGATAAAGTGTTGCATAGCTTTTCTTAAGCTCCTTTTCTTTTTTTTCGATCTCCTTTTCTTTTATATATATTTCCTTTCTATTTTTAAGCCCTTTTTCTATAGATTCGCCAATACCAGCTATACCTTGAGACTCATCAAAAACAATCTCTGATGGATTCTTTTCTGAAAGTGGCTCATCCTTTATTAATATATTAAAACTTATGATTGAATTTATTTCTAAATTTTCATTCTGTGTATAAAAAAGCTCAGAATCTTTATAATTGAGCTCTGATTTAAGTAGATCAGAATAGCTTTTCAATCCCTGAGAATAATAAATTTTAGTTTTTTCGTACTGATCAAGATATGATTCCATATTAGACCTTGATACCTCAATCATCTTTTTATTTTTCAGCAGGTCAGCATATCTTGATATAGCGTTATAAACAGTATCCTGAACATTAAGCCATAGATTTGCCTCAGCAATAGCTATATCGATAAATTGAGAATCCACTGTAAACTTATCCTTAAAATTATTGAATAGGTTATAACTTAAATTCAATGATGAGGATGTTTCGTCATCGTTTATTGAAAATTTTTTAGCATCTGAATATAGATTAGAGCTAAGCGTATAATAAACATCAGGTATATATGACTGATAAACTGTATTAAGATACTCCTTCTTTGCTATTTCTTTCTGATCCTTATAATTTTTTATCTCAGTAGATGTATCAAGAGCTTTTTTTATATAATCATCCAATGATATCTCTAAAGAAAAAAGCTCCGATGAGATAAAGCATAGCAAAGCTGATATAAAAAATATGGATATTTTTTTCAGTTTCATCATTATATTGTATAATAAAAATATGGATATTTTAAAAATTAGAGAACATATTAATAAGAAGGGTTATCCTGATTATAGATTCAATCAGGTTAAGGATGCTGTGTTTTCAAACGCGGTAGCTTCTTTTAAAGAAATCAAAAACATCCCTGAAAGCTTGAGGGAAGAGCTTGAAAAAAACTTTAGGTTTTATTCAATTAAAAATGTAATGACACTATCTTCAAAGAAAGAAAATGCATTGAAATTTCTTTTTGAGCTTAAGGATGGTTATAGAATTGAGACAATGATATTTGAAAAGGAAAAGGATACATGGGTTGCCTGCATATCAAGCCAAGTCGGATGTCCGGTTGGATGTAAGTTCTGTGCTTCAGGAAAGAAAGGACTGAAAAGAAATCTTAACTATGATGAGATATCAGATCAGGTTTTATTTGCAAAAAATTATATTGCTAAAAATCTTAGCGGTGAGATAAAAAGGATTGTCTATATGGGAATAGGAGAATCGCTTTTCAACTATGAAAATCTTTCAAAAAGCATATCAATATTAAACAATTATTTCAACATAGGCAAGAGACACATATCAGTTTCAACCTTTGGCTATATACCGAGGATAAGAGATTTTGCAAGAGATTTTCCTCAGGTAAATCTTGCTATATCACTTCATAGTGCAGTTGATAAGACAAGGGAAGAGCTGGTTCCGTTTTCTGAAAAATATCCATTGAAAGAGCTATCAAGGGCATTAAAGGATTATCTTGACATAACAAAGCGAAAGATTTTTATTGAATATGTTATGCTGAAAGGAATAAATGATAGACAGAAGGATGTTTATAAGATAATAAATTTCATTGATTCGATAAGCAAAAGAAAATATTTTACCGTAAATCTTATACCATATAACCAAACTGATTTAAAATTTCTTCCATCAAGCAGGGAGAGAATCTCTGAATTTTGCAATATGCTTATCTCTGAAGGGGTTAACTCAACAATAAGGAAAAGTTTTGGAGTTGATATAAAAGGGGCATGTGGCCAATTAGCAATAAAATAAAAAAGCGCCCTGATTTTTTTACAAACAGAGCGCTTGATTTACTCTAATTATTTATTTCCCACTTGGGGTTGTTTGCTGCTGTGTCTGTTCTGTAGGCTGCTGAGCATTAGTTGTTGTTTCTGTGCTTGTTGCTGGAGTCTGTGTTTGCTCCATTGCAGCAGGTTCCTGAACAGGAGCTGTTTCCTGTGGTTTATTGCAGGCAACAGCCATAACAGCCATAACTGGCACTAATAATAACATTTTTTTCATAAGTTTCTTCACCTCGTTTAGGAAATCCTTAATGGATCTCCTAAATACATTATATCATTTTTTAACATTTAAGCCGCACTGAGAAAGTGGAAGATAAACTACGAGGTTACCTCTGGTTCTTTCCTAAATAACCAGACAACCAAATAACTAAACAACTAATTTGTAGGACTTTAGGCACTTGAAAGCTTGATATATGTCAATTACTATGTAATTGTGAAGATATTATTTTTTTTAACATTAGGATTGACTCTTTCTGGAGGAGATTTTAAAGAAAGGATGCAATCTGTTGAACTACCCTCTGTTTTTGTAAGATTTAATGATACTAAAGCAACATCCTGCCCAAAAAACTATAAAGATTTAACTGACAAGGGATCAGGTTTTGTATTTTCAGATATAGATAATCCTGTAAAAGACGTCTCATCATCACTCTGGTCAAACCTATCAATCATATCAGATGATCTTGATAGAGAGAGCCTATTAAAAGCGATAAAAACCAATATTGAGTACTGGCAGTCTAAACCACAAAGCTTTTCCATCAAATTGGCAGGTGATACCTATACAGCCTCTGAAATGCTTGAAGCAAACAATGATCTCTATTCCATATTCTCATCAACTATGTCATACACTGATATATTAAATGTCCTTAAATCAAGGTTTAAGATTTATAGGGCAGTTAGTGATGATACAAAAGATGTTACTATAACAGGATACTACGAGAGTGAGATATCTGTGAAAAAAGAAAAAGATGATGTTTATAAATATCCACTTCATTTTAGACCACCTGATTTAGTAAAAACTAATAATCCTGACTTTGATTATGGAAGGTATGATGAAGATGGAAATCTTGTTAAATATTATTCAACAGAAGAAATAAGGAATGGTGCTATTGATAAATATAAATTAGAGATAGCATACTCAAACCATCCATCACACATTCTTCTTGCCCAGATTCAGGGTTCTTCAATACTCAGATTCCCTGATCAAAGCTATGAGAGGATTGGTTTTGATGGCGCAAATGGCTGGCCTTATGTCAGCATTCAGAAAATTCTTATGGACTGCGGAGAAGTGCCTTCAATGAACTTTAAGGATTTCATAAAATATCTTTCTTCGCAACCACAGGATAGAGAGGAGAGGCTTGTTAATTTAAACCCGAGGTATATATTTTTTAATATAAGGGATAAGGATTTGGGGGCTATTGGTGCGATATCAAAGGAACTCACCCCCAAGCGTTCTGTTGCAATAGACCCTGCCTACATTCCTTATGGCCTTGTTGCTTATATCTCATCAACCAAGCCTGTAAGCGATGAAAATGGTGAAAAAATAATAAGCTTTGAAAAATTTTCAAGGTTTATAACAACACAAGATACAGGAAGTGCCATAAGAGGGGCTGGAAGAATAGATATATTCTGGGGAAATGGTAAGAAAGCGGAGTTAGAAGCATCCTCTATGAAAGCATCAGCGAGCTTTTATCTGATCACACCTAAAAAATAAAACACATATATAATAGGACTTTAGACTCATATAAGTATAGGTCTAAAGGTCGTTGGTAATAATCAATAATGAAATTAAACTTTATATATCAGTTGTAAATCAAGGAGGTATTATAGATGAAAAGAAATAAAGGTATTTTGTTGGTTATAGGAGTATTTTTGTTCTCAAGCGTATCACTGTTTTCAAAAGAACCATCAAAGATGATAAAAGAAATACAGGATGCAATAAATGCAAAAGGAGCAAAATGGGTTGCCGGTGAAACATCCGTATCCAATCTTTCTGAAGAAGAACAGATGCAAAAGGTAGGTTTTAACTTTGCACCTATAAAGGCTCAGCCAATTACTGACCTTGATCTCAAAGCTGTTCCATCATCACTGGACTGGAGAGATTATAATGGCAAGGATTATGTCAGCGGCGTTAGAGATCAGGGGAACTGTGGATCATGCTGGGCATTTTCTATGACTGCAGGGCTTGAGTCATATGTATTAAAAACAAATGATATGTCCGGCCAGGATATTGATCTTTCAGAGCAGATAATGGTTTCATGCAGTCAAGCGGGTTCTTGTAATGGTGGATCCCTTGATGCTTCATATATTGTTGATACAGGACTTCCTCCAGAATCATATTATCCATACACTCAGAAGGACGGGAGTTGCTCATCAGCAAAGCCTGGATGGCAGGATAATGCTTACAGAATAGGATCATTTGGCAGTGTTTCACAGAGCGTATCAGCTATTAAGGCTGCTCTCGTAAAGTATGGACCACTTCCAACAGCAATGATGGTTTATAATGACTTTATGTCATATAAATCAGGGATATACTCATATACAACAGGTAAAAAGCTTGGTGGACATGCAGTATTCCTTGTTGGATACAACGATGATGGACAGTATTTTATAGTTAAGAACAGCTGGGGACCGAATTGGGGAGAAAATGGATTTTTTAAGATTGCTTATTCAGAGATTAAAAGTGTTGTAAGGTTTGGTCTTAGCACAATAGCATATAAAACCCCAAATAATGGTGGAAAAGAGATAAGCAAGAGGGTTGATGTAAGCGTTGATGATCTTAGCAGTAAAGACATAGAAAAAGTTATGCCTATGATTCAACCTGCGTTTGACTGGAAATAATAGAACACAAATTGTTAGAGATAAACAGCCCAATTAGAAAATAGAATTTTCTAATTGGGCTGTTTTCTTTTACTACAACAGAAAAGTTTCATACTAATCGATCTATTTTATAATTAAGCTGTTAACCCTTTAATTGTTTAAATTTTTCTTTGATTTTTTTTACAACATAAGGGGGAACCATCTTTGAGACATCACCATTAAAATATGCAATCTCCCTTACAACGCTTGATGAGAGATATGAGTATCTTTGCCTTGGCATAAAAAATATTGTCTCTATATCAGGGTACAGTGTTCTGTTTGATGCAGCATACTGAAACTCATATTCAAGATCAGATATAGCCCTTAAACCCCTTATAACAATATCAGTCTTTTTTTCTTTGAGGTAATCAACCAGCAACCCATCAAAACAATCTATCTCTATGGACTTACGATTGATAGCAGATTGGAGCAAAACCTTTTTTAATATATCGCATCTTTCCTCAACACTGAAAAGACTTTTCTTGTTTGAATTTATAAAGATGCTCACTACAACCCTGTCAAAGATCTTCAAAGATCTCTGTATAACATCCATATGACCGTAGGTCAATGGATCAAAGCTTCCTGGATAAACTGCAATTTTCTTTTTCATAAATTAATTATATAAAATTAATAAACATTTAATAATTATACGCATCCTGTTGTTTTTATTTTAATATTTTGCTAAATTAGTATTATAATACTAAAAAGGAGACATAATGCAATCTCTAATAAAAATTTCTGATGCTGCTGTTATAGCAGTTCATGCAATAGACTATATGATTAAAAAGAATGATTCTGTTTATATAGCATCAAATTTAGCAAGGGAGCTTCAGGTAAGTTATAATCATCTGAGCAAGATTCTTCAACTTCTTGTAAAGCATGGATATCTTCAAACCATGAGAGGTCCTTCTGGTGGATACGTCATCACCAGAAAAGGTGAAAATGCAAGAATAAAGGATATAATAGCTCTCATAGATGGTGATGTTGAAAAGAATGTTTGTTTTATGAATACAAAGATATGTTCAAGACACTCGTGTGTTTTAAAAGATTTTTTACAAAGAACGCTTGATGACTTTAAAAAAACTGTGAACACAAAAATAAAAGATTTTTGATGAAGGAAAAAAATTTTTTTGACAATATATATAAAAAATATAATATAAAAGATTTTGTTTATTCCGATCCTATACAATTTCCTTTAAAATTCAAAGAAAAAAATGATATTGAAATAGTTGCACTCATTTCATCATCATTTGCATATGGTAATGTAAAACAAATAATAGCCTCATTGAATAAAATATTCTCAAGGATGAAAGAACCTTATAGATATATAAAAAATTTAGATGATAAAAAAGTTAAATCTGATTTTTATGGCTTCAAACACAGGTTTAGTGATTTTAATGAGCTTGGAAATTTTCTTCTCAATATAAAAAGAATATATGAAAAATATCCTGATATTGAAACAGCTTTTAAGTCAAAAATAAAAAAGGATGATAGAGATGTATCAAATGCCATATACCTTTTTGTAGATGAGTTTTGCTTTTACAAGACACCAACGCTTATACCAGATCCAAGCAAAAAAAGTGCTTTTAAAAGATTCAATTTATTTTTGAGATGGCTTGTAAGAGAGGATGAGATTGATATAGGCATATGGAAAAATATAGATAAAAGACTTCTCATAATTCCGCTTGACACTCATATGCATCAGATATCAAAGGAGCTTAAAATTACTAAAAGAAATGACACATCTATGAGGACAGCCATTGAGATAACAGATTTTTTTAAAAAGATAAATCCTAATGATCCTTTAAAATATGATTTTTCGCTTACAAGAGCACCAATTTTGAAAAACTTTAAATAAAATGGTAAAATAGCAAATGGGTTAAATTCGCTCAAAATAAAACACATAGGAGGCATATACTATGTCATCACTTAAAGGAACACAAACAGAAAAAAATCTGCTCACAGCATTTGCTGGAGAGTCTCAGGCAAGAAATAGATATACTTTTTTTGCCAGTGTTGCTAAAAAAGAAGGATATGTTCAGATATCAAACATATTTGAAGAAACTGCAAACAATGAAAAGGAGCATGCAAAGAGGTTTTTTAAATTTCTTGAAGGCGGAAACAGCGAAATCAATCTTGACGCAAGGTTTCCTCGAGGAGTTATAGCAGATACCAAATCAAATCTTTTAGCAGCTGCCAGCGGTGAAAATGAGGAATGGTCAGAACTTTATCCCAAGTTTGCTAAGGTTGCAAAAGAAGAAGGCTTTGATGTTATATCAAAGGTTTTTGAAGAGGTTGCAAAGGTTGAGAAACATCATGAAGAAAGATATAGAAAACTGGCCCAAAACATTGAGGAAGGAAAGGTGTTTAAAAAGGATAAGGTCATAAGATGGAAATGTCTTAACTGTGGATATGTTTATGAAGGACCGGAAGCACCAAAGAGCTGTCCAGCATGTGCCCATCCTCAAGAATACTTTGAGGTCTTAGCTGATAACTTTTAGGAGGAAAAATGGAAGAAAACAATACTGATATTCCAAAGATAAAAAGAACTGTTACAATGCAGGGAAGAGAGCTTACTCTTTTAGGAGATGAGCTTAAGGTAGGGGATAAGGCACCTGATTTTAAGGTTATAGACAATAACTCTATGCCTATGAAGTTTTTAAGGACATACAGAGGGAAGGTCGTCCTTATATCAAGTGTGCCATCGCTTGATACTCCTGTATGCGATCTTGAAACAAGAAAGTTCAACACTGAAGCAGAAAA
Organism: Elusimicrobiota bacterium; assembly: GCA_012517285.1. GTDB lineage: Bacteria > Elusimicrobiota > Elusimicrobia > Elusimicrobiales > UBA9959 > JAAYVG01. The sequence continues at coordinate 11,509 of JAAYVG010000041.1, forward strand.
GCTTTCAAATGATGTTGAAATAATAACTATAAGCATGGATCTCCCCTTTGCTCAAAAAAGATGGTGCGGTCAATCAGGGGTAAAAAGAGTAAAGACATACTCCGATTACCTTAAGGCTGACTTTGGAAAGTCATATGGCGTACTTATAAAGGAAATAAGGCTTTTGGCAAGGGCTCTTTTTATAGTTGATAGGGATGAAACAATAAAATATATACAACTCGTAAAAGAGGTCTCAAACGAACCAAACTATGAAGAGGCTTTGAATATACTGAAACAGATAGTTTAAGGAGGAAATATGGCAGAATTAAAAGGAATATATAAATGCGAGGTATGCGGTAATATAGTTGAAGTTTTACACAGCGGTGCAGGAAAATTGGTCTGCTGTGGAAAGGAAATGAAATATTTTAATCCAAATTCTACAGATGGAGCAAAGGAGAAGCATGTTCCTGTTATAACAAGAACATCAACTGGATATATGGTTAAAGTTGGTTCAGTTGAACATCCTATGGAGGATAAGCATTACATAGAATGGATTGAGCTTATAGCTGATGGAATAAGCCATAGAAAGTTTTTAAAACCAGGAGATAAACCTGAGGCAGAGTTCTGCGTGAAAGCAAACAAGGTTGAGGCAAGAGAATACTGCAATCTTCATGGTTTATGGAAGGCTGAGTTAGCATAAAAAAATTAATTTAAACATCCCCTTTTTACTTCTTGCTGATAAAACCACGGGGAAAACAGGAGGAAAGATGAAAAGATACGTATGCAAGGTGTGCGGATATATATATGACCCAGAAGCTGGAGATCCAGACTCAAACATACCACCAAAGACTCCATTTGAAAAGCTTCCAGACAACTGGGTATGCCCAGTATGTGGGGCAACAAAGGCTGACTTCGAACCAGAGAACTGAAACAAGAATCAGAGTCAACCAAAATAAAAAAACGGCTCCTATATGGAGCCGTTTTTGTTTTTGTCAAAAAATCTAAATCCCTATCTGATAATTTTATAGACTTTATAGACTACAGTTCCAAAGCCGAAGTAACCTACGCAGTTACTTTTGGTTCTTATTATTAAGAACTCTATTTAACAACAGGATAACCTGCTTCCTGCCATGCAGTTATCCCACCTTTTATATGATGAACATCACTAAAACCTAATTCCTTCATAATGTCAAGAGCCTTTGCACTTCTGCCACCTGTCCTGCAGTATATAAGATACTTGCCATTTTTATCAAGCTTTGATATCTCATTCTTAAAATTAGGATTATAAAAATCAATATTTAATTTGGCATACTCAAGATGTCCCTGAGCATACTCTTCAGGAGTTCTTATATCTATAACAACAGGATTTTTGGATATTATAAAATTATAAGCCCCATCAGCATCTACCTCAGCTGGCGTTGTGCAATTCCCAGGTCTATTATTATCAAAACTGTACGATATATCAGTGGAACATATATCTGTAGACTTTATACTGCTCATTGAAATGTTAAATATATCAAGGTCAAACGAACTCAGAGATAAAATCATAAGTGGGATACAAAAAATATATAATTTTCTTTTCATAAAACCTCTTATTTAAAAATATTATCCAATAACATCATTATAGCAAATCCTATGACAAGAGACCATGTTGCAATCCTTCCATATCCCTTTTCATGTGACTCAGGAATCATCTCTCCACTTATAACAAAAAACATACAACCGCTTGCAAATGCAAGAGCAAAAGGGAGAAAACCATTGAAAAGGGTGACAAGAGATATCCCAATAAATCCACCAATAGGCTCAACTATTGCACTTAAAAAAGTCATAAGAATACAATATCTGATTGAATAGCCAAGAGCCATAAGAGGCAGAGCTATTGCAAGCCCTTCCGGTATGTTTTGTATACCTATACCAATTGCAAGAGCAAGTGATTTTGATCTGTCAGTCAAAGCCCAACCAACACCAACGCTCATCCCCTCAGGGAAATTATGTATTGTTATTGCTATCATGAATAAAAATATTCTTTTTAAATTAATATTAGGGCCTTCCTTCCCTTTAAAAAAATGCTCATGTGGAATATATCTTGCAACTATGTCTATGAAAAGAACTCCTGTTAAAAACCCTGATATAGCAAAATAAACTCCTTTCATTTCCATTGCCGGAATTAGCAAGCTAAAGAATGTTGCGCTGAGCATGATCCCGCCAGAAAGGCCTAACATTGCTGAATATGATCTGTGAGAAATTCCTTTTCTAAGAAAAAAGATAGGTATGACACCAAGCATAGTTGCCATGCCTGAAAGAAAAGAAATGAAAGTAGCCTTTAATATCATAAATTATTAAAGTATTGAAAAATATCTCTTTATTTCATAATCACTTACTTTTATTCTGTACATATCCCATTCTATGTTTTTGTTCTCTATCAATTTTTCATACACATGTTCACCGAGTGTTTCCTTTAAGATCTTAGAGTTTTTAGCCTCATCTATCGCCTCTATAAGCGAACCGGGAAGAACATCTATACGGTTTGCCCTTCTTTCTATCTCGTTCATCTCATATATATCAGCTTCTACAGGCTTTTTTAATGATAGTTTATTTTTTATTCCATCAAGCCCAGCCCTTAACATAACCGCAAAACATAAATATGGATTTGTTGCAGGATCAGGAAATCTTGCTTCTATTCTTGTCGACTCTTCTTTGCCCGGCTTTGCCTGAGGAACCCTTATAAGAACTGATCTATTTCTTCTTGCCCATGCGATATAAACTGGAGCTTCATAACCGGGAACCAGTCGCTTGTATGAATTAACCCACTGATTTGTCACAAGGCATATCTCCCTCACATGATTCATAAGCCCTGCAATATAATATTTAGCATCCTGTGAAAGGAAATAATCATCCTTTTTATCAAAAAACATATTTTTATTATTTTTAAAAAGTGATTGATGAACATGCATACCACTACCATTTTCACCATTCAACGGCTTTGGCATAAATGTAGCATAAACATTGTTTTTTGAAGCTACCTCTTTTACTACAAGCTTGTATATCAGAACATTATCTGCCATAGAAAGGGCATCGTTGTACCTCAAGTCTATCTCATGCTGGCTTGGAGCAACCTCATGATGGGAATATTCCACATGGATGTTCATTTCATCTAAAACCTGTATTGTCTTCTTTCTTAGATCACTTGATTCATCCACCGGAACAGAATCAAAATAACTACCATCATCTATGATCTCTGGCTTAGTTGAATCCTTAAAATAAAAATACTCAAGCTCCGGCCCAACCATAAAATTAGTATAACCCATCCCTTTCATATATTCAATATTTTTCTTTAAAATAAATCTTGTGTCACCCTCATAGTTTTTACCATCAGGTGTTAGAATATCACCAAACATAATCGCAGTCTTCGAACCATCAAAGCTTTCTGGAAGGATATTAAAAGTTTTTATATCAGGCATTAAAAGTAAATCTGATTCGTAGATTCTTGCAAAACCCTCTATTGAGGAACCATCAAAGCCCATCCCCTCATTAAGAGCATGTTCCAGCTCCTTTCTTGTAATTGTAAAGGCTTTTAACTGACCAAGTATATCAACGAAACAGAGCTTTATAAAATTTATTCTTTCAGCATCAACAATCTTTATAATATCTTTAATATCAGGTTTGTTAATTTTCACAATTCCTCCATAAACTCTTAATCTAAGAAAATATTTTCATGAAACTTATATTAAAATAGAATTTAATAACGCAACCTATTGCAAGAAATGGACCAAAAGGCATATAAGAAAATCTATCAAGTTTTTTTGCAAGGATTAAAGAAATCCCATAAACTGCGCCTACAAAAGAAGCAATGATGATAACATCTATTATTCCTTTTGCTCCTACTATGCTTCCTATAGCACCAAATAAAAACATATCTCCCTCACCAACAGCATCTTTTTTATAAAGAAGTTTTCCAAGCCATGCAAGCAAAAACATAGAGCCTGCACCTGCAACTATGCCGGCAAGCGATGTTATAATTCTTTGATAAATGCTTCCATCAAAAAGTGGATTTGAAAAAGACCCAACGAGACCAAAGAATGCGATAAGATATGAGAATAGATCTGATAACATCATAGTTTTAAAATCAATCACACTAACAACAATTAAGAGATAAGCTATTGCTGTTGAAGAAATAAACCAAGGGATGTTCCCCCTCCACTTCAAAAAAAATATGACTGTTATAGCAGCGCTCAAAAATTCAACAAGGGGATAAACAATGCTTATTTTTGTTTTACAGTTTCTACACCTTCCACCCAAAATAATATAGCTCAAAAGAGGTATATTGTCATACCATTTTATTGGGGCTTTACATTTAGGACAGAACGACGGGGGAAGAACTATGGATATATTATTTTCTGTTCGGTATATAACAACATTTAAAAAACTTCCAAAACAGAGCCCAATTATAAATATAAAAATCAGCATAAATATCATAATAAAATTATAAAAACTATCATGTTAGAAAGACTTTAAACTATTTTATATAATCTATAGGATCTGTACAATAAGAATCATCGATTGCACACTTTCATTTTCCATCATAATTTTTTTAAACACAAACAAACCTTCTGTCCATAGCATACTATTATTTCAAACCACTAACAAGCGATGTCTGTGATATTGCAATTGCAATATCACCTACTTCTTCACCTGTTTTAGTGATAAACTATGATTAAAATATTCTGAAATTGCAATAAATGCTTTCTTTATCTCTTCTCTACCACGAGCAATCACCACGCGTAGTCTGGCCTGCCAGACGAAGCGATTACCACGCGTAGTCTGGTTTACCAGACGAAGCAATTACCACGCGTAGTCTGGTTTACCAGACGAAGCGATTACCACGCGTAGTCTGGCGGAAGGGGAGGGATTCGAACCCTCGTTCCGATAAAATCGGAAACAGACTTTCCAGATCTGCGCCTTCAACCGCTCGGCCACCCTTCCATAAAAAGTTGTTTGGTTGTTTAGAATAATTTCCAACTATAATAAATAATATTTTTACAAATAAATATAGGCTCAATTAATCTTTAAAACAAGAGATATCTTTATTATTAATAAAAATATGGTTGGGGTAGGATTCGAACCTACGTAGGGCGAAGCCCGACGGTTTTACAGACCGTTGCATTTGACCGCTCTGCCACCCAACCATCTAAAACAACCAAGTAATAGTATATCAAATTGATGCTGATTTTATCAAGACAAACAACCAGTTTATTACACATTAAACCTAAAATAACAAACGTCTCCATCCTTTATCTCATAATCCTTTCCTTCAAGGCGGATAAGCCCCTTTTCTTTTAAAATTTTTTCATCCCTGTACTTCTCAATATCAGAAAAGGAATAAACCTCAGCTCTTATAAAACCTCTTTCAATATCTGAGTGAATCTTTCCACTCGCCTTTGGAGCTTTTGTTCCTCTTTTTATCATCCATGATCTTACTTCATCAGTTGAACCAACTGTAAAAAATGATATCAGATCAAGCATTTTGGTTGACTTTAAAATAATCTTTTCAATGCCTGAGTATTCCTCACCAATGTCCTTTAAAAAGTCCTTTCTCTCATTTTCTTCAAGTTTTATTATCTCTGACTCTATCTTTGCAGATATTCTTACCATATCAGAACCTTTTTTTGAGACATAATCCTCAAGCCTCTTAACGACAGTCTCATCCTGCTTTTCACCAATGTTTGCGACATAAAGAACAGGTTTGGATGTTAAAAGATTAAAATTTTTCATATCATCAATGCTTATGCCGCTCTCCCTTGCTGGTTTTCCTTCAGAGAGTGCTTTTTTTATTATCTCAAGCTTTGAAAGAATCTCCTTGGCCTCCTTATCACCTGTTCTTGCTGAACCTGAATTTTTATCAATCATCTTATTAACACTTTCTAAATCACTTAAAATCAACTCTAAGTCTATGACCTCAATATCCCTCACAGGATCAACTCCCCCGAGCGTATGAACAACATCGCTATCATCAAAGCATCTCACAACCTCAACAATAGCATCAACCTCTCTTATGTTTGCTAAAAATTTATTGCCAAGCCCCTCTCCCTGAGACGCTCCCTTAACAAGTCCAGCAATATCAACAAACTTTATATATGAATATGTTTTTTTAGGAGGCTTGAATATATCAAAAAGAATATCAAGCCTTTTATCTGGAACAGAAACAACACCAACATTTGGGTCTATTGTTGTAAACGGATAGTTTGAGCTTTGGGCACCTGCATCAGTTAAAGCATTGAAAAGTGTTGATTTACCAACGTTTGGAAGTCCAACAATCCCTATTTCCATAATCACCTCATAGATTAATATATAAAAAGAATCACCTTATCATATTTTTATAGACAGAAACATCAGAATCTGGTATCTCTACAGCGCCAACTGTTTTTTTAAAAAATTCCGATGGGCCAACCCAGCCAATAACAGCATACCCATAGCCATCATAAAACATCTGTTTAAGTGTTCTTATAAGAAGAGCCTTTCCAACACCAGACTTTCGCTCAGTCTCTATAACCCCTATGGGACCGAAAAAACCTCTGGCAGTGGAATCATAACAGGCAAAACCAATTATCTCTTTGTTTTTTATTGCAATAAAACATGTTGGCGGAACTGATGAAAAACTCACATCACACTCGCTTGACCACGAGCTTGAAAAATTCTTTCCAACCCAATCAACAACCGCTTTTTTTTCCGGGCCTATAGCCCTTTTTATTATGATGCTATCTTTCAAAAAACTTTTTTCATCAATATCAGATATATCATAAAGCTTTACAAGTAAATCCATTATTTATCACCATTTTTGTTTATTATAACACTGTTGTTTTCAAGACCTATCATAAGCTCTGATGAGTTTTTTGTAGCAGTGGATTTTTTTACGTCCTTGCTTTTTGGTTTAACAGGATTTCCCTTCTCATCAAACTTATAAACATTTGCATCTCCCTTTTTAAAAACATATTTATCTTTCTTGGAATTATTTTTAACAGCTGCCTTCTTCTTTGTTTGTTTTGGCTTAGTACTTTTTGTACTCTTTGATGACTTGGTTGTAACTTTCTTATTCTTAACACCTGAGGCAGATTTTTTTGACTCAGTTTTTTTATCCTTTGTATCCTTATCAGCATTTTGATCAGTTTCACTGCTCAACCCACTCATATAAAGTGTTGAATCAGATTGCGAAAAAAGAAAAACTGGAAAGAATAAAAATATAATAAATATTTTTCTCATAATCATTCTCATAATAAATTATAGCAGGTTTTTGGCAGCTTTTACAGTGGCATTCAAAAGACAGGCAAGAGTAACAGGACCAATTCCTCCTGGAACAGGTGTTATCGCACTGGCAATATCTCTAACACTGCTGAAATCAATATCACCACACATCCTTCCATTTTCATCAATATTTGTCCCTATATCAATCAAAACCTGATTCTCACCTATCATATCTGATTTAATAAAATTAGCCTTACCAATCGCAGATACTATTATATCTGAATTTTTTAGATATTCATTCAAATTTTTTGTTTTTGTGTGACAGATTGTAACAGTCCCGTCAAGCATCGAAAGCATATGTGCAACAGGTTTTCCTGTTATGGAAGACCTTCCAACAACGGTAATTTTTTTACCGGAGATATCAATATCATAATGCATCATCAATCTTATGGTTGCATAAGCAGTCTGAGGTACAAAAAAATCATATTTTTTTATATCATCAAATTTTTTTGATATAAAAAGCCTGCCCATATTAATAGATGAAAGAGCATCAACATCCTTACTAGGATTTAATGCATCCCAAAACTCTGGATCATCAAAGCCATCAGGAAGAGGTTTTTCAACCATTATGGCATCAACATTTTTATCGTTTCCAAGCTCCTTTATAAGCGATATAAAAAATTTCTTATCTGTTTTTTCCCGAGGCATATAAAGCCTTGTATCTATACCGAGTTTCTGAGATTTTTTTATCTTAAGATTCATATAATATGATGATGGTGAGTTTTCAAAATAATTTATTATCGCAAGAAAGGGTTTTCTTCCCTTTTTTAAAAGAAAATCCTCAGCCATAAGCTTTGTTTCAGCATTTATTTGCTCTGATAGTGTTTTTCCTTCAAGAATCATAATCCCTCTCTTCTTTTTTATAATAACATCTGGATTTTTTAAATAAAAATCTTCTATCCTTTCTACAAGATCTCTTAATGCAATAAACCTGTTTATACTCAGCGACCTTTCCCTCTGGCATCTAACAGATATACCGAGCGGCCTATATCTGAGCAAAACTGCATTGTTTGTCTTGTTTATCTTTTGACCACCATTTCCGCTTCCTTTTTGAAATTTTTCATCTATGTCAAAAAGATCAATTCCAAGCTTTTTTATTTTATCCTTTAGTTCTTCTATCTTTTTTTTGCCAACACTTCCAAATATATCATTAAAATTATCAATTCTCATAAGGCTAAATCTTATTATCCTTAGCTTTTTTTATATTACTATCTATAAGAGATGTGATTGAGTTGTTTTCAAGTGATATAATATAAAGCTCTTTCCTTGCCCTTGTACATGCAATATAGAGCAATCTCAATGCTTCTGCTTTCTCAAAATAATTCTGTAAAAGATTTGCACCATAAATTATTACCATATCACTCTCAAGCCCTTTTGATGAGTGTATAGTAGCAAGCTTTACGTCTGCAGAAGTATTAGTTTCTTCTCCTATAATAGCAGTCTTGATATTTTTTGAGTTAAGATAATCATATATTCCATCCATCAATCTGTGATTTGGAAAAAGAAACATTAAAGAAACGCTTTTCTTCTTGTTCTTTATAAGTGAATATATATAATCCTTTGATTCATCTTCGCTATAAAATATTTTTAACTCAGGCCATGAGCCACTTCTTATCACGTTCTCATACCTTGTTTCAACAGCATCTTCTTCAAAGCAGAGAATATGATTTTTATCAAGATCCTCAATCAAATCATAGGCAACTGAAATTATCTGTTTGGTATTTCTGTAATTTGTGTTGAACACCTCAGTTCTACCAACAATATCTATTGAAAGTTTTCTCCAGTTTATGCTTCTCTTATATATATTCTGAGAATTATCATATACAATAAAAAGATTGTTTGTCTCTTTATCAAGAAAATTTACAACAGATACATACCACTTACCCATAAAATCCTGTCCCTCATCAATAAGTATTGATTGATATTTTATGTCTGATTTCTTAGCAGACTCTATCATCAAATCTGGAATGATATTATTCCAGTAATCATCATTCATCTTTTGAGTGGATGGAATTTCTATGCCAAGTCTGTTTAAAACTTTAAAACACCACGAGTGGTATGTCATAACCTCAACATTCGTAAAATCTTTAAGATTATCCTTCAGATATATGGAAAGAGATCTGTTAAAACACAACACAAGAATCTTCCAATCTGGATTTATCTTTGAAAGAAATTTTGCTCTGGCCACAAGCATGACCGTCTTTCCACTACCACTGACACCTCTTATCAATCTGTGACCATTAGAAAACTGTCTTGCTATCCTTTCCTGATGTTTATCAATGACAGCCAATGAATCATTATTTATCTTCAACTCAGGATATATGATTGATCTTATCTCATCAACCTGAAAATCTTCAAGTTTTGATGGCCTTGCAGGCAAAAACATTTTATCAAGAGATAATTCAAGTTTTTCAGTTGATGAAAAATCATCAGCAATAAAAAACTTATCAGAAAAAGCTTTTTTGAGTTCATAATAAAAAAGCTTTTCCATATCCTCTTTTTTAAAATTGCTCATAAAAACACCAAAACCCCAGTTAACGGAAAGCTTTTTATCCTTAAGAAGTAATTCATCCCTTTTAAGCATATCCACAAGTTGTAGTATATAATTTCTTACCTGTTTTAATGGATTTAAAAATCTGATATCCCTGTTATCAACATTTAAAATTATACTATCCTTGTCAGCCTCAATTATTCTATCAAAACTCCAGTCTTTAACCTCAATTATTATAACTCCTTTAAGCGGATGTATTATGATAAAATCAGGATAATAGTTTTTAATCTCTGTGTTGTAGTAAACAACGCAGTCATCAGATAAGTTTTCTTTAAGAATTTCAAAAAGTCTCTTTTCACCCTTTGTAGCACTTTCTGGAATAGTTCTTGGAATCAAAAAAGCCATATATTGTTTAATTTTTAACGCTTAAACCACAATTTTTCAAATCTTTCTTTGTTGACTGAAAGCTCTAATTATTGTATTATATAAAGTATAAAGTGATATATCAAGATACCGATCTTTTTAATGCTGTTTGTTTGATGTTTATAACTTTGTTAAAAATGTTTGTTTGTTTTTTTAAACAAGGTTATGCACATATAAAAGTGATTATTTTTTAAGTATTTTTATTAAAAAATCTGATTTTATTAACATTTGTGGATAAGCTGTGGATAACATAAAAAATAACATATGGAATGATATAATAGAAGAATTAAGCGAAGAGCTTAAAAGGGATGATCTTTATCTTTGGTTTTCTTCTGTTAAAAAAGCGGATATAAAGGACAACATCCTTGAAATAGAGGTTCCAAACAATCTTTACATAGAAAGAATATCTAAAAAAGAAGAAACTATTAAAACAAGGATAAAAATTTTGACAGGTGTTGATGTTGTTATTAAATACACAATATCCCCGATATCTGACACAGAACAGATTACGGAAATTCCAAAAAAAGAAGAAACTGTTCAAAACGCTTTTATAACAAAACTCAATCCAGAGTACACCTTTGATGATATGGTTATATCACAGTTCAATCAATTAGCGGCTTCTTTTTCAAGGAGTGTTGCAAGTGAAATAGGAAAGATAAATCCATTTTTTATATACAGCAGGCCGGGTCTTGGAAAAACACACATGCTTCACTCTATCGGAAATGAAATATTAAAAAATAAACCTTTTTTAAAGGTTCTTTATATAACGGCAGAGGATTTCGTTAATGAATATATAACATCAATTCAGCAAAGCAGGGTTGATCTTTTTAGAAATAAATACAGAAATCTTGATTGTCTATTGATAGATGATATTCAATTTATAGTAACAAAGGAAAGAAGTGAGGAAGAGTTTTTCTTCACATTCAATACACTTTTTGAATACAAGAAACAGATTGTTGTAACATCCGATAGGCCACCAAATGACATAGCACTCAATGAGAGGTTGATATCAAGGTTTAAGATAGGTCCTGTGGCTGATATAAGGCCACCAGAATTGGAAGAGAGGATGGCCATCATAAGGAAAGAGAATGAAAAGCAGAGATATAATATTCCGGATGATGTTATAAGTTTTATTGCCCAGAATATCAAGGATAGCATAAGAAGTTTAAAGGGGTGTCTTTCAATGGTATATCATTACTCTGTTTATTCAAATGAATATCCTACAATAGATAAAACAAAAGAATGGATAAAGGATTATATAGCAGTTAACAATTCAAACAGCAAACCTCCTATTAAAGTGGAGGATATTCAAAGAATTATAGCAGATGAATATGGTATATCAGTGGATGATATAAAGTCAAAGCAAAGAAGTGAAAGATTTGCTTTTCCAAGACAGGTAGCAATATATATAACATGTGAGTTAACTGATATGTCGCTTCCTGATATTGGTAAGTTTTTTAATAAAGATCACTCAACGATAATTCATGCAAGGGATAAAATAAAACAGTATTTAAACAATGATCCCTTTTTCTCTGAAAAGGTTAACAATATAATAAACAAAATAAATAATAAAAATGTTGATTAATTGTTAAAGATCCTTTTTGTGTTCAGAATGTTTATTGTGTGTTGAAAAAATGTTGATAAAAATTCACTGTAGAAACGTGAGTTATAAACATATCAACACTTCTCTTTATTATTAGGAGGATTATGAAAATATTATTATCACAGAATATATTTGTTGAAAGTCTTAATAAAATTCAATCAGCTGTTCAATCAAAGTCAGGTTCATTGCCTGTTCTACAGAATTTTTTAATAGAAGCAAACAAGGATTATTTAAAATTTGTATCCACAGATTTAGAGATAGCAATAAAACATATAACGAGGGAAGGTTTTAAAACAATAACGGAGGGGTCTGTAACCATTCCATTCAAAAAAGTTTATGAAATTCTTTCAAGCATAGATAAAGATAGTGAGGTTACTGTTTCTTCTGATGACGATAAGGTTTCTATTGTTTCAGGAAAGACTAAAATAAAAATAGCATCACTTCCTGTTTCTGATTATCCTGCCATACCTTCAATAAATGAAAAAGAATCGTTTAAGATGAATGGTTTTGATATAATATCTATGATTGACAAGACAATTTTTTCTGCTTCAACGGATGATAAGAACAGTATTTTAAACGGGCTCTTGTGGAAAAAAGAAAAAAATATTTTTACAATAGCGGCAAGTGATGGTAGAAGACTTGGAGTAATATCCAGAGATTTAAAAAACACAGTAAAGAAAGATTTTAAGGTTGTTATACCATCAAGGATTCTGGGAGAAATATCATCATTTATTAAATCAAACTGTGATAAAAATGATGATGTGCTTGTTGATATTTCCACAAACAAAATAGGCTTTAAGATTAAGGATACTGATTTTATTTCAAGTTTTATTGAAGGAAACTTTCCATCATATGAGACCATAATTCCTAAAAACTTTGAGTCATCAGCAACTGTTGATGTCAACAAGCTTTTAAACTCAACAAAAAGAGCCATTATTTGTAATGGTGATTTAAAAACAGGATTTGTTAAATATACATTTAAAAAGGATGTTTTGATAATCAACTCATCATCTCAATCTGTTGATTTTGAGGATGAAATTGATTGTGATTTTTCTTTAAAAAACGAGGATTTTGTTATTATTTATAATCCTAAATTTATTGTTGATATTTTAAAAAACATTGAGAGTAAAAATATAGAGTTTCATTTTACAAGTCAGACTACTCCAACAATGTTAAAGACTGAAGAAGATCCTATGCTCGTTTATATGATTATGCCATTAAAATCTTATTGATATTATATGAAAAACCCTAAGAGTTTAAAAGAGATTATTACAGATCATAAAATTTTTGGAGGATTGAATATAAGTAATCTTATGATATTAAACTCTGTTTGGAAGAATGAGATGAAGGAATACTCCCTTTACTGTGATATATTTTCGATAGAAAAAAAAACACTTGTTTTAAAGATTAAAAATCCAGTTGTTAAAAATGAAATATATATAAAAAAGGATATAATTCTTAGAAAAATAAACAAATATTTCAATTCTAATTTTATAAAGGATATTAAGTTTGTATAAACAGGAGTTTATATGGCAGATATAAAAAACAATTATGATTCATCAAATATTCAGGTTTTGGAAGGGCTTGAGGCTGTAAGAAAAAGACCTGCAATGTATATTGGTTCAACGGGACCTCAAGGTCTTCATCACTTGATTTACGAGGTTGTAGATAACTCTATAGATGAAGTTCTTGCTGGTGGTTGTAATAAAATAGATGTGATATTGAAGGATGATAATATTTGCTCTGTGAGCGATAATGGAAGGGGCATTCCTGTGGATTCTATGAAGGATGTTAAGGATCCAAAGCTCAAGGGAAAGTCGGCTCTTGAGGTTGTTATGACTGTTTTACATGCTGGTGGAAAGTTTGATAAGGACAAGGGTGGATATAAGATCTCTGGAGGACTTCATGGTGTTGGAGTTTCTGTTGTTAATGCTTTATCTGAGTGGCTTCAAGTTGAGGTTAAGAGGGATGGAAAAGTATGGATTCAGGAGTACAGAAAGGGTAAACCTCAGGGCGATGTCAGAATTGTAGGAAACACTAATGAGCACGGAACAACTGTAACCTTTAAGCCTGATGAAGAGATTTTTCCAAATCCTAATTTTTCTTTTGATGTAGTTTCAAACAGGCTCAGAGAGTTAGCCTTTTTAAACCCAGGAGTAAGGATAACTTTGATAGATGAAAGAGAAGATAAAAAATACAGCTTCTTTTTTGAGGGTGGAATAAAGCAGTTTGTAAAATTTTTAAACACGAACAAAACAGTTCTTCATCCTGAACCGATATTTATATCAAAAAAAGAGGGTGATTATTATCTTGATATTGCAATCCAGTATAACAACGAATATTCTGAAAATGTTTACAGCTTTGTTAACAACATAAAAACAATTGAGGGAGGGACACACCTCAGTGGATTTAGATCAGCACTTACAAGGGTTGTTAATGATTATATAAAAAAATATGAGATTGCAAAGGATAAGGATTTCAGTGTCAGCGGTGATGATGTTAGGGAAGGATTAACAGCTGTTGTCTCGGTAAAGCTTCCACAGCCTCAGTTTGAAGGACAGACGAAGACAAAGTTAGGAAATTCTGAGGTTGAGGGTATAGTAAAATCACTCACAGGAGATGCTCTTTCAACATTTTTTGAGGAAAATCCTACTGTTGCAAAGGCAATTTGTAATAAGGCAATAGAGGCTCAGAGGGCAAGGGAGGCTGCAAGGAAAGCAAAGGATCTGGCAAGGAGAAAGGGGTCAATAGTTGACAGTGGACTTCCTGGAAAATTGGCTGATTGTCAGGAAAGGGACGCAACAAAGACAGAGCTTTATATTGTTGAGGGAGATTCTGCAGGTGGAAGCGCAAAACAGGCAAGGGATAGAATTTTTCAGGCCGTGTTGCCACTCAGAGGAAAAATATTGAATGTTGAAAAATCTCAGCTTGTTAAGATAGTATCCAACGAACAGATAAGAACCCTTATATCAGCTATTGGAACAGGTGTTGGTGATGGTGAGGATGGTTTTGATCCTACAAAGCTCAGATATGGAAAGATTATAATAATGGCTGATGCTGATGTTGATGGTCAGCATATAAGAACACTTATACTTACTTTTTTCTATCGACAGATGAGACAGCTTATAGAGAATGGAAATGTTTATATCGCACAACCACCGCTTTATAAGGTTAAAAAAGGAAAATTTGAAACATACTTTCAAACTGATGATGAATTAAATCAGTGGGTTTTAAATGAGGCCTTGAACAATATAAGTGTTAGAGATAAAAACAATAAAGAGTTGAGCAAAAAAGAATTAAAGGATCTTGTGATTCTTGTTCATCATACAGATTCAGTTTTAAGAAAATTGGAGGTTAAGGGTCTTACTTTAACTGATTATCTTAATTTTGAAAGAAGTGGAAAAATACCAGTTTTTAGGGCAGAGGTTTCACCTGGTAATTACATATATTTTTATTCAGAAAAGGAATGGCTTGATTATGAGACAGATTTTATAAACAAAAGAAAGGAAGAGCTTCAGAAAGAGTTTAAAGGTGAAAATATGGAGAGAGAAGAGGAGTTAGGACCATCCTTTCAAACCCTTAGTGAGTTTGTGAGACTCTCAAACATAAACAAAAAACTTAAGGAATTTAATTATTCCCTTGATGATTATATAGTTTTAAATGATGATTCATCAAAGGATGAAAAAAGAAAGATTATTTTTAATATAAAAAGTGAGAAGAATGATTATAAGGTTTATGATCTCAAAATGTTCAGTGAAATCATTCACAAGGAAGGAACAAGCGGTGCTGTTATCCAGAGATACAAGGGTTTGGGTGAGATGAATCCTGAGCAGCTCTGGGAAACAACAATGGATCCAAAGAGAAGAAAGCTTTTGAAGGTTACACTTGATGATAGTGCTGAGGCTGAGGCAATATTCACCACTCTGATGGGTGATAGTGTTGAGCCGAGAAGGAAGTTTATTGAGGAAAATGCACTTGAAGTAAAAAATCTGGATATCTAAGACAGATGACAGAAATCAGAGGTCAGAATTTAAGGAAATTCCCCTATTTATCTGACTTCTGACCCTGCCGAAGCCACTTCGGCGCAGGCAGGCTCTGACTTTTGTCTTCTGTTTAAAGGGAGCTTATATGGCTGATGAAGAAAAAAAATTAAATGATGATATAAATATTATTGAAAGGGATATTTCTGAGGAGATGAAATCCTCCTACATAGATTATTCCATGAGTGTTATTGTAGGAAGGGCTTTGCCTGATGTAAGGGATGGTCTTAAACCTGTTCACAGAAGGGTTCTCTACACAATGTATGATATGGGAGTGAGGTATAACAAGCCTTACAGAAAATCAGCTCGTATAGTCGGTGAGGTTATGGGTAAGTATCATCCACACGGCGATGCTGCCATATATGATACCCTTGTCAGAATGGCTCAGGACTTTTCTTTGAGAATGCCTCTTGTTGATGGTCAGGGAAACTTTGGTTCTATTGATGGTGATCCACCTGCCGCTATGAGATACACTGAGGCAAGGCTTTCACAGATTGCTGAGGAAATACTTAGCGATATTGATAAGGAAACAGTAAAGTTTACCCCCAACTATGATGGTAGTCTGACAGAGCCAGTTGTTCTGCCTGCAAAACTTCCAAACCTTTTGATCAATGGCTCAAACGGTATAGCTGTTGGTATGGCAACAAACATACCAACCCACAATTTAACTGAGGTCTGTGATGCTATTATTGCAACCATTGAAAATCCTGATATACAGGTAAAGGACTTAATGAAGTATATAAAAGGTCCTGATTTTCCAACAGGTGCAATAATAAGAGGAAGATCTGGTATAAAGAATTATTTTGAAACAGGAAGGGGTTCTGTTAAGATTCAAGCCAAAACTGAGATAGAGGAGATAAAAGGGAACAGAGAAGCAATAATAATAACTGAGATACCTTATCAGGTTAATAAAACCACACTTATTGAATCTATAGCAGAGCTTGTAAGGGATAAAAAAATACCTGAGATATCTGATATAAGGGATGAGTCTGATAGAAGAGGTATGAGGATTGTTATAGAAGTAAAAAGGGATGGCAATGCTCAGGTTGTTTTGAATCAGCTTTTTAAACACACACAGCTTGAAACAACATTTGGTGTCATAATGCTTGCTATTGTTGATGGAAGGCCAAAGGTGCTTAGCATCAAAGAGGTCATAGAGCAGTATATAAGGCATAGAAAGCAGGTCATTTATAACAGAACAAAGTATGACCTTAACAAGGCACTTGCAAGGGCTCATATACTTGAAGGATATCTTATAGCTTTAAGAAACATTGATGAGGTTGTTGATATAATAAAGAAATCTAAAACCTCACAGGAAGCAAAAGAAAAATTGATAAACAGGTTTGCTTTGAGTGAAATACAGTCTCAGGCTATACTTGATATGAGACTTCATCAGTTGACAAGGCTTGAGGTTGGTGCTATTGAGGAAGAGTACAAGGGTTTGATGAAACTGATTGATGAACTGAGATCAATACTTAAGAATCCTGCAAAAATATTAAAAATAATAATTGATGAGCTTAAGGAATTGAAGGAAAAATATGGTGATAAAAGAAAAACTGAGATCTCTGGTGAATCAACCGATCTTGATATAGAGGATCTGATACAGGAAGAGGATGTTATTATAACCATCACACACAGCGGTTATATAAAAAGGATTCCATGCGATATGTATAAATCACAGGGAAGGGGTGGCAAGGGTGTTATAGGTTCTGATTTAAAGGAAGAGGATTTTGTTGATACTCTTTTTGCAACAACAACTCACTCTACTATATTGATGTTTACATCGAGAGGAAGGGTTTATGCCTTAAAGGGCTATGAAATACCTGAGGCACCGAGATCAGCAAGAGGGAAGGCTATAGTAAACCTTCTCCCGATAAAGGATGAGACTATTACATCTATAATATCAATAGAATCGTTTGAGGAGAAAAAGAAGGATCAGAGCTATCTCTTTATGGCAACAAGAAAGGGCTATGTCAAAAAAACTCCTATCTCAGACTTTGCAAACATAAGAAGGAACGGTATAAATGCAATAACCCTTGAGGATGGAGATATACTCACTGGCGTTTCACATACTGATGGAAGTTATGATGTTATAATTGGAACAAAGAATGGAATGTCAATAAGGTTTGCTGAGAAAGAAGTAAGGGATATGGGAAGAAATGCAAGAGGCGTGAGGGGTATAAAGCTTGCTAAGGATGATATAGTCATAGGAATGGATGTCGCATCACCGAGCTCTAAAAAGGACTTGCTCACTGTATGTGAAAATGGCTATGGAAAAAGGACAAAGTTAAGTGAGTATAAAAATCAACACAGGGGTGGAAGTGGTGTTATAACAATAAAAACTACTGAAAGAAATGGTAGTGTTGTTGGCATTTATCTTGTTGATGATAGCGATGATCTGATGATAATAACTGAGAAAGGGAAAATAATAAGGATACATGCAAAAGATATAAGCGTTGTCAGCAGAAACACTCAGGGTGTAAGGCTTGTTAAACTTGAGGATGGTGATAAGGTATCAAGCGTTGAGTCTGTTGTAAAAGAAGTTGATGAAACAGAAGGATAATTAATTGAGCCTAAGCCAAAAGATTTCAGTTAAATCAATTTGTATTAGCATCTCATAGAATAAAATATTCTGTGAGATGATTCTCAAAAACAGTAACAACTTTATTTTTAGTTAAAATAAACATATGAGCATATCAGAGATTATTTCAGCAGTTATAACGCTTACCATTGTAATGGATCCTGTTGGCAATATCCCTCTTTTTATAAGTGTCTTAAAGAATGTAAAAGAATCAAAAAGAAGACATATAATAATAAGAGAGCTCTTTATAGCACTTGGTTTAATGTTGTTCTTTTTATTCTTCGGTAAATGGATTGTTCTACTTTTCTCTATGGATGTTATCTCACTTTCCATAGCCGGTGGTATAGTGCTTTTTTTGATAGCTCTTTCAATGATATTCCCAGCAAGAGAAAATGGGCTTATTGATACAAAGGAAGAACCTTTTATTGTTCCGCTTGCCACACCTCTTGTTGCTGGTCCATCAGTTCTAACAATGATTCTCATATACAATATGAAGGATAGCGGTAATATCCCCCTCTGGTTTGTTATAATCTTTATTTCATGGCTTATAAATGTTGTTATACTCTCACTTTCAACAAGAATATCAAAGTTCTTTGGTGAAAAGGGGATGTCTGCCCTTGAAAGACTGATGGGGATGATACTGATAACAATATCAGTTCAGATGATATTAAACGGTATAAAAGATTTCTTAAGAAACTAAAGACTATTCCGAAAAATATCGACTAATCTTTTTTGATCTAATCGGGGAAATATTCTCTGCCAAAATGGTCCACATATCCCTGCTTACCATTTAATTCAACTCGAGCAAGACCTTCAAAAAAAATAGCCTTATCATATTTCAAAGGTATAACTTCCTTGCCTGATTTATCTATAAAGCCACAGTAACCATTTAATACAACTTGAGCAAGACCTTCTGAAAAAGACCCAGCATCATCATATTTCAAGGGTATAACTTCCCTGCCTGATTTATCTATAAAGCCATACTTATCATTTAATTTAACTTGAGCAAGACCTTCTGAAAAAGACCCAGCATAATCATATTTCAAGGGTATAATTTCCTTGCCTGATTTGTCTATAAAGCCATACTTATCATTTAATTCAACTAAAGCAAGACCTTCTGAAAAAGACCCAGCATAATCATATTTCAAGGGTATAATTTCCCTGCCTGATTTGTCTATAAATCCCAACTTATTATTTAATTTAACTTGAGCAAGACCTTCTGAAAAAGACTCAGCCCAATCATATTTCAAGGGTATAATTTTCCTGCCTGATTTATCTACAAATCCCCACTTATTATTTAATTTAACTTGAGCAAGACCTTCTGAAAAAGACCGAGCATCATCATATTTCAAGGGTATAATTTCCCTACCTGATTTATCTATAAAGCCATACTTATTATTTAATTCAACTAGAGCAAGACCTTCTGAAAAAGACTTAGCATCATCATATTTTAAGGGTATAACTTCTCTACCTGATTTATCTATAAAGCCCCGCTTACCATTTAATTCAATTGCAGCAAGACCTTCTGAAAAAGACCAAGCATCATCATATTTCAATGGTATAACTTCCCTGCCTGATTTATCTATAAAGCCATACTTACCATTTAAGTAAACTAGAGCAAGACCTTCGGAAAAAAACCAAGCAAAATCATATTTCCCTTCCATTACGATAGAGCCACCATAAGCACAAAATCCTATTTTATTTTTATTATAATCCACACAGGGGAAAATTCTATAATAAACAAGTTCATTATAATATTTATTGTTCCTATTATAATAAGCTTCCAAAAAATTCTCAACAAAAATAGATTTATCCTTTGCGGATATAATATCCATTTTAAGAAGTTTATCCAATTTGGCATAATCTTCTTCCATAGATTTTTTCTTTTTTTCTAAGGCTTCCTCATATTTCTTTTGATTTATAATATAATCTTTCCACTCCTGGACTCTTTTTAAGGCAATATCCCTGTATTCTGGAACTTCATTTGAAAAACTTTCCCATCTTTGAATAATTTTATTTATATCTGTTTCATTTTTCTCAAACTTCACAATCTCATCATACTTTGAAAGTTTATCAATATCAATTTTATTAAAGTCTAATTCTGTCTCACTTATTGATGATATCTCAGGCTGATTTATCTCCTGTAATGATAGCACTTAGGGGCTTATCTCAAATATTATCCTGGGTGTTTCTTTTTTTATATTTTTATCCTCTACTTTTGCTTTATATTCCTCCCAGCTCCTTTCTATTTCCATAATTGATGAAGATAAAACCTTTCCCGTCCTAACCTCTATCACCCTTGAGTTTACCCTGCACTTATTATCTGAAATATCTTCGATTATACCTGTTACTATGGCATCGGCGCCTAAAAGCTTTCCAAACTCAAGACCCTTTGTGTCATCTATTAGACCACTCATTTGCATTTTCTTTTCTTCTAATAATTTTGATATAAGAGTCCTTTCAAGAACATCAATATTTTTATTTTTAGCCAGATATGAAGTAAGTTCCTCCTGTATCTTAATCGAACCAATAGATACGCTTCCATCATAATAAGGGAAACTAAAAACTGCCAATTTTATCCCTGTTTTATCATTTATTCCCTGTGATAATTCTTCCGCAAGATTTTTTATATCACTCGCATTTAAAAAATTGGTGAAAAAAACTACTGCTATAAAAAATGAATATTTTTTTATTGTATTCATATATTCCTCACTCACATAATGATAATTAGATAAAAATATCTATCTTTCATCCTGATTACATTTTACCTTTTTTTAAAAATATTTTAGACAAAAATCGGATAAAATCTATAATAACCTATCCAACCTACGAAGTTGGACGAAAATTTGTAAATGGAGTTATATGTCCAACCTACGAAGTTGGCCAGAGGTTTGACTTTTAAAACTCACACTAAAACTGACCATTTTTTATTAAGACCAAAAGTAACCGCGTAGGTTACTTTTGGTTAGCAACAAAATAATATTAAAATATAATCATAAATTTATCCAAACCCGAAGTAACCTACGCGGTTACTTCGGGTTTGGAACGGTTAGTCTATAAAATTGTGGGCAAAGTCA
>JAAYVG010000042.1 GCA_012517285.1 Elusimicrobiota bacterium
AAGGCAGGCATCAAAGTTAAGTATATCAATCTTGCCTATTTCTTTTAGTGCCATACCTAACTGTGGTGTGTTTATGTGATTGCCTGTCTCATCATCATATGAAATACCCTTTGTTATAGGAAGTCCCATAGATTTTTCCCATCCAGATCCGTGGTTCCAGACAACAAGAAGGTATTTTTTTGCTGGATAATTTTGTTTTACCCATTTACCAAAGTCTATGAGAGATTTATAATCACCCATATCCACCTTGCCGAGGTCAGCTACCATCTGCGAATTAATGGTCTTTGTGTCGGTGTCCTTTGTTACATAATATCTTCTGGTTGTTTTCCAGTCTCCATTTGTTGTGTCATATCCTTTTATTCTTCCAAACTGAACAACTATGTTCAGGTTATCATTAGATCCAACCATTTCCATCTCATTCATATCTGAAATACCAAATGGTTCAAGATTGTTCTTGGCATTTAAATAAACCATAACAGTCCATTCCTTCTGTGCCTTTGAATGCACTGATTTATCCACTGTTGGCGTGGGTATCTCAGTGTTTACAATTGCTTCTTTTATCGAGCTATCGCCGTTGCCATCAAAGTTCATCTCTGCGTATGACGATACAGGAAGAAGCATGCTTATTATAGCTATAAACTTTACCATTTTTCCTCCTCTTAAAAACAACTTCTTTAATACATTTTAATATTTACAACTGATTAAATCAAGTAAATAAGGGAATTTTTTTTTAGGTCCTTTGGGTAATAAAAATATTATTATCCATATCAGATATCATCATCAAAATTTTCTAATTTTATCTTTCCCTCAGCATCCTTTTTAATAACCTCAATTTTTCCCTTAACTTCAAGGAGCTTATCATTTAATTCCTTTGATATGTTTACCCCTTCCTCAAAAAGTTTTAAAGACTCATCAAGTGATGTCTCATCATTTTCTAATATTGAAACGATCTCTTCAAGCCTTTTATTTATATTTTGTCTATTTCCCACGTAAATAACTGTCCAATATCTTTCTGAACTTCTTCAATACTTGCATTAGATCGATGAAAATATCTCCAAGTAAAAAAATTATAAATCATAAATAAATTTTTTCACTTTCCCAGCTATTTATAGTCTTTGAAAGATTGCTAAGATTGCAAGTGTAAATTATCTGAATATGAAAACAACAAAAATTATAAGAAAATTTATTATAGCATGCATCAAAATATTTACTTTTAAGTTTCCGTATTTTTCATATATGTAAGATGCAATAATGCTGTATATAAAAGCACCTATTGGATTTCCGTGCATTAATCCGAAGATCAAACTGCTTAAAAAAGAAGAGACTAAAAATGTAGTTTTTTTTCTTAGTGAGACATATAATAGCTTTCGTATTATTATTTCCTCTTTGATAGGTGATAATAAACAGAAATTTATAAAAACAATAGAGAGAAGGGCGGGGTTAATTGCAGTATGACTTAGTATGTTGTCATAAACAAGTGAGCTTTTAAATATTTCAAAACCACATCCTGGAATATGAAAATAATACATTATGGCAATTGTTATCATATAAAAAAGGATAGGAAACGAAACTATTTTTAAATAAAAATAAATATATTTGCTTTCTAATGGTTTAATGTGTATCCCAAGTTTTTTAATCAATACATGGAGTAAAAAAATAACCATTGTCAGGTTTGTCAAAAATTCAGTTAAAACAGAAAAAGTATTTTTGTATAATGATACATTAAACATTTTAAAAACTATTTTTAAAGCAGTATAAATTATCATTGCGAATATAATGTTTAAAATTATAAAAAAAATAGAACATAATATCGAAAATGATTTTTTGCTATATATTAATTGATTATTTTTTTTCACAGTAGCTAAAAGCAAGAGCATGCAAAACATGCTCTTGCTTTTTAAACCTATTATCTTAATCCTGTTCTTTGAATATTATTTTGAATATCATGTTGCTGTTGATGTGTCATTGGGTTGGATGGTTGAGGTGATGATTCTGGGCTATATTCATTGCATGTTTTTACATCCTTGCATAATTCCACATACTTTTGTTTTGCAGCATCCCATACAGTATCACAGATTTTACTCACTACCCAGCTTATACACCCTCCTATAACATACTCTTGCCATCCTTTATTTTCAGTTGTGATGATATATTGTTCCTCATACTTACTCAGATACCAGCTTATCATCTCATCCCAGTTTGAATACTTTGACCACTGTAAGTCTAAATATCCATTTCCTATAGATGATGCCGGTATATATATTGCTATACCATTTGAGTTTGAATAATCCACAGGACCATACCATCCACCTGA
>JAAYVG010000043.1 GCA_012517285.1 Elusimicrobiota bacterium
AAAGGCTTATATGATAAAGCGAAAAAAGATTTTGAAATGTATAACCAATTAAAAAACAGATAATCTTTAATATATAACTGCCAACTGAAAATTTTATGTAACACTTCTGGACTGATACTGGACGCTTTTGGATTACTCTCCCTTTTATAAAGGGAGTGTTATATCAGTCCGACTGTTATACTGGTAAGTGACAGTCACCTTTTTACAGGCCGGATTTCGGTTAGGTTATTTTTGATTTGATGATACATGTTATAGTTAGATTATATTTGATTTGATTCGCAGATTTTCTTTTATTAATAAATTTATATATAATTTAGTGTGTAATATATTGATTGCTCTTTTTTACGGGCGTAGTCCCAAGTCCGTCGAAGATATATCAGCAAAGTGGCGAATAGCCACATTTGTTTTGATGATATGTTTATCGTAGGTGGAAAAGCACACCCACCGTCGTTTGACATGACGTCAAAAAGGCAGCGACTATTCGTCGCCTGCCTGCGCCGAAATGGCTTCGGCAGGCAGGCCTGCCTGCGCCTAAATAGCTTCGGCAGGCAGGTATTGACGGTATAACTTTCAGCGGGCCTGCTCGCTTTGCTGGTGCTGAGAAAACATTTATAATAGTAATTCGGGACTGAAAATGTGTTTTGGTAATATGTTATTGATTCAGCAGATGTATTAAATGGATAATGGAAAAAGCTAATTTAAAAGGTATAATAAAAGTACAGCCGTATTTTACAAAAGACGCGATATGAAATATACCTCTAAAAAAAACAATTTTTTTACAAATAAAAAATCAGTTTTTTTAGTTAATGAAGATGCTTCCTCCTATAATACAAAAAAAACATCGTTCCTTTATTATCATGATCCTTCTTTCAATATTAGATTATTCAAAGGCGATTCTTTAAATATACTGGCAAAAGCGAATCCAGAGTCGGTCGATATGATTTTCGCGGATCCTCCTTACTTTCTTTCGAACAATGGAATATCCTGCCATGCTGGTAAAATGGTGAGTGTAAATAAAGGCTATTGGGATAAAAGTATGGGGGTTATTGGGAATTATGAATTTGTAAAGAAATGGCTTGCTTTATGTCAGAGAGTTTTGAAAAAAGACGGAACAATTTGGGTTTCTGGCACATCACATATAATTTATTCAATTGGCTTCGCTATGCAGGAATTGGGATTTAAAATACTGAATGACATTATCTGGTATAAAATAAATCCTCCTCCAAATCTCTCATGCAGATATTTTACACATTCTACTGAGATTATTATATGGGCTACCAAAGATAAAAATAGTCATCATTTTTTTAATTATAAACTCATGAAAACAATAAATAATGGGAAGCAGATGAAAAATTTATGGAGTATTATGCCTCCCACAAAGGATGAAAAAAAATTTGGGAAACATCCGACTCAAAAACCGATAACCCTGCTGGATAGAATAATCAAAGCTTCTACGAAAGACGGAGATTTAGTACTTGATCCTTTTTGTGGTAGTTCTACAACAGGGGTTGCAGCGTTAATGAACAATAGGAAGTATATAGGAATAGATATGAGTGAGGAATATTTATCTCTTTCTGTTAAGAGATTGGAAGAGGCAATGAAATTAAAATATAATGAAGAATCGCTATTTAAAAAGGGATAAAATATGAAAGAGAAAGGTATTGGTGGGGCAAATACAAAAACAGGTTTAATTTTTGAGGGTAAAACTGACCTCGCTACATTTTTAAATAAACAAAATGGATATAAAGTCAATGAGTACGGAGTTGTCTTTTATAATTCAGAGGAGGTAGCAAGAATATTTAAAAAATATGGTTTGTATAAATTTTTAGAAGGGTATAGAATAGATTGGAAAAAGATTATTTCTAAAAGGCTTCTTCCTGATGATTCTATATATGTGATTGTAAAAAACACTATTTATATAATTGAATGTAAGTTTCAAAAAGTGCCAGGTTCTGTCGATGAAAAATTGCAAACATGCGATTTTAAGAAAAAACAGTATCAAAAACTTTTTTCAAGAATTAATATTGAAGTGGAATATATGTATTTATTAAGTGATTGGTTTAAAAAACCTGAATATAAAGATGTTCTGGATTACATTATATCTGTTAATTGTAAGTTTTATTTTAACTATATCCCTCTTCAGGAAATTGGCCTGCCTGTTCCGAAAAATAATATCGAAATTGAATAAAAGTTTTGATACTACCCATCTGTTGTTTTTTTTTAATTTTCCGATAAGTAAAAATCATTGCTACTACATCCTCTGATTGACTTTTCTAAAAAAGTAGGAGATAGATTCCCGCTGGAGTTTACCCCTTTGGATTCCCGCTTACGCGGGAATGACAAAAAGGGACGGGAATGACAGAGGAGGGGGAATGGCAAAAACTTGCGCCGCTTTAATATCCAAAGTCGTTAATGGGAAAACATGTCCTCACGAAAGTTGGGATTGATGTAAGATAAGATGTCATACCCGCCCCCTCTTTTCAAAAGAGGGGGAAGTTTATATCACACACTGGGTGTGTTAAACGGTTTTACCACCGCTCACCGTTCCCCACTTTCGTGGTGACAAGCTTCACGAGGACAAGTTTCGCGGGAGGAGACATAGAAGGGTTTCACCCGACTTCCGAATTTTTTAAGATAAAAAAACTTTTTCCATAGGGGAATTTTAAAAATGCCGTTTTTTCATGGGCACTACATTGGCTTTGCGGGTTTTTAAAAATCTGTCATTGGGGGAAATAATTGCACAAGACCTCTTTTTTTCAAAAAAATGCAGAAGTCGGGAAATAGACCCTATGCTATTTTTCAGGCTCTTGTATGGGATAATTGGTAATGTCAAAAGTTTTGTGTAATTTTTTTAATGGCTTCTACTTCCAATTTATTTGTTCTTGTCAAGAATTACACAATTTATGATACATTATCGACCCTTACAGTGTCTTGACAAAATTGTTATACGAATGTATAATTATACATATGAGTAGTTATTTTTTTCGCTTTCTTTCTTGTCTCACCGTCACTTGAGACCTGAGACTTGTGACTTTGAACCTGTGTCTTTGAACTTATTTTATGGAGGTTATATGTCGAGACCGTCCACCGGAACCGATAAAAAACTGATAGAAGCCGGGAAGAAACTGGCCCGGGAGGACGGGGTCGCCTCCCTGATCGCCAGGAATGTCTGCCGCGAGGCCGGCGTGAATCTCGGGATGTTCCATTACCATTTCAGGAACAAGAAAAATTTCGAGCACGCAGTTCTCAAGGATCTTTACGCCGAACTTATGGCAAAGTTCGTTCCCGCCGTGTCCGGAGAAGGCGAGCCGCTGGAAAAGTTGAAAAAATGCCTTTTCACCCTGGCCGGTTTCGTGCGGGAGAACAGGGGCGTAATAGTGCCGATGGCCAGGGATATTCTTTCCGGCAACAGGGAAACCCTTTTGTTCGTAAAGAAGAATTTCACCGCTCACGTGCGACTGCTGGTCGGGCTGATAGAGGAATGCAGGAAAAAGAAAATGATAGCCGATTATCCTTTGACCGTAACCCTGCCGATGATAGCGTTTGCCGTTCTCCTTCCGGTGGCCGGGGTGGGAGTGGCGGAAAGGCTGGAGCTGGGGCCTTTTTTCCCCATTGCCTTTTCTTTCGTTAAGAACGGGATAATTTCCGATTCGGCCATAAGGACAAGAATAGACCTGGCCTTGAGAGGTCTTTCGCCGAAGGGGGGAGTATGAAAAGGCTTCTGCCGGTATTTCTCCTTTTTTTGTCCGGTCTCTGTTACGGTCGTACGACGCTGGAACTCACGCTCGGGGAAACCGTATCCGCGGCGATAAACCATTCCCCGGCCCTGAAAGCCCTCAAAGCGGGTCTCGACTCCAAAAGAGCCGGGGCATCTTCCCTGGAATCGCTCCTTTATCCCAGGGTTTTGCTGGAGGGCAGTTTTAAATACCAGAGCGAAACGCAGGAAATAACTTTGCCCCTGCCCGGCACCGAGAAGACCGTAAAATTGGGCAATAACTGGAATATGTCGGCCGGTCTCTCGGCTTATTACACCCTTTTCGACAAAGGGGCAGATGAAAAAAAATATAAAGCCTCGCTGGCTTCGCTGAAGGCCGCCGAAAAGGAATACGAAGCGGAGAAACGCTCCGTGGAGCTTGCCGCGAGAATGGCCTATTTCGACCTGAAACTCGCTCTCGAAAGAATCTCTTTCCTAGAAGACGCCGTGTCCGTGGTCAAAAGCCAGTACGAAGAGATAAAGCTCAAAGTCAAAGCTGGCCTGTCTGCCAAGCAGGACGAATTGCGAGCCCATCAGGAGCTTAACTCCCGGCTCATAGACCTGATAAATGCCCGTTCGGCTTTCGCCCGGTCATTCAGAGAACTCGCGACTCTTTGCGGCAAATGGGGCGAAGTGAATCCCGCTGCGGCTCTGCCGGCCGGCGCCAGCTCAGCGGACGGAACCCAGGCCACTCTTTATATTTCGCTTGAGCCGACCGAAGAATTGCTGAAAAAAATCCCTCTTTCCGGCAAAACCGTGGACGGCCATCCTTCTTTGCTTTCGATGGAGGAAAGCGTCCGGGCTTTGCGTCTCCTCTCCGAAAGTCTCAGAGCCGGACTCTGGCCCAGGGCAAATCTCGCCTTTCGCAGTTCGCTCGATTATCCTAACGGGATTGAAACCTCGAGTTACTGGCAGAATTCCGCTTTCCTGTCAATAAGTGTGCCGATTTTCGAAAGCGGAAAGACCAAATCGCGGGAAGAGGAGCAGAAACTGAAAGCGCTTTCCGCCCAGGAGATGAAGAACGGGCGGAAAAACGAGATAGAAAAAGGCTGGCTGAATGCCAAAGACAGGCTCTTGTCCCTGCTTTCCCGGAAAAAACTCATGGAGGAGAATGCCGCCGAGTCGGAAGAGGTGGCCAGCCTCGTTTACGCTTCTTACAGGTCCGGCTCTTCCACCTATCTCGAAGTGCAAAGCGCCAATTTAAAGGCGCTCGAGTCCAGATTACTGAAAGCGGAGAACGATATTGCCACGCTGGCTCAGATGGCCGTGCTGGCAGCCCTGGAAGGAGAATGAAGGAGTGAAAAGTGAAGAGTGAAGGGTGAGCAGGGAGGAAGGCGCAAAGAGAACTCTCAACTTTGAACTGTGAACCATGAACTTTTGTTAAGGAGAGCGATATGAAGAAGAAAATTATAATTATAGTTCTTGTGGCGGCGGTCGCGGGGGTGGTCGTCTGGGAAACCTCCGCTAAAAAGGATTTCCTTTACGCCGGGACCATAGAAGCCACGGAGGTCGACCTTTCGTCGAGGCTTTCCTCCGTGATAAAAAAATTCACCGTAGCCGAAGGGGAGGATGTCAGGCCAGGCCAACTCCTTGCGGAACTCGATTGCGACGAGCTGAAGCTGTCTGCCGATATAGCCGAAAAAGATTTCAAAAGGGCCGGGGAGCTTTACAACAGCGGTTCCGTCTCTCGGGAAAATTACGACAGGCTGAAATACAAAAGGGACGACGCCGCCCTGCACCTTTCCTGGTGCAGGATAAAATCCCCCGTTCCCGGCCGGGTCCTGTATAAGTACAGGGAAGAGGGGGAAATGGTGGCCCCGGGGACTAAACTTCTTACCGTGGCCGACCTGTCCGAGGTCTGGACATATGTCTACGTGCCGCACGATCTCCTGGCGAAACTGAACGTGGGAATGGATGTAAAGGGTTTCCTGCCCGAGGCCGCCGATAAAGAGTTTCCCGGCCGCGTTTCCGTGATATATCCCGAAGCGGAATTCACGCCCAAGAACGTGCAGACCCGCAAGGAGCGCACACGCCTGGTTTTCGCCGTGAAAGTTTCTTTTTCAAATACGGATGGGATGCTTAAGCCGGGAATGACCCTGGAGGTGAAACTGCCTGAATGAGGCGTGGGGGATGAGGATTTAAGGTTTTAAGGGTAAAAAATAAGCCTCGCACTCCGCGAGTCTCTCTAACCCTTGACCCCTCCCTCAGAAACCCTTATAATTATGAATTCTTTTTCCATTAAAACAGAAAACCTGTCAAAATCCTTCGGTGCCGTAAAGGCGTTGAAAGGAGTTTCTTTCGATTTTTCGGAAGGGCTGCTGCACGGCCTGATAGGCTCCAACGGGGCGGGCAAGACCACCGCGATGAGGCTTCTGGCCGGGCTCCTGCGGCCGTCTTCCGGCTCCATAACCTATTTTAAGGACGGTAAAGCCGCCGATTTCGCCGAGTTCCGTCCCGGCCTGGCCTATATGCCGCAACAGGCCAGCCTTTACCCGGATCTTTCGATAGAGGAACACCTGGAATTCTTCCGCGCGCTTTACCGGCTGGACGCCGAAACCTACGCTCGCCGCTCGGCCGGATTGCTGGAGATAACCAGGCTGGGGAAATTCCTGAAGCGCCGCGCCGGGCAGCTTTCCGGCGGCATGTATAAAAAACTGGGGCTGATGTGTGCACTGTTGCAGTCCCCTTCCGCCCTCCTGCTCGACGAGCCTACCAACGGAGTGGATCCCATCAGCCGCCGGGAATTCTGGGAGCTGCTTTACGGCCTGGCGGCGGACAGGGTACTCGTCATAGTTTCCACTGCCTATATGGACGAGGCCGAACGCTGCGCCAGGGTACACCTTCTGGACGACGGAACCCTGCTTGCTTCCGGAGAGCCGAGAGCCGTGCTTGAAGAGGCCGGGGCGGCCGGTTTCGAGGAAATATTCATCAGGCGGGGTAAGGGGGCGGAGCGATGAAAACCGGCCCGGCCCTTGAGGTAAAAAACCTCTCCATAAAATTCGGCGATTTCACCGCGGTCGACGACGTTTCCTTCAGCGTGGCACGCGGGGAGATTTTCGGCTTTCTCGGCGCCAACGGGGCGGGCAAGACCACCGCCATAAGGACGCTCTGCGGCCTGCTCGTTCCCTCTTCCGGCTCGGCTCTGGTAGGCGGGCTGGATTTTTCCGACGGCGGCAAGGGCATTAAAAAGATAGTCGGATATATGTCTCAGAAGTTCACGCTTTACAACGACCTAACGGTGGGTGAGAATCTGGATTTCGCCGCCGGTCTGAGGAAAATGGAACCGCGTTACGCCGCGGAACGCCGACGAGAGCTTTTTGAACTTATAGGCTTCGACCGGCCCCTGTCCACCATGGTCGCTTCTCTGCCCGGCGGCGTTAAACAGGAACTGGCGCTGGCGTCCGCCATTCTGCACGATCCCGAGGTGGTGTTCCTCGACGAACCCACGTCCGGCGTGGCGCCGGCTTCCCGCGCGCGTTTCTGGAATTTGATACGCAAGTTGACTGAAATGGGCAAGACGGTGATAGTTACCACTCACTACATGGACGAGGCGGAGCAATGCGGCCGCATTGCCCTGATGAGCGCCGGCCGCCTTATAGCCCTCGGCTCGCCCGAAGAGTTGAAACGAGGAGCGTTCCCCGGCCCGATGGCCGAGTTGGATTTTAAAGGGACTGAAGACGTAGAGTTTATACGCTCACTGGAAAAAGCGCCGGGCCTGCTCGAACTATTTCCGCACGGTATGCGATGGCACGCGGCTTTCCGCGATCAGGCCGCCCTCTCCGCCGCCTTAACCGGCCTGCCCCCGTCCGTTTCCTCCCGGCCGGTCGAGCCTTCCCTTGAGGATGTTTTTATACGCATTATAGAGGGGGCCGAAAGATGAACGGTTTCGACCTGAACAGGGCCTATTCCGTGGCGCGCAAAGAGGTCATGCATATCCTGCGCGACCCTTTTACTCTGGTTCTGGCCCTTGGCCTTCCGGTGATGCTGGTGACTTTTTTCGGCTACGCCATAGATTTCGAGGTACGCGATATAAAACTGGCGGTTTCGGACCTTGATCAGGGCCCTGCCGCCAGGCGGCTCAAGGAGATATTCACCTCCTCGGGTTACTTCATACCCGTAGAAGCGGGATCGGGAACCGTGGGTATGCTCGATTCTGGAAAGGCGGACGCGGCATTGTTCATCGAGCCCGGTTTTTCACGAACCGTCATGGGCGGCGGTCCGGTAACGGCGCAATTTATCATGGATGGAAGCGACAATTCCAAGGCCGCCGCCGTGTCGGGCTATCTGGCCGGCATACAGCGGTCCGCCGCCTTTAAGCTGGGCGGAGCCGCTACGCCGGAAGGCCTGGCCGTGGAAACGCGTTTCCTTTACAATGCGGAACTCAACAGCCAGTGGTTCACCATACCGGGACTCGCCGCTATAATAATAGGCCTGCTGGCCATACTTCTGACCGCGTTGACCGTTGCCCGGGAGTGGGAGAACGGTTCCATGGAGTTGCTGCTTTCCACCCCGGTGCGGCCGATAGAAATAATAGCGGGCAAACTGGCGCCCTACGCTTTGCTGGTGCTGGGAGGAGTTTTTTTCGTCTACTTGAGTTCCCGCTTCGTCTTTGGCGTTCCTTTCGCCGGGAGTCGCCCGCTTTTCCTCGCGTTTTGCCTTCTCTACGTGGTGTCCGCCCTTTCCCAGGGGCTTTTTATTTCCGTGGCCACACGCCAGCAGCAGGTAGCCATGCAGTTCGCCATGATAATCGGCCTCCTGCCGTCGCTGCTTTTGTCCGGTTTTATTTTCCCGGTGGAGAGCATGCCGCCGTTCTTCAATTATTTTACGATGATATTGCCGCCCCGTTGGTTCATGGAAGCCGTGCGTGGTATTTTTCTGAAAGGGGCCGGTCTCAGGGAGCTCGCCTTGCCTTTCTTGGCTCTGCTGGCCCTGAGCGCCGCCCTGCTGGCGCTGGCGCTGAAAAAATTCAAGACGGACATGGAGCCGTGAAATTATGAATATTACGCTGAGAGCGTTTATAAAGAAAGAACTGGCGCAAACCCTCAGGGATGTGCGAATGCGCGTTCTGTTGTTCGGCGCACCCGTCATACAGTTGACGATTTTCGGACTGGCCCTCTCCACCGAAATAAAGAACATAAAGCTGGCTTTTTTTTACGCTCCGGACGATGTCATGGCGCGGCGGCTGGAAGGGGATTTTTATTCTTCCGGCTGGTTCAAGCCCGTCGATTTTACGGCCGGGGAGGACCCTTTGGAGCTTATAGTTTCAGGGCGGGCCGACGCCGCGATCATAGCCCCAGACGAAGGCCTGGCCCGTTCCTCGGAGCGCGGCGAGGGCCGCGTACAGCTCCTTGTGGACGCCTCCAACGCCACCAAGGCCCGGACGGTGGAGACTTATGTCAAGACCATAATTTCCGCGGGCTGGGCCGGAAAGGGAGGAGGAGCGGCGAATCCGCCGCCGGTAAAGCTGGACGTTCGGGTGCTGTATAACCCGGCGATGGAATCTTCTCTGTTTTTGGTGCCGGGCGTTATGGGGATGGTGGTCTGCCTGATAACGATAATACTTACCGCCATGTCTTTGGCCCGCGAGCGGGAGATGGGAACTTTCGAGACCATAGTTTCGGCCCCGCTTTCCGACGCGGAGATACTGCTGGGGAAGACCATCCCCTTCGTTCTGCTGGGCCTGGCGGTCACGGCGCTGACTTTGCTGGCCGCTTACTTTTTTTTCGGGGTGCCGGTTCGCGGACCGCTTTGGCAGCTGGCTTTGGGGTCTCTGGTTTTCATTATAACCACCGTAAGCGTGGGTACCTTGATCTCCACCATAGCCAAAAACCAGCAGCAGGCCATGCTGGGCGGCTTCATCTTTCTTTTTCCGGCCATTCTTATGAGCGGGATAATGTACCCCGTGGAGAACATGCCCACGACCGTCATAGCCGCCGCTTACCTGAATCCTCTGATGTGTTTTATGCGCATCCTGCGCAGCGTGCTGCTGAAGGGGGGCGAGGCTTATGTTTTCTGGACCAATATGGGCGCCCTTGCCCTTATGGCGATGGCCGCCGGCGGACTGGCTTATAACCGCTTTAAACAAACTCTGGATTAGCAAACGCCCCGAAAAGCGACCGACTGCCGGTAAACCGGGCATCCCTTCGTCTTCCCGCTAGCCCAACTTCCGCAGTTAAAAACAAAAAACTCTTGTTTTTTAAGAATTTTATCCTAAAAAAATCAAAAGTCGGCACTACATCTTCCCGACTTCCGCATTTTTTAAGACAAAAAAACTCTTCTCATAGGGGAATTTGAAAAATGCCTTTTTTCCATGGGCACTACATTGGCTTTGCGGGCTTTCAAAAATCTGTCATTGGAGGAAATAATTACGTTAAATTCCTTTTTTCAAAAAATGCGGAAGTCGGGATGTATCTGTTACTTTTTGATTATTTATAATGTTCAAATTACAGGTTTTAGTATATTCTCATATTCTGCAGAATTAGAGAATAACAATTACTGGAAGACAGGCATATTTTTTATGTAGAATTTTACTCCAGACTGTGACTTCATACCGTCCTGAACGGTAAAAAAAGTTAGAAAGTTGAAATGTTGGAAAGTTTAAAAGTTAGAAGGTTGGAAGGGTAGAAGCGTAGAGGTTTAGAGGTATAGCAAAATGGAGGAAAGTTAGAAAGAGAAAAATCCCTCTGTGTCTCCCTTTTTTAAAGGGAGGGTTATATCAGTCCGACTGTTATACTGGTAAGTGACAGTCACCTTTTTACAGGCCGGATTTTGGTTAGGTTATTTTTGATTTGATGATACATCTTATAGTTAGATTATATTTGATTTGATTCGGGGACTTTCCTTTTTTTGTCTTATTAGGTATAATTATAATAAGCAAGTTAGAGATAGTTTGTTATAATATTTATTATAAAGTTTAGCAAAGTCAAGAGAATATGACAAACAAGGTTGGCAATAATATCCGTAAAATCAGACAGAAAAAAGGCATGTCCCAAGACTGCCTTTCAAAAAAGGCGGATTTGGCGTTAAATACTATGGCGTGTGAAACGTTAAAACGATTGTCGGGGGATTTATGAAACATCCGGTATTATTTAAAAAATGGGTCGCCCCCATTCTTTTATGTGCCCTATTGACTGGCTGCGCAACTGCTCCCGTTAAACTCAATACTCCCTCAGGCAGACCGGAGGTAACTATTTTTGGGTCCACGAAAAAGAAAATTTCGAACACAATTATAAATCGGGAGCTTTCAAAGGGATGGGATTTGAAATCTCAAGCCGATTCCCTGCTTGTTTTTACCAGAAAAAACACCGAGCTTGGCACTCAACTTCTGTTTGGGTCAAGATATGATAGCGTCCCGGAAAGCAGAATAACTTTCACTTTGGTCGAGATTGAGGACGCAATTAGGGTTTTGCTCAAAGGGGAGATCGTTACCAATCCTGGCAGCACCTTTGAGCGGATTGAAGATGTAACGGCAATAAATGCCGCTGAAGCCGAAGCATTGCAAATTGCTCTCGAAGAAATAAAAACAGGGATAGAAGCAACGAATAATCGAGATGGCGTTGTGTCTCGCTAAAAGGAACAGTACCGGTAAAACGAGCAAAAAAAGCGGACGAAATAAATAAGTAAACTGAAACGAAAGCATACAGAGGCTTCAAGATCATCAGTTTTAATCCACGGTGGGAAGATGGTCGACTTCGTGCCATTGGGGAAATAAAGAATGTGGGGGAAACACCGGGCGGTCCTCATGTCGAGGTGATAGCACGCGACGAAAACGGCGAATTAGTCGCATCTACGGATTTTTGGCCAAACAGCATTAACAATATTCCCCCAGGGGAAACGCGCGGTATTGCATTCACGATTACAGAGGACAGTCGGGCAAAGTCGGCTGAAATAAAAATAATCGGGGTTAATATCTGGTAAATATTACAGTAGGCTATCCAACTATCCCCGCGAAATGAATATGGGAAAAACCAAGGGCGAAAACGCCAGGGAGGCAGATAGAAGATATTGGGAGTGTCTCCGGCGCAACGAGCAATATCAGCGGGACCATAAGGAATTAGGTCCGGAGTAAATCGTCTCTATGTTTCCCGACTTCCGCATTTTTTAAGATAAAAAAACTTTTCTCATAGGGGAATTTGAGAAATGCCGTTTTTTCATGGGCACTACATTGGCTTTGCGTGCTTTTATTTTCAAAAAAATGCAGAATTCGGGAAAATATCTGCGCGATATTTTTCTTGAAGACACCAGAATTCCTCATCGGAAAGCTTTACAATGTCTTGATTTTTTTGCTGGGGACTTTGCGGAGCTCATAACGCAGGTAATTATACTCTTTCAAAGTTTTGACTGTAACTTGCATATATGACATCCTATGCGGAGCGCAAAATATTGGTAATATCGCGAATAACCATGCCTACGGTCTTTAAGACTTTTTTACTGCATTCTTTATCCATACTTCCCTTGACTGCTTCCCCAATCTCCTCTATCAGCAAAAGCAAGGTCGGAGAGGCGACAGCTGAAAATCCTTAAGTCCGCATAACAACAGTGACATACCGGAGCAAACCAGCACCATCAGTTTTAAATAGGGGGCACTGAAAAAGTCTATTTGCGATATAAATTAGTCGATTTTTCATGCCTACCTACGCCTAAGTAGCTTCGGTAGGCAGGCCTGCCTACGCCAAGGCAGCTTCGGCAGGCAGGCGTGGGGCGAGACGAGGAACGAGGAGTGAGCATACCTGAATAAGGTCTGTAAACGACGAGTGACGAAGTCGTAGCCAAAAAGCGACAATTTATACACAAAAGGGGGGAAAAACTGTATGCTTTTTTAATATTAAAGATCAAAAACCTTGCACTTTGGATATAAATTTTTAAACTCTTTATACAGTTTCTCATTTATAAAATCTCCACCGTTAGGCTTTTTCAGTGCCCCCTAAATATCTGCTGCCACGCATTAAGTTTAATGTGAAGATTTGTTTCAAACAACTAGCCCCATATCCGTTGTTCAAGAATCAAGGCATATGAGCGTTGTCTTTTTGAACTATCCCTCATTCTTTATCTCCTCAAATCCGGTATATTTCACCAAGCAAGCTGGCAATTTGATATTTCCTTTCTCGTCTTGAAAGGTTTCTATTATTGCCAAAAGCGGCCTATCACTGGAGACCGTTCCATTTAACGTGTGCAGCAGGCGTTTCTCGCCTTTTGAGTTCACACACTTAATATTTGCTCTACGGCTCTGATAGTCAGTCGTATTGCTCGTGCTGGTGACTTCACGATATCTACCCTGTCCAGGAAACCACACTTCGCAGTCATATTTTTTTGCGGCTGATGCGCCAAGCTCTCCGGAACAGATATTTACTACTTGGAAGTGCAATCCCAAGTCTTTCAAAACGCTCTCTTCGTGAGCAAGAAGCTCTTCGTGTATGCTCCAAGAATCTTCGGGGCGACAAAACACAACCATCTCCACCTTATAAAATTGATGGACACGAAAGATGCCGCGGGTATCTTTTCCATAACTACCAGACTCACGCCTAAAACATGGAGTAACACTGACATACTTCAAAGGCAAGTCCGCCTCAAGTATCGTCTCGTCAGAGTGCATATACACAAGCGGTACTTCCGATGTGCCGATCAGGAACAACTTGTCATCATCAGGGTTAACTGTATATATTTCGTTTTTGTCAGCTGGAAAAAAGCCAGTAGCGAACATTGCGTCCTGCTTAACCAAAAGAGGCGGGAGTATAAGCTTGAAACCTCTCTGCAAGGTTTTATCCAGAGCAAACTGTATCATGGCACGTTCAAGTATTGCCAATTTGTCCTTAAGATAATAGAATCGGCTCCCTGAAACTTTCGCTCCACGTTCCAAATCAAGCATGCTCGCAACGGCCCCGACCTCAAAGTGCTCTTTAGGAGAAAAAGAAAACACCGGCTTATCTCCGACATGTCGCAAAACCAAATTACCGGTTTCATCTTTACCAATGGGAGTAGACTCATGGTTCAGGTTAGGAATCTTAAGGGCAAAGTCGTTCAGCTTTGCCTCCAACTCAGCGAGCTCAACCTCCATGGTCTTGATTTCAGCCCTGACCTGCTTAACCTTCTCTATTTCCTCCGGCGTAGGCTTAGACACCGATTTGGCTTTCCGCATAGCGCGTAGATCTTCGATCTTTCGTTGCAAAACACACATTGCATCATAGGTTTCAGAGAATGCCCTAAAATCAAGATCCAGATTTCTGGTCTTGGCATTTTTTTCAACAAGCTCAAGATTGTCGCGGACAAATTTAATATCTAGCATAGCAACTCCATTTCTATTATTTTTTCTGCGAAGACTTCCACTCGGAAATAATCTCGCGCAAAACGATAAATAAGGCAATCACTTCACGTTGTGAAAGAGTAACGGAAGATGATTCCTTACGCAGAACAAGCTTATCCTTGTCCCATTCAAGCGTCGAATCCAAAATCTTTTGAGTTTTCATTGTGTAAGAATCCATAACATATTGGACTTTTTATAGTTGTTAATAAAATTATCCTTTCCCCCTTTTTAAAAAAGTTGAAAAGTTAGAACATTAGAAAGAGTAAAATCCCTCTCTTTCTTCCTTTTATAAAGGGAGCGGTAAATCTCCCCCATGCTTCAAGGCATGCAGGGGCAGGCTCTGGCCACTCTTTATAAAAGAGGAAAGTTCCTTTTTTCAGCGTAACTTAACTATTAGATAATTTCATCCATTCGCTTATCAGGATTTTTTTAAAATCTTAATGTTATCAAAATCCTTAAATTAAGCAGCTTTGACTATTCTGTTGCCTTTTATGCAATCCGTGCATACATAACAGGTAGTAACCTTACTGTTCAGAATAATCTTCTGCCTTTAAAAATTAGGTTTAAACTTTCTAATAGAATATCTATTGGAATGACTATAACTTCTTCCGCTTACGGATGATTTACTGCATATTGCGCATTTATAAGCCATATCAATAGATTGTACAAAATTTTAGCCGTTTTTATTCATACACCGAATCAAATATAATCTAAACATGTATCATCAAATCAAAAATAACCTAACCGAAATCCGGAATGTCTATAATTTAATTATCAGGAGGTACTTATGGACAAACCGGACTACAAATTCCGTATGAAATACTTATCAATAATAATCCAGAACTTCTCACTTTTTTAAAACAATTAGATAAAAATAATTACAATATTATTAACAAAGAGAGAAGAAATTTAAAATTCAGGTTAACTAATAATTCTGAATTTACTGGTGGTTGTATTTATAATAAGAAAAAAACAGAATGGGAAGTAGGTATTAAGCGTAATAATAAAATTTGGACGCAATTTTAAGATTCTGCTGGCAAATTAATAAGAGAAAAAGAATATGCTCCTCCATTATTAGGTGATTGTAATCAAAGTTATGGAGATGAGAATAATTCTTTTTCTTTATAGAGTAATTGTAATTTTGTAGAATATATTAGCGAGGTAATTTATGGATAAGATAAGATTTGGTGTTGTTGGTGCTGGAAAGATTGGTACATTTCACACAAGAACTCTGGCTAAGATGAAAGAGGTTGATCTCGTTGGTGTTGCAGATGTTGATCTTTTAAGAGCTCAGGCCCTTGCTTGGAATAATAATACTATAGCATATGGAAACTATAAGGATCTTTTACCTCAGATTGATGCACTTGTTGTGGCTGTCCCTACACATCTCCATGCTGAGGTAGCTATGGAGGCTATGTCAAACGGGATACACTGTATGGTTGAAAAGCCAATAACTGATTCCATAGATGATGCAAAAAAAATGAGCGAGCTTTCCGAAAAAAAGGGTGTTGTTCTTCAGGTAGGGCATGTTGAAAGATTTAACCCTGCTGTTGTGGAAGCTCAAAAATATGTGAAATCGCCGCTTTATATAAATATGGAAAGGCTTGGTCCTTATGATCCGAGGGTTTCATCAATAGGGGTTACGCTTGATCTTATGATCCATGACCTTGATATCCTTCTATCGCTTGTCAATTCTGATATAGCATCTGTTGATTCAATAGGTGCAAGGGTTTTTTCAAACCATGAGGATATATCAAATGCAAGGATCAAATTTACAAACGGTGTTACGGCAGATCTCACTGCGAGCAGGATAACCTTTGAAAGAATAAGAAGAATGAGAATATATCAGGATGAGGAGTATATATCAGTTGATTATATAAGTTCAAAGATACGAATATACAGAAAGAAGAATGATAATCCCAAAAATCTCAATGATATTGAAATATTAGCTCCAAGGATAGAAAAACAACTTCCAATAACTCAGGAGCTGTATCATTTTATAGATTGTATCAGAAATTCTAAAAAACCTGTTACTGATGCAAACAAGGGAATAAATGCTTTAAAGCTTGCTATTGAGGTTACCGAAAATATTAAGAGATATGATTTGCCACGACAGTCAGCTGTAGAAAAATCAAAGATGTCTCAAAAGATTGGTGATGCTATAAACGCTGCAAAGGTGATTTTTGATACTAAGATGGATAATAAAACAGGTGATTGAATATGCTTAAAATTTCAAGAAACAATGATGTGCTTGTGGTTGCTGGTGATGTCTCAGGGGATCTCCATGCATCAAACCTTGTGAGGGAGCTAAAAAAAGTTGCTCCTTCACTTATAATTCACTCAATAGGTGGGGTTCGGTTGAAAGAGGTCTCTGATAGATTTGTTTATGATCTTGTATCAAAGGGAAGTTTCGGGTTTGTGGACAGTGTTAAAAGCTTTGGGCTGTGGATAAAACTTATATCAATTGTTAGAAGATTTTTAGAGGATAAGAAACCTGCATTTGTTATTGTTGTTGATTTCTATGGGTTTAACAGACAGGTTCTCGGACTTTCGAGGGATAGGGATATTCCAGTTTACTATTATATACCACCACAGGTCTGGGCTTCAAGACCCAAGAGAGCAAATACTATATCAAAAATATGTAAGGAGATATTTGCAATATTTCCGTTTGAGGTTGATATATATAAAAAGCTTGGTGGAAGGGTAAGTTTTTTCGGACATCCTCTGCTTGATATAGTTCCTGATGTTGACATTAATAAAAAAATAGACATAAAAAAAGATGATGATTTTGATTATAAGATAGGAATACTCCCAGGTTCAAGGAGATCGGAGATAGAAAATCACCTCGGAGTTTTTTCAAAAATTTTTAGCAACATAGAAAGCAAATTTAAAAATTCTAAGGGCTATGTGTTTGCTGTCAATGAGTTTGGTGATGAATACTATGAAAGAATCATTGCCGAAAATTATACAGGAAACAATATCAGAGTTGTGAGGGATAATAACTACAGCATAAGAAAGGATATGACATTCTGTCTTACATGTTCCGGTACTGCAACGCTTGAAAATGCACTCATGGGTGTGCCGATGATTGTCGGATATAAGACTTCAAGAATAAACTATGAGCTTTCAAGAGCCGTGATAAGAATACCATATATATCGCTTGTCAATATAATACTTAAAAGGGAGGCTGTTAAGGAGTTTATTCAGGGCGATTTAAGGGTTAATAAAATATCAGCTTATGTCATTGATCTGTTGCATGATAATGACAAATATAATGCTATGGTCAGTGAGATATACAGCATAAGAAAGATGTTAGGTGAAAGTGGGGTGAATAAAAGAATTGCAGAAAAGATAGTATCAGATTTTGAGATAATATGAAGATATCCCCAGAACAGAAAAAATTATACAAATCGCTTTTTTCCTATTTAAAACCACACAAGAAAAGAATGGTTATAGCATTTGTTTCTATGGCTGTGCTCGCCGGAATAAGAGGGTTGATAGTTTATCTTGTTGGTCCGTTCATTCAGGGTATATTCATAGATAAAAACACAAAAATGGTAAAGATTTTGCTTATAGTTTTGCCAATTCTTTTTATCATAAGATTGCTTGCTGAGTACATAAACAATTATGTTATGAACTATATAGGCCAGAAGACTGTCCAGCAGATGAGAGAGGATATTTTTATTAAAATACACGAGTTGCCTATGGAGTTTTACTGGAGATCAAAGACCGGTGATATACTTAGCAGGGTTATGAACGATATAGGAAATATACAGAGTGCTGTTCAGTTCATACCACTTTATGGTGTCCGTGATATGCTCACGGTCATATTTGTTACATTCTTTTTATTTTATATAAATTTTAAGTTAGCTATATTTTCACTTGTTTTCCTGCCTTTTTCGCTTGTGGCACTAAGAATTTTTGGAAAAAAGATGAGAAAATATTCCAGAGATTCTCAGCGGCTCATAAGTGATGTATCAAACAGCTTTCAGGAGAGCCTTGGAGCAATACCAATAATAAAGGCATATAACTATGAGGATGAGTCAGTAAAAAAATTCAGATTTTCAAATCAGGAGTATTTCAATAAGGTTATGAAGTATCTGAGGGCTACGTCACTCTCAGGACCTGTTATGGAGTTTATAGGAAGCATGGTTGTTTATGTTCTTATATTTATTGGCTACAAGTGGATAATGAGCGGTCAGATAACTGCTGGAGTTTTCTTTTCATTTATAGCAGCATTTGTTACTGTTTACATGCCTTTTAAAAATATCTCTAATATGAATTCAAAGCTTCAGATAGGAATGGCAAGTTGGGAGAGAATATACAGTTTATTGAATGAAAAAAAGGTTGTTGAGGTCAAAAGCAATCCTGTGGTTCTAAAAAATCCAAAGGGAAAAATAGAGTTCAAAAATGTTCATTATAAATATCCAACATCTGATGGATATGTTTTAAATGATATCAATCTTGTTATAAATCCAAATGATATCGTGGCCTTTGTCGGGAGTTCAGGGAGCGGGAAGAGCACGATAATACAGCTGTTATTGAGATTTTTTGATCCTGTTAAGGGGCAGATACTCATAGATGATTACGATATAAGAGATCTTGATCTAAAATCGCTTAGAGAATTTATGAGCATAGTGACTCAGGACACGATAGTTTTTAATGATACAATAGAAAACAACATAAGGGTTGGAAGGCTTGATTCAACAGAAAAGGATATTCTTGAAGCAATAGAGGTTTCTGATTCATATAATTTTATCAAGAAAATGCCACAGGGCTTAAAAACTGTGATAGGTGAGCATGGCTTAAAGGTTTCAGGTGGGCAGAAGCAGAGGCTTGCGATAGCAAGAGCGGTTGTAAGGAAACCGAGGATACTGCTCCTTGACGAGGCCACATCAAACCTTGACTCAAAGAGTGAAGAGGTTGTTCAAAAGGCTATAGAAAATGTTTTAAAGGAAAAGACAGTTGTTATGACAGCTCATAGACTTTCCACAGTGGTTAATGCTGATCAGATATTTGTTTTAAAAAATGGTGAGGTGGTTGAGCATGGAAAGCACGATGAGCTTATAAAGCATAATGGTGAATACTATAATCTGTACAAAAAACAGAATATTTAGTTTAACTCTTAACTTTTCTGTGCTGTAAAATAGCTATGGATTTTAAAGAACTTGTAAATAAATTTAAAGAATATTCAAACACTGATACGACTCTTCTTGA
The DNA here is from genome assembly GCA_012517285.1 of Elusimicrobiota bacterium. Taxonomy (GTDB): domain Bacteria; phylum Elusimicrobiota; class Elusimicrobia; order Elusimicrobiales; family UBA9959; genus JAAYVG01. The sequence continues at coordinate 19,272 of JAAYVG010000043.1, forward strand.
ACTCGCATATGATTTTGCTAAAAAAGCCCATGGTGAACAGAAAAGAGCCAGCGGTGAGATGTATTTCGTTCATGTCTATGAGGTTGCTGTAATACTCTGTAACCTTAGAATGGATATAAACACTGTTTGTGCAGGACTCCTCCACGATGTCCTTGAGGATACTCAAGTAACTCCTGATATATTAAAAAAAGAATTTGGTGATGAAATATGTAACCTTGTTGATGGAGTAACAAAGATAGATGGGCTTCACTTCTCGTCAAAGGATGAGGAACAGGCACAGAACTGGCGAAAGATGATAATAGCAACAGCTAAGGATGTAAGGGTTATAATCATAAAATTAGCCGATAGACTTCATAATATGAGAACGCTTGAATACCTTTCAAATGAGAAGCAAAAAGATATAGCATATGAAACCCTTACCCTCTATGCACCCATAGCACACAGGTTAGGCATATTTAACATAAAAAATGAGCTTGAGGATCTATCGTTTAAATATCTGTATCCTGAGGATTATAAAAAACTAAAGCTTCAGGTGGACAACAGCTATGCAAAGAGGGAAGAGATACTGAAAGTTTTTAGTGATAAGATACATGATATACTCAAAAAATCAGGGGTTGAGTACAGAATACTTTATAGAGCAAAAAATCTTTATTCAATATACAGAAAGATGCAGAATCAAAATAAGCCTTTTGAAGAAATACAGGACACCCTTGGTATAAGAATAATAACGGATACTGTTCTTAACTGTTATGCTATATTAGGTGTTATCCACTCCAATTTTAAACCATTAAGCGGTAGCTTTACAGATTATATAGCTATGCCTAAGAGCAATCTTTATCAGAGTCTTCATACCACAGTGCTTTCTCCAGGTGGTGAGCCAATAGAGATACAGATAAGAACAGAGGATATGCACAGGATATCTGAGTATGGAATAGCAGCTCACTGGAGATACAAGCATGGCAATGTGGTTGATGGTCAGCTCAATGATAAATTAAACTGGGCAAGACAGTGGATAGAGTGGATGAATGATATAGAAAGCCCTCATGAATTTATGGAGATGTTTAAGACAGAGCTTGATGTTGAGGAGATATTTGTATTTACGCCTAAGGGTGATGTAAAGGCCTTGCCAAAGGGTTCTACCCCTGTTGACTTTGCTTACTCTATACATACCGATATCGGCGAACATTGCTTTGCAGCGAGGGTTAATTCAAAGATTGAAAAACTGGATTATGAGCTTAAGAGTGGTGATGTTTGCGAAATAATAACAAGAAAGAATATGACACCGAACAAGGACTGGCTTAACTTTGTAAAATCTCAGAGGGCACGATCCAAGATAAAAAAATATCTCAGGGAACACGGGAATACGGACATATAAGTAGTGGACAGTGATCAGAAAAGACAAAAAGCAATAGTGGACGGTAAGCAGTGAATAAGATGTTTCCTTTTGCTGAACACTGTTAACTACCCACTGCTCACTATCTGTGCCCGAAGGACCTAAAATCATATAGTAAATAAAACTTTAAATTAAAGGGCAATATGTCCCTGATTATTTCGGTAAAATTGTTATAGAATATTTATATAGATTTAATGATTAGAAAATATCACTGAATTCCCTCTCCCCCTTTTCTTAATTGGAAAGGGGGTCTTTTTTTTATCATAGAATATAATTTTGATGATTACGATTACTAAAATTCTTCTGACATAAACTGATTAAAGCAGCTCTGATACAAGCTTTGCTAACTCACTCCTTTCAGTTTTTGTGAATGTTATATGACCATAGATTGATTGACCCTTAAACCTGTCAACTATGTATGTTAGACCGTTTGAAGCTATATCAAGGTAAGGATTGTCTATCTGATATGGGTCGCCTGTTACTACGACCTTTGTTCCTTCGCCTGCTCGTGATAGAATTGTTTTTATTTCATGGGGAGTAAGATTTTGGGCATCATCGACTATCATATACTGCTTTGGAAGTGTTCTTCCCCTTATATGTGTTACTGATGCTATCTCAAGCTTGTTCTGCTGAAGCAGATAATCAAACTTAGAAATACCTTCCTCAGGATGTTTTTTATCCATAATAAATTCTAAATTATCATATATCGCACCTGACCAGCTCTGAAGCTTTTCATCCATGCTGCCCGGCAAAAATCCTATATCCTTTCCCACAGGAACTACTGAGCGGCATACCACAACCCTTCTGTAAATATTTGCATCAATGGTTTTGTGGAGTGCACAGGAAAGTGATATTAGTGTCTTGCCTGTTCCAGCTGTTCCTAAAAGTGTTACGAGCTTTATATTGTCATCAAGCAGGAGTTCCATTGCAAATCTTTGTTCCTTGTTCAGAGGCCTTATTCCCCATGGAGATTGCTCTGGAGCAATATTTTTTATTACTGATGTATCGTTGTATGGAACCCTTCCAAGCGCTGCTTTTTTGCTATCCGAGTTAGATTTAAGTATAACAAATTCATTTGGGAATGAACTCTTCAGTATATTCTTTATTTGTTTTTTTGCATAAAATTCTTCTATGACAGAATCATCAACCTCGAGCGTATCTGTTCCTGAGTAAAGCTCGTCTATGTTTACCTTACCAGTTTCATAATCCTCAGCTTTTAAACCGAGTGCTTCTGCTTTTAATCTTAGGTTTATATCCTTTGATACCATTATTGAGTTTTTTGTTTTTTTATTATAGTAGTATGCAACATTCAATATCCTGTCATCCATGAGGATTTTTGAAAATCCCGGTGGCAGGTCAAATTCATGCTCCATCTCTATTTTAATTATTCCATTATCCTTTGTTTTAACCCCTTTATCAAGCCTTCCATTTGCTCGTAGCTCATCCAGCTTTCTTGAAACTATTCTTACATTCTTACCCTTTTCATCGGCATGACTTTTAAATGTATCAAGCTCCTCTATCACTGCTATTGGAATGACAACAGTATTATCCTCAAATTTTAAAAAAGCAAGAGGATCATGGATCAAAACATTTGTATCAAGTATATAAACTTTTTTCATATAAGCTCCTTTCAATATTGATATATTCTAAAATATGCTAAACCATAAATACATTATAGAAAATAATTCTATATTATGTGTGAGATGAGAGTTTTAAAACCAAGCAATACCAGAATAACTCCTGCTATAGTTTCCATCCTGTTTTCAAAAAAATGTTTGCCTGTATAACCAATTGCGTTGCCCGCTATGCTCATAATAAATGATATTGCTCCTATTATTATTACAGGAAGAAGTATTGAAGTTTTTATCAGTGAAAAGGTAAAGCCGATTGCAAGTGCATCAACGCTTGTTGCTACTGCAAGTATTATAAGTGTTTTAAACCCAAAAGGGCAGCCTCTGTTTTCATTGCAGTTTAATTCATCTATTTTTTTGCTCTCATATATCATCTTTGTCCCTATGGCTACAAGTATGATAAAGGCTATCCAGTGATCTATTTTTGAGATATAGTTTATTAAATTCAAACCCAAAAAAAATCCTATGACTGGCATAATTGCTTGAAAAACTCCAAAAAAGAAAGCCATTCTAAAGATGTGTCTTATGTTTATGTATTTCATTGTTCCACCGCTTGATATGCTTACGGCAAAACAATCTGCTGAAAGGCTCAAGGCTATTAACAGAATTTCTAAGAAGCTCATCACTATATTTTATAATTTTTAAATGAATAATAATATAATCATCATTTTTTTGTATAATATTATAATATGGAAAAAATTATAAAATTGCCAAAAACGCTCGTTGAGTTTTTTAAGGAAGCTTATGCTGAGTTAAAAAAGGTTACATGGTTATCAAGACAGGATGCCATCAAGGCAACATATGGAGTTTTTATAGTTGTCATATTTTTTGCTATATATGTTGGAATTCTTGATTTTGTGATAAGCAAAATTATGGCTCTTATCATGGGTACGAGATAATAAAGGAGTAATAAAATGGCTTATAAATGGTATGTGCTTAATATAAAAACTGGCTACGAAGATAAGGTCAAGGATGCAATACTTACCAAAAAAGAAAACAATGAGCTCCCTCAGGAAGTTGATGTTTTAATACCTACGGAAAATGTTCTTGCTGTGAAAAATAATAAAAAAGAGATAAGAAAAAGAAAATTTTTTCCTGGATACCTTATTGTTCATATAGATTTGAATGAGGATATTTACTGGAAGATAAAAACTATAACTGGAGTCAGCGGCTTTCTCGGTGGAAGCACTCCGACACCTCTTACTGATGATGATGTAAAAAGTTTGATGACCAAGATAGAGGAAACAAGTAAGGAAAATCCAAAGCCAGCTGTTGATTTTTATAAGGGTGAGATGGTGAGAATAACAGAAGGTCCATTCAAACATTTTACAGGTGTTGTTGATGATGTTAATTTGCAGAAGTCAAAGCTTCTTGTGATTGTTACTATATTTGATAGACCTACTCCTGTGGAGCTTGATTTCTTACAGGTGGAGAAGGTATAAATATAAGGAGATTATATGGCAGTAAAAAAAATAAAAGTTCAGATAAAACTTCAGGTTCCGGCAGGACAGGCTAATCCTGCACCACCAATAGGTCCTGCGCTTGGACAGCATGGTGTGAATATAATGGATTTCTGTAAACAGTTTAATGAAAAAACAAAAAAATTAGATCAGGGTATGCCGATACCTGTTGTGATAACTGTTTATGAGGACAGGAGCTTTGTTTTTATAACAAAGATGCCTCCGATGTCAGCTCTCATAAAAAAAGCTTGTGGAATTGCAAAGGGTTCAAGCCATCCAAACAAGGATAAGGTTGCAAAAATTACACTCCAACAGGCTGAAGAGATAGCAAAACAGAAGCTTCCTGATCTCAACACAAAGGATGTAAAGAGTGCTGTTGAGATGGTAAAGGGAGCAGCAAGAAGTATGGGAGTAGATGTAGTAGAATAATGTATTTTGAGGGAGTTCTAAAAAAACGCTAACACCTCAGGGAGATAAAATGGGAAAAAGAATAGAAAATGTAAAGAAGAGTATAGATCTTAACAAAAAATATTCAGTTGAAGATACTGTGAAGCTTATAAAAGAAAAGGCTAATGCTAAATTTGATGAGACTGTAGAACTTCATATAAAGCTTGGTATTGACCCTAAAAAAGCTGATCAGAATGTTAGAGGGACAATTCCGCTACCACATGGGACTGGGAAAAAAATAAGGGTTGCTGTTATAGCAAAGGGTGAGAAGGTCAATGAAGCAAAAGAGGCAGGGGCTGATTTGGTTGGATCAACTGAGATTATTGATGAGATTTCAAAGGGAAAGATTGATTTCGATGTTCTTGTGGTAACCCCTGATATTATGAAGGATATTGCAAAGTTAGGAAAAATCTTAGGTCCAAAGGGGCTTATGCCAAATCCTAAATCTGGAACTGTTACATTTTCTATCGGGCCGGCTGTGAAAGAGATAAAGGCTGGAAGAATAGAGTTTAAAAATGATGCTTATGGGATAATTCATACCGGTTGTGGAAAAAAATCTTTTTCCGATACTGATCTTGTTGAGAATATAAAAGCCATTATTGATTCAGTTATTAAGGCAAAGCCGTCAACATCAAAGGGCAAATATATTCAGTCAATTTATTTATCAAGCACCATGGGCCCTGGCATTCCTGTTAAGTTTGAAGAAGAAGCTTAAATCATTAAGATAATACCATACATCCTTTGTTCGGTTGTATGGTATTATTTTTTTAGTAAAATAATATTATGAAGCATCTGCTTATCCTTTCATTATTTTTATTTTCTCCTTTTTTAAATGCCATAGAAATATCGCTTGAAGAAAACAAGGCAGAGAGTGGTACGGTTGGATATGTTGATATAGGCCTGATATTTAAAAAATATTCTATAAATTCCAAAAAGGATTTTGATAAGATTGTACTCGAAAAACAAAATATTGTTGACGATAAAAAAAAGGAGTTAAATTATTACAGGGCACTAAAAGAAAAGTTGAAAAATGAGCGCGAGATAGCAAGGATGGCTGAGGATTTTTATAAAAGGATGTCAGAAGCTATTGTATCCTCATCATCTATTTCTGACACCATAACAATTTCTTCTTCAGATGTTAATATATCATCCTACACACTAAACTCATCATCAGCTGTTATTTCAATCTCAACCATTTCTGTATCAATATCATCGGTGGAGTATACTGCTAATATCTCAACAGCTTCCCTTGCCAGATTTGATAATATATCTGCTGCTGATATCGCTATATCATCCGTGAGTGTTTCTGTTCCAGATAATGTTTCAGTCTCATCTGTTGCTATATTATCTCAGACAGCCTTAAATTCACAGGAAGAGCCGTATATTTTTATACCGGGAATGGGTAAAATTCCAATATCAAATTTTAAATTTTCGGTTTCATCATCCACAGTTGAAATAGATCGTGCGATAGGTGATGTCGATGCTAAAATTTCTAAGTTGCAGTCTGATATACTCAGCCTTAAAAATAAGTTTGATGATGAGCTTTCAAAGAGTGCATCAAAGGAGAATGAGAGGATGCTTAAAAAAATATATGATGCTATAGATGAGGTTTCAAAAGAGGAGGAGGTGACTGTTGTTGTTGATAAGAGAAATATACTTTTTGGCAGGAAAACTGTTGATCTAACTGAAAAAGTTCTGGAAAAGCTTAGGAGTGAAAGATGAATTTGAAAGTAAGTGATATAGCAAATTTTTTAAATCTGACTTATGTCGGTAACGGTGAGAAGATCATTAAAAAGCTATCCTCTCTTGATAGCTGCGATAGTGATTCTATAGTTTTTATCGAAAAAATAGAAAACATAAAGAATGAAATAAAACCGGGTTGTGTGATATCAAAAAATGATGAGAGAATTATCAGAATGTTTGATAGTGTTATATTATCGGATAATCCAAAGCTTTCATTTTCAAAGCTTCTTGCATTTGTGGAGAAGGATAATCAGATGAAATATGCTCCGCATGTATCTGAAAGCTCGCATATAAGCGGCAGTGCTAAAATATCTCCAACTGCATTCATAGGTAATTTTGTAACTGTTGAGGATGGGGCTGAGATAATGGATGATGCTGTAATAGAAAGCGGTTGCTATATAGGTAAGAATTCAAGGATTGGTGAAAGAACAAGAATTTATCCCGGTGTGGTGATAAGAGAAAACGTTTCTATAGGAAGAGGATGTATTATACATTCTAATTCTGTTATAGGAAGTGATGGATTTGGTTATGTATTTGATCAGGGTAAACATATAAAAGTTCCTCAGGCTGGTGGAGTAATCATTGGTGATGATGTGGAAATAGGGGCATCTGTCGCAATAGACAGAGCCACAATAGATTTTACTGTTATTGGCAATGGAACAAAGATAGATAACCTTGTCCATATAGCACACAATGTAAAAATAGGCAGTAACTGTCTTATATTAGCTCAGGTCGGTATATCGGGGTCCACTGTTATAGAGGATGGCGTTATAATAGCGGGACAGGCTGGGCTTAGTGATCATATAAGAATAAAGGCGGGGACCATTGTTATGCCTCAGAGTGGTGTCATAGGAAATTTAGAAGGGAACAGGGTTGTTTTTGGAACACCTGCAAGGGATAGGGGAGAGTTTATGAGAATACAGGCTGCTATGACAAAGCTACCTGAGATGTATAAATATTTTATGAAGAAGATTAAAAATGAAGGTTAAAAGAAAAACTATATCAGAGGAGTTTACTCTTGAAGGAATCGGTCTTCACAAGGGAAAACGTAATTTTTTAAGGTTAACTCCGTCGTTTAGTTCAAATGGTATAAGATTTATCAATGCTTCAACTGGTGAAAAGATTATTCTGAATACTGAAAGTGTTAATGGAGTTAATAGGGGAACTACACTTTCAAACGGCAATTTTGAAGTGAATACTGTTGAACATCTTTTGTCTGCGCTTATGGCATTTTCTATAGATGATCTTGATATATATATAGAGGGTGATGAGATTCCTGTCTGTGATGGTTCGTCAATGGCTTTTTCAGAGAATTTATTAAAAGCTGGTGAGATTGAAAAGGATGATACTGTTGAAGTTTTTGAAGCTATGGAAGAGCTGGTCTTTAGATCACAAGATACTTATTATAAAGTTGAAAAATCTAACTGCTTTGAAATAGAGTGTATGTTTGAAAATGATCACCCTCTTATAAAAAAACAGATGTTAAGGATTGAGATAAATAGGGATAATTATATCAAAGAAATATCACCTGCAAGAACATTCGGATTTGATTATGAAGTGGAATTTTTAAGAAAAAATAATCTTGCTCTCGGCGGTTCTCTTGATAACTCCATTGTTTTAAGCAGTGATTCTGTTTTAAACAGAGAACCATTGAGATTTGAAGATGAGTTTGTAAGGCATAAGATACTTGATCTTCTTGGCGATTTAAAGGTGTTGGGTCTTCGCTTTACAAACACAAAAATAACTGCCTTAAGACCATCTCATAGGTTGAACTATGAGCTTGTAAAACTCATCTCTGCAAGAAGGAGTTTTTATGAATAATAATCACAGAATACTGAATGCTAACGAAATACTTAAAATCATACCTCACAGATATCCATTTCTTATGGTTGACAGAGTTGAGATAATTGATGATCTTAAATCAGCAAAAGGAATTAAGTGTGTAAGTGCAAATGAGCTTTTCTTTCATGGTCATTTTCCTGAAAGGCCCATAATGCCTGGAGTTTTGATACTTGAGTCCATGGCTCAGACCTCAGCTACGCTTATGGTCTGTTCTCCAGAGTATAGTGGAAGGTTTGCATATTTTGCAGGGATAAACAAGGCCAGATTTAGAAAGCAGGTTATCCCTGGTGATGTGCTTGAGATTTATATAAATGTTGAAAGAATAAGAGGCAAGATTGCAAAGGTGAGTGGTCTTGCCAGTGTTCGAGATAATAAAGTCTGCGATGCGGAGTTGATTTTTGCTGTTGATTAATAAGGAGTTGATATGAAAAAAATACATCAAACTGCAATAGTATCTGATGATGCTGAAATAGCTGATGGTGTTGAAATAGGGCCATATGCTATCATAGGTCCTGAGGTAAAAATAGGCGAGAACACATATATAGGGCCTCACTGTGTTATAGAATTTTCTAAGATAGGTAGGAACAACAGGTTTGTTACATCCTGTTTTATAGGAACACCACCTCAGGATTATAAGTACTCAAATGAAAAAACATATGTTGAGATAGGAGATAACAATATAATAAGGGAGGGTGCATCTATACACCGTGGCACTCCCAATGGACATAAACTCACAAAGCTTGGCTCAGGATGCTTTATAATGTCAAACTCACACATAGGTCATGACTGTGTGGTTGGTGATAATGTTATTATGGTGAATGCCTCAGGGCTTGCAGGGCATTGTACTGTTGAAAACAATGCTGTGATATCAGGACTTTCAGGTGTCCATCAGTTTACAAGGATTGGTTCATATGTAATGCTCAGTGGTGGTTCTATGGTATCACAGGATATAATTCCATATGTAATAGCTCAAGGTGATAGGGCGAAACCTGTTGGACTTAATATGGTTGGTCTTAAAAGAGCGGGTTTTTCTGCTTATTCCATAAAATCAATAAAATACGCTTTCAATATAATTTTTAGAAGTGGACTTCCACTTGAGGATGCTTTAAAAAAACTTGAGGATGAAAAAATTTCATCTGAGGTCGATCATATTGTTGAGTTTATAAAAGGAAGCAAACGGGGAATATCAAGGCCGAAAAGAACTGATAATGAATAAGATAGGAATAATAGCAGGAAGTGGAAATCTTCCGATCATAGCAGCTAAAAATGCAGCTGACGAGGGATTTGAGGTTTATACCATAGCCTTTAACAACTATACTGATAAAGAAATAGAAAAATATTCTGTTACAAAGTTTTTTAACCTTGGAAGCATCTCAAAACCAATAGAGTTTTTAAAGGAAAATGGTGTTGATAGTTTGGTTATGCTTGGAACAATTCCTCATGTAAATGTTTTTAGGGACCTACGACCTGATCTAAGAGCAATGAAATTTTTTGTAAAGTTAAGAAACAAAACTCCTCTCAGTATCCTAAATGCAATAGCTGATGAGCTGTTATCAGATGGGATAAGGGTTATTGATTCCACAGTATTTCTTAAAAATCTTATAATTGGGAAGGGGGTTGTATGTGGCAGTGTTAGTGATGAGAAAATAAAGGAGATAGAATACGGTTATAACATTGCTAAGAAGATAGCAGAGCTTGATATAGGTCTGTCTGTTGTAATAAAGGATTATTCTGTGATAGCTGTTGAGGCTATAGAAGGGACTGATGAGTGTATAAAAAGGGCTGGGCTTTTGCTTGATGATAAAAATGGCTTTATCCTTATAAAGGTTGCAAGGCCTCACCAGGATTTTAGGTTTGATCTTCCTGTGATAGGAGAGAGAACAATTAAAAATCTTTCAGAGGCCGGTGGTGATATCATAGCTATTGAAAGCGGAACAACCTTGCTCGTGGATAAAGAGAAATCTATTGAAATTGCTAACAAGCTCAATGTTTCCATAATTGGAATTTAAGTTGTATAATATATTTAGGATTTGAATGCTTTTAATTATAAATAAAAAGGGGGCAAAATGTTGAGAACAAATCCTCACCTCATAGAAATAAATACAAAAATATTTTTGAACAGAATGAGAGCTAAGTATTCCTCTCCTGATATGACATTGAGTTTAATACCTGATGATGAGTGGTTGAGGTTAAAGCATCTTGGGTTTGATATTGTATGGCTTATGGGTGTGTGGAAGTCGAGTGAAATATCTGCTGCAATATCAAGGGATGAAGAATTTTTAAGGGACTTTGTTAAGAAAACATCCTCCGATATGAATGTTATATCTGCTTCACCATACTCTGTTGTTGAATACACGCTCGATAGTTTTTTTGGATTTGAATGGGAGCTAAAAGCATTGAGAGAAAAGCTTAATTCTATGGGATTAAAGCTTTATCTTGATTTTATGTCAAATCATATGGCAATAGACTCAAAGTTTTCTGATGATTGTATTGACTGTTTTGTAACTGCTGACTATGAGGATTATATTAAAAATAAAGATGCGTTTTGTGAAAAAAAGGTTGGTGATAAAATATATTACATAGCTCATGGCAAGGATCCTAACTTTCCGTGCTGGAAGGATACTATACAACTGAATTATTTCAATCCTAAGACAAGGGAAAAAATGATTTCAGAGCTCATAAAGATATCAGATCTCTGTGATGGTGTCAGATGTGATATGGTTATGTTAAGCCTCAATGATGTTCATGAAAGCGTATGGGGTTGGCTTTTGAAAAAGCGGGGATTTAAAAAACCTGAGACTGAGTTCTGGCAGGAGGCTGTTTCAGCTGTGAAGTCATTGGATCCACAGTTTGTTTTTATAGCTGAGGTTTACTGGGGATTGGAGTGGAAGTTACAGCAGCTTGGATTTGATTACACATATGATAAGGTGTTCTATGATAGGCTAAAGAATATGGGAGCTGAAGAGGTAAGAGGGCATCTGAGAGCTGAAAGGCTTTATCAGAAAAAATCTGTCAGATTTATAGATAACCATGATGAGGAACCATCATTAATTTCTTTCAATGATAAGAGAAGAGCACTTGCAGCTGCTGTTATGATATCAACCGTAAAAGGGTTAAGATTTTATAATCATATGCAGCTTAATGGGATAAAGATAAAGGTTCCTATTCAGATCTCTGATTTTGTTAATATCTCTGATTATGAGGATTTAGAGGTAAAAAAGTTTTATGAAAAGCTTTTAAAGATAGCTGATCACCCAGCATTTCACGGTGGCGAGTGGGAGTTATGCGATGTCCTTCCAGTAAGTGATTCTGATAGGAGCTTTATAAACGTAATAGCATATAAGTGGACTCAGATGAGGACTATAAAGATCATTGTTGTAAACTATTCCAATGAAAATTCTGGGGCAAGAATTAATATACAGCTTAAATCAAAGGGGGATGTTGTTACCCTTTATGAGGAATTCTCTGAAAGATTTTTTTCATACAATATAAATGATATATCCCAAGGGCTTAAGATAGAAAACATACCTCCATATAACTTTTATATATTTGATCACGAATTCTGATGGATCTTTACAGAGTAAAGGAAGCAATACTTCATTTCTGCCTGCCCTCGCTATGTTTTTGTTGTTCAAATGATCTTCCGTTTGGTTATAAAGGACCACTCTGTCCGCATTGTCTTAGAGAGCTTTTTTATATAAGATCACCTTATTGTAAAAGATGTGGGGTATATCTCAAAAATGGCGGAGAAGTGTGTCATACTTGCCGTAATAAAAAATATAATTTTGATTTTTCAAGATCAGTTTTTATGTACAATGATGAGATATCATCAGTTATATCTGCATATAAATATAAAAAAATGGACTGGCTTTCAGATTGGTTTTCGATTGAAATGGTAAAAAAGTTTAAGGATTACACTGAATTCACTGGATATGATAGTCTTATCTATATCCCAATTTCTGCCAGAAAAATAAGAAAGAGAGGGTTTAACCAGACTTATCTTATAGCAAAGAAGCTATCAGCAATGCTTGGGATAGAGCTTATAGAGAGCGCTGTTATCAAAAAAAAGGATGCAAGAAATCAGGTTGGGCTTGATGCTCATGAGAGAGCATTTAATATAAAGGATAGCTTTGAATTGGTTGACCACAGCCGCATAAATGGAAGGAATATCATAATAATTGATGATGTGGCTACCACAATGTCAACGATTGATGAGATGGCTGGCATATTGAAATCAGGTGGAGCAAAAAAAGTTTCTGCATATACGATTGCAAGGGAGTGAGACTTTTTGTTAAATCTGATAATTTTAAAATTTATATAATAATTTAGTAGAGGTGGTTATGATAAAATTAATATTTTTGTGTTTTTCGCTGCTTGTCCCTGCGTGGGGTGAAAAAATAGAACTGTTTGATGGAACTGTTATCTATGGTGATTTTGAAGGTGTAATTGATGATTATTATGTTGTTAGAACAAAGTATGGTGTTTTAAGCATATCAAAATCTGATATACTGAGTCCTGTAAGCGTTGAGATAAGCAGTCAGACAGCAATTGAAGCTGATAAACAAAAAAATCTAAAAATAATAATTCATAAATCAACTGATGGTTACAACCGTAATTTTTATGATGGGGATATCATCATCGGGACTCAAATATTTTCGTCAAGCGGAGTTTTTATATCAAGCTCTGGTTTTATAAAGGATGGGATATATTATGAGTATGATGAAAACAATAATATGCTTTCAGAAAGAACAATAAAGGATGGTATAGAAAATGGTCCAGTGATTGAGTTTTATCCTGATGGAATTATAAAATCAAGGATAGATTTTAAGGATGGTAAAATTAATGGCAAGGCTTTTTTTTATACACCTGACTCAAAGCTTGTGCTTGAACAATCCTATTCCGACGGAGTGCTTGATGGCTTTTCTGTAGAATATGACTCTGATGGCAATATTAAATCAAGGGTGCTTTATTCAAAGGGTGAGCTTGCCAACAATATTATAAAAAAAGATCAGGAAAAAGATACTGAGGCCAAACCAGAAGAAAAAAAACCTACCAAAAAGGATGAGTTTTCTACTAAGACACTTAAAATTGCCCGCGGACAGAAGATATTTATATACAAAAACAACAAATATATTGGCAGCTTTACTGTTGATGACAGTTATAATATCATAGATGTTACAGGAAAGATACCAGACAGGGATTATGAGATCGTTGATAAGGGAATAAAGCAGATTTTTAGTTTTGATGGAAATACTCCGACAAAATTAAGGATATTAAAAGGTGAAACTGAAGAAGAGTTTGGTTATGTTGATTTTAAGGCAGTAAAAAGCAAATGATAAAATACTTAGGGTTCACTGAAAAAGTCTATTTGAGCAATAAAACAAGGATTTTCGTTATGAGGCGAGGAAGGACGAGCGAGCATACTACAAAGTAGTCTGTAAGCGAGTTCTGACGAAGCCGTAGTAGAAAAGCATTGAGTTTATTGCCAAAAGAAAGATAAAAAAAGTGCAAGTTTTTTTCAACATTACCCCAAAAATCGTGCACTTTTAAAGCAATAATACACTATAATCAAGACAACTATTCATTTGGAAAATTATCTTTCGTTAGAGTTTTTCAGTGAACCCTACTTATTCTTTTAGCAAAGGAAGTGTTATTTCACATACAGCGCCATTGTTGTTGTATATTCTAAGGCTGCCGTTTAATTTTCTGACAATTTCATAGGTCGAGAACAGTCCCAACCCTGTGCCACCAACCTTTATCCTTGTTGACTTATATGGTTCTATCTTATCTATTATCTCTTTTGGAAATCCAGGTCCATTGTCTGATATAACTATACTGATGTTTGAATCATCATTTTTGAGATCTATCTCTATATGACCATTGTGCTTTGGAACAGCTGATCTTGAGTTTAAAAGTATATTGAGAATAGCTCTTGTAAGGAACAGCTTGTTTCCCATAATCTTGGATCGTGTTAATTTATTGTTTATAACAATCTTTATCTTGTTAAGTTCAAATTCAAGCTTTACTATATCATTTACATCGTTTATGATATTGTTTATATCAATGACATCCATCTCAATATTATCTGATCTTGTAACAGAAAGGGTGTATGATAAAATATTTGCTGCCATCTTTGATGCATACTTTATCCTTGCTAAATCAGTCTGGTTTTCGTTGTTTTCCCTTCCCATCAGATCAGCTGTTAGATCTATTATTGTGATAAGATTTTTTATATCATGGATAGCTGTTGACATAAACTCAGTGTTGTTTATAGGTCTGTTCATATGTGATATTGAGTTTTTCAAATTTATCTGGGCAAGGAGGTCATTAACCTCTTTTCTTTTTGAAATAATCTCTTTTTCAAGGAGATATCTTGTCTTTACCTGCCTGTATATAACATACCCTCCACCAATGATTATAAAATTTTCTATAAACATTATACCTAACGAGAATATATCTCTTGATGATTGATTTAAGTATATCATTATAAAGCCAACAAAAATAAAAAGTGATGTGGCCCAAAAATATCTTGTTATACCGGTCATTGAAACTGTAAATATAGGCAGAAGAAGCAAAACCCAAAAATATGATGCAAGTCCCCCTGAAAGGTTCATTATTAAAAAGCCAAGAACCATATTTATCAGAATAATTGACAAAACAAAGTATATGTTGACATATATCTTGTTCTTAAGATATCTGTTAGAAATAAAGTTAACTATCATCAGTGCCAAGAATGGATAGAGTACCTCAGGATATTTTACATCAGGATTGGAATAAAAGAAAAATGCTGATGTAAACATGAAAATTGCAAAAACAAGCTCATATCTGTTTTTTGAAAAATTTGGGATCTGATTAGAATTGTTATTGTCCTGCAAGACGACTTCCTTATTCGATTGCTTTTAAAATATCTGGGCCCGGTAGGACTTGAACCTACGACCCATCCGTTATGAGCGGATTGCTCTGACCAACTGAGCTACGGGCCCAAAACATTGCTTATAAATATATTTTAATTATTTTTTTAAAAAAATCCAAACTTTATTAAATCATCCCAGAAATCTGGATAAGTTTTTGAAACACAGCTTTTATTTTTAACCTTTATTTTTGGATTGTTTATGATTTTTAATACACCTGCTACCATAGCAAGCCTGTGATCTCCCTTTGTATCAATGCAACTTATTTTTTTAAAACTCTTAGTACCGTATATAACTATGCTGTTTTTTTTCTTTTTAAAGCTGACACCAAGCATATGAAGCAGATTAATAATCTCGTTCTCTCTGTCAGATTCCTTGTTCCTTATCATCTCAGTATTCTTTATCTCACTTACACCATCAGCACTGGCCATAAGGAGTGCAATTAAAAAAACCTCATCTATCAATGGTGTTATATTATATATTTTTATGGCCTTTAAAATTTTTGGAGGCTTTATCAATATATCACCAACAAGTTCATTTGATATATATCTTTTATTATTAATCTTAACCACTACCCCCATATCTGATATCGCTTTTAAAAAACCAGTTCTTAAAGGATTTATTCCACAGTTTTTAACCAGTATTTCCCTGCCTATAAATAATGATATGGTAATAAATACTGCAGCTTGTGATATATCGCCACAGATTTCTAAATTTTTGGCCATCAATTGGTTTTTTGCTATGTATAGTTTATTACCATTCTTTTTTATCTCACATCCTAAGTATTCAAGGATTCTTTCTGTGTGTTCCCTTGTTTTGACATCTTCAATTATTTTTATTTCCTTTGTGTAAAGCGATGCAATAAGAAGTGATGATTTCGTTTGTGCAGATGATGTCCTGTATTTAACAGGTTTTAATTCTGAAGGATAAACAGTTATAGGAAGATGATAATTGTTATGCTTGATATGCGCCCCCATACTTTCAAAGGCAGATAGAGTGTCTTTAAAGCTTCTTCTCAAGAGTGTTTTCTTACCTGTTATCCTATAAGTTTTTTTCTGATTTAAAAGCACAGGGAGTATTAGTCTTAAAAAAAGTGCAGACTCACCGCAGTCTATATCCCTCTGATGAAATCCATATTTACATTTTCCTGTTACTTCAATAAAATCACTGCCATTTTTTATATTAACTCCAAGCCTGATTAAAGCCTTTACACTGTTTACGGTATCATCAGATATCAATGGATTTTTAATTATAATTTTTTCGCTACAAAGGCTTGCAATAACAAGTGCCCTTACAGTTATTGACTTATCAGCTGGTGGATAATAAATTATTTTTTTTTCAGACATAGTTCAATAGCATCAAAATATGAATAAATTCCCTTGCCATAGATCTGAGAGATTACCACATCCTTTATAACAGACTTTTTTCTAAATTCTTCTCTGTTCTTGATATCAGAGATGTGAACCTCAATCGTTGGTATTTTTACAGCTTTTATGCAATCCCTTATAGCATAGCTGTAGTGAGTAAATGCTCCAGGATTTATTATAATAAAATCTGCCCATTTTATATTAGCGGTTATGATATCTATTATCCTTCCCTCACAGTTGGACTGAAATATTCTCAAGCTTATACCCTTTCCTTTCACATATTTTTTTATCCCTGCATTCATCTCATCAAGTGTCATATGGCCATATACATCAGGTTCCCTCAAACCAAGCAGATGAAGGTTTGGGCCGTGTATTATTAATATTTTTTGCATAGTTCTTCCCATGATTTTTTAATAATTGATACGGGGATGTTTGCTTTCCCTGTTGTTTTTCTTTTGTCATTTATCAGAAGAAAATAATTATTACAACCCCTGTTCTTTTTATCCTTTTTAAGTGTTTCAATAAAAACTGGAAAATCATTTTTAACCAGTTTTATTGTTGGCCTATAGTTTTTAAAAAGTGATATGAATCTATCAAATCCTTTATGGCTTAGAAGCTTTGTATTCACTGAAAGTATAAGAGCGTATATTAGCCCGTATATCACAGCATCACCATGCGATATCTTGTAAATGACCTCAATCGGATGAGCCGCAGTATGACCGAAGTTCAAAATCTTTCTTATACCATTGGTATCAAGCATATCCTTTTCTACAATAGATGCCTTGTATCTGAGACACAGTTCGACAGTCTTCTTCACAGCTTTTCTATCTTTTTTTAAAACATATGGCAAAAGTTTTTTTAACCTGTTTGAAGTTTTTGTAGGCGATATAAATATATACTTATACAACTCACCCATCGCCTCAAAAAAGGTTTCATTTTGTTCTATTACAAAATCTGTATCAATCAAAACAAGCTCTGGCAGATAAAAACTACCTATAACATTTTTTGTATTGTTAAAATCAACAGCAGTTTTGCCACCTACTGATGCATCTATCTGAGCAAGAAATGTTGTTGGAACAGATATCCATCTTATCCCTCTTTTCCATAACGATGCTGCAAGACCTGTTATATCACTTATCTTGCCTCCACCAAACGATACAACACAGGAGTTTTTTGTAAGATTGTTTTTTTCAAAAAAAATGAATATTTTTTTAAGCTCATCAAAGCTCTTTTCTCTCGTATGGTCAAGCTCGCATACAGGGGCAAAATCAATCAATCCTTTAAATTTTTTTCTAAGACTGTTATCTGTTATTACTACGGTTTTATCTGATTCCATTCTATCTATTTCACCACGTATATCAATATGTTCCTTACATATTATAACAGATGACATCTTGTTATTGACTTTTATATTGATCTTCATAAATATCAATTATTTTATCCACTATTTTTCTCATATCAGTTTCTTTTATTTCAAGCGATGCTTTCATATATCCTTCCAACCTTTTATTATACAGCTTTTTTATTCTATCCCTGCTGTCAGGAAAATCAGAAAGAAGCGGCCTTTTCTCAGTGTTTTTAGCAAGGCGTTTTTCAATTACTTCCCAGCATGGGTTTAAAAAAACCTCAAGATTATACCTATCCCCGCGAGGTAGTATCCCACCACCGCAGGCAATAACAGAAGTCTCTTTCTTACTACGGAGTGATAAGAATATTTGTTTTTCAATATCTCTAAACCTTCTCATACCATTTTTTTTAATAAAACTTCCTATATCTGAATATATTTTTTCAAACTCAACATCAGTATCATAAAATGGTAATAAAAGCCTTTTGGCAACAAGTTTTCCTATACTGCTTTTCCCTGCTGTCATGAAGCCATATATTATTATTTTTTTATACCTTTTAATGTCTTTTTTGTTTTTCTTTTCCATAACTCATATTGTTTTTTTATGTCATAAAAATTATCTGAACCAAATTTTTTAATGATCTCATCGGCAATAACAAAGCTTACTAAATACTCCGATATGACAGCCGCAGCAAACACTGATGTTATATCGCTTGTAGTATTTGATATAAAAACCTTTTTTTTTGTTTTTAAATTGTAACTCTCAACCTTCTTTCTTATACCCGCAAGCGGTCTTGTGGTTGCACGAATTAAAATTGGTCCTCCCGTTGTCATTCCTGCCTCAATACCACCGAGAAGATCTGGATTTTTTATTATATCTGAGGATTTTTTTAAAGCTATGTTGATACCATCACCAAACTCAACAGCCTTTATTGAGCCAATAGTAAAAATAATCTCTGACAGCTTTGATTCAAGTCTATCATAACCTTCCATAAATCCACCGAGACATGGGATAAGGTTTTCAACTCTTATTTCAAAAACACCACCAAAGCTGTCCCCCTCTTCCTCAAATTTTTTTATTATTCTGCTGAAATCTTTTTTGTTTTTACTGTCGTAGCAGGATATTACATCGGAAGTTATGGTTATGCCCAGCAACTCCAAAAATCTTTTAGCAAACGACAAAAGAAGAACCCTTGCAGCAGTTTCTCTGGCTGATGTCCTTTCTTTTATAACTGATGAGTTAAAGCTTGAGTATTTAATCATTCCATATAGATCACCGTATGATGGAGTGAAAACTGATGAATCGTTTATTTCCCTTGTTGATTTGTTGTAAAGTATGACTCCAACAGGCATACCGGTTGTTATGCCGTTATGAAGTCCACTTATGATATCAAACCTGTCATCCTCAATATTTTGTCTTTTGCTTCTTCCCATGCACTCTCGTCTCCTTCTCATCTGTTCATTAATATATTTTTCATTTATATCAATACCATACGGGATCCCCTCAATTATTCCAACAAGACATTTCCCGTGTGAATCCCCTGCTGTAAGATATTTCATAACTCCTCCAATCAACAAAAGTTAGAAAACATAAATCAGATCTCAGAACTTAAAGGAACTCACTGCCTGCCTGCGCCGAAGCGGCTTCGGCAGGCGGGCACTATTTCGTCTTTACCTTTTGCCTGACGTACTCAATTATTTCATCCTTATCTTCAAAAAAATTATATCCTGTTATAAACTCAAACCCAATAATAGCCTGAACCACAAGTATTTCTATACCGCTTATAGTCTTTATATTATTAGCTCTGGCATCTTTTATAAGTACAGTCATACCCTTAGAGTATGGCCAGTCTATTACAAGCTCCGTGTTAGAAAAATCTGTTGCAATTCTTTCATTATAATACATACCAACAGGCGTTGCATTTATCAATATATCATATTTTTTAAAACATCTGTTGAAATCAAAAATTTCGATATCAATATCATCAAATCTTTTTTTTATCTCTACTGCTTTGGTTAAATTTCTTGCTGATATATAAACTTTTTTTATTCCACCAGCTCTGAGTAGATAAATTGATGTAACAGCTGTTGCCCCGCTACCAAGTAGTAGTGCAGTTTTATTTTTAAAACTGAATACTGATGAAAGAATTTTCAGTGCAATAAAATCAGTATTTGTTGCTATGATATCCGAGCCTGAAAATTTAACACAGTTTATGATATTAAAATTTGTAAACATCAGCTTTGGTTTTAATATATTATACAGCGTTTCTTTAAACGGTGTCGTGATAAAAAAGCCATTGTATGAAAGCTTTCTCAGCTCTTTTACAGTTTCACCAGGACTTGATGTCTCAAAAAGATTGAATTCTATTTCAATCTTTTTCTTCTCTGATATATAACTGAATATGTCAGGTGAAAGTGATTTTGAAAGTGGGTTTCCTAAAAGTCCTAATAATATCATCTTATAATCTTCAGTATCTTTTTAAACTCGTCAATATCTACTATCTGTTTTGTATCAATCGGTGATGCATCAGGATTTATGCTTGTTTCAATCATTATGCCATCTGAATATTTTATTGTTTTCTTAACAAAACTCATAACCCTGTCTCTTCTTTTTGCACTATGGCTTACATCAGCTATAACAGGTATATCAGTCTCTTTTTTTATTTTTTTTATCATCTCAGTATCTATTGATGCGACATCATCAGAGAGATTGTCTCCCCTTTCACAGAGTATTATATTTCTGCATGAATATTTTAACAGGTATTCAGCGGAGTAAAGAAATTCCCTAAAATTTGATCTTGGCTCTCTTTTTAGAAGAACAGCTTTATTCGATTTAGCTGCCTCTTTTAACAGAGCATAGTTTCTCATATTCCTTGCACCTATTTGAATTATATCACAGACTTCAGAAACACTATCAATAAGTCTATAATCAATTATTTCCATAATAAATGGTGTTCGTATGCTCTTTTTAATCTCTTTCAACCTACTAATCCCCTCCTTGCCGTATCCATCCCAGCCGTATGGCGAACTCCTCGGCTTGAAAAGCGGCGTTCTTAAAGCATAAACATTGAGTTGTTCTAACTCTTTTGCAGTTTCAAGAAAATCATCCCAGCTGTATATTACACATGGCCCTGCAATAATTATTGGAATATTTTTATTAATATTTTCAGTTGCTTTAAACGAATAACATAGAGGTAGTAGCTCGTCATTTTTCATTAAAACTCTTATAACCCCTCTGATATTTTCAATCTTTGGTAGAAAATTATATACATAACCCTTATCAAAGTTTTTTATCTCTATATAATTCTTACTAAAAATCAACTCAACATCAGTCATTAACTTTTTTATTTCAGACGTCACATAATCTCTGCTGCCATTAAATTCAATTCTCATCTCTGAATTCTCCTTGAAAGAGTTATCACTTTTTTAAAAACTTCTTCTATCTCTTTTTTATAACTGCCGGCATTTTTTATGGCATTCTTTATCACATCTTTTTCTCTTTTTTTATCAGTGATTTTAATGCCATTTTGTCTTTTTAATTTACCAAGTTTTTTCACAGAATCAAATCTTTTTTTTAATAATTCTGTTATTAAATTATCTGTCATATCAATTTCATATCTTATGTTATTTAGCAATTTGTTTTCTGGTAGTTTTGTGGACATAACTAAATTTTATAAAATTTATGTAAAATAATGTTATAACTGTTGTTTGTGTAATACTATAGAATGGAGGAGAAATGAAATTGTCATCAATATTTTTAAGCAGCGAGGATGGAAGCACTGAAAGGCTTGTCCAGTATTCTCTTTTATACTTTGGACTTTATGTTATATACACTATACTTACTAAAAAGGTGGAGATGTTTTTGGGCTGTGGTGGGACAGTCTTTACTGTTTACAGTACTATAGGTGGTATGATCATACCTGTTATAGTTGTTTTTGCGCTTGGCTGGTATAAGTTTAAATCATCAACATACATAAAATTTCTCGGTATGAACATGCCAAAAGAGTTTTTATATATAATACCATCTGGTGTATGTACAGCGATAGTTATACCAACAACGACGCTGATGTACACACTTCCTATATCTGTGATGGTTGCTATGATAATAATGAGGGCAAGCATAATAGTTATAAGCAGAATAATAGACCAGATTCAGATATGGCAGGGGATACTAAAAAAGAAGGTTTACTGGGAGGAAAATGTTGGTGCCATAGTAGCAATACTTGCTTTAAGCGTCCAGCTTTTTGTAAAGGTTAGAACTGATAATGGACTTGAGATAAAGTTTTTTCAGTTAGGAGCCGGTGACTTTGACTTTTTACACAATGCTGCAGCACTTACAATAATGGCTTTTTATTTGGTTGCATATTCAATAAGGCTTTACATAATGAACTATTATAAAAACACAAGACCTAAGGGTGCAATATATGACACAAAGGGATTTTTTGCAATAGAGCAGATAGCAAGTGTTATTACCATAATGATTGCCGGTATCATCTATTATTACAGTGCCAGTGTGGATTTCAATGCTGTTGATTATGCAAAAACTTTTGCATATCAATTTAAGTCTGCATTTGATGCGGTGCCCAACAAATGGTACTATGCCCTTTTAGCAGGTGTACCTTTTGGTATATCTGCCTTTTTCTCAGTTTTTCTTTTTATGTTCAAGGGAAGAACTGCAACATTTGCAGGACTTGTAAACAGGTTGACCTCGCTCATAGCAGGAACAACATCCACAATTATTTTATGGGTCTTTTTTGATTTTAAGGCTCCTAAAAATGAGGACTGGATCGCCCTCGTATTGATATTTGTTGCCCTGTATTTTTTGAGCAAGAGCGAAATCAGAAGAGCAAAGGAGCTTATTGCTAACAAAGAGATATCTGGAACACCTGAAAGCAAATAACTTTTATTAGGATTTATAATAAGGAGTTTAGATGAAAAACAAGGGCGTTAATATTGTTGTTGTTGGAACAGGATATGTTGGCCTTGTTAGTGGTGCATGTTTTGCTGAAATGGGGCACAGGGTAGTATGTGTGGATAACGATGTTAAGAAAATAAAAATGCTAAAAAAGCTTCAAATGCCAATATATGAGGAAGGGCTTGAAGATCTTGTAAAAAAGAATGTAAAGGCTGGAAGGCTCTTTTTTACAACAAACGTTAAGGATGCTATAAACTATGGAGGTAAGAGGGCCGAGGTGTTTTTTATAGCCGTAGGGACTCCTCCAAGGGATGACGGTTCAGCTGATCTTTCAGCAGTGGAAAAGGTTTCAAGCGATATTGCTGAGAATATGTCAGATTATACCGTTATAGTTGAAAAATCTACTGTTCCTGTGGAAACATGTTTATGGATTGAAAAAACAGTTAAAAAGCACAACAAGAAAAATATTCCTTTTGATGTATGCTCAAATCCTGAGTTTTTAAAGGAAGGTGTAGCAATAAATGATTTTTTGAAGCCTGACAGAATTGTTGTCGGTGTATCTTCAAAAAGGGCAGAAGAGGTTATGAGAAGGATATATAAACCGCTTTCCAATTATCCTTTGCTCGTTTGTGATGTGAAGAGTGCAGAACTTATAAAGCATGCATCTAACTCATTTCTATCCACAAAAATTTCATTTATAAACGCAGTGGCAAACATCTGTGAAAAAACAGGTGCTGATGTGGAGCTTGTTGCAAAGGGTATGGGCCTTGATAAAAGGATAGGACCTGCATTTTTAAAACCAGGGATTGGATTTGGTGGTTTTTGTTTCCCAAAGGATCTTGAGGCTTTTTACTGGCTTAGCAAGCAGAAGGGATATGATTTTGAGATGTTAAAAGAAGTTAAAAAAATAAACGACGAACAGAAAAACTGGATGGTAAAAAAAGTTGAGGGCGAGCTATGGAATATACATGGCAAGACCATAGCAATTCTCGGTTTGAGCTTTAAACCCAAAACTGATGATATGAGATTTGCGCCTTCAGTTGATATCATAAATGCTCTTATTAAAAAAGGAGCAAGGATAAAGGCATATGATCCTGCTGCAATGGCAAATGCAAAGAAAATCTTTAAAAATAAAATATATTATGCAAGAGATGTCTATGATTGTATAAGGGAAACTGATTGTATATGCCTTGTAAGCGAATGGGAAGAGTTTTCTTCAATTGATTTTAACAAAGTTCTAAGGTTAGTTAATCATCCACTACTGATAGATGGAAGAAATTTTTATAAACCTGAAGAGTTAAGAGCTCTCGGTTTTACATATATATCTGTTGGAAGACCATAAAAGATTTAGCAGTTTGCTGGAGGAGAGGTGAGAGTTGTTATAACAGGTGGTTGTGGATTTTTGGGAAGTAATTTATCAAAATATTTTATAGAGAATGGACACAGCGTTGTTGCCATAGACAATCTTTTAACAGGGAGACTTTCTAATGTTGAAAAGCTTTTTGACACTGGAAAATTTGAATTCATAAAATATGATGTTACAAATTATATTCATGTTTCAGGCAGAGTTGATGCTGTTCTTCACTTTGCAAGCCCTGCTAGTCCCATAGACTATATAAAATATCCAATTCCAACCCTTAAGGTCGGAGCATTAGGGACACATAAGGCCCTTGGTTTTGCAAAGGAAAAAAAAGCTATATTTATGCTTGCCTCAACATCTGAGGTTTATGGTGACCCTGATATAAACCCTCAACCTGAGTCCTACTGGGGTAATGTAAATCCTATAGGTCCGAGAGGGGTTTATGATGAGGCAAAAAGATTTGCTGAGGCAATGACAATGGCATATCACAGATATCATAAAATGCCAGTAAGAATTGTAAGAATTTTTAATACCTATGGACCGAATATGAGGATTGATGATGGCAGGGCAGTTCCTAATTTTATGTCTCAGTCATTAAAGAACAGGCCGATAACTGTCTATGGGGATGGTAGTCAGACAAGAAGTCTTTGTTATGTTGATGATCTTGTCAGGGGTATATACAAGCTGCTTTTAAGCAACTTAAATGAACCTGTTAACATAGGAAATCCTTATGAAATAACTCTTCTTGAGTTAGCAAAAACAATAAAAAAAATTACAGGGAGTAGATCAAAAATAATTTTCAAACCGCTTCCTGTTGATGATCCAAAAGTAAGAAGGCCTGACATATCAAAAGCAAAAAAATATCTTAAATGGGAGCCTGAGGTAGATCTCAACGCAGGGCTTTTAAATACATTAAAATACTTTAAAAAGGAACTTTGTAATTAGGGGCACGGCTGGTTATTTAATTATCAGGATGAAAACAGATATCAGATAAATAATGGTTCTTTCATATTAAGCTTTTGAATAATGTGGAATTCCTCATAGACTTAAATGAAATTAAAAAGATAAAAATATAATTTATTTTATATTAAACTCTTTTATAGATACATTATTATCACAATCAATAACTGAAAGTTTGTATCTTCCTTTTAATTTTAAATCGATAGAGAGATCCTTTTCAAAAGGAACAGATTTAGCATCCATAACAACGTTGGCTGATCTTTCAACATGTTCAGAATTGCTTAAGGAATATGAGACAACATTGCATCTGTTTTCAAGTATCTTGAATCTTATGCTGGTATTGATTATCTGAAAGTCATCTATAATAGGTGGAAGATTCCTTGATGCTGACTCTAAAAGACTTGCTGTAGCAAATATCGCCATAGCTATCTGCCTCTGTCCTATCTCAGGACTTTTTGGAACTGATTTACATTCATAATTACCACTATAATTGTTTTCGCACTGAGTTGTAGTAAAATGATCCTTACCACCACCATATTGACCGTGAGGTCCCATTGTGGAATCCTTGCCTAATGGTGGGGCATCCTTTGCTGATTGCCAGTATGGAATTTTTGTTTCAGGATCAAGCCACTCATTTAAATGCCTTCTAGTGTCATCCTGAACATATTGATAATAATCCCATGGTTTAAAGTAAGAAGGGAAGATAAAACTAAAATTAGATATATCTATATTTTCATTCTCACCGTAATACCTTTCAAACTGATCAAAAAAGGAATGTTCAATGTTTGCCGCATGTGTTGGAACAGCCTGATCTTGAGTCAGATGACAGATAATGCCTATGTTTTCATAGGCATCCTCAAATTTTTTATTAAAATATTTATATAAAACACCAATTTCCTTGCCGTTATTTAGTTCTTTTGTAGAAAACCATATATCATATGGATATCCACCATTATCCTTTTTAGTAGGATGGCCATCCTCATCACTTGCTCCATCAATTAATTTATCCTTATAATAAAAAAGATCAGGATAATCATTCTTTGATATAAGGGAAAATGATTTCTGTGCTATCTTTTTATGGGTATTGAAAAAAACACTGCTCCACCACCTATCACCTTGAATCAGAGGAATAGGTTCTTTAACTAGGGAATCATTGTTTAATTTTATTATAGAATTTTTTTCAGCACATGCTGTTACTGAGAAAACTATAACGCCAACGATAACAATAACTAAAATATTTTTATTCATATGCTTATATATACTCATTTTATCTAAAATTTTATTACATAACAAGGGACTTTAACACTATCTTTATAGGAAATTAGTAAACAAATGACATAGGACTTTTGGCCTTGATTTTATTATTTATTATTCACAATAATATATATATGAAAAAGCTATTATTAACAATATTGGTTTCATCAGGGTTGTTCTTAAATGCAACAGATACAGTAAACAAAGATCTGGGCACTAACCCCATTAATCAGATTTCAACCTATGCTGAAAAAGCTGATTTAAGTATCGTACAAAAGGATGTTAATTTAACCATTGATTTATCCTTGAGCAATGATGAAAAGTCAGCCTGTCAGTATCCAAATGATGGCCTGAACTATGGAACGGATGTAACACCTAAGATAACCGATCCGGTAAGGGTCAACGCCATAGTTTCACTCGTTACAAAAATAATTAAATGTGAAAAATTACCATATAAAGAGGATGGGCAGATATTTATCAACAAGGAAGGATTACTTCCTCAGATGGAAAAAGGCTATTACAGAGAGTACACGCTTATAATACCTTCCGGTTCTCAGAAAGAATTCAATGTTGGTGATACTCATTTCACAGCATATCCAAGCTACAGTGGAAGAGGCCCTGAAAGAATTGTTATTGGTGGCGGGAGCATAATATATTATACCCCGACTCACTATGAGAGCTTTGTTCAGATAAAGTTAATAAACAAATAAGATAAGTGATAACAGTAAAAAATAAGAATGAGTTTTTGAGTTTATTTCCAAATTATCGTCTTTTTGAGGTTAAAGATGTTCCTCTCTCTGATAAGAGGAAGTTTATATCTGCTCTGGCCCAAGTTCTTAACCTTCCAACTTATGTCTTAAACTGGGATGGACTTATAGATGAGATGAGGGGGCTGTATAAGGTTGATGCAGAGAAAATAATCATAATTTTCTACACAGATCCAGAAAAAAATCAGTTTTTGTCAGATCTTTCTGAGGTTGTTGAGACAGTCAATGAATTCCTTAAAGATTTCAATAGAGAGATAATCCTTGCAGTATCAGAGATAAAATAATTTTATAAAATTAATTTATGGCTATAAATGTTGCAGTTGTGACTGATGACCTCTTATTGAGTGAAAAAATCATAAAAGCACTTGATTATAATTATAATCTGCGATTTTTTAATTATTCTGATTTTATAATTGAAGAAATTGAAAAGATTAATCCTGAACTTTTAATAGTTGATATCATATCAATACCAAAATATTTTACTGGATTTATTGAGAGAATTAGAAATACTTCGTTTCTATCATCTAAAAAAATACTTATACTTTCACAGAACAAAAAAATTGATCTTATAATAGGGGAACAGTCAAAGGTTAACGCATATTTTACAAAGCCTGTTGATTTTGATGAATTAAATACTGCTATAAAGAACAACATAAAGAGAAATGGCCCAATAGTTGTCATAGATTATGATAAAGAATTTCTTGAGCTTACAGAACTTTTTTTGAAATCTAACGGTTATGAGGTTATTACCATTGAAAATTCTCTTAAAGCAATTGATACAATTAGAAAAACACATCCATCGCTTGTTATAGTTGATCTTATAATGCCGGATAAGGATGGCTTTGAAATCATCTCTGAACTTTTTGGTGAAGAAAAAAAATATGATATTCCAGTTATAGCAGTTTCGGCTATTTCTTTTAATAAGTTGAATAAAAAAGGAATCATAAGTGGATATCCAGAGTATATATCAAGGGATCTAACACCTGAATTAATAAAAGAACTTGTAGAAAATTCAATCTCAAATGTTTTTGTGAGTGAGGATGAAAAAATAAAGGTACTGCTTGCTGATGATGAGTTAGGACTTTTGCTGCTTTTAAGAGAATCTCTTGAAATGGCAGGTTTTAAAGTTTTTACTGCATCTGATGGTAAGGAAGCAGTTGAGAAAATTTATGATCTAAATCCTGACATAGCTGTGATAGATTATAATATGCCGTTTAAAAATGGTATGGATGTTGCAATTGAGATTAAAAACAATCCTCTCTATTCACATATGCCGATCATCATAGTTACAGGAAAATCTGACAAGGAAACAAAGATAAAAGCTCTTAATATGGGAATAGATGATTATATAATAAAACCTGTTGATACGGATGAGCTTGTAGCCCGCATAAGAATGATTGTTAAAAGGAACAGATTGGTGCTTGACGCAAATCCACTTTCAAAACTACCGGGCAATCCTTCCATACAATCAAGGATAGAAAAGGCTATAGAAAAGAATGAAAAGTTTGCTGTTTTATATGTTGATCTAAACAACTTTAAAGCCTACAACGATGTTTATGGCTTTGAGGCAGGTGATAGGGTGATCAAAACTCTTAGCGATATACTTGTAAATATTATTATGCCAGAGTTCTCATCGTTTGATTTCATAGGTCATATTGGTGGTGATGATTTCATTGTTTTAACGACTGTTGATAGGGCTGAGGCTGTTGCAAAAAAAATTATCAACAATTTTAATCAGATAGTTCCATCATTCTATAATGATAGCGATAGAAAGAATGGTTATATAATTACAAGCGATAGATCAGGCAATGTTATGAAATTTCCATTTTTATCAGTTTCTATTGGTATAGTTCATAACCTCCATAAGCCGCTGAGATCCTATGCACAGGTAAGTCACATAGGAAGTGAGTTAAAAAAGGCTGCAAAATCTGCTGGAGTTAGTTCTTATATAATGGATAGAAGACATTCCTGATAATTTCAAAATAACTTATGATTTATAATTTTCTTTAAGAATTTTCATTGCCTTATCAACGTCTGAAACATTTAAAAGTATCCTTGATGATGGTGCTGATGTCGTTCCATAAATGTTTGTTATGTTTATGTCGTTGTCAGCCAGAAGCTTGGTAAGCTTGACAAGATTTCCCGGTTCATCAGGGAGTATTATTGATATCATAACGGTTTCAAGCGTGGTAAAGCCTGCGCGTGTAAGTATGTAGCTCAACTTTTTATTGGAGTCAATCGCTATCTTTACTATTCCTGACTCGTCATGGACCTCAGATGTGATACCAATTATGTTTATGTTTTCCTGAGCAAATAGTTCTATAAACTTATGAAGTGCTCCGGGCTTGTTGGGCAGAAAAACAGTGTACTGTTTGACAGTAGTTATCATAATTATATTTTACAAATTTTATTATAAAAAATGATAAAATATAATGATTAAAGGAATTTCCTTTGATGATAAAAAAATATTTTATGCGGTGTTATAACAGAGGTATGAGTTATGGCCATATCACAGAAAATTAGTTTTGGTACTGATGGTTTTAGGGGAGTTATTGGAGACAATTTTAATTATGAGAATATTAGAAGAATAGCTCAGGGCTTTTTTGACTGGTTCTGTTACAAGGGCTACAAAAAGGAAGAGGCAAAGATTTTTATAGGATATGACAGACGTTTTCTTTCTGATAAGTTTGCAAGAGAGTTTGCAACGGTTTTGATAAACAATGATATAAACTGTGTGCTTTCAAAAACTCCTGTGACAACGCCGCTTGTGAGCTATCTTACTACAAAGGATTATACATTTGGTATTATGATAACAGCAAGCCACAATGGTTATCTTTACAACGGAGTCAAAATTAAATATCAGGGCAGGAGTGCTCTGCCTCAGATGACTGCTGAGCTTGAGATTTACATAGATAAAAATTTAAAGTCATACATATCAAAGTCTTTAAAAAAAGATATAGTTGAGATGGACATGAGAGCTGAGTATGTCAAATACCTTAATGACAGATTCAATATAAAAAATATTGTATCAAAAATAAAGGGGAAGATAGTTTTTGATCTGATGTATGGTTCATCTGCTGATATCGTTGATATGCTTTTTGGAAATTATAAGAATATCATTGTGATTGATAAAAAACATGATCCACTTTTCGGTGAGTATGGTTCTCCTGAGCCTGTTGAAAAGAGATTGTTCAAACTCAAAGAGGTTGTTAAAAAGGAGAATGCATTGTGCGGATTTGCTCTTGATGGTGATGGTGATAGATTTGCTCTCATTGATTCAAACGGAAATTATATCTCACCTGCTCAGGTGGCACCTGTGATCTTGAACTATCTGATAGAAAAAAAGAAGATGTCTGGCAGAATTGTTCAGGCTGTTTCGCTTGGATTTTTGACACACAGGATAGCAAGGGAAAAAAATATGATGTTTGAGTTTTCGCCGGTTGGATTTAAATATTTAGCAGACAGGATATCTGATGGTGATACAATATTCGGGGCTGAGGAGTCTGGCGGATACTGCTGGAAGGGTTGCATCCCTGACAGGGATGGATTTGTTACCTCATTGCTTTTTATGGAGATGATGGCATCAAGTGGTACTAGTGTAAATGAGCTGTGTAAGGAAATAGAATCAAGATATGGTAGTTCTAACTTTATAAGAGAGGATTTCCCGCTTAATAAGATTGTAGTATCAAAGTATGCATTTGCTATGAAGATAAAGTCAAAACTTCCAAAAACAATTTTGAATAGGCCTATCAAAGAGATTATTACGATTGATGGAATAAGAGTTATACTTGACAATGACTGGTGGTTTCTTATAAGACCGAGCGGGACAGAACCACTTCTGAGAGTCTATGTGGAAACAGATTCTTTAAAAAATTCAAACGAGCTTATGAAGTTTGCAAAGGATTTTTTGGCAGTATAATAGCAGTGGCCAGATAGTGGGTAGTGATCAGTGGACAGTGGTCAGCAAAACAGTGGTCAGTGATCAGTTGTTGATAATAAGTGATTAGCTTGTTTAACTGTCCACTGAATACTGAACACTAAAATTTGCCAGAGGCAAATTTTTCAAGGAGGAGATATGGATAGAAAGAATAAATTAATAACGTCTGAGTCTGTGACAGCCGGACATCCTGATAAGGTATGTGATCAGATTTCTGATGCTGTTCTTGACGAGGTTTTAAGAAGTGATAAAAGAAAGGAAAAGGCAAGGGTTGCATGTGAAACTTTTATAACAAGAGGTATGGTTATAGTGGGTGGTGAGATAACAACCGATGCATGGATTGATGTAGAAGACCTTGTAAGAGAGGTTGTGAAAGAGATTGGATATACCGATAACAGATATGGATTTAACTATGAAAACTGTGCAGTTCTTAACTGCATAGGAAGGCAGTCTGTAGATATAGCACAGGGTGTTGATCTCGGTGGTGCTGGAGATCAGGGGCTTATGGTTGGATATGCCAATAATGAAACAAAAGAGCTTATGCCATTGACTCTGATGCTTGCTCATAAGCTTGTTATGAGGCTCAAAGATGCAAGAGAAAATAAAATTCTTGATTATTTAGGGCCGGATGGAAAATCACAGGTCACAGTTGAGTATGAGAATGGGAAGCCTTATAGAATAGATGCGGTGGTTCTTTCAACCCAACATTTAGATACCATACTTGATTCAACGGGTAAAAAGATAACTAAAAAGGCATGGTCAGAAATAAAGGAAGTAGTTATAGACCATGTATTAAAAGAGACTGGACTTGTTGATAAGAATACAAAGGTTTTTATAAATCCAACAGGAAAGTTTGTAATAGGTGGGCCTCAATCTGATACTGGTATGACAGGCAGAAAAATCATAGTTGATACCTATGGTGGTGTTGCTCCACATGGTGGCGGGGCATTCTCAGGTAAAGACCCAACAAAGGTTGATAGATCTGCTGCTTATATGGCAAGGTATATTGCAAAAAATATAGTTGCATCCGGTGCTGCTGATGAGTGCACTGTTCAGCTGGCCTATGCTATAGGGATCCCTGAACCTGTGGGATTGTATGTAGATACAAATGGGACAGGAAGGGTGAGTGATGATGAGCTTGTCAAAATAGTTAGAAATAATTTTGATCTTACTCCGAGAGGAATAATAAAAGGGCTAGATTTGCTAAAGCCAATATACAGAAAGACTGCTGCGTTCGGTCATTTTGGAAGAGAGATAAAAGAGTTTGCATGGGAGAAGACTGATAAGAAAAATCTTTTTAACGGCAAGAAAGTTATAAGAGAAGAGGCAGGAGTTTAATTAAAAATTATAAGGAGAATTATATGATTACAAAGAATGACTGTGATATAAAGGATCTAAGCCTTGCGCCGCTCGGTAAGAAGAGGATAGAATGGGCAGCCAAGGATATGCCAGTGCTTAAACTTATAGGTGAAAGATTTTTAAAGGAAAAACCGCTTTCAGGGATAAGAATATCATCATGTCTACATGTTACAACTGAAACGGCAAATCTTATGATAACATTAAAGAAGGGTGGTGCAGATGTTGCTCTCTGTGCATCAAACCCGCTGTCGACTCAGGATGATGTGGCGGCAAGCCTTGTAAAGGATTATGGAATAAGCGTTTTTGCAATAAAGGGAGAGGATAATAAGACCTACTACTCACACATAGAGGCTGCCATAGCTCACAAACCAAACATCACTATGGATGATGGCGCTGATGTCATATCAACCATACATAAAAGATGGGATGATATAGATTTCAATATAATGGGTGGGACAGAAGAAACGACAACAGGTGTTATAAGGCTCAAGGCAATGGTAAGGGACAATGCCTTAAAGTATCCTGTTATAGCAGTTAACGATTCTATGACAAAGCATATGTTTGATAACAGATATGGAACAGGTCAATCAACAATAGATGGCATATTGAGGGCAACCAACATACTCCTCTGCTCAAAAAAGGTTGTTGTATGCGGTTATGGATGGTGTGGAAGAGGACTTGCTCAAAGAGCAAAAGGAATGGGTGCTGATGTCATAGTCACTGAGGTTGATGAGATAAAGGCACTTGAAGCAGCTATGGATGGATACCGTGTTATGTCAATGAATGAGGCTGCTAAGATTGGAGATCTTTTTGTGACGCTTACAGGTGATATAAATGTTATAGATGAAAAACATTTCAAACTTATGAAGAGCGGTGCAATAGTTGCTAACAGTGGTCATTTCAATGTTGAGATAAATATAAAAGCTCTCAAAAAGATATCAAAGTCATCAAGAGAAGTAAGACCTTTTGTTGAGGAGTATAATATTGATGGAAAGCTTATATATCTTGTTGCTGATGGAAGACTTATAAACCTTTCTGTTGCTGAGGGACATCCTGCATCAGTTATGGATATGTCATTTGCTAATCAATCGCTTGCTGTTGAATATATAGTAAAAAATTATAAAAATCTAAAAAACAATGTTTATCTTCTTGATGAAAAAATAGATAGAGAGATAGCAAGGTTGAAACTCAATTCAATGGGTATTAAGATTGATACACTGACACCTGAACAAAAGAAATATCTTTCAAGCTGGCAGGAGGGAACATAGCAGGACTGTTCTACAATCATTACAACCAATATGATAAAAATTTTAATTGCCATACTTCTTAATCAAAGCCTGCTTTTTTCACAGAGACTTGATCTTAAGCTTGAAAAGGGTGTAGGTGGTATAGAGGCAAAGCCAAAGTATGAGATTTCAGATTCTATATACCTGCACAGTATTGATAGGGACAATAAACTCAGGTCTGATGATTACAGAATAGCTGTTCTTATTACGAACACCTCTGATAAAAAGATGACAGGTATAATTCTGAGATATGATATAAAATTGAATATTAAAAAGGATGACAATACTTACAGAACTGTATCTCTTTACAGCTCAAGTCTCAGAGTATCTGAGATTAAATCACATAGATCCAGAAAAGTATATATATATGACATTAAAAATGTATTTCCTGAAATCCAGAGGTTTTTAAATGCAGGCTATACTCCTTTTGAAGTTGTTATAGATATTATGAAGGAACCCAAAAAGGGAGAGGATTATGTTTTTTATTCTATTCCCTTTGCCGTAAACTTTAAATGAGAATCAGAAGTTAGAGGTCAGAGGACAGATGTCAGAAAGCAGAAGGCAGAGAACAGAAGGAGAAGTAATTCCTTAAAATCTGACTTCCGATATCTGTCGTCTGTTAGCTTTTTTCAATGGAGATCTTATGATAGATATAAAAATTTTAAGGACTTCTCCTGATGTTATAAAAAACTCTATAATCAGGAGGGGAGGCAGATATCTTGAGACATTTGAAAAATTGGTGGCTAAGGATACTGAGTGGAGAAATATTTTAAAGGATGTTGAATCGCTGAGGAGCAAAAGAAATGAGATAGCAAAGGATATTGCTCAGTATAAGATAAAAAAGACAGAGCCACCAGATGAGCTTAAAAATCTAAGTCTTAGCAACAAAAAACAAATAGCTGATAAAGAAGATCTTCTTAAAAAGATTGAGATTGAGGTAAATTCACTTCTCCTTTCAATACCGAATATCGTTGATGATTCTGTACCATTTGGCAAGGGCGATGAGGATAATAAAGTTGTTTACGAGGTCGTAGAGAATAGAAGAAATTTTGATTTTAAGCCTCTTGCTCACTGGGAGATTGGCGAGAGGTTAGATATACTTGATTTTAATACTGCATCAAAACTCAGTGGTTCAAGGTTTTCAATGCTTAAAGGAAAAGGGGCAAGGCTTGAGCGGGCTCTGATAGAGTTTATGCTTGATCTTCATACACTTCAGAATGGTTATACAGAGATTTTACCACCTTTTCTTGTTAATCGTGAGACTATGACTGGTACCGGTCAACTCCCAAAATTTGAGGAAGACCTTTATAAGGTTTATTCTGACCCTGAGCTTTTTTTGATTCCTACTGCTGAAGTACCTCTGACTAATATTTATTCTGGGTCTGTATTAAGGGAGGAAGATCTACCCAAGCAGTTTGCTGCTGCTACAGCCTGTTTTCGTCAAGAGGCTGGCAGTTATGGCAAGGATACAAAAGGGCTTATAAGAAATCATCAGTTCAATAAGATTGAACTGGTATGGTTTACAACACCAGATTCTTCTATGGATGCCCTTGAAAAGTTAAGGCTTCATGCAGAGATGGTGTTAAAAACTTTAAAACTTCCTTACAGGGTTGTTGAGCTTTCAAGCGGAGATTTAGGATTTTCATCATCAAAGACATATGACATTGAGGTCTGGATGCCTTCACAGAATATGTTTAGAGAGATATCATCCTGTTCCAACTGTAAGGATTTTCAGTCAAGGAGAATGAACACAAAATTTAAGAGGGCTGATGGTAAAACAGATTATCCCCACACACTCAATGGCTCTGGACTTGCTGTTGGAAGAACATTTGCAGCTGTAATTGAAAACTATCAAAACTCTGATGGATCTGTAAGCATTCCTGATGCACTAATTAAATACACGAGGTTTGATAAAATATGAAAACATTAACATTGATGATCTTGTTTGGCAACTCTCTTTTTGCTCAGTTTATTACAAAGGATAACAAAGAGATAATGGATAAGACCTATGAAGGGATGGAGTATATCTATTCAATTAAACCTGACAAGGCAAAAGCTGTTTTTGAGGAGCTGATAAAAAAATATCCTGATCATCCATTTGGCCATTTCGGATATGCTATGAGCAAGTGGGCAGAGCTGGAGTATCTTGAAGAGGAGTCGTCGCCCACACTCTTTGATGATTATAAAAAGCTTACTGATAAGGCTATTGATGTTGGAAAGGTTTGGGTCAAAAAAAATCCAAATGATGCCAACGCTTATATGTGTCTTGGTGGGACATACGGTCTTATGGCGAGATTGTATATTATGAAGCACAGCTGGTTTAATGCTTATATTGTTGGAAAGAAAGCAGTTAATAATATGAGGCAGGCTTTAAAAGTGGATCCTGAGCTTTATGATGCTTATTTAGGAACAGGAACATGGGAGTACTATGCTGGAACTCTTCCGGGTGTGATAAGATGGCTTGCCAAGCTTGTTGTCAATGGTGATGCAAAGAAAGGAATAGAATACTTAAAACTCTGTGCCGAGAAGGGACACTTCAATAGAACAGCTGCAGAGCTGCTACTGATAGAAATATACACTCAAACAAATGGAAAATATTCAAATCCAAAGCTTGCAGTTGAATGGTCAAAAAAGCTTGTTGAGCATTATCCCGGGTTAGCTCAAATGCAGTATGTCCTTATCGTTTCACTCTATGAGTCAAAGGATTATGATGCTACAGAAAAAGAGATGCTTGAATATCTCAAAAGGATAGATGATAAAAGGGAAAGCTATTATCCAAAGTTTTATCCGAGGGCATATACTTCCCTCGGTACACTTTATATGATGAGAAAGGATTATGACAAGGCTATTTCATATCTTAACAGGGCGAGAGATTATATAAAGGAAGAAAAACACCCATCGAGGTGGGCTGTCTGGGGTGTTGTTAGACTTGGTAATATTTATGATCTGATGGGAGAAAGGGATAAAGCGATCAGTTTTTATAAGGAGGCTCTTAGCTATAACGATCAGTGGGGCTTTAAAGATTATATAGAACAGTATTTAAAAAAGCCTTTTTCATTTAATGTTAACACCATAGCGACACAGCTTCCTCCTCCATAAACCTATGACTACAGAAGCAGTTGTTTATCTTGTAATTGCAATATTAAGCTGGGGACTTGGTGCTATTTTTGATAAGCTTACTCTCAGATATTTAGATGCTCTCCCAGCATTTTATGGCAGAACAATGATAATGATAGTTTTTTTTCTTCTGTTTATACTTACAAGATTTTCTAAAACAGTCAATGATCTTGTCAGAGCACCGAGGATTTCTCTGCTTTATATATCACTGAGTGTTATAGTGTCAATGTTAGGTGTTTATACATATTTAAAGGCTATGAGCTTTTCAGATGCCTCAAAGATCGTTCCACTTTCTTCAACATATCCACTTGTAACATTTATAGTTGCAGTTTTATTTTTGGGTGAGAGTTTCAGCTTTAATAGATTTTTAGGAACAGTCTTTGTTATTTCAGGAGTATATCTCATATCAAAGTAGCTATGGCAAGAGTAACTATAAAGGTTTATACAACACTCAAGGACAGATTGGGCTTTTCACAGATTGATCTTGTAGCTGCAACACTTAAAGAGGCTGTTTTAGAACTTTGTAAAAAGAACAGTGATATAAGTGATATTCTGTTTGAAGATAAAAACAGGATAAAAAGCTATTTTGTTATAACAATTAACTCAGAGATAATAGATAATTCAAAGATTGGAAGAGTAAAGCTTTCTGATGGTGATATAATCAATATATTTCCACCTGTTTCAGGAGGATGATTATGACGGATCTTGAAAAAGTACAGAAAAATGAAATAACGGAGTACTATGTTTATAAAAATATGGCGGAGAGAGCAAATAGATCTGATCACAGAGCCATCCTTGAAAAAATATCCTCTGAAGAACTTGAGCATTACAATATAATAAAAAAATTTACAGGAAAGGATATAAAGCCATCAGCACTCAAAATATTTATATATACAAATGTTTCAAGGTTTTTGGGCCTTAATTTTGGTTTAAAGCTTATGGAGAATGGCGAAAAAAATGCCGAATCAGTATACAATATGAACAATACGGCTGAGTTAAAAAATCTATTTAATGCTGAGGAAGAGCATGAAAAAGCCCTGATATCTATGATAGATGAAGAGATTCTAAACTATATCAGCTCTGTTGTCCTCGGTTTGAACGATGCCCTCGTTGAGCTCACTGGAGCTTTAACCGGTTTTACATTTGCCTTAAACAATTCAAAGCTTGTTGCTGTTGTAGGCTTTATAACAGGTATAGCTGCAAGCCTTTCAATGGGTGTATCAAACTATTTAGAAATAAAGAATGAGGATTCAAGCGACAAGCATCCACTTAAATCTGCCCTGTACACATTCATTGCTTATCTTTTCACAGTCATATTGCTTATACTTCCGTATTTAATATTCTCAAACATATATGTATCATTGGGAGTTGTAATAGTTACAGTGGTTATAATAATAGCATTCTTTAATTTTTACACATCTGTTGCAAAGGGGCTCGATTTCAAAAAGCGGTTTTTAGAGATGTTTTTACTGAGTATGTGTGTTGCTTTTATAAACTATATAATTGGATACTTTATGAAGAATACTATGAATATAAACGTTTAATTTTATAGGGGGGGATTATGACAAGGGATGAAATAATTGAGATAATGGCATCGGCTGGTATATATCCTTTCTGGAAAAATGGGATGATATATTTCAATGGGATGACCTCATCATATCAGTTCATTGCTGACGAGATAGAAAAAAATTCAATAATAAAAAACAGGTATGATTGTGAAGCTGTTAGAAATGAAGTAAAGAGTAGAGCTTTACAGAGGAAGACAAACCTACCAATTAAAAAGTGGGCAAAGAGCACAAGACCACGCGAGATGTTTTTATCAAATGGTCCAAATAGCATTGACAATGTAAAGCTTCTTGCAATCATACTGAGAACAGGTGTCAAGGGGAAAAGTGCTGAGGAGCTTGCACGAGATATTCTAAATAAATTTGATGGTAGCCTTAGAAATATAGATTCTGCATCAATAGAAGATCTAACGGAGATAAAAGGAGTGGGTAGGGCAAAGGCCATATCGATTAAAGTTTGCTTTGAGCTTGCAAGAAGGCTTTACAAAGAACAAGCTGAGTCCAAGCTCAAAATAAAGGATGCAGCTGATGTAATAGACTATATAAATGATTTCAACTCTCTGTATCTTCGCGATGAGTTAAAGGAGCATTTCAATATAATACTTCTTGATATAAAAAATAAGATTATAGATAACATTGAGATAAGCATTGGAAGCATAAATGCTTCTGTTGTTGATCCTAAGGAAGTAGTAAGACATGCATCGATAAGATCAGCGTCATCTGTGATACTTATTCACAATCATCCATCAGGTGAAATCAAGCCATCATCAAGCGATATAGAAATAACAAAAAAGATATCATCAGCATGTTCATTGATAAACGTAAAAGTTTTAGATCACATAATCATAGGTAAAAACCAAGATGAATATTTCAGCTTTGCTAAGGAAGGACTTATTTAAAATGATATATTGCCAAAATGGTCCATAAATCGGTAATTTTCATTTATCCTTATCAATACAATGCCAGAATTAAATAATTGTTGGGCAGTTGTATCAGTTGATGAAATCGAGGCCTCATGTATCATATTCCCTCTCGTATTTATGAAGATCCACTTATTTTCTAACCTAATAGCTGAGATCCGTTCCGAAAATTTAACACCTGCTATCCCTTCGGAAAATGGTTGCGCGTAATCGTATTTCGGTGGGATAATCTCTTTCCCTGTTATATCTATATATCCCCATTTGTCATTTATTTTTACCGGTGCAAGTCCATATGCAAACTTTCCTACGTTTTGGTATTTGAATGGTATGGCTTCCTTTTCGTCTTTATCAATAAATCCACAACCGTCCTTTATGCATACAGGTGCAATACCTGATGAAAAATCATCAGCCCAGATATATTTTAAAGATATTATCTCTCTCCCAGTCTGATCTATGTAGCCAAACATCTTATTCTTTTCCACAACAGCTAACCCATCTGAGAAATCATTTCCATCATCATATATCGTTGGTGTGATCATCTCTCCCTTTTTATTTATATATCCTCTATGACCATCAATCCATACAGATGCGAGTCCTTCGCTAAACGGTCTTGCGTTGTCATACTGAAATGGAATAACCTCTTTGCCATCGGTGTTGATATATCCCCATCTATTATCAATTCTAACAGCTGCAAGCCCTCCTGAAAATGGATAAGCACTTTTATATTTAAACGATATTACCTTTTTACCTGTTTTATCTATATATCCCAATTTGTTTCCTGATTGAACCAAAGCAAGTCCATCTGAAAAGGACCATGCAGCATCATACTTAGGAGGTACTATCTCATTACCATTTATATCAACAAATCCCCACTTGTTGTTTAGCTTAACAACAGCAAGTCCCTCCGAAATGGTTGACGTGAGATCATATTTGGCATCTATTATTGTAGAACCATCATAGGCACAAAATCCCCATCTGGATTTATTATCAATATATTTTATGCATGGAAGAACCCTATAAGAAAAAAGACTTTCATAGTATTTATTATTAATATTATAACCGTATGCCTCTAAAAATTTTTCAACAAGCAGTGATTTATCCTTTGATGATATTATTTCCATATCAAGTATTTTCTTTAATTTTTTATAATCGCTGTCCATTGCATAATTCCTTTTTTCAATAATAAGATCATATGCTTTTTTGTCAATCATATATTTTTTCCAGATATCTATTTTTTTTGATGCTGTGTCTCTAAATTCTTCTGTATTGTTTTTAAGCTCTTCCCACTTAGCTATAATCTTGTTTATATCCCTTTCAGTTTTTTCAAACCTTACAGCCTCATCATATTTTATGAGTTTGTTGATATCTATCCCACTTAAACTTATTTTTTTATCGTCTCGAAGATTTATCCCCGGGATGTCTATCCTGCTGATATCTGTTATGGCTGGATCCATCTCAAATATGAATTTTCCATTATTGTTATCATCTGCCATCACAATACTGGCAAATAATAAAGATATTATAAAAAATAAATAGTTTGTATGTGATTTCATATATAAAATTATACAATTTTTTATAATTTATTATTACAGATGTTCTAACCAATAGTTTGTTCTGATTTTTGGTTGTGTTATTTTAGCATACTAATACCAATTTGACAGCTTGGCATTAAGTTTATACAATATAATTATGATAGAAGACAGGATAGGAGGTTATCTCTCAAAGAGCAGATAAACAGCTCTTCGATTTGTTTTTTTCTGTTTTCTGACATCTGTTTTATTGGAGGATATATGTGGAATTATACAGATAAGGTTATGGAGCATTTTAAAAATCCTAAAAATGTTGGTGAGATAAAGGATGCTGATGCTGTAGGAGAGGTTGGGAGCATAGTTTGTGGCGATGCACTAAAACTCACGTTGAAGATTGATCCACAATCTCACAAAATAATAGATGCAAAGTTTAAAACATTTGGCTGTGCAAGTGCCATAGCCTCATCAAGCGCATTGACAGAGATGATAAAGGGCAAAACACTTGAAGAAGCTTCAAAGATAACCAATCAGAACATTGCTGAGTATTTAGGTGGACTTCCTGATGAGAAGATGCACTGCTCTGTTATGGGTATGGAGGCTCTTGAGGCTGCAATAGACAACTATAATACCAAAAAAGGTGGTAAGAGGATAATAGGGGAGCAGGAGAAAATAATTTGTAAATGCTTTAATGTTTCAGAAAAAACTATATTGAAGGCAATAGAGCTCAATAATTTAAAAACAGTTGACGAGGTGACCCACTTTACAAAGGCTGGCG
The DNA here is from genome assembly GCA_012517285.1 of Elusimicrobiota bacterium. Lineage (GTDB taxonomy): Bacteria > Elusimicrobiota > Elusimicrobia > Elusimicrobiales > UBA9959 > JAAYVG01. Next base: position 61,155 of record JAAYVG010000043.1, read on the forward strand.
GTGGATGTGGGCAGTGTAAGGGTGAAATAGAAAAGATTTTAAAGGATTTTTGGGCATCAAAGATAAAAATGAATTTTTCTGATATGACAGTGGTTGAGAAGATCAAGATAATAGAAAAGATATTAAACGATGATATCAATCCTAAACTGAAGGCTGATGGTGGATTCTTGGAACTTGTTGATATAGATAACAATAAAATAAAGGTCAAGTTTCTTGGAGCGTGTTCGGTTTGTAAGAGTGCTGATACTACCTTTAAGGAAGTTGTAGAAAAAGAATTGAAGAGTAAAATAAATGGTGATATAGAAATTGTTCTTGTATAAAATAAGGATAAAAAAAAATCAAAATATTTGATAAATTAAATTTAGCCTGCCGGAGGATATCTATGAAAAAAATATATTATTTTGATAACAATGCTACAACAAGAGTTCACGATGAAGTTAAAAAGGAAATGGAACCGTTCTTTACAAAACTTTATGGCAATCCATCAAGCATGCATTTCTTTGGTGGTCAGGTGCAGAAGTATGTGGATGAGTCAAGGAAGAAGATATCACTGCTCTTAGGATGTTTGCCAGAGGAGATAATATTTACAAGTTGTGGGACTGAGAGCGATTCAACAGCTATATATTCAGCATTAAAGGTTAATCCTGATAAAAAGCATATAATAACATCAGCTGTGGAGCATCCTGCTGTGATAAATCTATGTAAACATCTTGAAACTCAAGGGTATTCTGTAACCTATTTAAATGTTAATGAGGATGGGATGATTGATATCAATGATTTAAAAAGTGCAATAAGACCTGATACCGCTGTTGTCTCAATTATGTGGGCAAACAATGAAACAGGTGTTATTTTTCCTGTTGAAGAGATAGCTGATATATGCCATGAAAAGGGAGTTCTGTTTCATACCGATGCGGTTCAGGCTGCTGGTAAAATTGATATAGATCTTTCAAAGAATAAAATAGATATGCTTTCAATATCTGGTCATAAACTTCACTCTCCAAAGGGAATTGGTGTGCTTTTTGTTAGAAAAGGTGTAAAGTTTGCTCCATTTCTTTTGGGTGGTCATCAGGAAAGAGGTAGAAGGGCTGGAACTGAAAATGTTCCTTATATTGTTGGGCTTGGTAAGGCTAGTGAGATAGCTTTAGCAAATATGCAAAAAGAAAATGATTATGTAAGAAAGCTCAGAGAAAAGCTTGAGAGAGGACTTGTTGAAAAAATACCTAATACAAGGATAAACGGTCTTAAATCTCCAAGGCTTCCTAACACGCTCAGCATAAGCTTTGGTTTTGTTGAGGGGGAGTCTATAATAATGCTTTTGAGTGAAAAGGGTATCTGTGCCTCCACAGGTTCGGCATGTTCAAGTGGTTCACTTGAACCATCCCATGTCCTTATGGCTATGAAAATCCCGTTTACTCACGCACAGGGGACTGTAAGGTTTTCTTTAAGTATTTATAACACTGAGGAAGAGGTTGACTACATACTAAAAGTCATGCCTGATGTAATAAAAAGGCTGAGAGAGATATCTGCTTTTAATGATGAAACACCACAGTTTGAAAATGCTAAGGATATTCATCATTGATTTTTTAGAATAACAATTTAAGACTGAAAAATTTTATTCTGAGATATCATTTTAATAGTGGCCTGAATCTGTGCTAATTCTTAAACCAAAAATAAGGGGCTTGACAAATTAAAATTATCTGCTATACTATAAAGGTAGTTGAGTGAAGTCTGGTTCTTTAGAAGTGAGGAAGTAGGAAAAGATAAGGTTAGTAGCCGTTGCGGTAGACTTGGCTTAGATGCCAATTATGGCACGATAAAAATAAGAAGTGCCTGTCTGAACTACCGCAACGGCTTTTTCATTTCCATTCAAAAGATTGTTCGCTCT
>JAAYVG010000044.1 GCA_012517285.1 Elusimicrobiota bacterium
CAGCTAAGTATATATTATCCTTTTTCTTTATCCTTCTTATAAATGCCATAATGTATATTATATACACTACTATAAAAAAAGTCAAGCATATTTTCTCAATGGCTTTTTAGTAGTGTATAATTTTCAGGGTAAACTTAGGTAAATAACTAAATAACCAGACAACTAAACAACTAATTTCCCTACGCCTAAGAAATATATGATGATAAAATGCTTGACAAGGTAATTTTATCTTGATAAAATTACCTTTATGGAAAGAAAAATCAAAAAGCGATTGCTTGATATTCCTTTAAAAAGCGATAAATCATTCTTTTTATGGGGTCCAAGAAAGGTTGGTAAAACCTACTGGATAACTCATAATATTAAAAATGCTGTTATTATAGATCTGCTAAAAACCGATGTCTTTGCGGATTACGCTTCAAGACCATCGCTTCTGAGGGAAAGATATCAGAACCATAAGGGAATAATTGTTATAGATGAGATACAGAAATTGCCTGTTTTGCTTAATGAGATTCACTGGCTTATAGAAAATAAACATATACCATTTATAATCACAGGCTCAAGTGCAAGAAAATTAAAGAATAAAAATGTAAATCTGTTGGGTGGAAGGGCATGGCGAAGGGTTATGACTCCTCTTTCCCTCATTGAAACAGAAGGCTTTGACATTGAAAATATAATGATATCAGGGCTTTTGCCTCCTCATTTTTTATCCACTAAAGCAATTGAAGATTTGAGGGGATACACCGCAGACTATCTCAAAGAAGAAATAGCTCAGGAAGCAATCGTTAGAAACATTCCATCATTCTCCGAGTTTTTAAAAGTTGCTGCAATTACAAGTAGTGAGTTGTTAAATTATACCAATGTAGCCAGAGAATCAGGAGTATCATCAAAGGTGGTAAGAAATTATTTTGATATTTTAGAGGACACATATTTAGGATTCAGAGTTCATCCTTGGAGAAAATCAAAAAACAGAAGATTGATAGAAACTGAAAAATTTTATCTCTTTGATATTGGTATAACAAACTATCTTTGTGGCAGAGCACCAAAGATAGGTACCCCCGAGTTTGGAAAATCATTTGAACAGTATATACTTATGGAACTCAAAGCATTTAAAGATTACAGGAATCCTGAATTAGACATAAGATTCTGGCGAACTGCAAGCGGCTATGAGGTTGACTTCATTCTGGGTGAGGGCGATTTGGCTTTAGAGGTGAAAGGAAGCAGCAGGGTGTGGGAAGTAGATGCAAAAGGGCTTATAGCATTGAGTGAAGAAATGAAAATAAAACGAAAAGTAATAGTCTGTCTTGAAAAAGAGCCGAGAATTATCTCTGGTGATATAGAAATTGAACCATGGGAGCTGTTTATAAATAAACTGTGGGGCGGGGAATACTTATAATCTGTAATCTTTATGACTTCAACCTTGTAGGTTAAATCGGTTTTCTTAACCTACGCGGTTAATTCTCCAACCGCGTCAGTTGGATCGGTTTCCTAACTCACGCGGTTAATCTTCAACCTCGCAGGTTAATTTGGTCTTAACTGAGGCGGTTTATGATCCCCAACCGCGTCAGTTAATTTGTTCGCTTTCTGTCCGTCTTCATCAGCTGTCTTATCCGTCTTCATCTCGATGATTAAATAACTAATTTGCTTTCTGTCCTCTGTCCCTGACTACGCCGAAACGGCTTCGTCAGGCAAGTTCTGCTTTCTGTTCTCTGATTTCTGACATCTGTCTTCTGATCACTGACCACTATATTGTAACCATAGTCACACATCCTTTTTTGCTCGTAAATCATTGCTTAAAATTTTATAGAATATAAAAGTGGAAGGACTAATGACGCGGTCAAAAATCTTGATAATTTTTTTGTAATTATGCTAAAATAAAATAATGAAAGAATTAAGGAAATAAGAAAATGGAAACTGGGGAAAAAACTGACGCAATTTTGGATTTGAACTATGCTCGGTTAATGAAGTGGCGTTCTATTCAGTTTTATTCTTTATTGGAGATTTTATGAAAATATCAGATTGCAAATTGATAAATCTTCCAAGGATTCAGGATAAAAGGGGCAATCTAACTTTTATAGAAAGTAAAAACCATATCCCGTTTGAAATAAAAAGGGTATATTATTTATATGATGTTCCGGGCGGTGAATCCAGGGGAGGGCATGCTCACAAACAGCTCCAACAATTTATAATTGCGGCAAGTGGGGGTTTTGATGTGATTGTGGACGACGGTTTGAAGAAAAAAAGGTTTGCTCTCAATCGCTCATATTATGGACTTTATATTCCAAGTATGATATGGCGAGAATTGGACAATTTTTCTTCAGGGTCAGTATGTTTGGTTTTGGCGTCTGAACTATATGACGAAAAAGATTATTTAAGGGATTATAAGGAATTTAAGAGAATTTTCAAAGCAAATAAGTAATGATGAAAACAACATTTAATATCTTGATAACAGGTATTGGTAGTACTACTGCTATTGGTGTTATAAAAGCTTTAAAAAAACAAAATGAATTTAAAGTTTTTATTATAGGAACAGATATTAATGAAAAGGAAAATATAGCAGGTTCGAAATTTTGTGACAAATTTTTTCAAATTCCTCCTGCTACTAATGAAGAATCTTATTTAAATGCTCTAAATAGGATAGTTAATTCAGAATCTATTGACTTACTTATACCAATCATTGATATTGAGCTTGAAGTAATTGCTCGGAATAGAAACATTATTAAAAAATCAACTTATTTATTGGTATCTTCTTATAAAACTATTGTTACATGTAATGATAAGATTAAAACCTATGGATTTTTTAAAAATTTTAGAATACCTACTCCACAAACCTTTTTGATTGATAATTTAAATAGTACAAAAGATATTCTTGCCAATGCAGATATAAATTTTCCATTAATATTAAAACCACGAAAAGGATTAAGTAGCCGGGATGTATATGAAATCTATAATGAAGAAGAACTTTGCCTTATAAAAAGATTAAAAGAACCTATAATTCAAGAAAAAGCAAAAGGAGAGGAATATACGATAGATATCTTTTGTGATGGAGAAAATTTAATATCTGCCGTGCCAAGAAAAAGAATAGATACGAGAGCAGGAATATCATATAAAGGTAAAACTGAAAAAGATGAGATACTAATAAATTATGCAAAAAAAATATCTGAGGAACTACATATCAATGGTCCTGCAAATATTCAATGTTTTAAAAAAGGCGATGAAATAAAATTTTTGGAAATTAATCCAAGATTTTCTGGTGGTTTACCTTTATCAATTGCAGCAGGTATAAATACCCCTTTATTTGCCTTAAAAATGGCAGCAGGGGAAAAAATAAAACCAGTAAATGATTTTAAAATAGTCAAAATGTGTAGATACTGGGAAGAGGTATTTTATTATGAATAATAATGAAGAAATAAAAAGGTTAAGCGATATCGCTGAAGATGTTTTATACTCTGAGGGATTTAATGGAAGGTTAATGTATTATAGATATTTAACTTTACAAAACTATTTTAAAGGTTCCACTGCTTTAGAATTAGGATGCGCCGATGGCTTAACAACCCAGATGTTAGTAAAACACTTTAAAAAGGTTGTTGCTGTAGATGGTTCTGCCAAGTTTTGCAAAATTGTAAGAAGTAAAATAAATGTAAATAATCTTAAAGTTATATGTTCTCTTATAGAAAACCTAAAGTTAAATGAAAAATTTGACACTATAATTATGATGCATATCCTGGAACATGTTAAAGATCCTGTTTTGATATGCAGGGAAGCTAAAAACTATCTTAAAAATGGTGGAGTAATTCTCATAGATGTTCCCCAATGCTAATTCTATTCACAGACAAGCAGGTGTAAAAATGGGGCTTTTAAAGAGAGAAAATGAACTAAATAAATTGGATAAAAAACTTGGTCATAGAAGAATTTATACTTTGGAAACTTTGCAAAATGATATAAATAAAGCTGGTTTAAATATTAAGGAAATTGGAGGTATCTTTTTAAAACCTCTTTCCAATACCCGGATAGAAAAGTGGTGGACCAAAAAGATGATGGATGCATTTTATGAATTAGGTAAGAAATATCCTGAAATAGGAGCAGAAATATATGCAGTATGTGAAAAATGAAACAAATAATATTTTTTTTGATATTGATGGAACTTTGATCGATACTTCAGAAAGACATTATAGAATATATAAAGATATTTTATATTCTTACGGAATACAAAAGATATTTTCAAAAAGGAAATTTTGGAACCAAAAAAGGGAAGGGAAGAAAACAGTAGAAATTATTTATAAAAAATCTTTTAAGCAATTAAAGAAAAATTTTGCCCACGATTGGTTAACAAAAATAGAAGATAGAAAATATTTAAAGTTTGATAAACTATTTTCAGGATGTTTGAATGTTCTATCAGATCTAAAAAAAACAAATGATTTAATATTTGTAACAATGCGGAATAATAAAAAAAACCTTTTATGGGAACTTGATAATTTTGGTTTGAATAAGTATTGCAGTAAAATAATAGTAGGGTCACCAATAGACTTAAAAAGCAAAGTACCATTGATTAATAAATATATTATAAAAAACCAGAGAGGGAAAAATATTATTATAGGTGATACTGAAATGGATATTGCTGCAGGAAAAAAACTTGGAATTTTAACAATTGCATCTATTTATGGTATTAGGTCAAAACAGTTTTTATCAAGGTTAGAACCTGATTATTATTTAAGTAAATTATCTAAACTTCCTAAAATTTTAAAAAGGGTTGAAAATGATTCCATTCCTGAATTTAAAAAAACTTAATTCTCAATATAAAAATGAGCTTTTAAAGGCTTGTCAAAGGGTAATTGACAGTGGCTGGTATATACTTGGCGAAGAAGTAAATAATTTTGAGAAAGAATTTGCAAAATATTGCGGTGTTAAATATTGTATAGGTGTTGCAAATGGTCTTGAGTCGCTGATATTGATTTTACGGGCATATAAAGAAATGGGAATGATGAAAGAGGGGGATGAAGTCATTGTCCCTGCCAATACTTATATAGCCTCTATTCTTGCCATAACTGAAAATAAGCTTAAACCAATTTTAATTGAGCCCGATATTAAAACTTATCTTATAAATCCGGAACTAATTGAAAAAAATATTACAAAGAGGACAAAAGCCATACTTCCTGTCCATTTATATGGTCAGGTTTGCCAGATGGACAAAATAAATAAAATAGCGAAAAAATATAATTTGAAAGTTGTGGAAGATTCTGCGCAATCTCATGGGGCTGAATATGAAGGTATAAAATGTGGCAATTTAGGAGATGCTTCAGGTTTTAGTTTTTATCCCGGCAAAAATTTAGGCGCGCTTGGAGATGCTGGCACTGTCACTACAAATGATGAAAAATTAGCAGAGATAGTCAGGGCATTGAGAAATTATGGCAGTCATAAGAAATATGAAAATTTATATCAGGGAATAAATAGCCGCTTGGATGAGATACAGGCGGCAATATTAAGGGTCAAATTGAAATATCTGGATAGGGAAATAGAAAAAAGAAGAAAAATAGTCGACTTATATTTTAAAAATATAAAAAATGAAAAGATAATATTACCTCGCTTGACTGGGCGAAAATCTCATGTCTGGCACCTTTTTGTGATAAGATGCATAGAACGGAACAGACTTAAAGAATATCTCCATAAAAAAGGGATAGAAACGCTTATTCACTATCCTGTGCCGCCGCATAAACAGATGGCCTATAAAGAATGGAATAAATTTTCATTTCCTATCACTGAGAAAATACACAGGGAAGTTTTAAGTCTGCCGATAAGCGGAGTCCAGACTTGTCATGAAACTTTAAAAATTGTGGAAGCCTTAAATGACTTTAATTAAGACTTCCATTTTATCCTTTATAACCACGCTAATTAAAATAATTACAGGGCTTATAAGCGTCAAAGTTGTGGCTGTTTATATAGGTCCTGCCGGCACAGCTCTTATCGGTCAATTCAATAATTTTGTTTCCATAATCAATGCCTTTTGCAGCGGCGGAGTCAATAACGGTATAGTGAAATACACGGCTGAATATAAAAACGATATAGAGGCAAAAAAGAAACTCTGGAGCAGTTCTGTTTTTTTATTTTTACTTCTGATTATACCCACTGCCCTCTGTATAATTATCCTGTCAAAATATCTTTCACAGAAATTACTCAAAAGCGGCGAATATTATTCCATATTTATAATTTATGCTTTTTCTCTTGTGTTTTATGTCGCTTATGGCTTTATAGTCGCTGTTTTAAATGGTCAAAAAGAGATAAAAAAGATTATAAGTCTGAATATATTTTCCGCTATTTTTGGGCTTCTGATTACCGTTTTGTTGGTATATAAATTACGATTATATGGGGCTCTTATAGCCGGGATTATTGCCCAGTCCATTGTTTTTTTTGCCGCTTTCTTTTTTATTAAAAATTCCTCATGGTTTTCTTTTTCATTATTTACCGGCGGCTATGATAAAAAGGTAATTAATCAACTATTAAAATACTCTTTAATGACCCTTGTGTCCGCTTTTTTGGGCCCTGTCTCGCAAATCTATTTAAGAAATTATGTGGCTTCACATTTTAACTGGGATATGGCCGGTTGCTGGCAGGCTGTCTGCCAAATAAGCAATGTGTATCTTATGATTATAACCACATCTATTTCCATTTATTATTTGCCAAGATTATCCGAGATTTCAGACAAAAAAGAGCTTAAAAAAGAAATATCATCTACATATAAATATTTGCTTCCAATCACCATAATTATGGCTCTCGGAATTTTTGTATTAAAAGATTTAATAATTTTAATTGTATTCTCTGAAAAATTTATGCCAATGAGGCAATTATTTCTATTTCAGTTGATAGGTGATGTGTTTAAAATAGCTTCATGGCTATTGGCATATCTTATGATAGCCAAAGCTATGGCCAGAGTTTTTATCATAAGCGAGATATTTTTTGTTTCAACTCTGGTTATTTTAAGCGTATTATTCATGAATATTTACGGCTTTCAGGGCATATCCATTGCCTATGCGGTAAATTATTTCTTATATGCTATTTTTTGCTTAATTTATTTTACGAGGTATTTAAATGAAAAACAATGCTGTCAAAAAGAACTATAAATTAATAAGAAACTATAAATTTTCCCAATATTTATCCGAGTTAATATTTAAAGAAAAAGATCTTAAAAAAAAATTAAATTTGCTTGATTTTTTCTCCAAATTTACCACATATAATTCTACAGGATGTTTTTTTTATACGAGATTTCTGATTGGACTTTTTCAGTGCCCCATTATAATTTATATAATATTCTTATGCTTAAAAAATCTAAAATCTACATAGCCGGTCATAAAGGGCTTGTAGGAAGTAATATATTAAACACACTAAAAGAGAAAGGATACAAAAAACTGATATATGCAGAGAAAAAAGATTTAGATATAAGAAGGCAGTTAGAAACCGAGAAATTTTTTGAAAAGAACAAACCAGAATATGTTTTTTTAGCAGCAGCAAAGGTTGGAGGCATACTTGCAAACAGCACATACCCCGCAGAATTCATATACGACAACCTTGCAATAGCAATAAACATAATCCACTCGTCATACAAATATGGAGTAAAAAAGCTTTTAAACCTCGGATCATCATGCATATATCCAAAGTTAGCCCCTCAGCCAATGAAAGAAGAGTATCTATTAAGTGGATATTTAGAACCAACAAACGAAGCCTATGCAATGGCAAAGATCTCAGCAATAAAGCTTTGCAGATATTACAATGAACAATATAAAACCAACTACATCTCAGTTATGCCAACAAACCTTTACGGTAAGGGTGATAACTATAATTTAGAGACATCACATGTCCTTCCAGCACTGATAAGAAAGTTTCATTTAGCGAAACTTCTGTCAAAAAAAGACTACAAATCCCTATCAGAGGATATAAAAAGAAACCCATTAGGCTTTCAGATTGATAAAAAGATAAACCTAAAGGATGAGAAATCAATAACAAAAGCATTAAACGAGGTTGGCATATACCCTGACTATGTATTAATGTGGGGTACAGGCAAGGTTTACAGAGAATTTCTCCATGTAAAAGACCTGAGCGATGCCTGCATATTCTTAATGGAGAACTATAACTATAAAGATATAGGTGAGCTTATAAACATAGGCAGCGGTGAGGATTTGATGTTAAAGGATTTGGCGAGGATGGTGAAGGTGATTGTTGGTTATGATGGTGATATACGATATGACACCACCAAGCCAGATGGCACACCAAGAAAGCTTCTTGATGTGAGCAGATTGAAGAAATTAGGCTGGAAACCAAAGATAAGTTTAGAAGAAGGGATAAAAGAAAGCTATAAAGAATATTTATCAATACTGTAACATGGATTTTAAAAATATTAATTTAAATAAATAGGTGGTTATTAAATGCAAATGGAATTAAATTCTTCACCTCTTGTAACAGTTTGTATTCCTGTCTATAATCATAAAAAATATATAGCTGAAGCGATTACAAGTATAATAAATCAAAGATATTCAAATATAGAATTGATAATAATAAATGATGGTTCGCAGGACGAGAGTGATTCTGTTATTAGAAATTATATAAATGATTGTCAAAACAGATTTATCAGATTTGAATATAGAAATAGATTAAATAAGGGATTAGCTTATACTTTAAATGAATGTCTTGAATGGGCAAAAGGTGAATATTTTACAGGGAGTGCTTCTGACGATATAATGTTACCTAATAAAGTAGAAGTTCTTGTAAAGGCGCTTCAAGATAATCCTGAGAATGGTATAGTATTTGGAGATGCTATTTTTATAGATGAATTTTCTAATAATTGTTTTGTGGATAAAAATCACAATATAACTAATTCTTCCCGTGGATTTTGTAGATTTTTGGATTTTTATATTTACACACGCAAAATTAATTATAAAGATAGAAGAATATTTGGTTCTTATGAATCGTTGATTAGAGGTAATTATCTTCCGGCAATGTCATATTTAGTTAAAACTTCTCTTTTAAGAAAAGTTGGAGGATGGCGAAATGATAATTCAATAGAAGATTGGGAAATGTGGCTTAAACTATCGAAGAGAGATAAGTTTTTATTTTTGGATTTACCAGTAGCTAAATACAGGGTACATTCTTCAAACTCTACTAAAATTTTGGAAATAAGGAAAAGAATTATCAAAGATTCATTTAAAATCTTAAAAAATGAAAAAAAATATCTTTGTAGCATTAATATGAAATCATTGTATTGGGAAAGATTTGTTTATCATTTATTAGCTATCAGAAAATATTATAAATTGGAGTTTATTTTAGATTTTATTATCAATATCTATAATCCCTACTTTTGGATTCATTTGTGTAAAAAACTTATAAACCGATTCAAAAAAGATGAAAATATTTATGTATTTCGGGTTGGTAATCTGGGGGATAGTATAGTTTTAATTCCTGCTATTAAACTGATATATAATTTTTATGGCAAAAAAATGATTTTAATAGCAAATGAAGAAAGTAAGTATATAAAGGTATGGGATGTTTTAAAATATACAAATTGCTTCGAATATAGTATTGAATATAAATTATCTGATATTAAAGATTTATATTATTTTGTAAAAAAAATCAGAGGAAATAAAAACAGGAAAGTATTATTCTATTTCCACCCTGGAAGGAATTATCTTCAAGCTTTGAGAGATTATGTATTTTTTAAACTTTGTGGGTTTAAAAAAATATATGGAATATATGATTCTATAAATATATGGAAAAATTCATCAAAAAAAGCTAAAACGAAAATTCTTGAAAAAGAATCTGATAGATATTTAAAAATGGTTTTAAAATTTTTAGGTATTGATATTCCTGAAAATAACATAAAGTTTCCTATTATAAATATACCGGATGAAATTGCATTAAAGACAAATGAATTATTGGAAAAAGAAAATCTAAAAAATAAGCTTTTAATAGGTATTGGTTTTGGTTCTAAAATGTCTGCTAAAAGATGGGGTATAGATAATTATTCTTTGCTTATGAATAACATGTCTCATCTAAATAATAATATTGTTTTTATACTTTTTGGAAGCAAAGATGAGTTTATATATGGAGAAGAATTGAAGCTAAAGGTATCGGGAGAGGTTTTCAATATGGCAGGTAGATTGTCAATTATAGAGTCATTTTCCTTACTCTCAAAATGTAAAATGTTAATATCAAATGATACAGGTGTTATGCATATGGGAGCTGCTATGGGAGTTAAAATCATTGCTGTTTTCTCAGCTCGTGGCAAAGTTGGGAAGTGGTATCCTATGGGTGAAAATAATTTTGTTTTCAGAAAAAATGTTCCATGTGAAAATTGTATGTTAGAAATATGCCCGAGAGATAATTTGTGTCTAAATAATATAAAAGTTGATGAGGTTTTTGAGATTGTCAGAAAAATACTTTTTTAATATGAAAGTTAAAAAATAATTGATATGAATAATTTTCCATTGGTCAGTGTCTTTATTCCTGCTTATAATCATGAGAAATATATCGCCGATTCTATTGAAAGTGTAATAAATCAAACTTATAAGAATATTGAATTGCTTATTATAAATGATGCTTCAACTGATAATACTAATCAGATTATTCTTAAATATATTGATGAATGTAGGAATAGATTTATTAGATTCGAATATAGAAATAATACAGAAAATAAGGGGATTACTAATTCAATGAATGAATCTGTTAAATGGGCGAGGGGTAAATATTTTACTGCAAATGCATCCGATGATATAATGATGCCATGTAAAATAAAGGTTTTAGTTGAAGCATTAGAAAATAATAAAGATGATAATATTTCTGTCGCTTTTGGGGAAGCTTCTTATATTAATGAAAGTGGGGAGAATATATATTTTGATATTAAAACAGGTAAACTAATAGATGATAATATTGGTGTAAATAATTTGATAGAGCGTTATTCATTAATGAGAAATATAAACTACAAAGATTCTCGGATATTTGGTTCTTATGATTCATTGATAAATGGAGATTATTTGCCTCCTGGTGGCTATATGTTAAAAACTAAAATGTTGCATAAAATATCTGCGTGGACTGATGGAAATACAGCTGAAGACTGGGAATTGTGGTTAAAATTATCTAAGATATCGAAATTTATTTATATAGATAAGGTAGTATATTTATATAGAATTCATAGTACTAATACTGTTAATGTCAATCATAAGGGACTTGTTTATTCACATCTTAATCTGCTTAAAAGGGAGAAGGAATACGCTTTTAAATTAGGAAAGGAGAAAATATACTGGAATAATTTTAGTAACATTGTTTTAACAATATTATTTCATTTTAGTTTATCAGATGCTATAAAAGAGATTTTTGAGAATTTATATAATTTTGTGTTTTTAAATAATCTGGTTTTTAATTTTTTTAAAAGAATTTATGATAAAATATTTAGATTATCTTCCTATATAGTGAAATATTTAAAAAGAATATAAATGGATAAGTTAGTTATATATACTTTATTAATTATTAATTTTTCTATCTTTTACTTGTATTTATTAAAAGCAAAAGATAAAAATTTCTGGCTCTTGCCATTTACATTATTTAATTTATCTTATCTTATAAATTATCCATTAAAAGCTTTTTTTTTAATTAATAATTGGGTGGATAAAGAATTAATTGAAGTTATAATACCTTATGATATAAATGATATAACTAAAGCTCTTATTTATAGTACTATTTTCTATGGTTTGTTTAATATTTCAAGTATATATTTTCTTCATAATCTAAAAAAAATTGATTGGCGAAATATTTTTAAATTACATAGAAATAGGTTTAAAGTATTTACATTAATTTTATTGGTATTTATATCTTTATCTTTTGTTTGGAAGTTTGTATTTTTCTCTAAATTTTATGGTTTTGCCAATGAGGCAAAGTTTAACTATTTAGATATTTTTATTTCCAATTTGCAACCCCTTAAATATTTATTGATTTTTTTGCTGTTATCATTTTATCGTCTAAACTTTAAAAGAAAATATTTAGTATTATCAATAATAATGTCTTTTGTAATAGCATTTGATTCACTTATATCTACATCCAAAGCACCGATATTTATCTTATTTATGCTTTACATTATTTATCTCAATATATATAGCCTTAAAGTAAAAAAAATATGGCTATTATTATTTTCGCTTATAGTAATAGGCAATATCTATTATTCTTATGCTATAAGATATTATGGTAAAATTCATGGTGAGATAACATTTGAAAATGTTAAAAATAACTTTTCCGTTGCAATTGATAGTTTTGATGGGATAAATGAAAGAATAATTTCATCTTTCTATAACAGAATTGAGTTGTTGGATAATTTGATATATTTACAAAAAAGATATGGTAATTTTGATAAGTCTTATTTTACATTAGGTTCTTTTGTCGAGATTTTAAATATCATTCCAAGAGCATTATGGTCAAATAAGCCTAATTTAGAATTGTGTTATTTTATGGTAGAAATCATACAAAATAAACAAATGAAAAATGTTTCAGCTGGCGTTGGAAGAATAGGGGAGTCATTTTTAATTTTAGGTAATATAGGATTTATTAGTGGTATAATTAATTCATTCATAATGTTTTTTATCTATTATAAGACACTTTATATTCATAAATCTCCTTTTTTAATTTTATTTTATGTGAATTTAATTTTTACATATTTTATATCTGATAATTACATTTTTCAGAGTTTTGCAAATTTAGTTTTAATGAGTTTATTCATTTTTGTTTTAATAAAATTAATACCAAATAAGAAGATAAGAGTTATATGAAAATTTTATATTTAGTGGGTTTTTATCCTGAGATAGGTGGACCTTTTATCTCTATATTAAATCTTTTAAAAAAAATTAGTCAGAAAAATATTGAAATTAAAGTTTTATCGCCCATACCTAAAAATTATGATATAAATAAATTAGAATTTATCAAGGAATTACCTTATGAGGTGGAATATTTTAGAGAAGATTTGCCGAGAAGTGTTATGCCTTCTTTTTCATCGAAACTTTTGAAAAGAATTATGGAGGAATCTAAAAATTATGATTTAATTCACTTAAATGGTATTTTTGATTCTTATGCCATATTTACTTTTTTTATAAATAAGCCTTATGTTTTATCTCCTCGCGGAACATTTATGATAGATGCATATAATAAAATATTCATAAAAAAGATTAAGAAAAATATTTTTATTAATATAATTGGCAGAAGGATAGTAAAAAAAGCAAAAAATATTCACCTTTTGACAAATATGGAAAAGAAAGATTTTTTAAGTTTTTTTCCAAAATATGAAAATAAGATTAAAGTAATACCAAATGGTTTAAATTTAAATAATTTTAACACTTCAATAGTATCTGAAAATTTAATTAAAAAGTTTCCAGCCATAAAAAATAAAAAGTTAATTCTATATTTAAGTAGGATAAATTGGAAAAAGGGTTTAGATTTACTTTTTCCTGCTTTTACAAAACTTGTTAAAGAAAATTCAGATTATCATCTTTTAATGGCGGGAGATGATGATGGTGATGATTATACTTTAAAGATGAAAAATTTAGTAAAAGAATTAGGGATATTAGATTCTGTAACTTTTACAGGATTGCTTGTTGGAGAGGATAAAATAGAAGCTTTTAAAAGGGCTGAAATATTTGTGCTTCCATCGTATTCTGAAAATTTTGGTGTGGCGATTATTGAAGCTATGGCTTGGGGAGTTCCTATTGTAATTTCCAATAAGGTTGGAGTTTATGATGATGTTGAGAAGAATAAGGCAGGAATAATTGTTGAAACCAATATAGAAAGTGTATATTATGGTATGAAAACTTTATTAGAAAATAATAATTTAAGAATTGAAATTTCCAAAAATGCTCAAAAAATGGTAAAAGAATACTATGATATTGATAAAGTCACAGATAATATGATAAAGATGTATGAAGAGGTTTTAAAAATATGAAACTTCCTATCTCGGTTATAATTTTAACTTATAATGAAGAAAAAAATATAGAAGCTTGCCTTAAAAGTGTTTATGATTGGGTGGATGAAATTTTTATTGTTGATTCTTATTCTACGGACAAGACTCTTGAAATTGCTAAAAAATATACTGATAAAATTTATCAGCATGAATTTAAAAATCAGGCTAAGCAATTTAATTGGGCATTAGAAAACTTGCCTTTAAAAGGCACTTGGATAATGAGGCTTGATGCGGATGAACGATGGACACATGAGGCATTTGAAGAACTAGAGGAGATTGTTAAAGTTCCTGAATTAAATGGAATTTATATAAAACTTCGTATTTATTTTATGCATAAGTGGATAAAATACGGTGGATTTTATCCGAATTATTTTTTGAGAGTTTTTAAGCGTGGTAAGGGAAAAATAGAAAACAGAATGATGGATGAGCATATTATAATGGAAGGTAAAACAGCATATTTAAAAAATGATATTCTTGAATATAACTTAAAAGACAGAAATGGCTCAATTGAAGAATTTATTTTTAAACATATAAATTATGCCAAAAGAGAAGCGTTGGATTATTTGGCTATGAAATATGGAAGTTTAAAGCCAGAGACGATAGCTAACATTTTCCGTGGTAAAACAGAACAAAAAAGATATCTTAAGGAAAATTTTTATTACAAATTACCATTATTTTTACGGGCTTTTGCTTATTTCCTTTATCGCTATTTTTTAAAGTTGGGATTTCTTGATGGCAAAGAAGGATTGATTTTTCATTTTTTGCAAGGGTTCTGGTACAGGTTTTTGGTAGATGCTAAAATATATGAAATTGAAAAAAAATCCAAAGCTGAAAATAAGTCTATTAAGGATATTATCAAGGAAATGTATGGGATTGATATATGAATAAAGTTGACTTATCAAAATTTAGTAAAATATAAAAAGAGGATAGATGATTATTGTTAGCATTAATGCATATTATGGAGATTCGGGGGATGCTGTCATTGTGGATGGTAAGGATGGCTTGATTTTCCATTTCCTCGAATGTCTCTATTATAGGTTCATGGTTGATGTTAACATTTATGATTTAGAAAGACAGAGTAAGTCGAGATAGGTCATTAGTTTGCATTTTTAATATTTTTATAATTTCTAAAACAATATGAAATATTTCTCAATAATTTTAAGCGATTTTTTGGGGATTGTTCACGTTACAAACTTTATTTTAGGTTTAAGATGGATCATTGGGATAGTTTTAAATTTTCATAGATGTTTGAGGGATAGAAATCTTCAACCTGCTGATAAATTTATGCCCAAAGGCCCGATAATAGTAAAAAATGGAAAGTTTAGAGCGAAATTTTGGTGAGGAGCCAATTTCAGCGGTATAAGGGAGATGTGGGTGCGGAATGTTTATATGAAAGATAATTTTGTCGCTATGCCTGCTGGCGGTCTTATAGTAGATATGGGTGCTAATGTGGGCAATTTTAGCGTTATGGCACTTGCTTCTCACCACGATAATAGGGTTATCGCTGTTGAGGCAAATGAGAATTTATCAGCTGCTTTTTGGGACCAGATGGATTTGAATGATTTCCCAAAGAATAGGATTATACTTGATAATTTTTTTCTCGGCAATATCGGAAAAAAACAGGAAGAGATGATTGTTTCGATGGGTCTTGATTCGGTTGAAACAGTTTCTCTCGAAAAATTCTTCTCAATGCATGACATATCCAGAATCAATCTTTTAAAATGCGACATAGAGGGTGGAGAATTTGGGCTTTTTTCAGAAGGGCTTTTATTAGAAAAGATAGATCAGATAGTTATGGAAGTTCATTATGCTTTTGGAGATAAGGATAAATTGTTTTCCGAGCTAAGGAAAGGAGGTTTTTCAATAAGAATAAACAGAGAGACCAATTCTGATTGTGTACTTTCGGCAAAAAAATATTAGTTAAAGAGGAATATAGAATATGTATATTTTAGGAATTAATGCTTATCATAGTGATTAGTGGGCTGCTGTCATTGTGGATGGCAAGGAGGGTTTAATATGGCATTTCCTTCAGGGCTTCTGGTACAGGTTTTTGGTAGATGCTAAAATATATGAAATTGAAAAAAAATCTAAAGCTGAAAATAAGTCTATTAAGGATATTATCAAGGAAATGTATGGGATTGATATATGAATAAAGTTGACTTATCAAAATTTAATAATTCATGGTATAATCATGGAAGTAAATTCAAATGTCTATTCTGGTATTTATGTAATATTGCATTTTTAAAATCTTCATTACCTTATCCTTCATGGTTTAAAATAATGATTTTAAAATTATTTGGCGCAAAAATAAGTTGGAAAACTGTCATTAAACCCTGTGTCAATATAAAATATCCATGGTTCCTTGAAATTGGGGATAATGTTTGGATAGGAGAAGATGTCTGGATAGATAATCTTTGTTTAGTTAAGATTGGAGATAATGTTTGTATCTCTCAAGGTGTTTATATTTTAACAGGAAATCATAATTACAAAACAGAAACTTTTGATCTATTGTTAAAACCAGTAGTTGTAGAAGATGGAGTATGGTTGGGAGCTAAAAGTATAATCTGCCCGGGAATAATTTTAAAGTCCCATTCTATATTAACGGTAGGAAGTGTTTTGATGTCGGATACAGAAGAATACACTATCTATAAAGGAAATCCTGCAGTACCGGTCAAAAAAAGAATAATTAAATAGATGAAAGTCTCAATAATTACTACTACTTTTAATTCAGCTGATACTATAAAGGCTTCTATTGAAAGCGTACGCTCTCAAACTTATCCTTTTATAGAACATATACTTATAGATGGAGCTTCCACAGATGAAACTCTAAACATAGCCAGAAAAATTTCGCCGGATTTAAGAATAATAAGCGAATCAGATAATGGAATTTATGATGCTTTGAATAAAGGGATAAAAATGGCATCAGGGGATATAATTGGTGTTTTACACTCTGATGATTTTTATGCCTCAAAGGATATTGTAGAAAGCGTTATAGAATTGTTTCAAAATAACGATATTAATTCTTGTTATGGCGATTTGTGTTATGTTGCAAAAAGTAATCCTGAAAAAATTATTAGATATTGGAGATCTGGCGAGTTTAATATTAAAAATTTTGAAAAGGGATGGATGCCGCCTCATCCAACTTTTTTTGTGAGAAAAGAGGTTTATGATAAATATGGCCTTTTTGATTTATCATATAAGATTTCAGCAGATTATGAGTTGATGATAAGGTTTTTATATAAGCATAGCATCTCTGTTGGTTATATAGAAAGGGTTATGGTAAATATGCGGGTTGGTGGGAAAAGTAATAAAAATATATATAAGATTTTGACAAAGATGGCTGAGGATTACAAGATAATTAAGCAATACAAATTGGGTGGTTTTAACACATTGTTGGCTAAAAATTTCCAAAAACTTCCCCAATTCCTCCATTCCCCAAGACCCTAAACCAAAAGTAACCGCGTAGGTTACTTTTGGTTTAGGTAATAAAAGTATTAAAAAATATGCTAAAATTTATGCTATACCAAAGTAACCTACGCGGTTACTTCGGTAGGAGGCGTTATGGTATATCATATATTCAATAAAAGCATAGCGGATTTTGTTATATTTAATACTGACGCTGATTTTAATCGCTTCATATCAACAATGAAGTTTTATCTTTATGATCAAAAGAAAAGTATGCATAACCGTAACCAAAAGTAACCGCGTAGGTTACTTTTAGTTATGGTAATAAAAGTATTAAAAAATATGCTAAAATTTATGCTGTACCGAAGTAACCTACGCGGTTACTTCGGTAGAAGGGTATTTTTTAAACAGTAGTGTATAAACTGCGGGCAAAATTAGGTGGTAAAGCTCTAATAAACGCTGGGAGTTATATATTAAAAAAAGATTTTTTATTGACCATTAATCCTCCAGATAAATTTTCATTTGAGAAAGATTTTTTAGAAAAATATTATAAGACATATGCCTTTTATGGCTTTACATCAGACGCCTCCTTTATTGATATCGGCCTCCCCTCCGACTATTATTTCGCCAATTCTTTCTTCTCAAAATAGCCTTCCTTTTTCTATTTTCCTCACCCCTTCATAACCGTAACCAAAAGTAACCGCGTAGGTTACTTTTGGTTGAGGTAATAAAAGTATTAAAAAATATGCTAAAATTTATGCTATACC